>MGXV01000073.1 GCA_001801485.1 Gammaproteobacteria bacterium RIFCSPHIGHO2_12_FULL_37_14
ATGTTGGTCTTGATGTGTCCGGTGATAATATCTGCTGTGGGTCGTTGCGTTGATAAAATTAAATGGATGCCACTTTGACGCGCTTTTTGTGCTAAACGTGTGACAGCGGTTTCGACTTCGTTTTTGTGGGTCATGATGAGGTCGCCAAACTCATCGATCAAAACAATTAGTTTTGCAAAAACGTGTGATGGATCATGCTCCATTAATTCGTAACGTCGGTTCATCTCGTCCACACACCAGGTCAAAGCGCTAATCGCAGCGTCGCCATCAGTAACAATGGGATGTAGTAGATGTGGGATATTTTTCCATTGCGTAAAGGCTAGACGTTTTACATCCACGAGTATAATTTTGAGCTCGGAGGCTGAGAGCTGATAAGTTAAACTCATCAGCATCGATTGCAGCAAATTGGTTTTACCGGACTGGGTGGAACCCGCGACGAGCAAATGTGGCATGTCGTGCAAATCGACGATTTTCACATCAGAGCCAGTCGTATTTTTACCAAGCAACAACGGCAATTGCATATCACTACATTGATCGAGTTTGTATTTTAAATCGGAAAATGAAAAAACTTCGCGTTGGTCGTTTCCAAGCTCGACGCCGACATATGGCTTGCCAGGAATTACTTCGACAATACGCACATCTTGAACACGCATACTGCGCGCAATTTCTTTGTGTAAATTACACAGCGTTGATGATTTGATGCCGTTTGCCAAATTAATCTCATAGCGCGTGATAACGGGTCCAACTTCTTTGCCAACAACTGTTGCGCGAATATCAAAATGTTGCAAACAGTCGGTCAGTTGTTTTGCAGTTGAATCCTGTGTGTATTGAAAGCCTGTGTTAAAAATAGGTGTTGGCATGATAACAGTCGGCTCTCGTCTTATTATGTCAGATTGTGTTGATTGATATTGATAAGGTCGGTGAGTTTCAACGGGGTAGTAAACTGCCCTGCTCACTCTGTTTGCAAAAAATTCGGATGCAGCATCACGAACAAAGATAGCGATATCAAAACAAGATAATTTGGTCATTAAAAAAATGCTGGACAGCAAAATGGTTAAAATCAAAATCCAAGAAAACAAATGCGATAAAGAGACTCCGCATTCGCCACATCGAGTGATTGAATCTATCGATAGGAAGAGTAAAAACGCGCCAATAAGTTTTAATATCAACGTGTGTCCGCCTTGACATGTATCCCGCCAATGCGAATACAACGCGCATCCAACATAGGCAAACAAAAGCGGTGCAGAATAACTCATTTTTCCAAAACAGAGATTTAGAAAAAAAGCCCAGCCGTATTGCGCAGCGGGCTTTAATTCAATGAGCGATACCAGTGTCCAAATGGAAACAGCGATCATTACAATCAAAAATACTTCGCGCAGACGAGACAGTGCGTGCAGATCGTAAAATACACTCTGCTTCGCTTTATAACCATCGTATGTATGATTACCAATAAATGGTTTTGGTTGAATTGACTGCACCGACAGCAGAGGTTGCTGCGAAGTTGGCTCAATCGGCGAAATTGCGTGATACGTTTCCATTTGACACTCCTGTGACAATAAGCGGCACAATAATTAAAATAATTGTTTAGCCCAATACGGTTTTTGAGCTGTAAAAAAATTGCCGAAAGGCTTTTCGGTTTTTTCTTTCAGATCGATACCGTGTCACAGGATGTTTTGGAGAATCACAATTAAAACTGCAAATCGACAAGCGTTCGCTTGCGGAAATTTGGTCATTTAGAAATTGCGATTGAATGGGTTTTTCAGAT
Organism: Gammaproteobacteria bacterium RIFCSPHIGHO2_12_FULL_37_14; assembly: GCA_001801485.1. The sequence goes on from MGXV01000073.1 coordinate 1,766, forward strand.
ATATTGCGGTTAGCCATTGCACTTACTCCGTGTATGTGTGGTGGTTAGTTGCATAAAATTGCTAGAACAATTTTATGCAACGCTTTAATCAAGAAATTTTGACTTGATATTTTTTATCCTAAAGCGGTTTTCAATAAATGTAAATACATTTAATAAATTATTTACTATTATCTTTTAATTTCTTTGAATTCAACTATACATGGTACTTCCCTACCCTATTCCACTCCACTAATTGCCTTCGGGAGAGTAAAATTTGTGTGCAATAGATTATAGGGAAGTAGTTGTTAGCCACCACAGGATAATTGTCTATGTTCCTCGTGAAACATCTTATCCACAGGCATATTGTTTTTAAAGCTCCTACAAAAATTTAATTTTATAGTGTGATCAAAAATTGATCATTTTTTATTTAAATTTAAAAAATTGTGATTGTCCGTTTTGTTTTGTGAATAACGCATCGCGTTATTCACAAAACAAAACGGATAACTATAGGTATTTATATTTATATAGGTAATATAGGTACTACAGGCACCGCTGAGAAAATATTAAATATCAATGTATTATATATGTTTCGGTCGACCAATCATACGCAAAATGTCGACCAATCATACGCAAAACGCCGACCAAATGTACGCATTTTTTCGATATTTTGGTCGACCAAACGTACGCGAATAACTATTGTAATTAACAGGGTTATCAACAGCCTGATTAATTTAAATATGTTATTTAAATTAATTAATTTATGAATATGAGTTTTTAATGCTTTTCGCATATCAGGTCGACCAAACATACGCATCAATTTGGCGTAACCACTAGTATTCTTATTGATTTTAATTTAAATAACATATTTAAATTATTAAAGTTAAATAAATTAAATAGTCAAAATGTATTGTTTTTGTTTTATTGCATAGATGATTATGATTGTTAGTGATGTTTGATGGTATTTGAACCAAATAATATGCTTTGCCCAATATTGCGCTTCCCACTACTTTTCTGCATCGCATCAGGAAAGTGAATCAAAAGGTCGACCAAACATACGTATTAATTATAAGTAACTACTAGAATTTTAATCTTATTTAACTTTAATAATTTATTTAAATTATTAAAGTTAAATACTTTTATTGTCATATATGCAATTTAGATATTATTATGTTTACCTGCTATTAATATTATTTACATTAAATAATATATTTAAATTAATACAATTATTTACTATTTCTGATTCCATCGGCAAAATGAATCAAAAGGTCGACCAATCATACGCAGAATTTCTTTGGTCGGCTTTTGTGTTAAATAAATTAAATAATATATTTAAATTACAAAATATACATAACTTAATGATAATTTTCCGCATCAGATCTGAAAAAATAACACAAACGTCGACCAAACGTACGCATTAACCGATGTAAATTATGATGTATGGTGAACCCTAATTGAAATATGATGGTTAACTTAATTCCACAGATTATGCCCCACTCTACTTTTTCCGCATCGCATCAGGAAAATGAGTAAAAAGGTCGACCAAACATACGCAGACTCGTCTCTAACTAGTTTTTATAACTTTATGATAGTTTTAGCATTAGAGCCCGAAAATTCAGTGCAGCGGTCGACCAAAGGTACGCAGATTTGCTTATATTTACTGGTATTTTAATCGCCAATCCAGTTAATAATATGTTATTTAAATTAATTAATTTATGCAGATATATTTTTTGACGCATTTTACATATTTGGTCGACCAAACATACGCATTCTTCGAGCATAGGTATTAGTATCCGTAATAAATTTTAATTGTAATAATATATTTAAGTTATTTAATTTAAATAACCTATTATATTAAAGTGCGTTATTTTATTAATTTAAGCAAGCAAAGCTAAACCAAACAGTAATTTCCGTGGTTAGTTACTTTTAATATGTTGTTTACATTAAATAGCATATTTAAATTTATTAATTTATTTAACTTAATTGTATTACTAGATATTGCGCATCATACGAGAAAGCCGCATTAAAAGGTCGACCAATCATACGCATCATTTCTGTGATCTGCTTTTAATAAATAAGTTAAATAATATATTTATCATAATAAAAATACATAATTTACTTAAAATAAATATTTTTAATATTATTAAATTTAATAATTTATTTAAATTAACAAACATATTTAATTTACATAAAACAAAACCAATAAGTTGATTTATAAAGAATTCTGGTCATTTTTTAGCTTTTCTGTCACAATGGCGTATTGACATAGCAATTAATTTAAATTTACATTTTATAAATCCCAGCTATTATCGAACATTTAAAATATATAAATAGTATTTAATTTAAATAATTTATTAATTTTATTGAGATTTTATGAATAAAAAAGAATTTATACTGAATTTAGAAAAATATGGCGACTTTAAAAATGAGGTAGCGAGCGGGGTGTATAAAGTGTTTGTTGAAGCCTTAAAATCATCCTTGCTGTCAGTTAATGATAAGTTGCACTTGCCAGAAATTGGAAAATTTGAGGTTAAAAAAAGAAAACAAAGAAATGGTGTTAACCCAAAAACAGGCGAGACGATTGTCATACCGGAAAAAATAACCATAAAATTTACACCATCTAAAGAAATCATGGATTCATTAAATAAATAAAATAAATTTATTAATATATATAAATTATGTAACATTATTATTGATGAGTGGTATTGGAAGTTGTAAAAAACAAGATTCTATCGAGAAAATATATTTTTTTGTCGACCAGAAGTACGCATTAAATCTAACTAGCTTACTGGGCTTTCAATCTTTTTTGGTGATGCCGCATATGTTGCGCCAGGTAATTTTTTAATGTGCGTTTTTGAAGGGAGTAGGGTGAGCCCATTCTCGTTTTTTTGAATATTTGCATCCGGGTATAACGCAAGAACCTTGACCATTTGCTCTGAAAATTTTTTCTTAAACGCAAATCTTCCTGACTTGTCCTGCGCGTAATTAGACCCGAATTGATTGTGCAGGGATTCCCATGAGATTTTTGTCATTTTTGAAAGATAGCTCATTCGGTATGTTAGCCAAGAATAAATATCTAAAGCTAAACTCGAATTCTTGAGTTTTTTAATGACATTCATGTCGATTGGTACTGGGCTATTTATAATTTCATTAAAAAAGTCTGTATCCAGCAACAATACGGATTCATTTGTTTTTGATGTGCCATCCTTTTGAGGCGCCCAAGTTAGACTTGCTCTTTTTACGGTTTTAACATTTTCTATTTGCCATGTATCACCATCATCATAAGTGCATGAGATTGAGCATGAAAACAATCTTTTAATTTGATCTTTAAAGCGTTCAATATAGGCGCCTGTTCGTGGTATACCAAGTTCAGACATAAAAGAACTTAAGCTGTGGTTTAAAACAAGCTCACGTGATTTTTTTCGAACCGCTTCTGTTGTAATCCATATCATTATGAGTCGTGGTATTGATCCGTAAGGTATACCCACATCTGGATTTGCTGTTATCACCAATGAATAGTTGCCATTTTTTCTTTTAAAAGAGGGTGATTTCACTGTTTTGTGCGGCATAGACGCTTGCACAAGGGCTCTTGCCATATAACCAAACGAACCATTTCTATCGATATCGTCATTTTCAGATGCTATGGATTCAGCAATTAATTTTGAGATTTTATAATCGATAACTGGAGTAATTATTCCAGCGCGATCTTGAAAACTGAGTCCTTTTTTTTGCTCATTATCCATATGCATTCCATGTCTAAAAAAATATATTCTCAAGCCTAGAGTTTCTTGGCAATGAATCTTTATTATTATATATTATACATAAGTTATGTAAAGTAAAAAAAGTATTTAACTTATTTACTTTACATATCTTATTTTTAAGATAATATAGTTTATATGGTTACATATATAACAAGGAGTGAGTGATGCCCGCAAAGATAATTGCAATATTAAACCAGAAGGGTGGGTCTGGCAAAACAACAGTAACCATGCAAATGGGTGGTACGTTGGCATTAAGAGGGAAAAATGTTTTGGTGATTGATGGAGACAGTCAAAATTCAGCGGTGGAGTGGGCGTCAATGGCGCCAGAAGGCAATCCATTTCCCGCAAAAGTTTTTAATCTCGCTGCAGCCGGCAGAAAAATTCATCAAGAAATTAAAAAATATTATGATGACTATGAATATATTCTAATTGATTGCCCCCCAGCTGCTGACTCAGGTATTTCTAAGAGTGTTTTACTTGTTGCGGATTTAGCGCTGATACCATTTATTCCAGATGGATTAAATATGGCAGCGGCTGTAAAAATTAGAGACACGATTGAAGACGCTCAAGTTATGAATGAAAATTTAAGAAGCCTGCTTGTTCTTAATAGAGTTGAATCAAAAACAATTTTAACAAATGAAGTGATCGATCTTCTGCCTGACTTCAATATGCCGCAAGCAGAAACGCGTTTACACAAACGAACACATTATCCAGAAACATTTTTAACAGGCTCAACAGTGCATTCGCTTAAGAAAAAAGCTGAATCTGCTATTGATGAGATAGAGCGCTTAACAGACGAAGTCATCGCATTTTTACAAAAACCGTTAGTTGAATCACGATTAAAAGAAAAGGAAGAAGTCCATGGGTAAATATGATATGTCAGGTTTTAAAAATAAAATTGCGCCGAGAGATAAAGCGGAAATTGAAGAAAAAGCATCTGATAGATTTAACATGGCTGACCAAACGCTTGGTGTTGTTGCAAAACAAACAGAAGCGGTTGTTCAATCTGTTTCTGAAGCTACTCAAATTTCATTTGCCCGTGTTATTAGAAAAACGTTTTCTATGCCAGAATCCGAGCTTTCGCTTATTGAGCAGGTAAAAAATAAGGCGCTTAATCGAAGAGTTGTTTTGGGAGAAGGCGAAGTTTTGAGAATCGGCTTGATGATGGTGTCCGAATTATCTGATGATGAGCTTGAAAAAGTATCAGGTAGACTTGAAAAAATGCCACTTGGAAGACCGCCAAAAATAAGATTAAGTTAAATAAAGTAATAACATTATGTAACTTATTAATGTTATTACGTTTGAATTATTGGGATATGTAGCAAAAATCTGTGTGGAGTACAGGGCGAAATGTAGCAACTTCGTGGCGCTGTATATGAAAAGTAGCAGATGTCGCAAATGTAGCAAAGCGTGCAATTCGATTATTGTAAGTTATGAAGAAATAAAAAATGACCAAAACAATCTTGTGCTATGGCGATTCAAACACCTGGGGTTATATTGCTGGCAAATTTAATTTGCAGACGCAGTACATGGAGCGATATCCCAGGGATATTCGTTGGACGGGACGTCTGCAAAAATTATTGGGCGATGATTATTATGTTATTGAAGAAGGGTTGAATGGTCGAACAACCAATGTTGATTCAGACATCCCACCAGAGCGTAATGGTAAAAATTATTTGTTGCCGTGTTTGTATACGCATTCTCCGCTGGATTTAGTTGTGCTAATGCTTGGCGGGAATGATCTAAAAAAAATCTTTAATCGTTCGGTTGATGATATTGTGAATGGATTGTCGGAATTAACTCATATGATTCAGTCCACAAAATATGGAAGAGGAATGCAATCACCGCCGAAAATTTTATTGGTTGGTTATCCGACATTAACACATGATAACGCGGGTGAATTTTACGGCGATAAAAATATGTTTGAAAATGGCGTAAAAAGATCAAAAGAATTTGATGCGCATATTTCCAAAATGGCAAAGCAGAACGACTGTTATTATTTTAATATGGCACCCTACGTTGAGTTTAGTGAAGTTGATGGACTTCATTTTGATGAAGAAGGGCATAAGATTTTTGCAGAAAAAATAGCGCCAGAAATAACGAAAATTATTGGATGAAATATGTCAGAACAAAGAATTTTAAAATGTCATTGTGGCGCAATTGAAGTCGCTGTTCAGTTTGATAATGGATTGGAAAATATCCGTCGCTGTGATTGTTCGCTTTGTAAGCGTAAAGGCGCTGTGATGGCAATGGTTCCTGTCACTCATTTGAAGGTTACTAAAGGTCAGGATAATTTAACACTGTATCAGTGGAATACCAAAGTCGCTGAACATTATTTTTGTAAAACATGCGGTATTTATACGCATCACAAACGCAGAAGTAATCCAAATCAATATGGTATCAATATCGCCTGTATCGAAGGTGTGAACCCCTATTCATACGGTGACATACCCATTGGTAACGCGAATTTAAATGCGCCGCTGCCACCGATATCAAATAACGAATTGAGTAATTAAATGACGAAAGCACTTTTTAAATGCTATTTACTTTTTATAGCATTATTTTTTTCGTCGGTTAATTTTGCAAGTCCAATTCCATTTGGAAAATATTATCATATTAATAATGCGTCGATTTATGCAGTGTCTTATGGTAAAGGTCCTACGGTTGTTTTTGAATCAGGCTTAGGTAATGGGGTTAATGTTTGGTCAAAAGTAGCGCCATTTATCGCAAAACATGCAACCGTTGTTTTATACGATCGCGCCGGTACAGAAAAAAGTAAATTTTTAAAAAACACAACTCAGGCACAAACTGCACAAATTGTTGTTAGTAATTTAAAGGAATTACTGCAAAAAATGCATTTAAATCCGCCTTACATTTTAGTTGGGCATTCAGTTGGTGGTTTGTATGTTCAGCTCTTTGCACGCGAATATCCAAAAGAAGTGAGCGGTGTCGTATTGGTAGATTCCATGAGTCCTAATCAAAATCTTAATGATCCATTACCAAGCAAAAGGGCTTATTATTATCTCGATGCATTAGGAATTCCCGCAAGCGAAAATGAAGTCAAAAAAGCACCGGTTTTTCCGAATACTCCATTGATTGTTTTATCGGCAACAATTCATGGAAAGCTAAGCAGCATATACAATTCTAAAGCCAATAAAATACAGTGGGCAAAGTGGCAAGCAGAATTGGCAGCAATGTCTAATAAATCACAGTATATTACCGCAAATAAAACAGATCATTATATTCAAAAAGAAAAGTCATGGCTCGTAATTTCCGCAATTAATGAAATATTAGACGTAAATAATAGTTAAAACAGATTAAAAAACATTGCCTAATATACTATTTTAATATTTCTGTTTCAGTCATATGAAGATTACAAAAATTTGGATAAGTATAAATATCCAAAACATTTATCTCAAGTTGCGTTTCTGGATGATTTGCTATTTTAAATCCATTTTTTAAATAAATTTTTCTTGCTTCTTCTGAGGTTCGCAATGACTATGTTTTTAAGCCTTGTAAATCAGGATGTGACATTATTTCTTTTATTAGTTGATTGCCAATCCTTTTTTCGCTGTAAAACATCAATCACGACATCGCAAATATAGGCATAGGTTGTGTAGTCAGAAATAACACGACCAAAGCAAATTAAGTCATTATCACTTTTTTGATAGACACCAAAACACAGCGAAAATTTAATGAATCTCAATACATATTCAATAGGAATATTTTTTGATCAAAAACAATCGCTGAGCAAACGCCAAATTTTTTCTTTGTTTAAAAGAAGTTTGTCTGTTGAGATATAATAGAGACTCATTTGTTAACGCCCAAGAATATGCAGTTTATACGGAGGAACCTCAGCTTCAGCGCACCAAGCAATTTTATCATCCGGTTTACCAGTTGGTTTATGAGTTTCCAAAAGTTTCAGGCCAGCAGCAGTATAAGTTCTTCTATAGGCTGATCCTGAATGAAAATAATCGAAAAATGTAAAACTTTGATCGCTACCTGCTGAAGCAAATACTTGCATTTTGACCGGTTGGTCTTCGATGTATCTTAACTTTTCGCTCCCCTCTTTTTTTCTGGTGGGCACATTTTCCGTGAATTGATTATTGAAAGTAAACCAGTGATTTTCAGGTCGATACGCTCTCCCGGTCGGGTTCGTAACAATTAGGATGCCATTTTCTGATAAAATATTTTTTAATGCTTCCAATACAAGAAGCATTTGCGCTTCTTTCATTTCCACTAAAACGAAATTACAAGTAATGAGATCAAATTTTTCTGTTTGATCAAATCCGCTTTGTGGTGATATACGTTTGAATGCAACTTGTGGCAGTTTTTCTTTGGCTAACAAAAGATTAGCTTCGTTAATATCAACCCCAGTAACCTCAATATCATAATTAGGATTTTTTTTAAGATGATGTAATATTATTTGCGTGCTTAATCCAACACCGCATCCATAATCTAAAAATTTGAGTTTGCCACTCGGAAGTTTTGAGAAGAGGTGACGCTCGATTAACACACCAACATCCCTATAGGCTAAATATAACGTTGAATTTAAACTAAGCGAATCATGTTCTTTAGCATTTACGCTATAACTTTCTTGATTTTTACCGTCATGAGTATCACCTTGACTTGCTCTCATATGAAAATCCTTAATTTGTTTATAAAACTTTTTTAATTTAATTTTTGACTAGAAAATATTAATTGATGCACGCTTGATATTTTGTTTGATCTGCAATCATTGCATCTAAAAATCCTTTTTTACGAAGAAAGCAGCTATCGCATTCACCACAGGCTTCTCCATCAGTATTTGCTTTATAACATGAAACAGTAAATGAATAGTCAATGTTGAGTTCATGCCCAGCTTGAATAATTTCAGCTTTACTCAGTTTAATCAAAGGGGCTTCGATTTTAATTTGCTGACCTTCTACACCTACTTTTGTCGCCAAATTGGCAAGATTTTGAAATGCAGCTATATACTCTGGTCTGCAGTCCGGATATCCAGAATAATCAACTGCAGTAACGCCTATGAAGATTGCTTCTGCCTCCAATATTTCTGCCCAACCTAATGCAATTGATAAAAACACCGTATTTCTAGCTGGAACATAAGTTACTGGAATTTCATTTGAAGACATATAATTTGGGACGTCGATTGATTTATCTGTTAGTGCTGATCCTCCCAGAGAGCCAATAGATAAAGAAACAATTTCATGTCTTTCAGCATGAAATTTTCTCGCAATGTTTCTTGCAGCTTCTAGTTCTGCGCGATGTTTTTGACCATAATCGAAGCTTAGTGCGTAGCAAGAATAACCTTGATTTTTCGCTATCGCCAAACATGTTGTTGAATCTAATCCGCCTGACAATAATACAACTGCTTTTTTCATATATTTACCCATTATTTATATTTATTATTTTCTGAACTATAAGATGCTTCTAAACTCACAGGATTGAAATTTGTATCGTAATCATAAATATCAAGTTTCTCGCTTTTTTTGAGAAACTTTGCTAACCGAATTGAAAACGGTAATCCTAAAATTTCAATAACAGTTTTGGTTACCCATATATCAAAAATTATTTTCATAATATCGTGCATTGAATAGATTTTGCAAAAAGCAATCGATGCGAATACAACACTGTCTATGGCTGATGCAGCAATTGTTGATGATACAAATCGAATTCCAATATACTTACCTTTATGTTTATTTTTTAATTTAGCTAATATAAATGAATTCATTGGTTCAGAAATAATGTAGCTTGAAAATGATCCTAGAATAATAAATATATTTGCAGCTATTAATTTATTAAAAACTGCATTATCAGTTGCAAAGCTTGGGTTGGGTAAATGTATTAGAATTTGCCCATATCCAACAAAAATCACATTAAACAAAAATGCAGACCAAATCGCTCTTCTTGCGTGCTTATATCCATAAACTTCTGTGATCATATCTGACAATAGAAATGTTATTGGAAAAATCAAAGTCCCTGGCGAAATTACCATTTTAAATATTTCAATCAATCTGGCATCAAACCAATTTGATATCGCTATTATCATCGAATAAGAAAGTATCAAAAACCATAAATACTTCGGGTGGTTTTCTATAATGGATGATTTAGAGGAACTTTTAGTCACTATGAATCTCTTTTCACTATTTTTGTTTTTTCGAAAGAAATAACAAGATTTTTGGCAATTGCTTTTCCAATTGCCAAACCAAGCTTAGTGCAATCTTCTGGAGGTGTGTTTTTAATAGAGGAGTCTAAAAATTTTTCCCATGATTCCTTTACTCTGTGGCGCTTATAGGAATATGTATTTGTAATGACAACCTTATCAAGAACAACTTGAACTGTAGCGGGGTGCGCCTCTTCTTTTTCTATACCAAGGTAAAAGGACAACACCCTTTCAATTTTAGTTAACAGTCCATTTAACATTTTTTTCACCTAAAAAATTTTATGTTTTAGCATTTACTTGAACTACTACACCAATAAATCGATATTTTTCTTTTTTTGTTAATTCAATCGGTAAAATATTTTCATCATATGACGCAAGTATCTTCTTATTTTTTTTAATATAAAATTTTCGTATTAGTATTCTGTTGTAATCATCAAGCTCAACAGCAACCAAGGTGTCGTTTTCAGGGGTTGCAAGGGTGTCAACTATAAAAATAGAGCCTTTTTTAAACATAGGCTTGATATCTTCATCTGATAGAAGCGCAATAAAATTACCAGAGGAAGATGTTAGTTTTGTTTCAATTGTTCCGATATTGTTTTTAATACCAGCACTAATCTGATAAATCGGAATAGATTTTATTTCTGAAAATGCATTGGCTGATTGACTTGGGACATCAATAATAGGATTTGATTTAATTCCTGAGAGTAGATCATCAATAGCAATATCAAAACCATCGTTTCTAAAAAAATCAATTATTTTTGAAAGTGTATCAATTCTTGGGTTGCATACACGTTTAGTTGGGTCAGCATGCATTAACTTCACAAGTATCGAGTGGGGGACATTAATTGCTTTTGCTAATTGATAAATCGTGAAGTTTTTCTGATCCCTTTTTGTTTTCCGATCAATCAAATCACGAAGCACTAAGTGGATATTATTGTGATATGTCTGTGTAGCTGAGCTCATTTTTTTATTCCTGTCAAAATAAAGCATTCTACCAACATATGTACATTTCTCAGACTAAAAATAATAATAAAAATCGTTGACTATGTTCCTTAAAGAACATAGCATTGTGTGTGTTCTTTAAAGCACAGTTTATATGTGTTTATAAAAAAATAAAGAAAAAATTTACTTATTTTTTCATGTACATATAAGCACATTTTAATGAATATTTTTGAACAAACTTAAATGGACGTAGGTAGAAATGAACTACAATCTCAACAACACGTTGGAAAGCGTCCGCCAGCTCAATCTCACTGGCAACATCATCCCGCATACCTGGTATTCCAAAATCACCTTCAAAAATGGTGCGCCTGATCTGCTCGGTATAGTAATACTGGCAGATATTGTTTATTGGTATCGACCTATTGAAATCAAAGATGAAAAAACGGGTCGATTGATCGGTTATAAAAAGAAATTCAGAGCTGACATGCTTCAAAGAAGCCTTTCAGCATTTTCACAACAGTTTGGTTATAACAAACGGCAAATTGCTGACGCATTAAAGCGTTTGGAAGATGCCGAATTGATTATCAAAAGGCTCAAAACGATAGACACCGCAATGGGTGTCATGAACAACGTACTTTTTGTTGCACCTATTCCATCAGCAATAGCAGCGCTTGATCACAATACGGATCAGCAAGATTATTCAGCAGAAATCACTGAATCTGATGATGATTTTGCAAGTAATGAGGAAGCTACTGTGCTGATTTCATCCAACGTACCACCTACTACGATAGAACGTAGTAGGGGGTACGATAGGACGTATGAGGGGGTACATTCTAACGTAGTAGGTGATGCGATAGAACGTAGTACATATACAGAGAATACAACAAAGATTACTACAAATAATTCTACAAAGATTACAGCAGCAGGCGAAGGCGATTTTCAAAACGCATTGTCAGATTGTGAACAATTAAAATCTGCTGCTGCTGTTTTTTCAAAAAAATTAAATCTTGAAGAATCTGATGCTGTTATTGGCGAAACATTAACACGAATGCAGGTTGCTGTAATTCAAAACACTGCTGCTGAGCTTTGCAATTTCGCTGGCATCGATTTAGCGCAATTGTCGCAAGAAATTCAATACGTGATTTTATCAAGCGCATCGTTTTCATATGCAGGTCGCGATTTTGCAAAAAAACTCAACACGATCAAAAAAACGATCAAAGAACGTGGATGGAATACACCTGTTGGCATGATTGAAATCAAAGAAACACAGGAAAAAAATGAAATCGATCAGATTCGTCAAGAAGCAAATGAGGCGGAGCTTGATTGCGCTCATTGGCAAAAAATGGTGGCTTGGGCGCTTGAAAAAGGCAACAAAAGTGAAGCAGAAAATTTTAATGCCATTTTACAAGAAGCCAAAAAAAAGCTCGCAAAAATAAGATCACCCTTTACCAATATCTACGACATTAATCAAAAAAAACAGGTGGATGGGAATTAGGAAAATATGAAAATTAAACTGTTAATTATGGCTGCATCGATAGTGATTTTATCCGGCTGTTCATCGCCTGCATTAATTGATCATAAAACACAGCCAAAAAATAAACCTTTGCAAGTCGATACAATAAAAACAGTCAACAATGACTTTTCAAATTCAGACGCAAGCATAAACACACAAGATACCAACACAAGCGTGCAAATGAGCCGTTATGTCACAGAAAAAGACACACCAACTAATGCAGAGATTAATCCATTATTAGCAGTTTCAACGTTTATTTTTCAAGAGTCGGTTGTAACGGTAGGGGATGCTGTTAATCAAGTGCTGGTAACCAGTGGTTACCAATTAGCGCCACACTTGAATCACACAGTCAAAGCGACATTGCAGCAGCCCCTGCCGATTACAGATAGAAAATTAGGACCAATGCCAATTCAATCGGCATTAGAAGTATTAATGGGTGAGCAAGTATATCGGCTTGAACAAGACCCGTTGCATCGCCTTGTTAACTTCAAGGTAAGAGCATCTATCAAGCAAGCATTAGGAGAGAATTTAAATGCGTGAAGAAAATGAAAATACAATAAACGAAGCATCCACCACAGAAAATACAGTAGGTGTTTATTCTAAAATAAAAATATCATCACGGAATATTAAAATAATAATTATTGCAGTTGTAATTTTGGCACTTGCTATTTTCGTTTTAAAATTACCCGTTAATAAAAAAGAAATTAATAACGCTAATATGATCATTAAGAATAACGCAGCAGTTGTGACTGCGTCTAAAAACATGATGCAGAATCAGCTAAACGATATCTCAGATAAATTAGCCAATATCGAATCGTCACTTTCAAAAAAAGATGCTTATGTTGATATTGATACTATTAAATCAACGGTCGCGTCATTGATTACGCAAATTAATCAGATTACACAAAAAGATGACAATGCGATTACAGCACAAATTACACAAGGTAATGATCAATTAAACACACAATTAAAAACGATTAAAAATACGCTTTCTGAGATTAAACAACAAAATGTGCATCACACGGTGATTCCGGCGTCAAACTTGCCATTTCAAGTAATGAGCATCGATAACATTCAAGAAAACGATATTGTGACGATTAACTATGAAAATCACATAGCCCCGTTAGAGATCAACGAATCTCTGGCGGGATGGAGGTTAGTAAAAGCAAATACGAATGATCAAAAAGCAACATTTGAAAACAAGGCAAAAAATTACGTCAAAATTGATTTGAATAACGTACCAGGTTCCAAGGACTAAAAAGATGTGGGGATTAATTATTATATTGGCTGTAATGATTGGTGGATTGACTGCGCATGCGACGCATAAAGAGCAACATTTAATAAAAGAGAATAGAGCACTCAAAGAACGTGTTGCAGTACTTAAGGATAATCAAGTGCGCCGTGTAAAAAAATTAGATGGCGTTGTAATTACTAACCTTGATAGCGATAAAGGATATTATCAATAAAATAAGTGGAATTCATGAGATGAGTAAGGTTCAATTTTTCAAAAAAACAGCATTGCTTATATGTATTTTGATAGGTGCTCAAAATGCTGATGCCAGTAGTTTAGGCTGGCTATTTAGTCCTGGTAAAGCTGATCCAAACAGTGAATTTCACAACAGACTGCCAGAACATTTTCAGGACGATATCACCAGTGATCAAAATCCTGATGCAATTAAATTAACGCCTGCAGAGCAGCATCAAGCATTGGTGTGGGGTTTATCGGACTCTGAAGAAAAAAGATATTTGTCATTGATGCAAAATCAAAGTGGGTATTTTTATGGAACTGAGTCAGTTCAAAGTCCATTGGGCGGTGAAATTGTCTACGCCAAAAAAGCAACCCCGGTTGAAATATTAGGATTTAATGCAAGAAGTGATGCGACACGCAATAAATATGCGCAGCTGGATGCGCAACAGCAGATTCAATACATGTCAAAATATTTGGCGTATGTCACTGCGTACAATAGGGCGGCAGTTGTATTAAAAGAAAAATTAAAATTGCCTATCGTTAGAAAATTCAATGAGCAAAAATTCTCACCATACAATTACAAGCCAGTTGTATTGCAATCTGGCGATAAATTAATGTTTTTTATTCATCCTGATGATGAGGTCAGACCCATTATCGCATCGCTTCTGGGATCGCTTCAAAAAAATAAAGATGTGTCACTGAATGTGTTTTTTATTGGCAATAAAATAACAAAATCAAATCTTGAAATGTGGGCGCGCGATCAAAACATACCACCTGAATTGGTTAAATCACAAAAAATTACGCTAAATTTTGGCAATGATCAATTTCAATTATTAAAAACAAATCACGCATTACCGCTTTTAATTTTGGTGCGTGATGGCAATAGCCGTTTTGTAAGCACGAGTAGGTTTTAACGATGAAACAGACAATGACGCTTTGCACAATTTGTACCCTGCTTACGATTGGCGTTTGTTGCACTGCAACTGCTGAGTTGATTGTGATTAAAGATACAGGAAATACAGTGCTATCAGACAGATATTTAAAAAATGTTCATGTTCCAAATACGGAGAAGATTATGAATTTAATCAGCGATCAAAAACAAAAATTGGATCAGAAAACCATTAGCGCAAATGATGTTGGATATCCTGATAACAGCGTATTTACACCAGGTGTTGTCGTAAAACATCAAATTAAAAAAGGTTTCTTTGATACGGTGCCATTATTTGTCATTGGTGATGATCAACAGTCACTTCGCTGGGCATCGACCAACAAAGAATATTTAAAGAATATTGATGCAATCGGCATTATTACTAATGTTCAAAACAAAGAACAAACACAAGCGGTTGAAAGCAGATTAGGTATAAAGCTTATTGCAACTGATTTGAAAGGCTTGGATCGGATTATTGGTACGACACATTACCCGTTTTTAATTAGAAATGGCTGGGTCGAACAATGACACGTCGATCAGAAAATCCTTATGAAAAACATAAAAACACCGCTGTCGCAGGTCATGAAGGTGCGGTTACAAAGTTTACTTTTGGAATGATAAACGCTGTATTTTTTGGATTTATTACTATGGTATGTGTTAACGCTTATGTGTGGGATAGGCAAGGGTATCAAACATTGATCTACACCCTTGACTACCAATATCAATTACAAATTCAAAATATTTTTAATAGAGATAAGGGCGCATTGTCTGAATATGATGCGCTTTCAAATATTGATACTCGTGAAATTTACATTGAAAAAAATAATATTCACAAAATAATTAAAAATAACCCGTTTAATTTTTCAACCTATTTTACTAATCATAAATTGAACATTTCAATTGAAAACAAAGTGCATTTGATAAAGAAATTTATTACTAAAATAGAAGTCATCTCAGTGGATACAATAAAAATTATTTTTGCAAAACTGACGAGTGTTTTTGCATCAACACTTGTCTTTATGGCTTTTATTATTTTAGGAACAAGTGATGGTTTAGTGTCTCGTTATATTCGAACAAGCGAAGGTGGGCGCGAGTCTACACTGATGTTTCATAAAGTGTCTGATAAGTTAATTCAAGCATCAAGCATCATTATTTTTTTATATTTAATATGCCCGATTTTTATTAGTCCAGAATGGGTTGTGGTTTTATTGAGCGTTTTATTACTAATGTATTGCCGCAGTGCAACATCAAATTTAAAAAAATATTTATAACGAGGAATTTATGAGACAGATTTTTATTATATTGATGGTATTGATGACTACATACTGTAGCGCCAGTTTTGCGGATAGTGAACAAATGAAACAAACATTAGCGCAAATCGCAGAGCAATTAGAAGCAATACGACCACTGATCAATCAAGCACAGCAAGAACAGTCTGAAAATCCCAGGGTAAAAATACATTTTAATAGCTGGACAGATGCAAATGGTGTTACACATGCGGGTTTAAGCGATGACATTAAATCAATACAATATGCGGTGGTTGCAGCCATTAACAGAACTCCAGTCGATCCCCGTACAATCAAACCATTGAGCAATGATTTTGTAGATTCTAGCAATACACAAAATGTAACAAGTGGAACTAATCAGATTAGTAAAGCTAACACAAATAACACAACCAATTTAGCGGACGATTAAGTATGTTTGAGATGAGTGATAGTCAATCACAAGCTTTTAGCGCGGCAACCAATGGCATGTCAGCAACATCTTTCTGCCATTGTGTTTTATTTCTAATTGGCGTGACAACAACCATTTGGTTATTGCTGATTTTTATTGGAACGATCAAGAGTAAAAAACGGTCTTTGTATGAGTCCATGGTCGAGTTTTCAATCGCTGTTTGTGTTTATGTTTCAATTGGCGTTGTTATTTACTACACATGATTTTGGCTATATGGAATATTTTTGGGAGAATAAAATGAGACGTATAAAAAAAATAAAAAAAGTAAAAAAATGCATAACGATGCTCTATTCAAAAATAATGTCAGTGCTATTTTTAGTGCTTGCATCACAAGCAAGTTTTGCAGACCCGATTATCCCCGTTTCAACCAATGATCAAACATCCTCTGGGAGCAGTTATGCACAAACAATATTGACAATTTTTCAGCAAGAAATAATTCCGATAGTGCTGATATTTGGAGCTATAACCATTTTGTGGATCAGTATTTCATCTGTTGTGAGTGGCGTGAAAGAAGCAAGAGAGCTTAGAAAATTTGAGCCATTAAAAGAAGCGATTATTATTTCAGCAACAGCGATTGTTGTCGGTGGATCAATTCTTTATTTATTAAACCAAGTACGTACTTACTCGTTCTAATTTTAGGATGTAAACGATATGTCACAGTATCAAGACAATGCCAGCTCTAAATATTTAACGCATAAAAACGCATCTTTTTATGGGTGCACATTGGAAGAAATGGGCATTATTTTGTGTAGCTATGCAGCTATTGAAATTCCGATCATTTGCGTTATTGCTGCTATTACATCTAAGTATTTAGGTGGTTTTGTTGGCGCGTTTTTATTGCTGTTTTTATTATGTTGCTTACTGACATTTTTTGTATTTATAAAAAGAACTGCCAGTTACATCGGAAAGTTAAGACAAGACAGAGCGCCTGGATTTTTAAAATTACGTTTCAAACAAGTACTGCATGAACAATTTGGAATAAACATACCATACGTTGTTCGAGAAGGCACTTGGATAACCAGGAGAAGTACAAAATGATATTTAATTCCTGGAAAATCTTAGATCAAAAAAACACGTCGATAAAATATTTATGGGCTTTTATCGCACTTTTAATTGTGATGAATTTATTTTTAGCGATTGGATTAATGAGTGCGCCCAATCGACTCCGTGTTTATGTTCCACCTGATTTATCGCATGGTGCAATGATTAATCCAGAGCATATTCCAAAATCAGTTGTGTATGCCTTTGCTTTTCAAATTTTTACATCAATTAACAGCTGGAGTAATGCAGGCAGCACACAATATGAAAAAAACATTAATTCATATCGCAATTACTTGTCAGCCTCTTTCTATCAAGAGCTTCAAAAAGACAATACTGATCGTGCTGCCAACGGAGAGTTATCACGAGATCGCATTATGTCTGGAGCATCTGGCATGGGATACAAACCATCCGATGTGACGGTATTAGGTGACGGAACTTGGCTAGTTAATATGCATTTACAAATTGTTGAAACGCTCGAAGGCTCTGTGATTAAGAATGTTATTATGGACTATCCCATGTTGGTGTCGCGTGTGAATGCATCCATTTCCGTCAATCCATGGAGTTTAGTGATCAGTGGGTTTAATCAACAACCTTACCGGATTAAAACGATTATTTAGGCAGTTAGGTAAATGACAATGAAAAAATTTTTTATAAAACTTACATTGCTATTTTTATTATTTTGCATCATTGGTTTTAATGCATTTGCATTAGATGTATCACCCTCATCTAATATGGTGGTAAATGATGTGCAATATGATCATGTTGTGTGGGACGGTATACCGATTGCGTTTTCAGTTCCTGTTGGTCAAGAACGTATTCTTAAATTTCCAGGGTCAGTCACGCTTAATAATTCGAATGCTCGCTTAACAACGGATAAAGTTTCGATTCAAAATAATGCTGGATTTTTATATATCAAAGCTAAAAAAGAATTCAGATCTATTCGCCTTGATTTTACACTTTCAAGCACTGGGCAAGTTATTTTGGTGGATTTATCAGCTCAAGGTAGTGTCAGTGATACGCCTGTTTCAGTGGTGCTTTCTGATAATAAAAGCCAAAACACAGTCTCAACGAATGCTAATCAAGATCAAAACAATATTCAATCCGTCAATGATGTGACATTGATGCGTTATGCGATACAGCATCTGTATGCGCCACAACGTTTAATTTCTCATAACAATTCAATAACGCGAGTGCCAATGGAAACACAGCAGAGTGTCGATTTATTTGATGATAAGAGTGTCATGGCGATGCCGCTTATTTCTTGGAATGCGGGCAATTTATATGTTACAGCTGTTTTATTAAAAAATAACTGGGATGAAAAAATATTACTTAATCCCAGAAATATCAATGGTAATTTTATTGCTGCAAGTTTTTATCCGAGTCGAATTATCAATCCAAAGGGTGGCAATAACGATAGAAGTACTGTTTTTTTGGTTTCAAATGAACCATTTAACGATGCGCTAAATCAAATGAAAGAGTACACAGATGATTAAAATACAGGGTAACAAAAAATTAATCGTTATTTTTAGTGTTATTGGTGCAATGCTATTTATCGGTTTTACAAGAATGGCAGATCACCCAAGCAACGCAGACAGTAATAAAAATAACAATACTAATGCAACAACGCATCAAGCATTTGATGTGGCATCGGGTGACACTAACAATGAAGTGTTAAAAAGCATCGTTGCAAGACAGCAAGCGGAAGATCAAAGCGAAAAAAAGCTGATTGATGAAAATAAGCAATTAGAATCAGAAAATAAAACATTACAACAAAAGGAAATGAAAAATCTAAAGCAATATGTATCACAACTGATCGATGATAAAAAACCAGATACCAATGCAAAGAATATAAATAATACAGATGCGTCTCAATCTCCCCAAAAGTTAGAGTATCCTGTAAATGGGAAAATCGGTGATTCAGCAGTTGAGAGTAAAACAGCTGCAAGTGTGATGATCACTACGATTTCTGACTTGTCATCCAGTAATGATAGTGCGCAAGCATTAAAAAACATTCATTCAAAAAATATTTCATCACATAATTCATCACAAATATCAGAATTGCCAAGTGATCAAAACAATAAAAAAAGTAGCAAAATCCCGTACTACACGATTCCTGATGGTGCAACCGCTGCAAATGTTTCGCTTTTAAGTCCATTGGTAGGTGAGGTGCCTGTCAATGGTCAGTTGTTATCACCTGCTTTTCCCTTCAAGGCAATCATCAGTTACAAAGACACTAAAGATATGTTTGCAGCCAACGGTATTCCGCTACCAGCTGGAATATCAGGCACTGTCATTCAAGGATATTCTGTCGGCGATATGTCGCTGGGATGTGCGCGTGCTTATGCGATGAAAATTTTATTTGTGTTTCGTGACGGTCATTACGTTGTATTTCCAAATGACCCAGAAACACGCAATGGTAAAAATGCAACAGAAGTTTACCCTGATAATTCGATCGGGTATTTAAGCGATCCTTATAACAATGCTTGTATCACTGGAAAATATATCACCGATGCACCCAAGGTTATTGCAAGTCTTGCTGTATTCGGTGGGGCGGCGGGGGCTGGGAGTGCGGTTGCCCAATCTCAAACACAAACGATCAGTAATATTACAACAGGCACAGCAGGCACAATTTTTGATGGTGATTTAGCAAAATATGCTGGCGGAATAGCATTAAGTGAAGGCTCAAAAGCAGCCCTTGCGTGGTATCAGGCAAGAGTGAACGACATCGTCGATGTTGTATTTGTGAAATCAACATTAAACCATCAGCCTCGCCAATTAATTTTTAATATTACAAAAACTATACCCATTGATTTAAACCAAACTGGAAGGACATTGCGTCATGAAAGTAAAAATGCATTTTCTGCTCGGGATCGTTCTCTGCAGTAGTTTGTTGATGTTAGGTGGATGTACATCACCTGGTAAAAATATGATTCCACAAGGTGGCTCGATGACGATGTCACAAATCTATCAGGATGAAACGGGCAGTGGATCAATGGGTACGAATAATACAAACGCAAATCTGGCGAATAATCAAAGCAATATTCGAGCGCGCTTGCAGAATGTGAGTCAAATAAATGATAGCGCTTATGTATCAATGGGTTCAGATAAAGTGAATACGGAATTTAAACGCTTACCTGATCCTGAAGTGCCAATTTACATTTATCCACATTTTGTGCGTTTAAATGGACAATCGTACCCAAAGCCTGGCATGACAAC
Organism: Gammaproteobacteria bacterium RIFCSPHIGHO2_12_FULL_37_14; assembly: GCA_001801485.1. The sequence continues at coordinate 22,508 of MGXV01000073.1, forward strand.
GGAGTTTTTTTTGTATAAGCGAAATCATTTTGCACTGCCTAATGAAATTTATTAATAGTCAAATCCGGGGATGGATGTGAAAATTTTTGAAAAAAAATTAATTAAAAACATTAAAAACATTAAAAACATTAAAAACATTAAAAACATTAAAAATGTTAAAAAAAGTGATATTGAAAAACAATATCAAGTGTTGCCGTCCATTTCGGATTATCTACCATGGCTAGAATTTTCTGATGAAAAAAATTTAGTACTTTTAGAAGATGGTAAATCAGTCGGTGCGTTATATGAAATAAAATCAGTGCCAACAGAAGCAAGACCGGAAGAGCAAATTACATCATTACATGAAAAAATCACGCGTCTTTTATCAGCGCTATTGCCGCTTGAAAATGATAATCCGTGGGTGATGCAAATATTTGTACAAGATGATCTAACGCTGCAACCGATTTACAAAGCACTTGAAAAATACATTGAAAAACATGATCAAGCAGATGATCCTTTTGCGCAAAAGTATCTTGAAATTATGCAGGATCATTTTAAAAAATTGACATCAGCCGATGGGATTTTTGTTGACCCAATGTCTGATCTAAAATTTCGAGGAAAAATCAGACGTATTCGCATCTGTATTTATAGAAGATATAACAACGTTGATAAAAAATTTAATGCCAATGTTGTTAATGAAATTGAAACTATCTGTCAGAAATTTGAAACACAGATCAGACAAATAGGTATACGAATAAAGCGGTTAAATGGCGCACATTTTTATGATTGGTTGGTGCGATGGTTTAATCCAAATCCTTCCACTACAAATGGTGATATCGATGTGCTGTTGCAAAAATATCCTTACCCAAATAATGAAAAACCTTATGGTTGGAGCCCGTCGCAAAATATTTTTTTTGGAAATGTTGAATCTTATGATAATGGTTGGATTTTCGATGGGATTAAACACAAAGTGATGGTGTTTAAAGATTTAGATGGACTGATACCCATTGGTGCTATTTCACGTGAAATGAACATGGGTCAAACACAAAAATATGCTATTTTTGATAAATTCCCTCCTGGCGCTATTTATACCATTCAAATGACATTTGAATCAAAGCTTGCAGTTAATGTCCATTTAGATGGCATTGAAAGTGCGGCAATCGGTAAAAGCACTGTGATTAAAGATATTCATGACAATATACAGCGTGCGCGTTATGAAATGGATGTTGGCAATTTACTCATTCGCAGCACAGAAGCAATTTATTTTTGTGCTGAGAGCGATGCTGAGCTAAACAAAATTGAGAATAATTTAAAATCAGCATTGGATACCGTGCAGCTTAAAGTGACCAATACACAACAGGAAATTTATCCTAAGGATTTATATTTAAGGTTCCTGCCATTTAATTTTAATTATGATTTCGATAAAAAAGAAAATTTTAGATCAAGTTATAAATATGGAAGTGACATTGCAAAATTAATTCCGCTTTATGGTCGATCCCTTGGTGATGGTCAAAATCCGCTGCATATTTATTACAATCGCGGCGGAGAAGTTTTTATGTTTGATGAATTAAGTCCAGAATTTAAAATGGCAAACAGCCATATGGCTATCGTAGGAACGACGGGATCAGGAAAATCCGTTACTTTAAATAACATGATTTTAACGCTTGCTGCAGTGCGAAATCCGAGAATTATCGCCATGGAAGTGGGGGGTTCATTTGACTTGTCTTCGCAATATCTAGAGAAATACGGTAAAAACGTTAAAGTCATTAAATTTGATCGCATGAGTCCCATTGCAATTAATCCTTATTCAGAAGCTTATCGCGCGCTAGCCATTATTGAAATGGAAGAAGCTGCCGTTTTAACGGCTCAAAATAGTGCTGTTATCGAAGAAATTGTCTTAGATGATCGATCTGAAAAATTAATAAAAGAACTCCATTCAACTAATGCAGATGCAACTGATGTTGAAATTGAGTGTATTGAAGATCGAGATATTTTAAATGAAATGGTTATTGCAACACGCTTGATGATTACGCAAGGAAAAACACAAGAAGAAAAAAAGATTGATCCAACAGATTTGTCTTTGATTACAAAATCACTTATTCATGCAATGAAGACATGCCGTAAAAATCATGTTCCTCAAATGCTATTAACACATGTTATTGAAAGCATGAATACCTTATCACTTTCATCAAATAGTGATGATATCACCGATAGACTTAAAAAATTTGCAACAAGGCTTGAGTATTACAAATCAGGTATTCGAGGACAGTTTATCAATACACCGTCTGAACCTTTAACAGATTTTGATTTTTTACATATTGATTTTGGATTTATGCAAAGTGAATCCTATGCGGATTTAATGAATATTGTTTGTGTGTCACTGCTTGCAAAAATATTGGCGCTTGCAGAAGCCAATAAATCTAGTGGTCGTCCTACGAAATTATTTATGGATGAAGCGCACGTACTTTTTAAATCAGATTTGGTTGCCGCTTTTGTTATTTTGATGGCAAAAGTTGCGCGAAAAATAGGACTTTGGTTAACGCCTTGTACACAAAATATTGAAGATTTCACTGGTATTGAATCTAAAAAATTACTGTCGATGATGGAAACATGGCTTTGCTTGTCACTAGAGCCTGATGAAATTGATTTGGTCAGTAAATTTAAGCCAATTTCAACAGAGATGCGATCACTCATTTTAGATATCAGAAAATATCAAGGGATTTATTCCGAGAGCGTTTTAATTGGCAAACGATTTTCCGGACTGTTTAGAAATATCCCACCGAGCATTGCGTTAGCTCTTGCGATGACAGAGCAAACAGAAAGAGCGTATAGAAAAAAAGTGCAAAAGAAATTTGGTGTGAGTGAATTGGAAGCAGTTGAATATATTGCAGGGCAGATGAGAAGCAAAACAAATGAGATCAGTGATGAAAAATTCTTTTTTTATTGAGCACAAGCTAATAGCTGTTTTTATGTTGATAAGTTATAGCATATTGACATTTGGTTATTTTACCGTTGCCAATGCAAATAGTATTCAAGCCTATGGTGTTTCAAGCAGTCCATTCGTCAATACAGGTAATGTGATGCCTTGTTATTTAGATATTGCTAGCAGTGATATCAATAAAATAAATAGTGATATTCAAAATCAGCAAAACATCAATGTAGATAGTTTAAAAACAAAATATACGGATCAATTTAAGGCGATATCACAATCGACGATTTGTCAGTTTCAAGCAAAAGAAACTGGTATCAAGCAATTACCAGCGATTATTTTTAATAACCGTTATGTGATCTACGGTGTTCATAATATACAGCGCGCAAAATTATTGTTTGAAAGTTACCAGGAAGAGAATAACCAATGAGATTATTCATCCTAATTTTCACATTTCTATTTTTGTCATCATCTCAAACTACCTTTGCAGATGATTCGCCACCAAGTTCATTGAATACTTTTAGTATGGCAATGACTGTCGGTTCTGATTATACGACTTATTTGCACTTAAAAATGATCGGTGTATGTGCATGGCTTCACATGACCCTATTAGGTCCGAAAATATCCATGAAACCAGAGTGGGATGAATATTTGCCAGATTTAATTGTCACAGTTTATAACGAAACGGGTGATGATCCCTGGGATATTGCTAATGACACACTAGATAAAGCATCTTTTTCAGCTGGAAATGCTGCTATGCATGGTGTCACTGGTGATGAGCTAACCGATGGTAGAAATGCATCTACAGAAAGTCGGGAAAACTCAGATTCTGAAATCACAAAGAGTGTTGATGTGATTGGTGATCCTCTTGATGCGATTTCCATTCCTTATTTTATTTTAAAATCTGATGCACAAAGCTTTATGCCTTATTATCAATCTGATTTGGACTCGGTTCCTTCTCGGATGGGACTTGCCGAAGGTTTCCGCCCTGAAACATTTAATCCATTTAGTCATTACATCGGCAATAGTTTTATGAATCATTGGGCGTATGAATTTCCACGCACGATGTCAGTTAATAGCAATAATGATTACAAAGCATCTGTCTCAATTGCTCTGCGCGCAGTAGACATAGTCACTAATAGAAATTTATTACATGTCGTCAATTCTACTAATGACACGTGCGGTAAAAATTGCAGTGTCTCCAACGTTATCGAAGAGACTCATCACGACCATGAAATCTGGCAAGAAATTTATCCTAACAATCATCAAATTCAATTGGGTCAAAGTGATCTAACCTCAATAACACCGCTATACCAAGACGACATTAATGCTGGACATGGTAATTATGTCTTTGTCGTGTGGAGACGATATCGCGGATGCGTGCAAGGGCAGGGTACTTTTTTATGGGCATCTACAACGATTAAGCCTACACAAAAAAGATAAAAAAATATTGAAATGGGAATCATTGTAATGAAAAAAAATCATCAAAAAAACATAATCTCATCTATTGTGTTGGTCACTGCAATGACATGCACGCAAAGCACGCTTGCATTAGATATTATTCCCGCAAACTCGCATTATTATTATCAATTAGGCGGTGGTTCTGTTATTAGTGTACCGCCCGTTACAAATCAAACTGTCATTGTCATTGGCGGTGATTCAAATACAAATTTAGATTACAGCTGCTCTGGTTTTAATCCTTCTGTTTCCATCGCCAATACATTAAATAATATCGAAGGCTCACTGCAAGGCATTTCAGGTACGATTATTAGCTCACTCACGGGTGCCGTTATCTCATTGCCTATGTATTTATTATCAAAATCCAATAAAGATTTATATAATTTAATTGAAAATACGATGTCCGGTGCTGAGGATGCTTTTCGTTTTTCAACAAAATCCTGTCAGGATGCGCTCAATTCAGTGCGTGATGGAAAATCCCCCTATCAAAACTGGTTCGCTATTTCAGATTCTCAAGGTTGGTTAAATAGTGCGAAGCAAGCACAGCAGGGACAGTCTGTTGATATTAATACAGTGCGAACACAGATCGCAAAAAACCCTGAACAATACGGTGTGCCGTGGGTACACAAAGGGCAAAATTCTGCGGGCACAGTCGGAAATCAAGTGCCGATTAAAGTAATTTACGATGTGGTTGTTGCAGGATTTAATGTCACCGTTGATCCAACGCTTCCATTGGATTCAAAGACAACGCAAGCACCAACCAGTAGTGGTTTATCGCGTTATTGGAGTAACGCCGATGCTGCAGGAAAATGGGCGCGCCTTGTGTTGGGTGATATCACGATTTCTGCAAACACAGATAATCAGCAAACGGATCGTGGCATGGGTCTGATGACTGTTGTGCAAACATGTCCTGATTCAGCTGATAATAATCTCACATGTGCAAAAACAATCGCACAAAATTTAGAAAATATCGTGCAAGAATCTTCCTCGCCAACTGCATCTGAACTTCAATCGGTAAGCTCCAGTGAATTAATGGCAACACCCGCATTAATCGATGGTATTCGAAATAAAGATACGCAAGATCAGGCAATTGCTATTAGCAAATGGAGTCAGGATGTTGCTATTCAAAATATTGTTGATGAAAGCTTGACGCTCAGACGATTATTAATTGCAGGTTCACAAACACAAAGCGTGCAAAATTTAAAACCCGCATTAACTGCTGTGAACCACGCAGAAAATGAATTAAATCAAGATATTCAAAATATTTTATTTCAATTCAAAGTGCGTCAAACACTCATGACTAATACTGCAGAAACAATTTTAAATGACCAATCACAATCAGAATTAAGTGCTGTGTCGCAGCAAAATAAAACACAATCTCCAGCTATGGTGAATGGTTCTGTTTATACCAAGGATCAATAATTATGATGGTAAATGGACCGCTTGAAATATATGGTACTGTAATCGGTATAAAATTGTTCGATGCACTTTTTAATATTTTAGCGTCGATGGGCGTTATTTTTATACCACTGCTTATTCTGATTTTTGAAAACATTACAAAACCATATGAATCAGAAATTGAAAATGGTGCTGCAACATCACTGCGGCGTGTACTTATTCATTTCTTTTTGTGGGTATTTACGGTGATGTTATTTGTAGCGCCAACCTGGAGTTTAGATGCAACTGCGATTACGTACAAACCAGTTTGTAGCGCTTCCGCTGTTACTTCCACATTTGGAGACACAGGAACCACTTACGATAATGCATTTGAAAATTTAGATTATTCTGATTTAAGAATCCCAATCATGATGGGATTTGTGCTTGATGGCATGTCTGGATTTACGAATGCTGCAATCACATCTCTGCCTTGTAAAACAGATGTTGAGCAAATGCAAAATACGATTGATACAACGCGTTTAACGCCTAAATTATCCGATCAAATATCTCGCTTTCAAAATGAGTGTTTTGCACCTGCTAAAGCACAGTTTGACAATCAAACACCGGATAAATCCGAGTATAAAAGTGAGATGAAAGAATACGGTGGTACAACTGATTTATCATGGATTGGCTCGCATGTATTTCAAACGCTCTATTACGGGCAAATTTACCCAACCAAGCCTGTGCCTGATTTTCCTGCTAACTCATTCCCAGGACAGTATCAGGCATATAACGAGCAGCAAGGCGTTGCGCCATCACAATGGGGATACCCTGATTGTGAAACGTGGTGGACTGATTCACAGGATGGGTTGCAAGCAAAATTAGTAAATTTGGCAAGCAAGCATGATCCGCAAAATCCGCACTTGGGCAATGTGCCATTAACGGACGAAGTCTCTGCTTATCTTGCCAACGTAAAACGTTTTACACACATGGGATCACAAGTCACCTCGGATGATGTGATATCTCATGACATGCTGTATGACGTTGGCAGTAACTCGGGTTTTGGTCGTGACTATACTGGATGGATGAAAGATGAAGACACCCCGATTGGCATGGAAAATAGCGGCGCACAACGTGTTGCAGCTAATGTTGCAGCCAATGTCGGTCAAGCAGTTGATGCTGCGATGTCAGTTGTTAAGCGTGCTGAAATCGCGCAAGAAATACCTATTTTACAAGCTGTTTTAATTTCATTGGGATTAGCATTAGGTCCGATGATTATTATTGTCGGCATGATGACGGGTCGATCCATCAGTGTAATTTTTACCTATTATTTTTTAATCGGCAGCCTGTTGTTTATGACCTTTATTGAAAAATTTATTCATTATCTTGAGCTATCCCTTCATGCCAGTCAAAACAACGGTATTTATGCGATGGGAAATAATTTGGTGATGTATAACGTTTTTACAAAATTATATTTCTATGCGCCGATGTTGTATCTCATGTTGATGTCGATTGCGGGGGTTGGGCTGGGGAATTCTATCGGAAAAGCATTTTCCGATAGTAGTTCCGGCAGTTTAAATGGCCTAGCAGACAAAGCAATTGGAAAATTACTTTAAAGGTGAAACAAACATATGTGCAAAATATTCAATTTTCAGTATCGCCATGAATCGGGCACGCAAGAATCAATTCTATCGGACGTACTTTCTTTTTTTAAACTGAAAATAAAGCATCCGAGGATAAAACACAGATATAAGGCATAGAAAAAATAAAATAAAACAAACTTTGTAACCTTAAATGCTGTTATAAAAATTTTTTTAGACATGAGCTTCTCGAATGAAAGAAAACGATAAAAAAAATAGCAATCAGCACGATTTTAAATATCGTCTGTTATCCATAACAGTTATATTTTCAATAGTGCTGATTCTATTTTTTATCACAATCAATATTTCAGATTTCGCTGGCATTCATCATCTGATTTTTGATCTTAATGATTTTATTAAAAATCATCAGCTTGCTTTTTTATTGTGGCATATTTTGATCATTATCACAATTTATGCGGGATGGGGATTTAAAGTTAACAAAGATGCCAAAAAATTTAATCTATCAAATGCACAAACAAAAAAAGCAAAGCAATTTCGGTATTGGATGATCGCATTTATTGTGATTTTTGATTTATTAACGCACTTATATTGAGAGAAAGGCAATGAGATCAAAGCATGCATTTGAAAATTACTTAAGAACACCTTATGAATTTTTAATCTCACTATGTGCTTTTACTTTCTCGATTATTTTTTTGATTAATTGGAACTTTTTAGTGCTTGATGAGCACTTTTCAAAAGCCATTGCACTGGCATTTTTTGTCTTTGGCATTATTCGCGCTTATCAAGGCATGCAAATTTTTCTGTTTAAAAAAAGGTTGCTGGTATTAAAGCCATTTTCAATGCAAACAACTGATGTCCCTCTTTCTAAAAAATATTTATATATCGGCAGGGGCTTTAAATGGCTTCCAATGCATCGTCAGCGATTAAATTTATTATCTTTGGCGCAAAATCAGCGCTTTCTGCAAAAAAGTTTTGCCTATCGATTTATGCAGCAACGTGAACGTGAAAATCAAAACGGTATTGCATCGATGCTTTGCAAAATACCATTTTCACCATTTAAAGCATTGCCTGATATAGGTGGAAAGCCTTGGATACATGGCGTTGGATCAAAGTCTGAGCGAGCAGTTTTTTTAAATCAATCCAATCGTAATGCACACGAATGCATTTTTGGCATGACGCGTGTTGGTAAAACACGTTATTTATCCATTAAAGTCAATCAAGATATTAGAAATGGTGAATCCATTTTAGTGATCGATCCTAAAGGCGATTTTGAAGTAATACAAGATATGTATTGTGCGGCAAAAGCCGCTGGCAGATTAGATGATTTCATTATTTCGCATTTTGGATTTCCTGACATTTGCGCTAGATACAATCCGCTCTCATCATTTACAAATGTGAGCGAGGTTGCAAGTCGTGTAACCAGTGCTATTTCTCAAACAGGAGAAGGGAAGGTTTTTAAAGATTTTGCCTGGCAATATGTAAACGTGGTCGCAAAATGTCTGCATGAATTATTTGAGCCTATCAACTACAAAACAATCTCGTTTTATATCAAGCGACCCGAGATTTTACTTAGTTTATATGTCGATAAAATATTTCCAGAAATTGAGCCTGATTTTTTAGATAAAGTTCAGGAAATAATTGACGAAAATGATAGTCGCATTGATCGTCAAGGTAATCCGCTTGAACCCTTGGCGAGATCAGTTGCCATTAAACGTTATTTAGAGGGTTATATTGAATCGCATATTGGTAAAGATTTCGAAAAATTATTGGATAGCATTATCGTACCGCTTTATAACGCCGCCACATTGGATAAAACCTATTACGATAAAATTACTGCTAGTATCGGTCCAGTGCTTGATAAAATCAATCAAACCTCTGCGCAAGGCGTTTTCTCATTTGACGATAATCAAGAATTACCTATCATTCATTTGGAAAATATCATCGCTAAAAAGCAAATTGTGTATATCGGACTTGATTCACTTACCAATCAAGATATGGCAGAAGCCGTTGGGCAAGCCATCATTGCTGATTTGGTATCACTCTGCGGCAGAATTTATACGCGAGGCGGCGCCAATCAAAGCTCGCTGTGCCTTCACTGCGATGAATTTAGCAATATTGTGCGTGATGAATTCGTCAACCTATTAAATAAAGCCGGTGGTGCGGGCATTAAAGTATCAGCTTACACACAAACAATTAATGATCTGGGTGCTGCTTTTAGTGGAAATGCCGATAAAGCAAAAATGCTCATGGGAAATTTTGGAACATTGACCATGTTGCGTGTTAGTAATGAGGATACTGCCTCATTATTTACCAAATGTGTTGAGCAAATAAAAACGCGATCCAAAGTGCCATTTACCATGTCAAATGATAAATCGGAAAGTCAAAATGGTGAGCTTTTTACAACCAACAACTCAGACCAAATATCAGAAGAAAAAGTCAGTATTGTTGAGGTTAATGATTTGTTTTCCCTCCCAAAAGGGCAGGCGTTTGTGATGACCAATGGTGGTGAGATTTACAAGATACGCATTCCACTTCCCAAAAACGATGGCAGTGCACCAACATCATTTGAATCTATTTTAAGACAGGTGAACAAATGCGAATAATTTTATTGTTTATTTTTCTCGGTATTTCAGTAAATGCTTTTTCTGCCGTTATTGAAGGCAATCCAACTGGAAAAGTCACGATGATCGAGATATTCGACTATCAATGCATTTATTGTCACAACGCCTATCCAAAAGTATTAAAACTCATGGATAAAAACCCTGACTTAAAGATACGACTTATGCCAGTTGCGATTTTAAATCAATTATCGTTGTATGAAGCGGCTGCGGCAATTACTGCTGCACGTTATCCGAGTAAATTTCAGGAATATACGGATATGGCAATGATGGCAAATCCATTAAATAAAAATGAGATCACAACAGATTTAAACAATTTGCATTTGAATTCACCTGATTTTAAAAAACAAATGCATTCGCAAGACGTTGAAAATCAATTAATGCAAGGATTGCAATTTTTACGCCTTGAAAAGGCAAGCACGCCTTTATTTATCATATACCCAAGCAATAATCCTAAAATATCGGCTGTTTTGAAAGGCGATCAGAGGCTGTCAACGCTGCAAAAAGCAATCAGTGAAGCAGGAGAGAGCGCATGAAACAGATTTTTATGTTTATACCCAAAAGCAATAAAACACTTTGGATTTTTAAATCTAAAATTAATGATAAGACACGCATAAGCATTTGTCTTAAAAAATTGGATAAATTACATAGTATTGTTAGAGATTATGATTCATTCGAAGCATTTGGATTAGGGTATTTTCAAGCACAGATTTCACAATCAATATTGTTTTTTAAACGTGAAAGCGATCGCATGAAAAAGCTCATCAAAGCCAAAACAAAATCGGATGTAACTTATGTCGGTGATTGTGGCGTGCAATATGATCTATCCATTAACAGCACATTATCAACATCATTTTATGAATTACTACAATTATTTGATGATTTGATGTGTCTTTCAAAAACCTGTTTTGATTTAAAGATATTTGAAGAAAAAAAACTAATGTACGGAAAAATTGAGCATTATAAAAAATGTATCAAGATGATTATTCATAATGTTTGTCAATATAAAATATCAACTAACACAAAAACAAAAGAGGTTGCGCATGTTTAAGAAAATTGTAAAAAATATTTCAAAAAATATGGAACATAAGGCAAATAAAAAAGAGTATTTTTTAGCAAGCCGATATGCCGAATTGGGTAATAAAACCTGGCAGTTTTTGCTGGCAAAAATGTATGAGACTGGAACGACAGTTGTGACAAAAGACATACTTACTGCTTATGTCTGGTATTATTTTTCGAATCAAAATGGAATGAAAGAGGCCGAAGAACGATTGATGTTATTAAAATCGCAATTATCAAATGAACAATTGAATGAAGCAAACGATATCATTTCAAGAAACATGCATTATGTTAACCAAAAAACAAAAAACTTATTAGTTATGATGAAGCGCTTATTTTGTTAAAAACACTGGTTTTTAAGTGAATTTTTGATATAATAGGCTGTTATAAAAGTAGTACTGATGAGCGTCTGAAATGACGCGAAACGCAATCAAGTCATTGATGCGTCTATTACTTAAATCACGCACAGTCCAATGCTTCGTGAACCTAACGAAAGTTAGCCTGACTCCTGAAAATTCCATTCAAATAAACTGAATTATTGTTTTTTTAAAAAACAGTGGCTGTGAATGGCGTTTTCATCAATTTAATTTGTTTTAAAATTTAACATCTATTTTTGATGTTTTCGTTCTTTAAAAATTTAGCTTGTGCGTCTTAAGTTATCTTAGCATGCCTATTGGGGAAATTTGATTTTCCCTGATGGGTAAATCTTATTTTTCTTTTGGGTTTTATTAACTAAAAAGGAGAAATAAGGTGAGTGCTTATATACTGGATAAAAAATCATTTGATGCTTTAGTATATGCTGCTACAGATGGATATTGTGATAGATATACACCAAAGCGAAAATTTGTTTTTGCTCATCGCAATATTAGAGTCGAATTGACAGAAAATGAACTTGGGCAACTTCTTGTCGATCAAAATTATGAGTCTTTTAATTATCGTTATAGTAAGTCTCAAAAACCTTATCTATACAAATATGAATATGATTCTGTTTTTGAAACGTTTAAACCAGTTGATTTTTTTAAACTATGCGATTGTTATGAGTATCAAAGTTGTGAAACAAATGAGTATGCTAATTCAGTTGCGGATCGCGCAATTTTTTCATTACGAAAGCAATTGATACGCGCATTGCCTGGTTATGAAGATGCGGCGTGGGGTCTTTGTTAAATTTGTGAGTTGTTTTTCTAACCCAATAAGGGAATTGGATATCCCTCTTGCGGGAATTTCTTTTTCCCCTTTTATTTTTTTAACTAAACAGGAGAAATAGTAATGCGGACTATAAATGAACAAATCTACGAAAAATTAATTCGACTGATACCAGACTTGTTGAATATGGAATCTGGTGATTACATGAAAAGCATATCGAAAGGATATATGGATTTAAGCCTGGATATGTTGAGTAGTAATGATGACCAAATCATTATTGCGTTAGCTCATAATTACGTTTCAAACGGTGATATCGTTCCTGATCCTGATATGGAGATTCGCATATTTAAAAATAGTAAATCTGCGGAAGCATTAACATATCAAGATATTCGGACATATGATTGTGTTTATGATGATGAAAATAATGCTGACCAAAAACTTCAGAATAGTTTGAATTCATTTTTAAACACATGGCTTAAAAACTGTATAGGTCAACAGCATAAATTGATTCGTACAAGCTAAATAAAAAAAGGCGGAGTTTATCCGCCTTTTTATAAATTTTTTTAATTACTGTTTGATTGACCGAGCAAATAGCTTTTTAAAGTGTGGCGAAACGAATACTCTAAATGAAAAAAATCCTGCCCAATAAAGCAAACATGTTAAAAACAAAAGATCTGAATTTCCACCAATAAATTGACGACCAAATATTGCAAATAAACATCCGGTTAAAAATAGCCCCTCTGGCTTCAAAAAGTAGCAAAATATTTTTTCTATCATGTTATAACTCCGTCTAAATTCTATTGCCAATATAGCATCTTTCTCAAAGTAGTTGGAGCAAAAGATGCTTCTGTAAGCGCTAGATTATTGGGGTAGATTGTTGGGGTTGATATTTACCCCAAATTAGGGTATATTTACACTATAAAGGGGAATTTATGAGATGCTCTGTTGATATTACAGAAGATGCTACGGAGGACTTGAAGAAGGTTCCAGTCCATATTGCATCAAAGCTCGAGTACTGGGTAAATGCAGTTGAAAAATATGGGATCGAGGTTGTCAGAAAGGTCCGTGGTTATCATGATGAGTCATTAAAAGGCGACAGGAAAGGGCAGCGATCTATTCGATTAAATAGAGCCTATAGAGCAATTTATGTTGAAACAAAAACACACGAAGTTAGATTAATCTCAATTGTAGAGGTAAACAAACATGACTATTAAAGCGGCTTTAGCGCTACAAAAGATTACCAAGAAAAAATTAACACTCGGTGGTTTGCTTTGGTCAATTCGCATGTGCGATGAAAAAAGTCAAACTGCATTTGCGAAGGAATTAGATGTTTCCAGTCAATATCTGTGTGATGTTGAAAATGGTCGGCGAACAGTGAGTCCATCTGCTGCGAAAAAATTCGCTGAAAAATTAGGGTATTTACCAGAACAATTTGTTGAGCTTGCTATTCAAGATATGCTTGACCATGAAAAGATAAAAATGAAAGTACATATCGAGAAGGCGGCGTAATGAGTACATATGGTGGCGTAACTAACATAATCGCATATCTCGGCGCGGCCGCTTGGATACCACAAATTATCACATGGGTATGCAATTTTTTTTCTAAGCCAGTTATAGCAATTATTCCAGAAAAAATAGCCTGTATCGGTTATACAATATATGGACCAATTTTTAATTTACGTTTATCGATTAATACAAAGAAAAAGGATTCTATAATTGATTTTATGAGTGTTGAACTTTGTCACGAAAATGGCTCAAAGCATAACTTTGAATGGGCTGGAATGGCGGAGTTTTTTAGTGAGGTAAAAAACAACAAAGGTGAAAATCAAATTATACAACGTGACATTATTCCTATTGCCATTAAATTAAATACTTTATCGTTAGTTGAGAGATTTTTTAGATTTCAGGATTCTGCATTTATAAAAAAAATCAGAGTTCAATCAGAAAAATTTGTGGAAATGATGCAATATATGAAAAAGAAAAATGAAAATTATCCTGCCGATTTTATAGCAAGCAAAGATTTTGAAGATCATATGAAATTTATGAGAGAAAACTTCTACTGGCAACCAGGTAGCTATACAGTAAAATTTCGTATTCGATCTCCAGAAAAAATTAAAATTAATGAAAAAACCTATAATTTTGAACTGACGCAAGAAAATATTGATGCACTAAGAAGCAATTTAGAAGAAGTAGGAACATTTATTCAAGCAGTCTGTAAAAGCCAACCCGCGGATCAGAATACTCAGCCAAACAATTTTCGATGGGTTAATACAGTACTTGAGTCAGTATGAGAATACACCGAAAAAACGCAACATGAATATTTTGTGTTTAAATTTTCGAAAAGTACGAAACGTGTATACCGATGTAATAAATAAACACGATATCGTAGCATTCGCATGGTATTATTTCTCGCATCAAAATGAATTTACAGTGAATATGGAAAAATTTTCACTCACGACAGTTACCAAAGAATTAAAGGTGATCAATGATGACAAAACAAAATAATCTGTCTAATGACAGTACTCAACAGTATGATGAAATTAAATATGCTCATTTTTGTGATGCACTTGAAAAACAATATAAGAATGCAAAAGAAGAGGGGCTATTTGAAGTATTAAAAGTATTGGAGTTAGATAAAGAGCATTCAGACGTCCAATTAGTTCATGCTGTTAATTATTTTAATGAGAAAGACGGTATTGTAGAAAAAGATGCGCCTATCGATTTTTTGACTGAACGCGAAAAAAGAATCGTTAATCGAGATGGGAAATTTCGCCCCAATCTTTATTGTATGCTTTTATCATCAAAATTCGCTGAAGCCATCCAGAACAAATCAGCATTTATACAAGACTCATTCAGATATGCATTTGATAGTCAATAAATCCAGATATTAATTTTATCGAAATTACCTGAGGAATTTATTAATTTGATCGGCAAAAAATTTCCTAATTGAAATAATTTATAGAGGCATTATGCAATATACCATCCATGAAAAAAACACGTTAGAAAAAGTCAATGAAATCGGTATGCAAATAGATACGCTACCTGAAGAAAATTTTATTTTCGTAGTTTTATCGCCTTATTTGGATCAATTAATGTCGTTACTCAAACGATTAAAGCCGATGGAAATCCAAATGCTTTTTATGCAATATGAAGGCATGATGAAAGTGATGCGTATGGTAGAAGAGGGTGCACAGGCGATGGAAAAGGAACTAGGCTTGAAATAATAACTTTGAAAATTATATTTCTAGCAGCCTATCCTAATCCCCGATAGTGTTTACTATAAGGCGCTATATTTTAAATAAAAATCATGCTACAATTATCGAATATTTACTAAATTTTTGAATTGCGCCACAGCTTGTGGCGCAATTGTATTTAGCGTATATTTCCGTGATGTAAAAAACAGTACATTGTTTACCAAAAGATTTTGGCGACGCGTCGCCAAAATCTATTTAAATAAGGGTAATTCCGTGGATTTTGATAAAATATTATCGCTCATAAAACATGGCGAACAAAGAACAATCGAATACAAAAAAACGATTGCAGAAATAGAAAAACTGGGGAAATCCTTGTGCGGGATGCTCAATGTGAAGGGTGGTTATGGATTTATTGGCATTTCTGATTCTAAAAAAATCATCGGCACTGAAGTCACTGATTCGACCAGAAAGAAATTAACAGAATTTTGCAACAGCTTTGATCCTTATCCACAAATTGAAATTCATTATGTTGAAATACCGGATTCAGATAAATTTATCATTGTTTTCTCCTGCAAGGCATCAAAAGAAGATGCGCCCTATACATTTAGAAGCAGACCGTATCTTAAAACAGAATCTGGCGTACGCCCTATGCCACCTGAAAAATATCAGCATTTACTGTTGGAACATGTTGGATTGTCAAAAGCATGGGAATCCATGAGTGCTAATGGATTTACTGTTGACGATCTTGACTCAACTGAAATGCTTAGAACAATGAAAGCAGGTCTTGCAAAAGGCAGTATTCCACAAGAAGAATACACTGAAAATGTCCATGAAATTTTAACGCAATTTGATCTTATCCAGGATCATAAATTGAATAATGCAGCAATGGTATTATTCGCTAAAAAAATGCCTGCAGATTATTCACAATGTTTTATTCGCATGGGTCGATTTGTTGATGACACAATGGATGTGACATTAGACAGCAAGCAAATGCGTGGAAACGCGTTTCAAATATTATCTGCTGCAGAAGATTTTGTTAGGCGTCACATCCCTATTTCAGCACATTTTGATCCCAATCAATTTGAACGTGTTGAAAAAACAGCACTGCCATTGGTGGCTGTTCGTGAAGCGATTATCAATGCCATTATTCATCGAGATTATTCAAAACCATCGGGTGATATCGCGTTGATGATTTTTAATGATGCATTAGAAATTCATAATGTCGGTCATCTCTATGGCGGATTAACCATCGATCAGTTGAGTGTTAGACACCCTTCTCGCAGAAGAAATGAACGCATATCACAAGTATTTTACGGGCGCGGATTGATTGAACGTTGGGGCGGTGGTACGCGTCGTATTCTAAAATTATGCCTGGATGAAAATTTACCTGAACCCGCTTTTTCAGAAGAAACGGATGGATTTTTGGTACGATTCACTTTTAAAGAACCTATCGGTGCAACACTACACGAGCCATCCACTCTACCCCATGGATTAAAAGAACGAGAAGTTGAAATCTTAAAGATATTAGGTGAATCAGCTCAACCGTTATCTATACGTGAAATTGCGCAGCGCTTACAAAATCCGCCTGCTGATAGAACACTACAAGATAATTTTATGCATCTAAAAACACTTGGGTTAGTAACCCTCGAAGGAATAAAAAGAAGTGCTAAATGGCGATTAGCTGACAAAAAATAATTACGCGGCTTTTACGCGGTCTTTACGCGGTCTTTACGCGGTCTTTACGCGGCGAATGGGGCGGAACAACAATAATACATTATAAATCAATAAGTTACAATTTTGCAGGCAGTGTCTGCAAAATTGACGAAATTGACTTAAGTTGTTATGCGGAACCTACGCGGAACCGCTTCGGCAGTCTTCGGAACTGCCGAAGACTCTGGCAATCTCATATTTATTATCAAAGGTTTTTATGAATTCAAAACAGTCATACACACCACAAGCCATCTTCGATAACGCCGAATTTTTAAAATCTGACACTCCCCCACTCCATCTGTCTGAAAAATTTAGCCATGACTTCAAATACGCCAAACAGTTCCTATTAAGCTACAAAAGTAATGAAGCAACGTTTAATAGCTTCAGACGCGAGATCGAGCGCTTTGCGCAATACTGTTGGTTTGTTGGGAAAAAAAACATGCGCGATATGAAACGTGAAGGTATTGAAGAATATTTGTTGTTTTGCCAAAATCCGCCGATATCATGGATTAGCAATCAAAATGTGCCGCGTTTTATTATGGATAAAGAGGGATTGCGAATATCCAATAAAAAATGGCGACCATTTTTAATAAGAGTTTCAAAATCAGAAAACAAAGAAGGTAAATCACCGAATCGCCGCGACTATCAATTATCCGAAAAAGCCTTCCGCGAAATTTTTACCATTTTAAATTGCTATTTTAATTTTTTAATCCAAGAAGAGATAGCGCAGATTAATCCTATTGTGCAAATCAAACAAAAAAATCGTTTTTACCGTTCACATCAAACAAAAACTAAAATTCGTCGCATATCAGAATTTCAGTGGAAAACGGTAATTGAAACTGCGGAAAGAATGGCAAAAGATGATCCGGATAAATACGAGCGCACATTATTTATTATTTCTATTTTATACGGCATGTATTTACGTATCTCTGAATTGACAGCCAATGAGCGCTGGACACCAACCATGAATGATTTTGCAAAAGATCATAATAATCATTGGTGGTTTACAACCGTAGGTAAGGGAAATAAAGAACGGCAAATTGCGGTAAGTCCTCCAATACTTGCTGCACTCAAACGCTGGCGCGCACATTTAGAGCTTTCACCTTCCCTGCCCTTACCGAATGACAATTCACCATTAATTCCAAAAATGCGCGGTAATAATGCAATGACTGACACTAGCCACGTCAGAAAAATTGTTCAAGATTGTTTTGATGAAGCTATTTTTGTGTTGCGAAAAAAGAAATGTGAAGAGGACGCGCAAGAATTATCGCAAGCAACGGTTCATTGGTTGCGTCATACCGGTATTTCAGAGGACGTCAAAATTCGCCCGCGTGAACACGTGCGCGATGATGCGGGACACAGCTCAAGCAGCATTACAGATAAATATATTGACATTAATTTGAACGAACGACATGTCTCTGCGAAGAAAAAAACTTTGAAACCGTAGTAAAATTAAAATTTTCAATAGTGTGGTTGCTACACTGCTACTTCTGCTACATTGCTACAAGCAAGCAGAATCCAGTTTCACAGCAATTTTCTTGTTTTCTTTTTGTCAGCTGCTCTCGCTAAGATAAAAGTGCAAATACGCCGGAAACTGTCATATTCTCACCTAAATTCCCTTCTCAATTACTGAGGTGGAATAAAACATGAATCTTCTGGATAAAAACCATATATATCGCGCGTTATTCCAGCAGCTCTTGTCATTCTAGATATTTCTGAATATTGACAGGTGTTATTAGTAGAATCGTATTCCGCAACAAACTCCCCAGATTTTAAGTTTTTATTATCAATTAATTGAATCTTATTTGAAGGGTCTGGTGCGCAAGAGACAATGCCTTCGTCGCTGGATTGAATAGAGTAGCTTTTCACAAATTCACCCTGCTGTAATTTAAACACATCATAATCTAATGGCGGTACACCGACTGTTCTTTTGTTAGTTTTGATAATAATTCTATTAAGAGTTTGGTCGTTCATATCGCGCGGAAGTTCACCAATAAAATATATGCCTGAATGAGAATCTAAAACTGCAGGGTCATTTTTTCTTGCGCAGCTCATCAAGGTTTCTTTTGTTACGGGCGCTTCATCAAGTAAGACTTTATGCCAGAAACAAGCATACGTTTCAGGAGAGCCAAAAATTAAAAGTTCGCTGCTGCCAGCTGTATAAACGGCAGGTGGGTGCTTCATACTAGTAATTAATGGACAAAAACCATTATTGACTTGATCAAATGCGCGGCATGTATCAAATGAAATCACTTTTCCCGAAAAATTAAGCTCTGGGTTTTTTGCAAAGTAACTGGCATCAAAATCTCCGTCATACAGAAAGAAAGATTCACCATCAACATCTTCACCTCCGATATGTTGGAAATATTTTAAATTCGGGCAAGCTAATATATTTTCATAATTTTTAATCGTTGCATTGCCGTCTAATAATTGCACCAATTGATATTGATGTGTTTTTAAAACATCACGACTAATACGGTTGACAGCCTGATAAGTGCTCGAATTTGAATTATCATCTTCATTAGCTGCACCGTAATTGGGTGTGCCAATCACAAATAGAGGTTTGCCAGTGTTATATTGGGATGGACATGTGGGTTTTGTGTCACCCAAACTGATAGATTGTGCTGCATAGTCTACATTATTTAAATGATAGTCTTTGATAACGGGGTAAATAACAGAACCGTCATTACTTAAATTAATGCGTATAATTTCATACGATAAGAAATAACGAGACATTAAATGTACTAAAATATATTGCGAATTATTGTCAGAATCTTTTATCACTTCAATTTTAGCTGACGAATATTGTGAATGTCTGCCAATATTTATATTTGACTGTTTCAGGGCAGATTCCACAGTATGAATAATTGCAGCGTTATTCACTTTTTGCTTTAACTGATTGGACATTACTGTAAAAGGAATTTCGCCGTAAGATAAACCTACCCAGCATAAAGACAGAAAAAAAGTAGTGGTAATAAAAGCACGATTAAATTTCACTCAAGAAACCTCATTCAATTTATTGATCGGCATCCTATCATACCTACTGCCAAAAATGGAACAATTTTGAACACAGCAAGGACAGTCAATATGGCCGAAAAGTACACTTTACTCCCGCTATTTTCTTGAATGCGTTTTTAAATGTGGACGGCATACCTACATCTATTACTTTGCTTAAGCACTTTTTATTGTAAATGGGTTGTAGTTATTCACAACCTCAAAATAATTTCCACCGTCAATTTGAATCAGACGTTTTTTAATGCCTGCGGCAAGAAAAGACGAAAACAAAGTAAACATTATTTTTATCGTTAACGATACCAGAATCATTTCAATAATCGCGTGCGCACCTGATATACCAATCTGAACCAGAGTCACGGTAACGCCAGTAAAAATAAGTTCCCCAAGCGCAGAAGATACGATGCTGCGTAGATAAAAAAATCGACCATTCAGTTTTATTTTCCATTTCACGAGAAAATAAGCATTAATAAACATCCCAAGAAGGATTCCAGCAAGATTAGAAAAATAAATTCGCAGCATGCGGATCAAATATAAAGTGATAATGCTGTGTATATAACTGGTACTTTGAACTCACGGGAAGATGAACCAATCCATCAAGTAATAAACTTAAAATGAAAAGACAGGATAACATTTTCCAAATTGTGGCACGCATTGCTGAATAGCCATATAATTCACTGATAATATCTGAAATTGCGTACGTTATTGGAATTACAAAAACAGAACCAACTGTCAAAACACCGGCAATATTTACAAAACGATATGAAAGCAAAAGCGAAGCGGACATAAACGTTAAATACAGCATGCTCAAAAAAACATAGCAGGTATTTTTGTGATCAACTTTCTGAGGATTAATAACCGCCATCACTTTATTCGCCTTGTCATTATTAGAGTTTAGATCGATAAGCAGTATTGCTATTTTCATCATGTAAAATGAGCTTATCCATTTCAGATTTTTCTAAACGCATTTGCACTAAATCTTTTTTTTGTGTTGCGTCTAATGATTTATAAAAAGTACATGCTGACGTATTCCACGTAAAAACATGCCATTCCACCCGGCAACAAGAATTTTCATTTGCAATTTTTGCAAGCATTGACATTAGCTGTTTACCAGCACCTTCTTTTCGATAAGGTTCACGAACAAGTAAATCTTCCAAATATAAGATACGTGCGCCAATGGTAGCAGAATAAGTGAAAAAATATAATACATAACCTATCGGTTGATTATTGTGTTCTGCAATCAATACATGAAAACGTGGCGTTTCTGAAAATGCATCAGCGATTATTTTTTCTGGCGTCAATTTCACACCAGATAATTTCTTTTTTTCATAAATCGCTAACTCTTGAATTAAAGAAAATAACGATGCGGCATCATTTTTTGCGCCTGATCGAATAGTAAAATTTCTCACGAACACTTTTTCCTGATTATTTTATGATTTTTTTTGACGAGGCATTTTGCATGAAAATCTCTGTGATGAATAGGGTAGAAATACGTATAGATGGAAATAAAATAAATTTGACTACCCCCCCCTAATGATAAAATCGGCCGTTTTATATGGTAAAAATCGATAGTCAGACGTCTGTTCTGTACATAAATTAATAATACGGTAGAAATACCCTATTTTATCAAATGAAACCCTGCTATTTTCTCGCATGGAATTTTTTATACGGAAACAAGACTAACGCTGTACATAATTATAGGAACAAAATAATGAAAAGCCCTTTAAAATCACTCATGATAATTTTAACAAGCACAGTCATTTTGTCTGTAACACCACAACTGGCAAGTGCCGCTATTTTTTCAACTGTATCACACGGTGTATCAACCACTTCAGACGATTCAACTTGTAATCCTTCGCAGGATTGGTGTGTTGATGTTCGCCCAGATAACACAATTCACGATTGGACCACGGGTGTTAGCGCGATAGTTTATGGCGATACGGTAGGACATGGCACATTCAATAATCCCTATGGCACCGATCTTGAGCATAGCGCTTTACCGTTTTACAATGGAGTATGGTTAACGCCCGCTAATGCAAAAAAATATTCTGTGACAAAAATTGGCATTGTGCTCAATCAAATTACTAGGGATAAAAGTGGGAAGACTTATCCGTTAACTAATTGTGACGTTTCTACATCACTTTCAAATTATAAAATTCTTCAACCTGGCATTGTTCGTGTATTAATCTCAAAAATAGCGCCAGGTAACTATCGTTGTACTATTACCCCTAATGCGGGATAACAGCATTGCGCAAATTTAAATTTTTTGGAATTCTTTAGCACGGAAGCTTCAATTTATATTGGGGTTTTTATATGAAAAAAGTAATTGTTGGTTTCGTTGGTGCAACTGCATTGGCAGCGTTTTCTGTAGCTATGGCAGGTGAAATGACAAACATCCCCGCTTCTGATCAACCATCGTCTAATAACAACGACGCAGGATTTTTTATCAGCGGTAATTTAGGTTATGACAAATTTGATTTTGCAAAACCAACAACAGCGCCTATTTCTCAAGACAGCATAACAAACACAGGTTTTGCGTGGAATGGTAATGTTGGCTATCAATTTAATTCCTACTTTGCACTTGAAAGTGGTTACACACAATTTGCTGATGTACTCGCTAATTCGCCTATTCCAGGTATTTCAAGCGGTATGCTTGCTGTTGAGAATAAAGATAATTACGGTATTGATTTATTAGCAAAAGGTATTTTACCGATTAATCAGAAATTCAATGTGTTTGCAAAAGCGGGCGTGATGCGATTGCATACAACGCAAGTGACCTCACGCTTGGGGGTTTTCCCTGATTCTTCAACCACCTTAGCATCGGTTCGTTACGTTCCTGAATTTGGCGTTGGCGCTTCTTACAACTTAACCCACAACGTAGCGTTGACACTGCAAGGTATTACAACACTGAAATCTAATAACAATATTCCTGCAACGTATGCTGGTTATGCAGGTTTGAGTTATAAATTTAACGCTTAAAAAAGAGATGGGGATAAAATGAATAAATTAATTACAGCGCTGTCAGTGATTTTTAGTCTAATTTTTTTCTCATCTGCAATGGCTAATAATCCAACCCCAAATCATGGGGTTGTATTTCAAGTGATTCAAAGCCAAATAATATTTGATCAGTCAACTATTCAATCTGCTCATTTAACAAAATCTGCAACCGGCGTGCATGTAATATTAAAACCAGCTGCCGCCAAACAATTTTCTAATCTTACAAAAAATCCTATTGGAAAAATTGCAAACATAGTGATAAACGGAAAAATTATTAATTCTGCAACAATAAACTCCGCACTTGGCAAGGACATGGTCATCGAATTACCAAATAAAGTGCAGGCGGAAGAATTTATTAAAGGTTTGAAATTAAAAAAATAATTATTGTCATTCCCGCCACACTCATTATCTTATAACATTTGAGATTGATTTATGCGACCACAAGAAGAAAAAGAACAATCGCAGCAACAACCAGTTGCAGAAGAAACAGCAGAAATTTTCCACACTGCTGGCAATGCAGCAAAGACTGTTGAAGCATACGCACTCAAAACCGCTAAAAATCACCTATTTCATGGCGCTGAAAAAGCAGAGGTTATATGTGAGGTTGCCACAGGAATTTGTAAAAGCGTTGGCGCAGAAGACAAAACAAAAGTGGTCGTTAATACGGCTATGGATGTAACACTGGGTATTGTCGGTGGCGCTGCAGGAATAACCGTTGGCAGTGTCGCTGGACCACTCGGAAGTGCGGCTGGTTATTCTGTTGGTAGTTATGCTGCTGTTAAAGCCAATCACCTATTACGCGATATACTGGAAGATACTCCATTTGAATCTGACTACACGCCACTATCAATTCCAGATGATCAACAGTATTTGGATTCATTGATGCAAAATATTGCGCCAGATATGCCGCGAATCAATAACTTTAGACGCACGTTAGATGCTGCGCTACATCAAGAAAGTCCTTCAAATATTCTTTTGGACAAAATGCAAAAGATGATGGCGGAACCAAACAATCTTTCATTATTAGCACTTGAAAAATTAAATACTGATTTACCAGAGGCAATGCAATCTGCTGCGATCACGTTAACACCACAACAACAAGAATCACTTTCGTCTCTTCATCAAGAAATACAGGTAATCGCTGCGGATATTCATCAGTTACAAGACAATGCAAAAAATAATGCGCAAGCATCAGCAACACTTCAAACAAACATAGATTTAAAAATTGCACGCGCATCACAATTAATCACAGATTGTAAAAGAAAATTTGGCGTCATCCATCATGATCAAGACAAATTAACGCAAATGATGGAAGTAATATTTGATGCAAGTACGAAAGTCGATATCTCACGTGTGTCCGATATGACACACATACGTCAACTGGATAGTGAACTAAAAGAATTAAAAGCGCGTCATCATAATGGCGAACTATTGATTGACGCCATTACGCAAAAATCACGTGAATTAGAGCATGAAGCAACCAAAGAATTATCAAAGCGAGTTGAATTTTCAGACGCTATTTATAGTGCATCGCAAACTGTTTCAAGTGCTGCGAAATTATTATTTTTATTTGGCGATGAAGAAACTAAAAAAGTCGCGCAAGATTTAGCAACGGTTGGATTATCAACATTGGATGCAATCGAACAAGGCGCGGCATTATTTGGCCACGGTCTTCTTGCTGCATCGGTTAACCCTGCTGTTGCAGTTGTTTCCATTGCTGAAGCGGTGATGAATATCAAAGGATTATTTAATAAACCCAAATCAACACCCCATCCAAATGAAGCTGTTCTTAAAGCGATTGGAAAATTATTTAATTTAATCGATCAGATGCGTCAAGAGATGCATCAAGAATTTAATGCGTTAAAAGAAAAAATAGACGCGCAGACGTGGCTGTTTTTAGAAAAATTTTACGCACTACAAAAAACAAACAGTGATATTTTGATTGTATTAAATACGCTATATCACGATGTGCATGATGGTTTTGAAAAACAAGAAGAACGACTTTCTCATATCGCCAATCATTTATTGACACTCGATCAACAGATCAGCGCAACACCCTATCGAGAAGATGTAGAATATTTGAAAGAAGCGATTCATTTTATTATTCAAAATACGCTATTTACTGATTATAACGATCGCATTAATAAAATTGATTTTAGAGCGCGGGAAAATGGTATTCATCATCAATTAAAAACTGTCTTAGATTTGCAAGAAGGTTCAACAGGCGTTAATTATTTTCAGGTGAGTGCTTATCTGGCGCTGCAGCTACAATCACCACTCAAACAAAGTCCATTATTATTGCTCTATGGTGCTGTTGCCAATTTATTATTGGTGATGAAAAAACATCCCGTGCCCAATGCGGAATATGTGAGTCAACGCCTCACTACAAAAGATTTTGAAAGGCTCATCTCTTATCAACGCTCATTTGATCAAATTGCAGAATTGATTCAAAATGCACGAAATCCAGAGAAATTAAAACAATTTATTGATGCGTATCAAACTGCTGTTACGCAATTAATGCATGTAATCGATGGCGAAACAAAAAATTTCGAAGTGCGTTTTGTCAGCGATAAACGACGCGACAGAGAAGTCGCATCAACGCATCAACGCGCTCAAGAGTGGGATCGATTTAACCAGGAAATTAAAGTCCATACTGGAAAATGGTATACTGGAAATCACATGCACGAATCACGCAGCTATCCAGGATACTGGGTGTGGACAAACACCAACAAAGAATATACTGACACAGCCCAACTGCAAGCGTTTGTTTCCAGCGAAACGGAAAAACGACGAAGACAAAGAACTGATTTTCGAATCACTTATGAAAATCGTTTAACGCAATCACAAACGGATCAATTATCTTTATTTGGCGCATCAAATCTAACGCCATTGCATCAAGGATTATTTTTTTCTCCTCTGGGATCCATGCATTTTCTGCCTCTGCCAATCCCCGATCCTTTATTTACTACGCATAGCACTGGTACAGCAGTAATGCGTATTTTAAAAGAAGCACAAACATTGGGATTGGGTACACTTTTATTTTCCTATCAATTATTGGCAGAGTCAGACCATTATCACCAAGTTACTTATAGTGTTCAATTTGCACCAAATCATGCGCAACCAGAAACCATTCTTTCCATCGTTTTACCTTTCACATACAGACCGCATGGCATCGTCGAATCTGTTTGGAATGATTATATGGGTGGATTAATGCGGGTGAATGCTGAAGGTATTAAACAACCACCCAGACGCGTTGGAATAACAGGCGCACAAGCAATGGCTGGCAGTGGTAATGGTCATCGAAGCGGTTGTTTTGAGGCAGATGAATACACTCTGGTTACACCGCCACCGGAAGTTGATCAGCCTGGAAAAATAAAACAGTTTGACAATCCAACGTCACTGACAGTCTTCGAGCCCGCATTGGATCGCGTCAAAACAAAAATTGAAGAAGGCTATCATGCATTTAGAACACAATATCGAAAAACACTGGAAAAACAGTTAGATTTGACACAATCGGATGCGCTTGGAAATGCTGTGAAAGCGTTTGAGCAATCCTATCGACTATTGGAAGGTGTATTGACGTTAGCGTATTTTGATGACATGCAAAATCCCAATAGCCCGATCAGAAAAATTCTGTTTGATCATGCGATTAATTTAAAACAATTAAAATCACTGTCAGTTGAAACAAATCTTAAAGAAAGATTGCAGCACATTTCTCAAATATTGCCTGATATGTTTAAAAAACTATCGATGTTGTCAACGTCCGATTTTAATTTTAAATTATTTGAAGATGCACGCGCATCACTCAATCAATTATTGCCTTTGTATCAACCCTATCTTGTTGATCACAGTCCAGATTTTCCAGAGCTAGATCAATCTGAAAAAATTATTCAGCTACAGACCAAAATTATTGTCGGCATTGTGAGTGGGATTTTATCTGAAATGCCTTCGCTAGCGGCGAATATTGAGCGTATTGTGCAAGACCAATTAAAAGATGTACCACCATTGATTGCTGAAGAAATCGCATTACGTGCTAACAACGAATTAAAGTTACAACATAAAGCGTTGCCGTTTGTCGTCGCGGTGCCGCAATTGATGGCAAGCAATGATGATGAAAAAGAAGCATTGGCAGATGAGTGCAATCCGATTTTTGATGAACTACCAAAAAATGAAGAGCAATTGTGCCAGGCTATTTTTGGAGAAAAACCGCAAAGACTGCAGGCTCAATCTCTTTGTACACAAGCAACTAATGTTAATCCTCAATCTTTATTTGGAAGACTCTGCAGTTGGGTAGCGGGATCAACACAGTCACAAGGATTATCGCAAAGTGATAGCGTTCATTCACGTGGGTTGATGTAGCATGCGACCAGAAACATACATACAGCGTCAAATGGTTGCGCAATATCAATCTATTTTTATGCAGCCGTTACTATCAGAAGAAAAATTACTGACATTGATGGAAAACATTGATTGTCTTTATAAAAAGGATGCGAAACCAACATTTAAAATTGATGATCGCAATCATTTAATTATTTTATTGCCATTAAATGCAGCGATATCGGAAGATTTAAATGTAAAGCTCTTGCAATGGTTTCAACGTTCTACAACTCCTGTCGCCATTTATGTGATTCGCCAAAATCAACATCGTTTCGATTCTGTTTGCATTCACGTACGATCAGAAAAAAATAAAATTTATTTTGATGAAAAAATAATTGTCTCTGGTCAATTATTATCTTGGGCAACCCTCAGTATTTTTTTAAAAATTGTATCGTCACAAACACAAAAAAATAGCCATCCTGCATTAGACGCACTTTCTGTCATCTCTTATGTGCACGCGCCATTATTTTATGCCGAGCAGGGTTTAAATATAGTAACTATGCGCTACCTTCAATCACAAAAAACTAACATTCAAACAGCGATGAGAATCCTTGCATTAGGATATTTACTTTGTACTGAAAATTTCAGTGAATTAGGTCTGATGACATTAAACGTCGCGCTGTTGACGGCAGGGAAAAAACTCATACAAAAAACACCGGGCGATAAAACAAAAATAGCATTATTTTATGGATTTCAAATCATGCTTTTTTCAGCAAAATGTGGTTATCAGCTTTATCAGTCAACACCGACATCATCTGATGATTTTGCATTAACGGCGCCCTGGTACGCTTTTCAATGGATGCAACAAATCAGCCAAAAAGCGCTCGAATTCACATTGCGATTACCCATACAGTTGTTTTGTTTGTGGTTGTTAACAATGCGTTGCGGTGAAAATACACTGCAAAATCCCTATCAACAATCGGGTTTTATGGCGATCGCTGTTTTAGCGGTTGATTTGTTATTTTATTTTATGCAATCGTTCCTATGGCGATACGATCAGTGGCATACGCCACAACAAGCAGAACAGTCTATTTTAAGCTTTATAAAACGGGGAATGGGTGCGTTTAAAATTAACACGCCGCTTATAAGACGCGTATTTCAACAAGCATTTTTCAATGAACAACAACTTGTCATTGAAACCCCGACGAGTCACTGTGACGTTATGATTCAGAGAAATGGCAGCTGTTATAATACGGACTTATCATGCCGACTTTTTTCATCAAACTCCGATCAAACAAAAATGTTTTCTTTGGTAGAAAAAACACGGCAGAAAAAATTCAATTTTACTTACTGTCAGGATTTTAATTAGCCTAATTATTTTTGTTCATTTGTACCAAATGTACATTTAATATTCACTTAATGCTGCGGTGATAATATACACCCTACATAAAATTTTATAGATGAAATTGGTTGAATTTGCACACATTTCAATAACACGAGACGAAATTATGAAACGTATTTGACAAAACATATTCATCATATTATTTTTTACGATAACACCATCTGCTTTCGCAATAACCACTCAACCAAATCCAATATTGAAACATTGGGTTACTTTTGGTAATGCTAATTTCGGATCAGATGCAGACGAGAATGCCTTTGTGATTAATGCATCTCATACTGCATACGACATTTTTTACTCAAACCTCAATTCACTAAACGCAATGGAGTTGATAAAAAGCCAGTGGACTGCTGTAGGACAACCCATTATTCCATCCACAACAATTGCAGGACCAGTTTGGGCAGGAATGCCCACACCCTCGAAAATGCACAATGTCATCTATAACAGTTTGAAAAACAAAGAATTTTAGAATTTTCTAAAATACAAAATCGCT
>MGXV01000074.1 GCA_001801485.1 Gammaproteobacteria bacterium RIFCSPHIGHO2_12_FULL_37_14
TCCTCAGGATGACAACCCTGGGGAGTTATTTTATCATAGATATCAAGATGTTCAGATTCTTTTAATTTTTTAGCTAATCTAATTGATATTGGTAGCCCTAGTACTTCAATAATTAATTTAATTAACCACATGGTGAGAATTAATGAAAATAAATTCATATTATTCATGCTCCCATAAAAAGCTATTACACCAAATATTAAACTATCACTGCCAGAAGCAACAATAGTTGACATAAATAATTTTGTTGCGGTTGCAAAACTCGCGATTCAATAAGATTATTATGCATCTATTTTTTCCATTTTTATATTTATTTCTTCAAACGATATAATTAGATTTTTTGCGATAGCTTTCCCTATAGCAATCCCCAATTTTTCTTTATTATTTTGATTAAGTTGTTTAAAGTTGACGGAACTAAATTCATTCCAGTTTTGAGTATAAGAATGGCGTTTGAATGATTTTCTTACTGCTCTTGTGCTCATATACACATCTTACACAACCATTGGTAATATCCGTGTAGATGCTGCCCCAATAAATATTGCATACAGAAAGTTACTATCCTACAATGCACGAGTTCTGTTATCACCAAAATTATTAATGCAAAATTACATCAATAGGATAGAGCTGTGCTGAAAAAACAAACTTTTAGTGTGAATTTTTTATATAAAAGCAATTTGATGATAAGTGACGCTATTTCTTTCGAATTTACTTACAATAGTGCGACCGACATTGATTTTTTGGAAAAAATTAAAACCGAATTAAATTCGAATTATTATTCAATATTAAACCATAATTTCTATTATATGCCCGATACTTATTATCAAGTTACTCAAGATAATATTATTATCGTATTAAATGTATTGATTAGCATTAAAAACTCATGCCATGCAAAAGTAACGGCCTCTCCACAAGAAACATTTAAAAAAATTGTTAATAAAGGATTAGAGGCAAATCAATTTACTTCTGAGAAAAGCCAATACTATTTGAGTGAAATTCCTACGGTACTATCCATTAGAGAGAGAGAAAACTTAGCTTGCGATCAAAAAAATTTTGTAGAAGCATTTGCACTTGCATGGCATTATAAATCATTATTTTTAGAAAATTTTAGAACGAAGTCACAAGGTCAGGGAAGAAGAGAAATAGTGGGCATATGCATTGATGCAACTAATTGGCTTGCTAGCGGATTAGAATTTAAAAATAGCACTCATACTGATTTAACAAATTATATTAATTTAGATGATTTTCTTTGTTCGTTAGACCATGTGAGACGCAAAATTTTACATTGCGATGCTAATCTAATTGATAAAAAATTATTATTAGATGCGTTAGTAAAAAACAAAACTATTGTTGCACTTATTCTTGAAGAAGAGGAAGATCTAAATGACTTTGTAATGGAATTATTAAAAACGACTCGATCTATTAGAAAAATTATTATGCTGATGCAAATAGATTTACAATTTTCATCTAAATTTATTGAACGATTGGCTGAGGTCTTGAAATCAAATTTATCCATTAATGAGATAGGCTTTTCTCATGGTCGCACCATAACGATTGAAAATTTTAAAGTGATATTGAATGCTTTAGCAACCAATCCTAACTCAAACGTGACAAAGTTGCGAGGCCAAAGAGTAGCTATTCGTAAAAATGAAGCAGCCGAATTTTTAATTAGTCATTTACAAAATCACTACCAGCTAGAATATGTGGAGCCTTGGCATTACCGGGTTATATCTAATGTTAATTTCAATCACATCAAGAATCTATTAGAAGAAAATATAAACAATAAACCCAAAATACAGCGTGCCTTTATGACAGGATCAGCGCAAGGATTTTTTGCTCAATTAGGCCTTACTAAAAACTTAGGTAAAGTCATGAGTCCTTATCTCAACAAGAATGATACATTTAATTTATTGCAAGTATCCAAGTTAATATCTCAAGAAGCAAAGGCTGAGCAGACTATCGAGATAGAAAATTTAAAACTGAAAAAACGTAAGATATGACCGTAATTAAAATGATAGGCCTGGACAGGGTTGGAATAGCACAGCTGGCTTGCGAGAAGGAGATACGAGCCAATTTTTCAATTTATCAATACGATAACGCTTCATTGTCATTTACCCGTAAAAATATACAGGTATATTATAACAGTTGCCGTTGAAATATAAGGGTATATTTTACTTAATTTTGGTCAAAACCACGAAAACGTTGAGTACTCTCCATGGATTATTTGATACAATCCAAATCCAAGATGACATGGGGAGTGACGATGTTTTTTAAAATATAAGTAAATGGAACTAGTATCAGGATATTTTTGGGAGAATCATACTGGCCATCCATGTTCACTAAATTAAAATATCTCAGTAAAAAAATTCTTCATTGCTATCCAAGCGCGCGAGTCTGATGTTTTATTGTAAACCGTACCAAAACCTGGATCGTTAGCTTCAGGATTAGTAAACGCATGCATTGTGCTGCCATACATATGCAATTGCCAATCTGCATTAGCATGTGTCATTTCATTTCCAAAAGCCATGACATTCTCAGGTGTTACCATGGGATCATCATAACCATGTAGCGCTAGAATTTTTGCTTTGATAGAAGATAGGCGTGCCTCTTCTGGCGCGTGTAATAAACCATGAAAACTAACAACACCAGCAATATCTGCACCACTTCTTGCAAGATCAAGCACACATAAGCCTCCAAAACAAAAACCAATCGCGGCGATTCGCTTAGAATCAACCCATTCAACTTTATGAAGTGCTTCTAAGGCAGATAAGATTCTTCTTTGCAATTTATTACGATCTTGGATGAAAGGTTGAATGAGTGCAGATTTTTCTTCTTTTGTTTGACCTAATTTGCTGTCACCATACATATCAATTGCAAAGCCAATATAACCAAGTTTGGTTAAATCATTTGCTTTATGACAGGCAAATTCATTTCTTCCTGTCCAATCATGACAAACCATGACAGCAGGAGTTTTTTTACTTAATCCATCTGGATAAGCACAATAGCCATTGAGTGTAATATTATTATCTTGGTAATTGATCGCTTTTGATATCGTCATAGAAACTGTTCCTTATATATTCATTACGCGTTTGTTTCGGATAATTGTGGTGGCAAATTAAAATGTCCAAGATTAAGTGCTAAAAATGGGTTGAGATGACCTTGCACATATAAAATATATTTTGCAGGTTGTTCTTTCATGGAAAAATTAAGTAGCATTTGTTTTCTTGTGATCACATTTTCAAGTGATTGGTTAACAAGCTTAAACCATCCCCAATAGCCTAAAAAATTATGATTGATTGTTTGTGAATTTTCCATGGTAACTTGTATTGCGATACTTGATAATTTATCTTGAATATCCGGCCAAATAAGAATATGCGAATTAGTTAAATTGCCCCCAGTATCTATTATTTCCTTATTATTAATACTAAACTTAACCTGTTTTATTAAATTTCCAAATTTAAATGGCTGAATTTTGAAATATAAATAAGGTTTGTTATCTCCTTTCGGAAAAAATATTTGCTGAATGAGCAAGGCTTGTTGAATTTGTCGTAAAGTTTCTTCAGAAAAAGGTAATTTCTGATTATCAATAAGTTTCCATTGCCAATCAGGATTACTAGAATCGATAAATGCTTGCAGATATTGATTGTAGAAGTTTGTTATTGTACCCGTTGGACTAAAAAATTTAATAAATTTACTCAGTTCAACTTCTTGATTCGTTCCAGCTCCAAAAGGATAACGATTAGCAATATCAGCTTGATAGAATTGAATCACTTGTTTTTGCCAAGACATATCAAGATAATGACTTGCTTCTTGCACCAAAAAATACCAGGCATTATTAGCGACTGTATCTAACCATGCTTGAATAGGTGGTGGACTTTTAGAGGCTATTAAGCGAAGTTGCAAAATCGGATCAGGTGCGCCTAACTTCTTTAGGCGATTAGAAATAACGTCAAATGCAGCTTTTTTTACATCACTTGCATTTAAAACAGGTTGAATATATTCATGCAGTGCTTGTAACCCATAAAAAATTTGGTAAAGGTTATTTTCTCCTTGCGTATTTTTTTCCAGTATTACATGGATGTTTCGTAATTTCTGGCTAGAAGATATTATTGGTTCAAAGTGAGTATTTTCATGAATTGTGCGCAGTAATTGTAGCAGTGGCGATGGATTGCTGATCATATTAATAATTTGCGTATCTGCCTCCAAAAGATTTTTAGGAGGTGTTAAGCGAACATTTGCTAATATTTTTTCCCAAACTTCAGAATAATTAGTGATATAAATATTACGTAATTGATCAACTAGTTTTGTATTAAGTAGAATATTCGGATTGGTATTATTATTTAATACCCAATTTCCTGCAGTGATTTCAGTAATAGCTGTTTCAATTTCTTTTGAAGTAATATTAGAAAATGCGTTGGCCGTGAACATATTAGCCACAGATGGGGTCATTGTTTGATCAGTAAAAACAATATTATTCTTATTGGCATTACTTAAATCAATTTCAGATATATTTTCATTATTATTTATATTTTTTAAAATAATGTACCCTAATCTTACACTAGGAATATTAGATAAATATTTTCGCGATTGAAAAATAGTATCATTGTTTAGATTAAGCGGCTTCCAGGTATGATTGAGAGCAATGGTAAGATGCTGAATTAATTGATCAACCGTTGCTTCCGGCATCGATTTAGGTAAAGTTTGATGCATGGTATCAATGATAAAATCAGCTTTAAAATGCGTTGCATCTGCTAACATTAAATACGATTTTAGCGCATCATAGACAAATTTTGGTTCTCGATTAACCGGTAATTTTAAATATTCTTCTAAATATTCTTTGATTTCAGGCAGCAAATAGGCTTGTAGAGCTTTATAATAAATAATTTCCATTTTTTCTTGAGATTTATTCGAATAGAAAGTAAGCAATTGTGAAATATCAAATTTAAAATGTGAATTTTTTGCTGATTTTTGCAAGGCATCAAGTAATGTGATTGTAGTTTCTAAATGGCTGACAGAATTATGTGTTTGCTTGATACTCAGTTGATATTCAGACAACATATTTTTAGTGGCATACGATTGCTGAGCACCTTGCCTAAAATCTTTAATTAATAAAATGCTAATCAATGAAGCCAGGCTAAATGATGTAGCATAAATAGTGTATTTTTTCCATATTTTTGTTTGATGAGGCGGGGAAAATGGAATCGGTGAGCTTATAATGCCATGCGCAATTAGTTGTCTGATGAAATAAGCTCGCGAGGTTAATGGTGGTTCCTGAAAAGTTTGAATTTGATGAGAGGATGAATTAATTGCCTCATCTAATACCACTGATCGCTGGTCATGATTTTGTTGAATAGCGCTCGTTAGACAAACATGTTGTAAGGGAAAATTGAAATGTGCAGCTGAAAATTTTTTAATAAAATCGAGTAATTGATCTTTAAGTTGTTCAATGTGGAGAGGAAAATCTTTAATTTGTACGCGTAGTAAAGGATTACGTTCATGATGTAATCGATATAACAATTGTTGATTTAACTTTTTGATAAGTGAATTGAATCGTTCGTTAAAGGCCTCATACATTTTAAAATTATTTGATTGATGAGGTAATGAGATACCCCAGGCTTGTGTCGTCTCATCATTTCCTAGTTCAGAAAAAAACTCCACGAAGCCAGGTAACAAATCACATTTGGTAATAACGATGTGACACGGGATGGGTTGAGAAAAATATTTCTGGAGGTAATACAAGCTTTTAAAAATTTTTCGTTGATGAGCTAGTAATTGTAACGGATCAGTTGATTTTATAAGTTCAGGTAATGGTAATGCAATAATAATACTATTAATGCCATCTTTCCCGCGGGTAGTTCGGATTAGTTGGAGAAATGATTTCCATAAAATAGAATAATCAATTTTTTTTTGAGTATTTTTATCGATATCAATGGCGGTTAAATATTTTCCTGGCACATCAATAATACTAGTGTCGCGCGTTACCCACCAATCACAATTTTCTGATGGATCCAAATGATGAGGATTTTGAATTTGGCGTTGTAAGGCGAAATTTACTTCGGCATTAGCTAGTAAGGTGGTTTTGCCAGAACTTTCTGGGCCAATGAATAAACACCAAGGTAGTTGATTTAATCGTAAAGATTTCCCTTCTTTTTTTATAGTGGTTTTATAAAGAAATTGCTGTACGCCATCAAACCTATTTTTCAGCATTTGTAATTTGTATTTTAATTGCGGATCATGAATTGCCATTGAAGAAGATTTATTCATATCAAAAATAACAAATTTAACTAGCCAAATTAAAAAAATAAATAAAATAATATATATTCGCTTCTCTGGTTGCGCATAGGGTGCATAACTACCCCAGGTAATATATTGACCCCCTATCCAAATGGCAGTAGAAAATATCAGTAACATGCCAATTGAAACAAGCAATTTCATCTGAGAATAATAAATATTACGCAGGCGGTTGGAGAGAATCCAGTTTTTTGATTTCTGTAATAGTTTGGTAGGTTTCATTTGAAATGATATCCGTTAAATAGTCAAGGCTAGCGAAGAGAATCAAGATGATGTAAACATATAGCAGAAAAATAAAAAACGCAGAGGTATTTTTTTCTGGAATTCTTTTTTTTGGTTTAGTAATTTTAAAAGGCAAAGGAGAAAGCGCCCTACTAAAATTACCTCGAAAAGCTTGGATATGTTTATATAGATTATTTGTAATTTGATCTAGTTGATACTGGCTGTGTTCTGTAGAGCGATATTGACCTTTGTATCCCAAGCTCAAGCAAATATACATTACCTCCATTAAATCGATATAAAGCGTTTGTTCTTTAATGGCGCGTGCTAAAATAATAAAAAATTTATCTTGATGCTGGCTATCTTGATTGAATGCTGCGAGTAATGAATAAGGATGCCATTGGTTTTGACCGCCCCAGGCAGTATTTTCAATGACGTCATCTATCGTGGCGCAAATCACATAGCGACAAACAGCAATATACTCATTGTTATAACCTAGATTAATAATCATTTCTTGAAAAATGTTAATTTCTTGGATTAGTTCTTTTTGTAGCCTATTGAATTGATGATAAGCATGAAGCTGTTTTAATTTACCTAAAAGCGAGAAAAGATGAGCCGCTGCATCAGCAAGCGGATTTAATCCTGCATTAGAACGATGCGGCATGATGCGGTTAGGAAGTAACGTTGGAGAAGGAATATTAAGATCACTTATTTTTTGTATCACTGTATTATTTTCTTGTTGTAATTCAGAATAAGTTTCTTGTGAGAGATTTATTTTTAGATCTTCCGTAGTAGTTTGCTGGGTATGCATTATCTAGCTTCCTTAAAAATTACCTCTCCCCCGTCACGATTTTTTTCTTGCTTCTTCGAGATGTTATCGTTTCTTGGATTATACACAAATAAATTACTTAACAGAACCCACTAGAAATCCCGCAATTTTTTAGACAAAGAAGGAATGCATACAAATAGTATCCAAGGGAGAAAAATTATTCCCTTGGATGATTAGATTGATGAGATCATTTTTAATGTTGAGGAAACTTAGTCCAGTAACCCGTATAATTTGAGTTTCTTTCTTAAGGTACCGCGACTCAAACCTAAGACGATAGCAGCGCGTGATTGATTATTTTTTGTATATTCCATAACGCACTCCATTAATGGAGCTTCAACTTCCGCCAGAATTAACTCATAGAGGTTGTCAGGCAATTGACCATTTAATTGGGTAAGATAATTCTCAAGCGCCTGACGTACGCTATCGTGTAAAGGCTGATTTTTTTGCGTCAGCTCAAATAAAGATGTTGGTTTTTCTAAAGTATTGATAGCCATAATTGTCCTCGAAATCCGATTGTTCACAATACAGCAACTATTCTACCCGTTGTTCTTTGTTAGATCAATCATTTTATTTGAAGATTACATGTTCATCCATTTCTCAAGATAATGGATATTGACCATGCCTTTTTGGAAGGTATTACCACGCAAAATATCTTGATGTAAGGGGATATTTGTCCTAATGCCTTCAATCACTGTTTCATCCAAAGCATTGCGTAACCTAGCCATGGCTAATTCACGATTATCGCCAAAGGCGATTATTTTAGCGATGAGCGAATCATAGTAGGGGGGAACCTTATAACTACCATAAATATGTGAATCTACTCGAATTCCTGGTCCTCCTGGGGCATGAAAATAAGAAATTAGCCCTGGGGAGGGGATAAACGTTTGAGGGTCTTCGGCATTAATTCGACATTCAATAGCATGACCACGAATTTTAACATCTTTTTGCGATAAGGTCAATTTTTGACCAGACGCAATCCGGATTTGTTCAACCACTAAATCGATGCCAGTAATCATTTCTGTGACGGGATGTTCAACCTGAATCCGTGTATTCATTTCAATAAAATAAAATTTTTCATTCTCATAAAGAAATTCCATGGTACCTACCCCACGATATTTCATTGAGCGACAAGCTTCTGCACATAATTCGCCAATTTCTTCACGTTGTTTTGGTGTGATACCTGGGGCCGGCGCTTCTTCAATAATTTTTTGATGACGGCGTTGGATGGAACAATCTCGTTCTCCAAGATAAATGGCATTTCCAAAGCCATCGCCCAATAATTGAATTTCGATATGCCGAGGATTTTGTAAATATTTCTCTATATAAACCTTATCATTATTAAAAGCCGCTTTCGCTTCACTCCGTGTTAAAGCGATGGCATTAATAAGATGAGATTCAGTATGAACCACTCGCATTCCGCGACCACCACCACCGCCAGCTGCTTTAATGATGATAGGATAACCAATGGCGCGTGCTAATTTAATGGTTTCTCCATCATTATCATCTATCGGCTCACTTGAACCTGGCACACAAGGTATTCCCATTTTTTTCATTAAACTGATTGCAGCAATTTTATCGCCCATTTGGCGTATTGTTTCGGGAGCAGGGCCAATAAAAATAAAACCACTTTTTTCAACTTGTTCAGCAAAATCTGCATTTTCAGAAAGAAATCCATAGCCAGGATGAATAGCGACAGCATCAGTAATTTCTGCGGCACTAATAATCGCAGGAATATTCAAATAACTTTGTGCGGCAGGGTGTGGTCCAATACAAACAGACTCATCTGCTAAACGTACATGTAAAAGATCGCGATCTACTGTGGAATGTGCCGCCACAGTTTTAATACCGAATTCTTTGCAGGCACGTAAAACACGTAAAGCGATTTCTCCACGATTAGCAATTAATATCTTATCAAGCATAAAGATGTCCTAGGAGATTACTCAATGATGAATAAAGGCTGATGAAATTCGACTGGGGTGCCATTATCTACCAATCGAGAAGTAATAGTACCCGCTTTATCTGCTTCAATTTGATTAAACATTTTCATCGCTTCAATTAAACAGATAATATCGCCAAGCTTAACAGTTTGGCCAATTTCTACAAATGGTTTTGCTCCAGGAGTAGGGGAAAGATAAACCGTTCCAACCATAGGAGCTTTTACAGTATGTTTTTCTGTTCCAGCTTGATGGGGTTCATTGGTGTGAGATTCAATTTTGCTTTCAACATGAGACATGACAGGCGGCATGGGGGATGCCATCATCATGGTAGGCATTTTGGTTTCACGAGTAATGCGAACGGATTCTTCTCCCTCGCGAATCTCAATTTCAGCGACACCAGTTTTTTGTATTAATTCGATCAATTTTTTGATTTTCCGTATATCCATAAACCTTACCTTAAATAAATAGAATTGAAGTTCAAGTGTGCCCCAAGCTAAAAAATTTGTCTAGATGTTAGCAAGTTCGATGCTATTTACTGGTTTTTCTTGAATTTTTGACGAAATTCTCTACTAGATTGTTATTTATCTGTTTTTTTGAGGATAAATAAAGAAAATAGTGGTGGTAACAAGGAAATAACAATGATGCTATAAATGATAAGAGTAAAATGGGCTTTAACAATTGGTTGGCTGCCCAAAAAATAACCAATTCCTAATAAACTGCCTATCCAAAGAATTGCACTACAAATATTATAAAAGGAAAACCAGCGTAAACTCATTTCACCAATGCCAGCCACAAAAGGAGCAAAGGTTCGAATAATAGGGATGAAGCGTGCAAAAATAATCGCTTTACCACCATGTTTTTCATAAAATAAATGAGCTTTTTTCAAATGTTTTTTATTAAGTAACCAAGATTGTTCTGCAGTAAATACATGAGGACCAAGAAATCTACCAATTAAGTAATTGATTTTATTGCCAAGAATGGAAGCGATCACTAAGGTTAAAAAAAGTAATTGAATATTCAAACTAGTGGAATTTGCGGCTAAACTTCCAGCCGCAAAGAGTAATGAATCACCAGGTAAAAATGGTGTGATCACTAAACCGGTTTCACAAAATATAATTAAAAATAATAAAACATAAATCAAAGCGCCGTAGTTTGAAACTAAAAAAAACAAAGATTGATCAATGTTCAAAATAAAATGTAATAAATATTGAATAGTTTCCATTATTTTAAACCAAATAAATATCAAATCGATTAGATTTGCCAGTTATAGTGAAATTAGGCGCATGATTGCAGATGTTCGGCGCTAATCGCGGTCTTTTAACAACTAAACGTCGCTTAATCGAGGATAAAGAAATAGAAAATAGTTGCTCGGTATCCTCATCTTTGCCCAATAAAAGCTGTAACATCACCATTTCCTTTTTAGCCAAAGCCGATTTATTACGCTCTGGAAACATTGGATCCATATAAATAACGTCAGGGAACTCATCATGCGATAATTTTTTCAACCAATCAATAGCATTAGCATAAATAAGATGGAGTTGTTTACTAGCTGGTAAAGAACAACGTTTTAAAGCGTCTTGCAATAAGGCATGTACAATGGGCGACCGTTCGATCATGGAAACATTAAAACCAAGCGTTGCTAAAATTAAGCTATCACGGCCTAAACCAGCAGTTACATCAATAATAGTAGGATGGGTGTTTGGGCGATAACCTATTGCTTTCGCGATTAATTCATTTCGTAAATTGGCATGAGTCAGACGATAACGCATTTTATTAGATAAAAAGTCGATATAAAAAGGAGTCGCCTTGTTCTCTGTTATCTTTTGTAATCCTAAGAAATGAGTAGTAAATAGGAGCAGAAAATCATAGGTTTTGGCGGTGTCACTGGAAGGATCTGAAATGAATTCTAATTGCAGTTGGGCAGCAAGATTCTGCGCTTCTTTTAAGCGTAGCGGATCAGTTAAAGAGATAGCGATGTTTTGTTTCATCGTGTTTTTCAGTATGATATGGCAGCTCTTTTATAAGGCAATTTTATGTTTCCAACACATCGATATTATCCAAGAACGCGCTTGCGTCGTCTGCGTTATGATGACTTTTCCCGACGTTTAATAGCGGAAACGCAACTGAGCGTCGATGATTTAATTTATCCACTGTTTCTTGTGGAAGGACAGAATCGACGTGAAGTGATTGCTTCCATGCCTGGTATTGAACGATTAAGCTTAAATTATGTCTTGCAAGAAGCCGAAAAGCTAGTGGCTTTGGGAGTACCTGCCATCGTGCTCTTTCCAGTTGTTGCCGCATCAAAAAAATCACTGGATGCAGCAGAAGCTTATCATCCGGAAGGATTAATTCCCCAAGCAGTGCACATGTTAAAGCAGCATTTTCCGACATTGGGGATTATTACAGATATAGCTCTTGATCCTTATACTTCTCATGGACAAGATGGCCTCATGGATAGTCATGGCTATGTGATGAATGATGAAACCATTGATGTACTCATTAAACAAGCCTGTTGTCATGCGGCAGCTGGCGCAGATATTGTTTCGCCATCCGATATGATGGATGGAAGAATTGGTTTCATTCGAGATGCATTGGAAACATCAGGGTTCAAACATACTCGTATTTTAGCTTACTCTGCAAAATATGCTTCGCATTTTTATGGCCCATTTCGGGATGCAGTAGGATCCAAAGCAGTATTAGGTAAAAGTAATAAAATTCAATATCAAATGGATCCTAGAAATAGCAATGAGGCTTTGCATGAGGTAGCGCTTGATCTAGATGAAGGGGCAGATATTGTTATGATAAAGCCTGGCATGCCCTATTTAGATATTCTTTATCGTGTCAAACAAGCCTTTCAGACACCTGTTTTTGTTTATCAGGTAAGTGGTGAATATGCTATGTTAAAAGCCGCTGCACAGGCTGGTTGGCTGGATGAACGGACAACCGTCCTGGAGTCATTAATAGCAATGAAACGTGCTGGTGCAGATGGAATTTTAACTTATTATGCCAAACAAGTTGCTGAGTGGCTAAGCGTTCAATCAATTTAGAAATAATTATGTCAATACTGAATCATCTACAACAATACATTTTTCTTATGCGTTTAAATAAGCCTATCGGTATTGTTTTATTGTTATGGCCGACTTTATGGGCATTATGGTTAGCAAGTCATGGACATCCATCACTAAAAATATTGTTGATATTTGTGGCTGGAGTAGTCGTGATGCGTTCAGCAGGCTGTGTGATGAATGATTTTGCCGATAGACACATTGATGGCCATGTACAACGTACCTCTAATCGGCCGTTACCATCTGGTACAGTGTCTAGTACGGAAGCCTGGATATTGGTGGGATTGCTAGGTTTAATAGCTTTTTTATTAGTATTATTATGCAATACATTCACCATGCAATTAGCTTTTATTGGCGCTGGATTAACACTTATTTATCCTTTCATGAAACGTTTTACTTATTTACCACAATTTGGTTTGGGCATCGCATTTGCTTGGAGTATCCCGATGGCTTTTGCTGCTGAAACGGTGGCCATCAATTTTTCTACCTGGCTGTTGTTTAGTGCTGGCGTATTATGGCCAGTGATTTATGACACGATGTATGCCATGGTAGATAAACAGGATGATATTAAAATTGGGGTAAAATCAACTGCTATTTTATTCGGCAAACAAGATCGACGTATGATTGCTAGTTTACAAAGCATCTTTATTTTCATACTCATGGGTGTTGGCATAACATTTCAACTCTCTAAAATTTATTATGTTTCATTGCTGATTGCAGCCATATTTTTTTTATACCAACAGTGGTTGATTAAAGATGGTGATCGAGAACAATGTTTCCATGCGTTTTTAAATAATCACTGGGTAGGTATGATTATTTTTATCGGAATTGCCTTGAATTATTTACTATGAAAATTGTCGCTGATGATCACATTCCCTATGTAAAAGAATATTTCAATTCGCAGGGTGAATTAATTTTAAAACCTGGTCGTGCTATTTCATATCAGGATGTTAAAGACGCCGATATTTTATTAGTTCGTTCGATTACTCGAGTAAATGAAGCATTATTGGCTAATACCAATATTAAATTTGTTGGTAGTGTCACAGCGGGAACAGATCATTTAGATACAAGCTGGTTAAAGGAAGCAAACATTTATTGGCAAGCTGCAGCAGGATTTAATGCACCACCCGTTGCAGATTATGTCGTGAGTGTGATTGCTGCAATGCAAAAAAGAGGGTTGCTGTGTCATTCATCCCCACGAGCAGCAGTGATTGGTGTTGGAAATGTTGGGCGTTTAGTTGCCGAGCGATTAAAATTACTTAATTTTGATGTGATGTTAGTGGATCCACTTCGCGCTGAAATTGAAAAAAATTTCAAAACGATTCCGCTAGAGCAAATTACTGATGTTGATTTAATTTCATTACATGTTCCTTTGACATGCGAAGGTCAGTATCCTACTTATCAATTTATCAATCAAAACATATTAAAAAATCAAAAACCCGATTGTGTTTTATTAAATGCCAGCCGCGGCAAGGTGATTCATACGGAAGATCTTCAGCAATATGGAAAACATTGTCATTGGTGTTTTGATGTTTGGCCAAATGAACCTTATATAG
Source organism: Gammaproteobacteria bacterium RIFCSPHIGHO2_12_FULL_37_14 (assembly GCA_001801485.1). Next base: position 13,892 of record MGXV01000074.1, read on the forward strand.
ATCAAGCCATCTTAGCTAATAGCAAAATCGCAACGCCTCATATTGCTGGTTATTCAATACAAAGTAAAATTCGAGGAATAGCATTGATTTATCAAGCGGCATGTCAGGCCGGGATTATTGAGTCAACATTACGATCGTCTGTTGATATGCCATTACAAAAGCTTGCTTTTACTGAAAGCGAATTGGTATGGCAAGATGTTGTTCTCAATGTGTTTAATCCATTTATCATGACGAAGCAGATGCGGGATGTTTTTCTAAAAGTAGAAGATAATGGAAAATCATTTGATAATCTGCGTAATCATTTTAATTATCGCCATGAATTTTCTTTTATAGAGTATACGGCGAAATTGGACGAACCGGATAAGATGGTATTAAATAATCTGGGATTCAAGTTTGGTGACGCTCTAATTTAATATAAACCTTCAACAGATTTTTCACTATTGTCGGCTGAAATAGAATCTGCAGGATTTTCTTTTTCAGGCACATGCGGCAACATAAAGTATTCAAACATAGCGACAGGATCATTTGCCGATGTTCGCTTACCAGTCATTGGATCGATTCGAATACTCACAATGCCAGGAGGTTGTTCAATAATATGTTCTCGTTTTCCTTTTAAAGTAGCTTGCATGAATTGAATCCAAACAGGAAGAGCTGCTTGTGCACCATATTCATGCAGTGATTGTGGTTGTGGAAATCCCACCCAGGCGACAGCTACTAAATCAGGAGTAAATCCAGCAAACCAAGCATCCACTTGATTTTGTGTGGTACCGGTTTTTCCGGCGATATCGTAGCGACCTAATGTCTTTGCTAATGTTGCTGTACCATGTTGAATCACATCATGCAAAGCAGATGTCATTAGAAATGCATTTTGCTGAGAAATAACGCGAGGAGCAGCGACTACCTCTCGCGAACAATTTTCTTCACAGGCAACGAGAGGTCTTGCTTGGTAAATAATTTGATCTTGAGTGTCGCGGATGCTATCGATGATATAGGGCACGACTTTTTGCCCACCATTTGCGAATATTGAGTAGGCTTGTGCCATTTGTAATGGTGTCACTGTTGCAGTTCCTAATGCCAATGATAAACCAGGTGGTAGTTGTGCGGCTGAAAACCCAAATCGTTTGAGATAATCAGTTGTGTAGGGTAAACCCATTAGTGCCAATAAACGAATAGAGACAAGATTACGTGATTGCATAATCGCAGTACGTAAACGTGTCGGTCCATAAAATTTATGAGTTTCGTTTTGAGGGCGCCAAAGACTATTATCCATTTGCTCAACAACGATAGGTGCATCATTAATGACAGTAGCCAGTGTGTAACCTTTTTCAAGTGCGGCAGAATACACAAAGGGTTTAAAGCTTGATCCAGGCTGACGATTAGCTCGAGTGATGACATTAAATTTACTATTTTGAAAATCAAAACCACCTACCATTGCAAGAATGGCACCATTTTTTGGATTAAGCGAGACCATGCCTGCTTCTGCTCTTGGCATTTGTGCAAGCTGATCACCTTGAGGAGTAGCATTCAGATAGATCACATCACCTAATTTAACGATTTGATTTGCTCGTTTTGGTCTTGGACCTAAATAATCAGCATTAATTTGTTTGCGTGCCCATGCTAAACCTGTCCAAGGAATAATAGTTAAATCTCCATTCCTTTTTAAAACGGTAATTGTTTTGGCAGTCATTTCAAATACTACAGCAGGTTCCAATTTATTAATGATGGGTATTTTATTTAATTCTTTCGTCCAGTTATCCATGGCTTCGAGGGAGGGCATGCCGAGATTTTGGATAGGTCCACGATAACCATGACGTTGATCATATGCCAAAACATTATCTCTCACCGCTAAATTGGCGGCATGTTGTGTGCTGCTAATGATAGTGGTATATACTTTAAAGCCATCGGTATAGATACTATCGCCATACATTTGTTCTAGTTGTTCACGTGCTAATTCAGCGACATAAGATGCTTTGACCTCTGTTTTAAGATCATGGTAACTAGCATTGAGGGGTGCGCGTATGGCTTTTTCATAGCTGGCATTATCGATGTATCCTTCATCATGCATGCGTGAGAGTACATGATCCCGGCGTTTTTTTGCGGCTTGAGGATTTGCCAAAGGATTTAATGAAGAGGGAGCTTTGGGCAGCCCAGCCAACATAGCATATTGATCAAGTGTTAACTCATTGAGAGGTTTACCATAATAAACAGCCGCAGCTGCAGCGACTCCATAAGCGCGATTGCCAAGGAAAACTTTGTTTAGATATAATTCTAGGATTTTCTGCTTTTTTAGTTTATGTTCTATTTTAATCGCTAATAAAATCTCGCGTATTTTTCTTCCCATCGTTTTTTGTCGTGAAAGATAAAAACTTCGAGCGACTTGCATCGTGATGGTGCTTCCACCCTCAAGCTTTTTGCCAGTCTTTAGTAAACGAAGAGCGGCGCGGCCAAGGCCAGGAATATCTACGCCTTTGTGCTTGAAATAGCGCTGATCTTCGGTAGCTAAGACAGCCTGGATAAGAGGTTCTGGAATTTGTTCGTAGGGAACAGGAATTCGACGTTTTTCGCCGAAGGTTGCAATTAATTTTTTATCTTGAGAGAAAATTTGTAGTGGAACTTGCAATTGTACTGTATTAAGAGCATCAATATCGGGAAGCTCATATTCAATATAATAAAGAGCAGACACAATAATAGCGGCAGAAAAGAGCAAAGAAGTGATGATCATTGCACGAATAAGACGTAAAAATCGGTTCATTTAGAACTCCGGACCAAGCGATGTACTAAAAGCACTAAACAAAGCATTTGATTCATTTGGGATGTCCAAGCAACATAGATAAAAGCTGAGCTTTTAGAATTATTATAAAAATCTTGCATTTTATAGAGTATCAAGTATATTACCAATCTTTTGGGCTTATCGTCAATTACTTACCCTCGGCACGAAACAGTCATTTAAGCACACTTATCCTTCTATTTCATGTTTCCAATTGTATCAGATTTTAATTCTATTCGTAGTATTTCAACCCGTATTATTTTGAGAATTAGGAGTTTCTGTGAAATCTATTTTTTCACGGCCAGTAATGGTTGGTTTGGATATTCAAACCAATGGCATTCATTTAATCAGTTTAAAAAAAAGTAAACATACCTTTTTTATTAACCATGTCGCGGCCCAAGATTTTGGTACGCAGCCTATTTATGAGGCAGGTAAAATAAAATATTGGGATGCATTAACAAGCCTATTGGCTGATCTTGTTAAACGTATGGATATTCAAGGAATGCCCGCATCAATTAACCTACCAGCGAATTTAGTACACATGCAACGCATACAATTACCAATAGGCATCTCAGATCAGGAGATAGAATCAGAGATTTATGCCAATAATCAACGCGATTGGCCCAGCAAAGATAGATTATTTCTAGATTTTTCAAAAAAACTTTCGAAAGCTACAGCGACAGATAGTTTAGAAATATTTTTTGCGTTGACGTATCGAGATTATTTGTCACAGTATATCGACTGTGTTTGTTCTGCCGGGTTGCAGGTAAAAGTAGTAGATGTCGATATCTATACCTGGGTGCGTGTCGTTAATTATATATTAAAAAAATCTCATGATAATGATCGGATTCCATTCATTTACAAAAAAGATCAAGTCAATGCACTAATATATATCACGCTCACCAAAATTAATCTGGTCATATTTCATTCTGAAATTATCGTTTATCAATCATGGGATGTTTCTGAATCGATAGAAGATTGGGAGCAAATAAACAATAAAATTTCTGCCTTATTTACTTCGATAACAGTCAATATTTACAAGTTAATGATGTGCGGCACTCATCGACATCTTTCGTTACTTGTCAATCACCTTACCCAATCGCTGCAGGTCCCAGTATGTTTTTCTAATCTATTTACTTATTTTAAATCAGTTGATGATTGTGATCGCAAGTATTTCAGCGCTGATTTTTTGACTGCTTGTGGTTTAGCGATGCGAGAAAATGGCGCATGGTAGAAATTAATTTGTTTCCTTGGCGAGAACACAAACAATTGTATGAAAAAAAAATTATTAAGCAATTTTTTAGTATAGCACTGTCATTTAGCATGGTTATTATTATTGCAATCCATTTCCATCTTTCTCACCGATTAAATGACAATAAAAGTCATATTACTATTTTGCAAAATCAGTTGGCACAATATGAAAGATTAGGCAGATTGATTCAGCGAGATGAAGAAACGAATACCATGCAACAACAATTTATTAAAAGTTTTTTAAATTATCAAAAAAATACAGCCCAATTATTTAATATTCTGACGGATAATCCTCCATTTCCAGTTTGTTTTTCTAACATTTCTCGTCATCAACATTCAATTATTTTTAATGGATACGTTCGATCAACTGCAGATTTGGCTGATTTTCTTATACATTGGCAGGCTGCTGAATTGTTTTCTGAAGTAAAGGTAGAACGCCTGAAACGATCGTCTTCAGGACCAATAAATTTTTCGTTTAAAGCCATAGAAAAAATTAAATTTTTGTAGCGAGTATGAAAAATAGTATCACTTATCGAAAAGATGGAGCTTAGATGTACTATCAATACCGTTGGATATATGCTGCACTCATTGCCGGCATCGTTTTTTTTATCAGTTATCAATATGATATTCAGCCAACTTATGCCTGTTTAATTAAATCGCAAGAAATTCAGAAACAATTAACTCGGCAGTTGGGCAGGTATCATTTAAAACATAATAGGATCAATCATTCACATGAAATGAAATTTTTACGGTCAGATAAAAATACCGATCAACTCAGTGTTATTCCATTTTTATCTGCATTAGAACATGAGAGCGGTGTTCGTATTCATTTGCTTAATCATGAAATTGAACAAAAAATTGGTGATGCGAATGCGGTGAAAATCAATTTGATAGTCTACGGCAGTTTTCAGCAAATTTATTTGTTTATTAATAGACTGGAAGCTTTCTCAGTGCTAATTTTGAATTTTAACTATCATCAAACCAATTTTTATCAAAATTCGCTTGGATTGGAATTGTTTATTATTAAAAATAATTTCAAGCAACGGAGCCCATCTCGTTTTTATCGACAAAGACCTGCCCATAATCCATTTTGTTTGCCTATTCATTTGTCGATAGCAAACTATCGAAATGATTTGTCCTTGTTACAGAATGCTCCGTTAGAAAAAATTAAAATGATTGGATATATTGAAAAGGGGAATCAACATCGCGCCATTGTCTCATTAGAAAATCAAACGATTTTTAGTTTGAATGATGGAAATAAAATTGGTAAAGAGCAAGGAATAGTAAAAGAAATTTCTCCTCATCATCTATCATTGTTGCTTCCTAATCAGAAGTGGGTTGTGTTGCAGATGTAGATCATTGGTGAATCAGTATTAAAAAATAAGGGATTCGAATTTGTTTATTTTTAAAAAAATAAAATCTCGATTGCTTTTTAGCTTAACATTGATCATGGTACTGTTTATTTTATTTAACCAAGCTAGTTATGCTAAAAACAGTCATTTATCGATCGAATTGCATGATACTAATCTTCGCGATGCAATTGATATTCTTGCTAAGTTTCTTAATATTAATGTGATTTGTAGTCCATCAATCCAGGGAATGGTGAATTTGAATTTACATGATGCAATTGCTAGTGCTGCTTTTGATTTGCTTCTGACTTCTCATGGATTGACAAAGTGGCAAGTTGGCAACATTTGGTATGTTGGTCCAAGAGATGAATTAGTGAAAGGTAGGCTAGAAGAATTAAAATGGCAGGAGATGAATAATGATGCGGCAGTCTTAGTCACACATGTTTGGCAAATAAATTACGGCAGAGCGAAAGAGATTGCACATCTGTTACAAGATAGCCATGGTTCATTTTTATCAAAACGAGGGCAAGTTCGTGTTGATGTACGTACGAATACAATTTGTGTACAAGATATTCCTCGCCAGCAAGAACTCATCCATCAATTAATCAAGCAACTAGATGTTCCGATTAAGCAGATTCTCATTCAAGCACGTTTGGCTAGTGTCGATCATGATTATGAACGGGAATTAGGAATTAGTTTTACAGCACATGCATCTTCAACAGAGAATCATGATGGATTAAGTGGTATGATCATGCCAGAAGCCGGTCAATATAGTTTAGCGATAGCCAAACTAGCAAATGGTTCTATATTGGATGTGAAATTAGCAGCGTTAGAGAATTCTGGACATGCAGAGTTAATATCTAGTCCAAGTTTATTCACAGCGAATCAACAAACGGCCTCAATTGAGGCGGGTGAAGAGGTACCTTATCAAGAAGTCAGTGAAAGTGGCGGTACCGCTGTGGTATTCAAAAAAGCAGTACTTGGATTAAAAGTAACCCCGCAAGTGTTACCTGGAAATCAGGTATTATTGCAATTGCAGATTAATCAGGATAGGCCAAGTCATAAAATGGTACTAGGCATGCCAACTATTAGTACACGTCAGATAGTGACCAATGTTTTGGTAAAGATAGGTCAAACAGTAGTGCTAGGAGGTATTTATGAATCAAACTGGGAAAAAGGGGAAGAAGGTATACCATTTATTAGCCAAGTGCCATTGTTAGGCTTACTGTTCAAGCAGCACCATACCAGAGAAAGTAAACGGCAACTACTTATTTTTATTACACCGAAAATTATTAACGACAGCGCGGTGTAAGTGTAAAATACTCTAGCACACCAGTATGTGTGCGAGGGGATTTTTAATGAATTTCGAAATTAATAATTGATATTGATAACAGACAGACTATGAAAACAAGACAAAATAATATTTTTCTCGTCGGCCCAATGGGAGCAGGCAAAACCAGTATTGGTAGAGCTTTAGCCAAACAACTTAATAAAGATTTTTATGATTCTGATGAGGAAATTGAAAAGAAAATGGGCGTTAGCCTCAGTTGGATATTTGATTTAGAAGGCATGGAAGGTTATCGTGAGCGAGAAAAGAAGATAATTGATGATTTAAGCTTATTAACCAATATTGTGCTGTCGACTGGGGGTGGATGCGTAGAAACACCAGAGGTATGTGAATATTTACAACAGCGCGGTCTGATTATTTATATGGAGGTTTCATTAGAAACCCAATTAGACCGTTTAAAACGTGATAAAAAACGCCCCTTATTACAGGGAGAAAATCCTCAAGAGGTTCTCAAACATTTATGGGAAACGCGCGAACCTATTTATGAAAATATCGCTGATCTAACAGTAGTAACAGATAATCGATCCATACGCGATGTTTGCGAGGATATCCTGCGATGGTTAAAAACAATTTAAGCAGCTTATGAATCTCATTGATAATTTATTTAAACTCACAGCAAACCGTACTAATTTTCGTCGAGAATGTTTAGCTGGAATGACTACATTTTTCACCATGGCTTATATTATTTTTGTTAATCCGGTCATATTGGGATCGACAGGAATGGATTGGCAAGCCGTATTTGTTGCTACTTGTTTAGTGGCAGCGATTGGCAGTTTGTTAACAGGAGTCATGTCGAATTATCCTATTGCAGTTGCTCCAGGAATGGCATTAAATTCATACTTTGCTTATGTTGTTGTACAGGGATTAGGTTACTCTTGGCAAACCGCATTGGGCGCAGTATTTATTTCTGGTATTATTTTTTTCATACTCACACTTACTCGTATTCGGAATTGGATAGTCGAGGCTATTCCTGAAAATATTAATATAGGATTATCGGTTGGCATTGGCATATTTATCATGCTACTAGCATTAAAAAATATTGGCATGATAAACAGTGATCCAGATATATTTATCACATTAGGGCAGGTACAGCATACCATCGCTTTACTTTTTATCTTGGGACTTTGTCTGATTTTTGCTTTTGATCGCTTAAAAATTCCCGGTAGTATTATTTTAAGTATTTTAACCATTACCATTGTTAGCGTGGTATTAGGGATCAATAAATTTCAGGGTGTGTATTCATTACCTCCTAGTATCTTACCTACTTTTTTTGCTTTGAATGTATCCAATATTCTTAATTTATCAGGATTGACAGTTATTTTTTCTTTTGTATTAGTGGCTTTGTTTGATGCAACCGGAACACTGATTGGATTATTAGCGCAACCAAAGCTTATTAAGAATCCAGAGAAAGAAAAGCGATTATTTTATGCTTTAATGGCAGATAGCATCGCTACCATCATGGGAGCGTTGTTAGGTACATCTAGTACGAGCCCATTTATTGAAAGTGCAGCGGGTATTCGAGCTGGTGGACGTACTGGGTTAACTCCGGTTATTGTTGCCGCATTATTTTTATTAGCATTATTTTTTTCTCCATTGGCAGCTACTGTACCTAATTATGCTGCCAGCGCCGCATTGTTTTATATTGGGTTGTTAATCATCAAAAACGTTGTTGCATTGAATATTCATGATTACTCTGAGTTTATTCCTAGTGTTGTAACGCTTACGCTAATCCCGCTTACATTTTCTATTGCGGATGGTTTAGGTTGGGGAATTCTTAGCTATATTATGATAAAAATAATTTTAGGCAAGGCTAGATCACTTAATTATATGCTATTAACATTGGGAATAATATTTGTCGTTTATTTATCTTTACAATAATTTTTTTAAATAGTTATAGTGATTCTAATCGCATGACTTGATAGGCGGGTTCTTCATAAGGATGCGATTGTTTTAATGCAGCGAGAACAGCGTGAATATATTGGTCCTCGCAAACTATTTCTACTTTATATTCGCTTATTTTTTCTTCTTGATTGAGTTTACCAATAAATGGATCGCTACCAGCCAGTGGTAAGAATTGTCCTTCTCCCAATATTTGCCATGCACAGTGACTATAATCACCAACTTTACCCGCACCTTTAGCAAACATAGCATGTTTCACTTCTTCGATATGTGTAGGTGGTACATAGAAACAAATTTTATACATACTTGCTTGCCTTTACTTTAATAAAAAATAAGTTTACATTAAAAAATTGCTAATCAAAACTCACGAAATTACATCATGTTCTTTAAAAGTTTGTCAAACATTTGTTAATGCGAGCTTTGTCGTGCGTAAAGATATTTATGAATGACAAAACTCGCATGAGTGATAGGGTGTTACCAAAAGGAGATAGTTTATGAAGGGAAGCAAAAAACAATTCACATTGTTATCGACAATATTAGGGTTATCTTTGATTTACGGACAAGCAGGTAATGCAGCGAAATCTGTTGATCTAAAACAGCAACCCGTATCCTATTTGCAAAATTTTTTATCGTCACCGACAGCGGCTGCAATCAAAGATGTAAAGATAAAAGAAATTAATCGCTCAATTGATTTTAAACAAACATTACATATTCGCATACAAGAAACATATGCTGGATACCCAGTTTGGGGAGCAGATGCGATTGTTCATATTCCAAATGGTAAAAGCGAGACGACATTGGCAGGTGCTCTTGCTGGAGCGAAGTCTACGGCATCGATGAACGGGGAGTTTTATCAAGATATCCAAAAGGATTTAGCACATACTCCCACACAAGTGTTTAGTCAAACGCAATCTAAAGATGCATTGCAACATGCCATCAATGCATATCAAAATAAAATTGGCAAAAATTTTACAGCCAGCAATCAACAAACTCAATTGATTGTATTGATTGATGCAGATCATCAAGCGCATTGGGCTTATAAAATAAGCTTTGATGTTCAAGCAGAACAAGTAGGCGAGATGCCAGCAAGACCCGTCTATATTATCGATGCGATTACTTTTAAAACGTATCGTTACTGGAATGATATTAAAACTCTTGAACCAACAGAAGAAGTAAGTGGCGGTGGTTTTGGTGGTAATTTGAAAATGGGTAAGATGGTGTACGATGGTTTGCAAGAAGATCTTCCAACATTAAATATTAAACGTGATGTAGCTGCAGATACCTGCTATTTGCAGAATGCGGATGTTTTAGTCAAGAGTTATCGTGCTCATAAAGTCATTAATTATCCTTGTGGCATTCCAGACAATGAGCACAATAATGTTTATTGGAATGGTGATACAGATGCAGTAAATGGTGGTTATTCGCCGAGTAATGACGCGTTATTTGGTGGAGCTGTTATTAAAGACATGTATCAAAAATGGTATGGCGTACCAGTGCTCACCGATAAAAATGGTAATTCTATGCTGTTGATCATGGTGGTTCATGATCCTATTGATAATGCATTCTGGGATGGTAGTAAAATGACATTTGGTGATGGTGTAAAATATTTTTATCCGCTCACCTCTTTAGGTGTGGCGGCTCATGAGATTAGTCACGGATTTACTGAGCAACATTCAGGATTAGAATATGATGGCCAATCAGGTGGTATGAATGAATCCTTCTCTGATATGGCAGCACAAGCAGCAGAATATTATGCTTATCACAAAAATAGCTGGCAAATAGGTCCAGAGATTTTTAAAGCAGAAAATAAAGCATTGCGTTATATGGATATGCCAAGTAAAGACTGCGAAGGTGGAAGACCTGGAAATGGGTGCTCTATCGATCATGTCAGTCAATATAATGAATGGTTAGATGTACATTATAGTAGCGGTATTTTTAATCGAGTATTTTATCAATTGGGAACATCAACAGGATGGGATACGCAGAAAGCATTTGATGTTATGGTTCAGGCTAATCAACATTATTGGACATCTCAATCTACTTTCTTCGAAGGCGCTTGTGGTGTGTTGAAAGCCAGTCAAGATTATCAATATGATACGGCAACCGTTGAAGCTGCCTTTGAAAAAGTAGGCATTCATGTCAATCGTTGTCCGAGTGAAAAAAAGCAAACCTAGAGGGATACGAGCGGTTCCAGTTGGTTAGCGGAATGGCTGCTTGAAGAAAGCCTGGGTTTTCCTGGGCTTTTTTATTGACGTTTATAAGAAATCTCATAGAATGACAGCTGCTGAATGTAGATTATAATGTGCGGGTGTAGTTCAATGGTAGAACGGGAGCTTCCCAAGCTCTTAGTGTGGGTTCGATTCCCATCACCCGCTTTTGAGGAATGTTTCTATGAAATTAGTACGTATATCGCTAGCTATTTTGAGTTTACTCGTTATTGTTGCTATTGTTGCGATTGGTAGTTTAATTTTATTGGTTGACCCAAATAAATTAAAACCAACAATTGTTAGTCAAGTGCAAAAACAAACAGGATACCGTTTACAAATTGATGGTAATTTAACCTGGTCTTTTTATCCGCGATTAGGAGTTAAAATTCAACGGATGACGGTAGGGTTACCCGAAAAATCCTTACCCTTTGCGGACTTGCAAGATATCCGTATCGCTACTCAGCTTTCTGCCTTGATTCGAAATGAAGCCTTAGCGTCTTCTATTTATATTGCAGAAACTCGTATTGGTAAATTACATCTACAAAATACGCAGCTAAAAATTCAATGGCAAAATAACATACTGAGTTTATCACCCATTACTGCTTCTCTTTACGGCGGATCATTAACTGGTGTTGCTCATGGCAGTCAATTATCCACTATACCTGTCTGGGATTGGTCGATTGAATTGAATCGCTTACAAATTCAATCCTTACTGGACGATTTGAATCGGGATAATAAAGTAAAATTATCTGGCATTGGAAACATTACTCTTCGAAACAATACGCTAGGTAAAAGCCAAGATCAGTTATTAGAAAACTTAACGGGGAATGTAACATTTAATGTTGAGAATGGCTCGCTTCAAGGCATCGATCTCAATTACTTCATTCAAAGCGCTGATGCTTTGCTTAATAAACAATCTCCAACGAATATTCCTAAGATGAAACAAACACCTTTTAATCAAATGTCAGGCTCAGCAGTGATTAAAGATGGTATCGCCACTTCAAATGACCTATTAGTTAGCTCATCTTCTTTTACGACTAAAGGTTCTGGAACGATTAATCTGATTGACCAAACGCTCGATTATCAGCTCCAGGTTATGCCATTACAAACCATTAAAATAAAGGGAGCCATCCCGATACAGCTGACGGGTTCGCTACAAAATCCCTTAGTACAGTTGGATATGCTAAAATTAAATACCATGATTGCCCAGGATCAGCTTGAAAAAATCAAAACTAAAATTCAAAAAGAAGTAAAACAACTTCCGGGCAAAATCGATAAATTTTTGCAGCGCTTTATGGATAATTAGACATTTAAATCTTTATGTTAAAAATTATTACATTGAATTTGAATGGTATTCGATCGGCAGCTCGAAAAGGCTGTTTTGTTTGGCTAAAAGAGCAGCAAGCAGATGTTATTTGTCTCCAAGAACTGAAAGCACAAGCAGCTGATTTGAAAGATCTATCTTTTCTCGATGGGTATTATGCTTATTTCCATTATGCAGAACAAAAAGGTTATAGTGGCGTAGGTATCTACTCCCGCTATCAACCCAACAATGTGGTGACTGGGTTAGGTTGGGAGATAGCAGATCAAGAAGGACGTTATGTAGCGATTGATTTGGGAGGTCTGTGGGTGGCATCGCTTTATATGCCTTCTGGTACATCAGGGGATCATAGACAAGTCATTAAATACGATTTTTTAAATCGTTATCGTCATTATCTTCAAACTTTAGCTTCTCCCCACATCATTTGTGGCGATTTTAATATTGCACATCAACCCATTGATTTAAAGAATTGGCGTGCGAATCAAAAACATTCAGGATTTTTACCAGAGGAACGTCAATGGATGGATAAATTGTTTAATGAACTCGGTTTTATCGATGCCTTTCGATTCATTAATCAAGAAGCCGAACAATATACTTGGTGGTCACATCGTGGGCGGGCATGGGAAAAAAATGTAGGATGGAGAATCGATTATCACATTATCTCCCCTGAGCTTAAACCTACAGTAAAATCAGCTTTTATTTACAAAAATCAACGCTTTTCGGACCATGCTCCTCTAAGCATGGAATATGATATTATGATAGATCGTTTTCGCCTTAGCGTAAGCCATTGAAAGTTGAAATGCTATGATTGCTATTTAAGGCTATTTTAAGTTTTTTTCCTATACAATAATAATATGAGTATGAGGTATGGCGTAATGACCTTACCAGATTATGTATGTGTAGAGGGTTCTGACGGTTTAATGAAGGTATTAGATCAGTTCCTAGATGAGTATCGACAAGGGAAAGCCTTAGATACTCCACGTTATGTTTTATACCAATTAGGTAGTCAACGATCCTTGATAAGAGTCGATATTGATCAACTGCCATTTCGATTTTGGTATTGTGATTTACTGGGAAGGCCGGCGACGATAACCGTAAAACGGACGATTGCGGCATTTTTATTAGACAAATGCGGAGAAAAAGAACGTCTCGCAAAGGAGTTGAGTGATGGCTAAAGATTTGATTGATAAATACATGTCATTAGAATCTTTTAAAGAGCAGTTTACGGATCAATTTGATAAGCGTGCAAAGCAACTTCTTGATGCTACAATGACAGGTGTTTTTTTGCCTAATGAGGCTACGCTGGAAGCAGCAAGGGAGAAACTGAGCAATAAACCAACCCCTTTGCGTCATCACAGTCTATTTCCACCCTCACCTCAAAAAACAGAACAAACATTAGCAGATAAAGAAGGGCCAGGAATTCAAGTAGACCAGCAAGCTAGAAAACCGAAATAATGACCTTAATATTTCCTTAACATTGTTCTACTATTCTGTTTATTCTAAGATATCCAATGAACGGTTCGTATATGGGAAGTCGCTTTAGCGGTGTCTCAAGGTATGAACGGCGACTACTTAAACATACAGAAGCACGAGAGAAAGATATGCCTTACCCAAGATTTTTAACCGAAGCAAACGAACTTCCTGTAGATAGAGGTAATTGCGCTTTTAAAGCTTTTTCATATGGGGTCTGTGACAAAGAGATCTTTAATAAAATTGAAGAACAATTGAAAAAGCAGAATAAAGATCCTAATCAAGTCTTCCAGAATTTTATCGAGAAAGTTGCGACAGCGCTGAATATTGAAAACAATTGGCAGCATATCACACAAGCGTTATTTCAATTAAAACAAACCAATAAAGATAAATTGCAAGTTACTCTTGCACCTATCATGCGAGAACTTGCCATTAAACAAATTCAAAACAATGCGCGACAGCATCAAGCTAGAATGTTACCTTTGTTACAAAGTACATTTCGCAGTTATATCTATGAAAAACTAGGTTTAGTAATACCAGGCGAAAAAGATGATATTTGTCGACGTCATGCATTTATTAACACTCAATTTCAACAAGAATTTGATCAATTAAAAAATGTTCTCCATTTTACTCTTCAAGAAGACGAATATAATCGATTAATCAATACGACGCATCGCTCTGAAGAAGAAAATAGAAAATTAAACTTATTCGAAGAAAATCTGGATCAGCAATTTCTAAATGCACAACAAAGCGTATTAATATGGTGGAATAATAAAGGTTACCAACAATTCCTTGCAGAAATGGAAGAACCCGGTGCTTGGGCAGGTGATTTAGAATTAGCCTATCTAGGTCAATATTTTAATATGAATGTTGATATTACTCGTGATGGTTTTACTCATCAAATGCATCCAACTTATGGAGAAATACCACGACAGAATGAACAGTATCAATTAACCCAAGATGATGTTAGGCAATTAGTTGTGCGTCAGGTGGTTGATCATCCCATGACGGAAGATGAACCATTGTCATTATTGTCATTGAAAGCAAAAGATTTAGCGTCTCGTTTAGATGCTGTACCTGAGTGTGAAAAGGTACGCGAATTTATCATGGAAAATTCACTTAACCTAGAACAACAACAGGTTTCTGCTGAATGGCCAGAAAGCTGCATAAAAGAACTGATTCAGCGCGATGTCATCAACAAATCCACGAAAAAATTCCATGTAGACAGTATGATTGCGCTAGAACGTATTGAAGCCATGGAACATAAAGAAGAATTACAAGTTGCTTGGCAAGAAGCTCATCGAGAACCTCCCATCGTGACATTGACGAATGATGGTATGCATTGGAGTAATATAGAGCCGCTAATGGTACAGAATGCAGGTGAAGTTGCAGAACAACCAACTCCGCCGCCTGCTTGTGAACTTTATACTGCTACCTTAAAGGTGCTTTCAATGTGGCAAAGCAAACCCAAAGCAGAGACGTGGGATGAATTAATTAAAACTGTCAATGAACCAGATGGTATGATTGATTATACGATTACTACTGAGCATGATAAAATCATTAAAGTCAGTCAGGAAACGCAAAAAAAACTTGATCAAGCGTTAGCAGAAAAATTGCAATTAGAAGAATATGAAGAATATAAAGAATATTCCAACCGTCATAGAAATTAAATAGCGTTATTGCGTTATTGCGTCATTCGTCAATGGAAATTATGTTTCATTGATGGATCGTCATGTGTTATTAGAATATTGAATATGAAAATTATATCTAAGCTGAAAGAGTGGCAATTGATCCATCAGCAATTGTCTGGAAAAACAATTGGTTTTGTACCAACGATGGGACATTTGCATGATGGTCATTTAAGTTTGTGTCAGCAGGCAAGAATACAAAATCAAATTTCAGTAGTTAGTATTTTTATTAATCCCGCACAATTTAATCAAACGAATGATTTCAATTCCTATCCGCGTACCTTAGAAGCAGATATCGCTATGCTGACTTCTCATCACGTTGATTATTTACTGATTCCAGATGCAAATGAAATATATGCGGATCATTATCAAGTTCAAGTAACAGAAACGGATCTCAGTCATGAGTTAGAAGGTAAATATCGTCCTGGTCATTTTAATGGCATGTTAACTGTCGTATTAAAATTACTGAATCTTGTTCAAGCTACGCACGCTTATTTTGGAGAAAAAGATTACCAACAATTTTTATTGGTAAAAAAAATGGTCGATGCTTTATTTATACCAACCACTATCGTTGGATGTAAAACCATACGTGCAGAAGATAGTTTGGCATTAAGTTCACGCAATTCTAGATTAACGCCCGATCAACGAAAACTTGCTGCTCATTTTCCAAGGTTATTACAAAGTTCATGTAGTGTTGACTCTATTATTTTGCAATTGCAATCTCTGGGATTTAAAGTCGATTATATTGTTGAAAAATGGCAACGTCGTTTAGGCGCAGTATGGTTGGGCGACATTCGTTTGATTGATAATATCGAACTTCATACATAGAGAGACACATTTGTTTTTTAATTCCGATACTTTTCTCATCAAGGTCAAAAAAAATCGTGAATGATAGGCTTAGAGAGTGCATATCAAGCACCTAAATAGAAGCGCGACTATTAATTCTAGTCTAGTTTGATTTTTCTCTCCCTACATCCTTCAATGAATTGACGGACTTCGTTTTGCTTTTGTCTAGAAAAGTTTTGAGATTTAAAAATCATATGTTCATATTTCATATTTTTAGGACCACTATACTGAAAAAACCATTTTTTTAATTCTTCAGGGGTGTTCAGATCGTTTTTTTCCATAAGATTAGGGACCATATCCTGGTCGAGAAGGAGGTGCAGCTGGTGGTTGATACTGGGGTGCAGAATAAAATAAGCGCTGAGTATAAGATGTTTGATTTGGGTTAGTAGGAGAATCAAATTGAATAAGATTTTCATCTGATTTAGCTTTATTTTCTGTCATGATGGATGACGGGATAGATGGCTGAGGAAATAAATTATGTGGAATATTATCGACTGATTCCTCAGTGTAATAAGAAAAGGGTGATTGGGTAAATGGTGCAGAGGGTGGCTGCATATAAGAAGACTGATTATATAGGGGGTACGGTACGGTGTGCATAGCAAGCCATCCTTGATGGAGGAATGCTACTTGTTGACTCAATTGTTCTAATTGATTCTTCAACACGTCATTTTCTTTTGCGAGACCATCGATATAAGTATCGTGTGATTGAGTATGCTGAATGAATGTTTTGATTTGAGTCTGTAAGGTTTCATTTTGTTGTGTTAAGAAATAATTTGCTTCTCGCAATTCTTGTAATTCATTGCTGTTTTTAGTTAACAATGATAATTGGCTAGATGAGCTGTCATGCAATACACCCATGTCATTTATTTGCGATCGTAGCTCATTTATTTCATTAGTTTGTAATGTAAATATATTAAGAATAAAGCTGGCGAGCAGCCATGAATTGGTTTGCCTAGTTGATCTCGAACTATTGTCAATGATGCGTCCTATTCCTATGATGCAATCATCGATGATTTTGTAGACTGATTCCAATGAAGCTCCAGTTGTATATAATTTCATAATAAATTTTATGAAGGATTCCTTGAGTTGATCGTTTCCTTTACTTACTAAAATCATCGTAAAAGACCAATCCTTCCACGAGCTTATAAATGATGTACTGTTGGTATAACGTTTAGATAGCATATTACAAATAATTTGTGCCGGTATTCCTTTATCAACTAATTTTGAGAGTAAGTTGATATAAGACATAAAGACAGTTTTTTTGGCTGCATCCATACCGATATTGCCGCCGTCACCTATGCCGTCATCGAGATTAGATGTTTTATTATCTGGCCTCATTTTGAGTAACTCCAGCATGCACTCAGAATCAATACCAGCATCTAGAGAATTTGTTAATGAGTCAAAGACCAGATCGATAACCTTTTGATCGCCATATTCAACGACAGCGCTCACTAAACACAGGTGATTGGAAACATGGATTAACAAGAAAAATTTTTCTTCCGCAGTTAAATTTTCATTAAGCAAACGATTAATTAAATTTTCATAAATAGAAGTAGATTTTTTTGGATGGTTTAATAAGTCTTCTATTTCAAGTTGGTAGTCTGAGTAAGAAGTCATGCGTTTGTTCCTCTTAGAAGAAAGTGCATTTGTTATCATAATGATTCAGGATGAGTGACAGCAATTTTTTGTTTTGCAATTAATTGCTCAATGCCGTTTTTCGCCAATGCTAACATTTTATCTAAACTAGTTTGAGAAAATATTTCTTTTTCAGCAGTGCCTTGAATTTCGATAAAACCGCCGTGTTCTGTCATCACGACATTCATATCTGTTTCTGCATTAGCATCTTCTGCATAATCTAAATCGAGAATAGCTTCTCCTTTATATATACCGACAGATATAGAAGCGACAAATTGGCGAAAAGGATGGGTATTTATTTTATTTTCACTTTTCATGTTTTCTATCGCGTCGTATAATGCTACGCAACCACCAGTAATCGAAGCCGTTCGTGTACCGCCATCTGCTTGAATAACATCGCAATCAATAATGATAGTTTTTTCGCCAATTGCAGTTAAATCTACAGCAGCACGCAATGAACGAGCGATTAATCGTTGAATTTCCTGAGTGCGTCCCACTTGTTTGCCTCTCGCAGCTTCACGTTGCATTCGCTCATGCGTAGAACGAGGAAGCATGCCATATTCAGCTGTAATCCATCCTTTGCCACTTTCTTTAAGAAAAGGAGGAACACCTGGAGTAATACTGGCAGTGCAAATGACTTTAGTATCACCAAATTCGACCAATACAGATCCTTCTGCATGTTTTGTGTACTTTCTGGTGATTTGAATGTCGCGAAGTTGTTGGTTATCTCGATGACTGTTTCGCATACTTAGCCTCGCTATAAAATGGGTTTCATTATATGCTTAGGCCAGTGCTTGTAAAGTGAATAATTGCCCTTATATATACAAAATAAATCAACCATCAGAGCCACTATTTCTCGCTAATAGGAGACAAACTTTTGACAAATGAGATGCACGGTACGACGATTCTTTCGGTTCGACGTAACGATACAGTAGTAGTGGGAGGTGACGGACAAGTGACGTTCGGGCACGTGGTCATGAAGGCGAATGCACGAAAAGTGCGGCGTCTTTATAATAATAAAATTTTGGCTGGATTTGCTGGCGGAACAGCTGACGCTTTTACCTTATTTGAAAAATTTGAGTCTAAACTTGAAACGCATCAGGGTAATTTGGTGCGTGCAGCCGTCGAACTTGCCAAAGATTGGCGAACTGACAGAATGCTGCGTAGATTAGAGGCGATGTTAGTCGTGGCTGATACTAAAGCATCCTTGATTATTTCAGGAAATGGTGATGTGATAGAACCCGAAAATAGTTTAATTGCGATTGGTTCCGGTGGTCCGTATGCAAAATCTGCTGCGCAAGCTTTACTAGAGAATACTGAACTTGATGCTAAAACCATTGTTGAGAAATCACTGATGATTGCGGCTTCTACCTGTATTTATACTAATGACCATTTTACCATCGAGATGTTATCGTGAAATCCTCGCTAAGAACATATTCTAAAAAACGAATGAGCAAACCTATGTCAATGACAATTCCAGCAACTCCCACGCCACGTGAAATTGTGGGCGAGTTAGATAAACATATTATTGGCCAAGCGGATGCAAAGCGAGCAGTGGCAGTCGCACTACGAAATCGCTGGCGACGCATGCAATTAGAATCACCATTGCGTGATGAAATTATGCCAAAAAATATTCTGATGATTGGGCCAACAGGAGTAGGTAAAACAGAAATCGCTCGACGTTTGGCGAAATTAGCCAATGCACCTTTTATTAAAGTTGAAGCAACAAAATTTACTGAGGTTGGATATGTTGGTCGCGATGTCGAATCGATTATACGTGATTTATTGGATATGGCTGTTAAAATGATGCGTGTTAATGAAATGGCAAAGGTACGGACTATCGCTGAAGAAGCGGCTGAAGATCGTATTTTAAATGCTTTACTGCCCGCGCCACGCGGAAGTTTTGCTGGGGAACCGCATGAACCAATCAAAGAAGATTCTGCTACACGTAAATTATTCCGCGATAAAGTTCGTGAAGGTTTGTTAGATGATAAAGAAATTGAAGTTGAAGTTTCCATGACGCCAATTGGTGTCGAAATTATGGCTCCTCCAGGCATGGAAGAAATGACCAATCAACTACAGAGCATGTTTCAAAATCTTGGCTCAGAGCGTAAAAAAATGCGTAAAATGAAAATCGTTGACGCAAAAAAAATATTACGTGAAGAAGAAGCAGCTCGTTTAATTGATGATGATGAAATTAAAGCACGCTCCATTGAAAGCGTTGAACAAAGTGGTATTGTTTTTATTGATGAAATCGATAAAATTGCTAGACGATCAGAATATGCGGGAGCAGATGTTTCTCGAGAAGGCGTGCAGCGAGATTTATTACCATTAATTGAAGGATCAACGGTATCAACTAAATATGGTATGGTACGAACCGATCATATTTTATTTATTGCATCGGGAGCATTTCATTTCGCTAAACCATCGGATCTTATTCCTGAATTACAAGGTCGATTGCCCATTCGAGTGGAATTAAAATCATTATCAACGGATGATTTTGTTAGTATCTTGACGGAGACACAATCATCATTAACTGAGCAATATACCGCTTTATTAGGGACAGAAGGAGTTCAGCTGAAATTTGCAACAGATGGCGTACGACGTATTGCTGAAATTGCTTGGCATGTCAACGAACGTTTAGAAAATATCGGTGCGCGGCGTTTGCATACCGTATTAGAGCGCTTATTAGAAGAAATATCTTATTCCGCTTCTGAATTAGAAGCGAAAGCAATCGTAATTGATATGAAATATGTAAATGAACGGCTTGAGAATTTAGTGAAAGATGAGGATTTATCAGGATACATTCTCTAATGAATAATAATGAAGCGGCCAAGCGAGCTGCTGCGCAAGCAGCATTGAAGTATATTGAGCAGGATATGATTATCGGTGTGGGTAGTGGCTCAACAGTCAATTTTTTTATCAATGAATTAAAAAAAATTAAACAAAATATTGAAGGTGTAGTAGCTAGCTCTGTGGCTACTGCAAATCAAATTAAAGCGTTATCCATTCCTCTTGTGGATCTTAATTCGGTTAGTGAATTGCCATTATATATTGATGGTGCGGATGAAATAAATGCTGCAAAACAAATGATCAAAGGGGGCGGGGCGGCATTAACTCGTGAGAAGATTGTCGCGATGGTTGCTAAAAAGTTTATTTGTATTGTCGATGCCAGCAAACAAGTTGATTTACTTGGAACATTTCCTGTGGCTGTTGAAGTGATTCCTATGGCGCGCAGTTATGTTGCACGACAAATTGTACAATTGGGCGGTGATCCTGTTTATCGGGAAGGTTGTGTAACGGATAATGGGAATGTTATTTTAGATGTTTATAATTTAAAAATATTAAATCCTCGTTTATTGGAAGAACAGTTAAAAAGTATTGTTGGCGTAGTTGAGAATGGTATTTTTGCTAAACGCATCGCTGATGTGGTCATTGTGGGTGACAAGAACGCGAATCCCTAAAATCTTAAAGACTGGCTTTTCATTTTACTTTGCACAATGGATAACATCGATTCTAATGTTTCTAGATCATTCATCATATTATTTTCACGCTTTGATTCCGCTATTCTTTTTTCCAATTCTTGCGTAGCCGTTTCTCCTTCATGAAAGCCCTGTTGCAGGTCAGCGTTATTTTCCACTAAACATTTGACCAAATCTACTTGATGGTATTTTATTGCCAATTTCAAAAGAGAATCATGTTTCATAACAGGCGGCATGCAGGGACCTGAATAGACATGGCAAATGGGTTTGTTAATATCAATAGGAATGATGCTTAAAAGAGTAGCAAGCTCATCAGGTTTATATGAGTTAGAAGTTGCAATGGCGTTAAAATAAAATTGATCAATGACAAAGTCGATAGACACTTTTTTAGAACGATGATTGAGAATCGCATCATGTATTTTTTTTATTTCACTATACTGTCTTTTTCCAACTGCATTGGCAATGCAATCTATTAGTATAATAGGAAAATTCAAAGGTGAAAAATCAGTTATTTTGTCCAGGTTAATTTCATCTATGGTTAAATTTGTTACTTCTCTTTTGAAAAATCCCATACCCATCATAAAGTGCTTCTCCAATTTAAATTTATTCTGCGCAGTTTCATACCACGTGGTCACTCAAGCTTAATTTATTTTTTATGCAATATAAGCAGGTGAACTTTCACATAGATTTTTGATAAAATCAAGAAGTAAATGGCAATGGAAGTATTTATTTGAAAAATGGATAATAAATCATTTGTACCACATTTCCATCAGGATCGGCGCAATAAAAACTTCGTGTATGGTCTCGATGATCTTTAGGCACTGCTTTTATTTCAACATCATGTTCGAGCAGAAACTGATACCACGTATCCACATCCTCTCGTTGCGATAAAAAAAATCCAATGTGATCCAAGCGTTGATGTTTTGCGGGAGTAAAATCGACGGGTGCACGATGCAAGGCGAGATTATCATTCCCAGAAGAAAGATAAACATTGTCATCATCTGGCTTCCATACGATTTTCATTCCTAATAATTGAGTGTAAAAATATTCGCACTCAACAAATTTTTTAATATAAAGTGCAATGTGATGCAGCCCAGCAGTAGCGTTTGGTTTTTTCATATTCATCTGATACCACATCGTTTGCTAGGAGTTCCAAATAGGAGACGGGAATCATTTTGGTTGGTTAATAGTGTTTGAGTAGTTTCGGTTAAAGCATCAGCACAATAACTCAGATCAACTTTTTTGAGAAAGTGATTAACAGATAATAGTTTTGAAAATTGTGCTATGCTTGCATCACTAATCTCTTTATTTGAAAATAAATGAATTTCTTCTAAGCTGCTATTCTTTTCCAAAGCATTGGCTAAAGCAATTGCCCCGCTATCAGTAATGCCTGCTCGCCAACATAGTGCAAGAATTTTTAGAGTATTATTTGTTTTCAACCATTGAGCTAAGGCGATAGCGCATTCATCACCCACGTGATTTTGCGACACGGTAAAAATTTCTAATTCAAGATGAGGTTTTTTTACTAATTCGTTAATAATAATTTGTGGGATTCTCGTATCTACACCATATATAGAGCATTCAATAAATTTTAGTTTATTTTGTTGTCCTAACCAATTAGCTAGCAAAGTTGCAGCTGTTTGATTAAAAGCAAATCCCTCAATGACTAAATGAGTAATCATTTGGCTTTTGTCAAGCGCATCAATGAGTTGGATCATCTCTGGTGTCGATAGTTTATATTTTTTAAGCGAAAAAGTAGGTGTGTTCCATTCGTTATTGTTAATTTTTTGGATGACCTCAGATAAAGCATCTTGGTCTCGCTTGCGCAAGTTAAAAAATGAGGGCCGTATTTTTTTAGTTTTCTTCTCGCATTTCATTTAAGTGCTTCTCGGTCATGTTGATCTAGCTTTGTAATTCTTTTCGCATCGCAGAAAGGACAATACTATAATCGGGTTCATTAAAAATCGCGGAACCAGCAATAAACATTGTTGCACCAGCTTTGGCAATGTGAGCGATATTTTTAGTATTTATTCCACCGTCGATTGCCAAATGTATATCTGGTTTTTTTGTATGAATGAATTCTCGTGCACTTTTCACTTTTTCTAGTACGGCGGGAATAAATGTTTGACCACCAAATCCAGGATTGACAGACATGAGTAGTAAAATGTCAATTTTATCGATGACATATTCCAAACAATGTAAAGTGGTTGCTGGATTAAGTGCTAGGCCCGCTTTGCAACCATGCTTGTGAATAAGTGCCAAGCTACGATCAACATGTTCCGATGCTTCTGGATGAAAGGTAATATGGGTTGCGCCAGCATTAGCAAAATCAATAATCAATCGATCAACGGGTTTTGTCATCAAATGAACGTCTATTGGTGCGGTAATTCCATATTTTCGTAAAGCCTCACAAACCAGTGGTCCAACGGTTAAGTTCGGGACATAATGATTATCCATTACATCGAGATGAAGCATATCGGCACCAGCTTTGATCACTGCCATCGCTTCTTCACCTAATTTTGCAAAGTTAGCGGATAGTAAAGATGGTGCAATAATGTATTTTTGCATGGAAATACTCAGTTATTGAATGTTATTTTCTGTCACATGATGAGATATATCATATCCCTGAAAAAAAGGAAAATACATGGCTACCTTAATTTGTCTGCATTATTTTGTTTCTGGTAAGGTACAAGGAGTGTGGTTTAGAGCCTCCGCTAAAGAGCAAGCGGATTTATTAGGCATAACAGGTTGGGTACGCAATTTACCTGATAATAGGGTGGAGGTATTAGCCTGTGGCGATAAAGAAAAGTTAGCAATATTGCAAAAATGGCTTCATGTTGGGCCAAAATTAGCGCATATTGTTCACCTAGCTATCGAAGAGCTACCATATAAGGAATATAGAGGATTTGAGGTTTTATGAGTCCATTTCAATCATTTCAAAATCATTTTTAGTGGCACCACATTCTGGGCATTGCCATGCGGGAGGAACATCTTCCCAGCGTGTACCGGGCTCAATCCCATCGTCTGGCCAACCTTTTTCCTCATCATAAATGAACCCACATAGCAGACACATATATCGTTTAAATGGCATTCTATACTCCTCTTTTTTGCTGATGGTGAGTATAATGGCGTCCGAACAAAAAAGTCTAGGTGGTATAGTGGCTAAAAATAGGAAAACGACATGAATCAATCACAACGATTATATCATCTTGCGCAACAATATATACCTGGCGGAGTCAACTCCCCTGTTCGAGCATTTCGTGGTGTTGATGGTGATCCACTCTTCATCAAATACGGTCATGGGGCCTATTTAGTCGATGTCGATGGTCGTGAATATGTGGATTATGTTGGTTCGTGGGGACCGCTAATTGTTGGCCATGCCCATCCCTATGTACTCGCTAAAGTCACGGATGCATTGCAACGAGGATTTAGCTTTGGTGCACCAACTGAAATTGAAATTGAATTAGCACAGAAAATATGTGAATTAATGCCGGCAATTGAAATGATACGATTCGTCAGTTCTGGTACAGAAGCTGCCATGAGCGCTGTACGGTTAGCGCGTGGTTATACGAATCGCAATAAAATAATTAAATTTTCAGGCTGCTACCATGGCCATACTGATAGTTTGTTAGTGGCAGCGGGATCAGGAGCACTTACTTTAGGTATTCCTAATTCAGCTGGTGTGCCTGAAAGTTTTGCACAGCACACCTTATTGGCTCGATATAATCATTTAGAAGATGTGGTTTCATTATTTACCCAATATGGTGACGATATTGCTGGTGTGATTATTGAACCAATTGCCGCTAATATGAATTGCATATTACCTATTCCAGGATTTTTACAAAGCTTACGAGAATTATGTGATCGTTATGGCAGCGTCCTTATTTTTGATGAAGTGATTACTGGATTTCGGGTGGGACTGGGCGGAGCACAAGCCTATTACAATATTAAACCTGATGTGACTGTTTTAGGTAAAATTATCGGTGGTGGATTTCCAGTAGGAGCATTTGGTGGGCGTTCAGACATAATGAAATTGATTGCACCATTGGGACCTGTCTATCAAGCGGGTACTTTATCTGGAAATCCCATTGCGATGACTGCAGGTTTAGCAACGTTAGAACTCATTTCTCAATCGCACTTTTATTCTAACCTCACCACACAAACTGGAAAATTAGTGGATGGATTAAAAGCCTGTGCGCACCGATCAGATATTCCATTGCATATGCATTCAATAGGCGGACTGTTTGGTTTGTTTTTTACAAAAGCCCAGCAAATTATTTCTGAAGTAGATGTAAAGCATGGAGATCTATCGCTATTCAAACGATTTTTCCATAGCATGTTAGCAAATGGCATATATCTCGCACCATCAGCATTTGAAGCAGGTTTTGTTTCTTCTGTTCATCAAAATGATGCAATAGAAAAAACACTACAGGCAGCGGATAAAGTATTCACGATATTATCCGAGCAACATGCACAAGCATAAACTGCAATTTGATAAACAATAATTTTCATCAGTCAACCTGCAACAATTCCATGCATTAGTGAAAAATTTTCTAGCAGCAATGCCTAATGTGAAGGAGCGTATCGCATGAAATTCCAATTTAAGGGTATCTTAAGCTTTCTATGATACGTTGAAATGATCAGAAAAAAGTCAGGATGCTTCTGAGGTACCAAGGAGAGATCGTATGCATGGATGGTATACCTGGGCTAAATCACGGATGGTTTCTCTACAAGCAACTGTAACAGAAACCGTATTCTCAGTCATCTCAATTGTTAATTTTGTTTATTCTTCTCCTCTCATTAGCAAAATGTTTTTTGACAATCTTTTGCAATTTTGGGAAGGCACCAGTCGTTTTTTTAATCCCTCTATCATTTCTGCATTACTACGTTCAAGCAATTCAAGACGAGTTTTAAAACAATCATTACCAGCAAATTTAATCATTTACATGGGTACAGTTTTGTTTTATGAAGCAGGAATGAAACCTTTAATAAGAAGCAATATACCTGATATAAAAGAATCTTATCCAGAACAAGTAATGGATATTATGATGACAGTATATATTACTCGATTAGCCTTAAGCATGTTTATTGATAATACAATTTACAATATGCTTATCAGTAAGGCTAGTTCGGAATGTGGCTCTGATGTCATTCAATCTTGTGGCTGTGGAACAACAGCACTGATACAGGCTAGTCTTGCCAGCCCGTTTTATTATTTAGGTAATATTGCGGCAATACATGTTATTTCCTCTTCTATGCCAATTGTCGGTGTTTATTTAAAATTTTTGTTGCGTTCACTTCTATATGGACAATGTTTCGTAGAATATAAATTAGGGACAGCAGGGTTATGTACTGTTCATCGTTATAATGAATTGATTAAAAATAATAGCTATTGTTTTGGCTTAGGACTTTCTTTTTTAACCACATTATATTTGTGTAACTGTGTGATAGATAAGACAAGCAATGCGCAAAGCTTTTTTATTGATGATGCTTTGTTTTGTCTTTTATTTCAGCATTATATTATGTTGGCTCAATTAATGGATAAACCGTTACCAGGAGATAAAATCGGCGTGGATGTTTTTTATCATAGTCGTTTAATAGTTGAATCAGTGTTGAAACAGGTAAATGATTGGTTAATTCCTCACTTGCGTAATCCTGTAACCCGTGGCCGATTAGAAAAGTGTTTGCAGAAAGTGAATGGGTTCCCACCGCTTAGATTAATTAAAACAATTTTTTTGGAAAAAAACTTACAATCGTCGAAAGAATTTATGCATCGACCAGCAGTTGAACTTTTTTTTGATACGTATGGAGAAACGATTCAAACAGCGATTGCTGAGATTCGCAAACTAAGAGAAACACCTTCTATTAAGCGATTACAAGCACTTAGTCCATATTTGCCAAATTTCATTTTATCTCAAGAAGTGAGGAATACTTTAAATATCATCTTAACAGAAAATCTCGATCAAATGCTTAGTAGGATTGATGATTTTACAACGATTGCACGTATTAAAGTAATTATTTATGACAAAGAACGAATTAGTGAAATTAATTCTGAATTGAATCAGGAATTTCTTCGACCATTCGTTCCACTTGAATTGGATACTCACCCTTTAATTAGTAAAATCTCACCAAAACTTTCACAAGATGATTTTCAAATGATTCCGAAAGATGAGAATAAAGATAGTTCTGAAAATATTAGTGACGCGATTACTTCCTTAATGATCATTGAGGATTATTCTGGGGTGCCGACTAATGAATCTGCTCAGAAAATAAATCAACGTAGAAAGAAAAAAATCAAATCAAGTAATACTACATTAAGTGAATCTTCTCATGCCAGCCAAAATAATTTATTTCTTGCAAATACGATAAAGCCATCACCTACTACAAAACCGAAAAAGGCTTTACTATGGCGAGCACGACAATAATCACTAGAAATAATACAGGCACTTCATTTAATACACGATAAAATACGTGCCCATGTTGATTTTTTTCCATTTTAAAATTGTATAATAACCATCCCAGATAAAGGTGATAAACGATTAATAGCAATACTAGGCTCATTTTCATGTGAAACCAAGCCATTTGCATATAAGCATGTGGATTGAAGCTAAACAACCAGAGGCCAAATAAGATAGTAAAAATTGCACCAGGCGTGGCGATTCCAAAATATAATTTTCTCTCCATGATTTTAAAACGATCAATGCTGATTTTGTCTGTTGTCATAGCATGATAAACAAACAAACGCGGTAGATAAAACAGGCCACTAAACCAAGTCACCATGAAAATAATATGAAAAGCTTTTACCCAGAGCATATTGATCCCCTTATTTTATTTTGAAATATCATCATGTAATAGCTATCTTATCAAGGATAATGAATAATTTGTTATGATAAGGTATAATCCTGCAATTAACGAGGTATTATATGTCTGATCCACTCATCTTCACCGAACGCGCTGCTACCAAAGTCTGGTCATTAATGGAAGAAGATGGCAATTTAAATTTGAAGTTGCGTGTTTATGTAACAGGCGGCGGTTGTTCTGGATTTCAATATGGGTTTACATTTACTGACGAAATTCAGCCAGATGATACCATTATTTCCAAGTCAATTCAGGTGAAACCTGGTCAGGTGGAAGAAGATGATGAAGACGGAGATGAAGAAGGTGATAGTGGTAATGGCGCTACGACGGTGCAGTTGCTTGTCGATTCACTAAGTTTTCAATATCTGGCAGGTGCTGAAATAGATTATCAAGAAGATATTGAAGGTGAACAATTTATTATTCGTAATCCTAATGCAAAAACAACCTGTGGCTGCGGATCGTCTTTCACTGCAGAATAGAAAGGTTATAAAATTCTTTAATTCTTAAGCTTTGTAATACCAGGCTCCTGCTATACTTATAAAAAATAATACACTATAAGCGGGGAGTGATTATGCAAAGCGCAGATCAAAGCAATGATTATACTGAAATTTTATCAATAATAAACCATCAACCCCTGGATTTTGAGAAATTAGAAGGAAAAAACACGGATTTTTTTGAAAAGCCATTTGTTTACAGATTAGATAATGAGCTTAATCAAGAAAAGATTTTTTCCGGAAACATATTAAATTTTGCGATTGAAGTTCAAAACGATGTAGATGCTAGTAAAGTATTTGAAATTTATTTCCAAAAAAAAATTAAGATCGCGGAAGAGAAAAAAAATACAGATAATAAGACATCTCCAAATGATACGTATGCTGCTTATATCCATTCTCTCCCCTTGTCTCTGAATGACGACGAAAAAAATAAAATTGCATATAACATAGCTTCTACTCATATGGATTATTATATTCAACTTGCAAGTCATATCAAAAATCAACAACTGAGTCAGTATAAAATTGTTTATGCAAAGAGAGCATTGGAGATAATTGATAAGATATATAAAATTGATAATAAGCAAATAACATCACTAAGAGAAAAAATAGAAGTAGAAGCTGCTAAATTAGAAGCCGCCAAACGCGAATCAAGCTCTCTTGAGGTTGAAAAAAGAAAAGAAAATGAAAATTCATTGGTAGAAGACAAAGAAACATTACAAAATCTAAATTCAAAACTTATACAGTATTCAAAGAGCAGTGGTTTTTCTTTTACGAAGAAAAGCAAAGATCAAATTGATCCTGGCATTAAAAAAGCAACCGCAGAACAATGGGCTCTGTTGAGTCGCAAAATAATCACAAAAATTATGTTTAATTTAGAAAATCGCGAAGAAAAAGAAAAACTATTAACGCCAGATGAAGTAACGATTTTAGGGATGATCGAGAAATCAGTATTAGATAATAAATATTTTATTACACGAAATGCAAAAACAATACACACAGTGGATGAGGGCGAACGATCTTCTTATGATCTGCAAGGCACTCCTTATTATGATGAAGGCTTGGAACATGCAACTGAGATTAAGCAATTAGCTAAAGATTTACAAGCCTATTTTAAAGAGAGTATCGACATACCCGAACCACGTGTCAGGAAAGAATCCAAGTATTTTTTACCCGAAAGATTATGGTTGGCTGCCCCATTTCGGAGGTACTATGATTTAGATGTTGGGATTCAGGCTAATTTACTTTTTTCTACTCGTCTTAATCAAATAGGTAATGATAAATTAATAGGTAATGATAATTTTGCTTTTCGATATACTAATCTATCTGAAGAAAAGACATTAATCGAAGAACAAAGAAAATTAATCAGCAACTCACTTGCGCATTTAGCTTCAATCTTGGTAAAGGGCGGTTTATTTTATTCCGAGGATTATTTTAAATTAATGAATTTTTGGATTGGAACAAAAAATGTTGAGCAAGCGAAACAGTTGATGGTTTACCTTAAAAAAGTACAACTCAACAATCAAGCCGAAGATCAAAAAACTTATGCACATGCAGGGCTTGTATATAATAATAATCAAAAAGAACTATACAGAGTCATGAATTATCAATTTTTAATTGATCGACTGGTAAGTGAGAAATTATCGTTACCTGATAAAATCACGTATTTATTGGAATGTGTAGATGATGCAGAGAAGGTGCATTTTTATAAATATTGGGATTTACTAGGTGTGCAAGCAGAGGCACAGCAATCATTTCGTGATGCAGCCAATTATTACTTATCGGCTTACATTTGCCTAGTGAAAAGTGGTATCAATAAAGAGGATATAAAGAATATAGATCAAGAAAAAAGTTTCATGATGACGGCAATCATGAGGGTTTTAGGACAGATGACTGATAGTAGTGAAAAGCAAGCGTTCCTCATCGATTTGATACGAAAAATAATTGAAACAAAAGCCGCTTTTGTTTTTGATCAGGAATGTTTGCAGATTTTAGATCACCCTATTAGTACAAAGGAAATTAAAGGAGTAGTTGCACAAGTAAAGGAAATATATTCCAAAGATGTCTTGTCTAGTAAAGATTCTGCTTTTCATAGTCAAAATCTTGCCGATAATGAAATTTGGTGTCTACCCACTATTTGGGACTATGCGATGACGTTGAATAACGAAAATACAACGTCATCTCTATTTAAACCAGATCAAAAAGACCCCTTCTTAACTAAACAAGAAGAAAAAGATTATGGCGAAGCCTATGCAAAGCGGCGAATGCTGTTAGAAATCATTTGTTATCCTATTCCAGCAAACTGCTCAGAGGATGAAAAACAATCCTGTGAAAAATATCAAGAGCAGGCTAAGAAAGAACTCTCAAAACTAATTAGTGACAAAAAAGATAGTAGTTTTACCCGTAAATTTCCTTTTTATGATAGACTTTGTCAGTTTTATATATCAGACCAATTGAATTCTAATAATAGTGCGCTCATACAAGGTGATAATGATATTAAGAGGTGGGCTAGTTCGTATTTTACGGATGAGCTAGTCAGGACACCCGCTTTAATCAGTATGAATAAAATAATTTTTTGTCCTACAGCGCCACCTCCATTCATTGAAAATGAAAATGAGAATGATAATGATAATCAACAGGAGGAGGCTAATACACCATTAACTATTCATCCAGCATTTAATCAGCAACAGGCTGAATGGCAAGCTTCGTTTGATAAATTGCAAGCGGATAAAAAGCAGTTAGAGGAACAAATCCTACTTCAGAAAAATGAAATTGATGAACTCAAAAGACATATGCAGCAACAACCATTAACAAAACCAGAATCTATTTCCACTCCTCAAACAATTGGAATGTTTTCTTCTCCAGTAGCAAAACCTAAAAAAAATCTCGAGTTGCCAGCCGATATGTCGGAAAGATGTGCTAAGTTGTCGGCAGAAATTGTAAAAATTCGAGAAGCTAGAGCGGATGCAGAATTGGAAAAGGAAGTTTTGCAAACTCAAAAAGAAAGACTAGAAAATAAACTAACAAAAAATTTAAAAAAATTAGGTGAAAATTCTACCGAGGGAGCAGCTATCAAACGTAAATTTAATGATGAGCTGATTAGTATAAAAAGTAAATATACACATATTGTTTCAAAGTCAGCTGAATTAGAAGCGAAATATAATAGCTCAAAAGCACAATTACAGCTGTATCAGCTGAAAATAAGCAATCATTCTAAATTAAAACTATAGTATTTTTTTAATCCAATATTTGTGTGGCCAGAGGCGGAATCGAACCGTCGACACAAGGATTTTCAGTCCTCTGCTCTACCGACTGAGCTATCTGGCCAACCTTTTTATTTTACGGGTGGCGTTATTAGACCGGCTATAAGATGTCTAGTCAAGCGAAAATAAGGTTAAGGATTAACGAATCCTGCGGGTTTGTTACTTCCTGCCCCAAATAAAAAATTCTCCATTTCTTGTAATAAAAAAGCCCGTGCCTTAGGATCGATAGTACTTAAACGATGTTCATTGATGAGCATCGTCTGATGATTTAACCACAGTTGCCAAGCTTCTTGAGAGATGTTTTCATATATTTTCTGACCAAGTGGGCCAGGAAGTGGTGGTTGGGCTAGCCCTTCTGCTTCTTTATTTAGTTTGAGGCAATGAATATGATGTGTCATGCAAAATTACCTGAATGGGTTTAGGCAAACCGATAGATTGAGGATGGTTAGGGTTATACCAGATTTGTTGAGCAGCTTCCATTATTTTTGCCGGGATCTTTTTTATTTCGATGAGTACGGGAAAAATATCAAGATGATAATGGCTGAAGGTATGACGAAAAGATTTCAATGATACATACTCTACCTCAGAAAGCTGAAAATGCTTCCGACAAAATAGTTGAATAGCTTTGTGGGAAGGCTTAGAGGCTAGCTCTGGTAAACTCCATAAGCCGCCCCAGATTCCAATAGGAGGACGTTTTTGTAATAAAATTGCATCGTTTTTTTTCAAAACAAGAAAAGTTGCTGTTCGGATAGGTATCCTTGACTTAGCTCGTTTTGTTGGAAGTTCATTCACCAGATCTTGTTGATAGGCTGCACATTGTTTTATCACTGGGCATTGTTGGCAAACAGGCTGTGTTCTTAAACAAACTGTTGCACCTAGATCCATCATTGCTTGAGTATAGTCCGCTACTCTTTCATTTGGTGTGAGTTGTTTTGCTCGTTCCCATAACTTTTTTTCTGTCGTTTTATCATTGATTGCTTCGGTAATGGCATAAAAACGAGTTAGTACTCGTTTCACATTCCCATCTAAAATAGTGGCAACTTGATTAAAAGCGATCGCTAAAATTGCTCCAGCAGTCGATTGTCCAATGCCAGGTAATTGCTGTAATGCTGCCAGCGTTTGCGGAAAGCGACTGTCAAGCTGATCTACAAGTATTTGAGCGGTACGTAGTAAATTCCGTGCTCGACTATAATAGCCAAGACCCGCCCATAAGTGCAGCACCTCATCTTCACTTGCTTTAGCCAAGCTGATTAAATCAGGAAATCGTTGTAGGAAGCGATTAAAATAAGGAATGACCGTATTCACTTGGGTTTGTTGCAGCATAATTTCTGAAATCCAAACGCGATAGGGTGTTTTATCTTGTTGCCAGGGTAAATGGGTACGACCGTGGCTATCGAACCAGTTTAATATTAATGTTTGGAATAGATGGTCAGTGCTATTCACGCGAATGATATTTTTTGATCGTTGTGATGATGGATAATTTCGTAAATTAAGCTAGCTGCTAACTTAGCAGTACGATGGTCGATATCATAACGCGGTACATGCTCGACGATATCATAGCTGACGACTTTACCTGATGCTGCTGTTTGACGAATTAAAGGAATAACATCCCAGGGATTCAGCCCTAATGGTTGTATGGAGCTAACACCTGGCGCGAAAGCTGCAGAAAATACGTCAAGCGATAAACTTAAATATATAATGTCATTTTCATCTATTATCCTATCAATAAAATCAAAAGACTTTTCACGTAAGCCTTGATGAATATCGTCAGCCAGAAGGTGTCTAACATGGTAGTGTTTGGCAATATCGAATAATTGACGAATATTCCCAGCAGGTTGAATGCCTACGCAATTATAATCGAAATGCCGTTTTTCAGCAGAATGGGCTTCAGCGATTTGATAAAACGCAGTTGTCGCACCAGCAAGGTGACGTGGATGAAGTGAGTGTAGATCAAAATGGGCATCAAAATTGATGATACCTAATCGTTTCTCTATTGAATATTGTTTAGCGATGCCTTGATAGTGTCCCCAAGCTAATTCATGACCACCACCAATCACAATAGTAATAATATTTTTACTGAGCAAAAGAGCGATAATTTCGCTTAGCGCTTGCTGGCTTGCCTCTAAGTCGTGATCAACGCAAATAATATCACCAACGTCATAACAGGCGATGGTTGATTTCTGAATAGGCAAATTAGCAAGTCGTTGACGTATGGCCATAGGTCCTTCAATAGAACCGCTGCGACCAAGATCACGCTGTACACCTTCATCGCATTTAAAGCCTATTAGCGCAAAAGTATTTTCTAATGTTTTTTCAACGGTTTGTTTTAATAGATTCGCTAATTGAATATGTTGATGAAAGTAAGCATTGGTTGGAACATCAGTACGCCCTAACCAAGCAGT
Organism: Gammaproteobacteria bacterium RIFCSPHIGHO2_12_FULL_37_14; assembly: GCA_001801485.1. The sequence goes on from MGXV01000074.1 coordinate 48,169, forward strand.
AGGATTAGGGGGTAAGTAACGAGATTTCCAACTCATTGCTTGTAAGGTTTCATAGTTAAGCCATAGCAGCGATTGGAATACGTGAACCAGTTTTTTGTAAAAAATCTTCTGAACTGAGTACCGCAGCATAGGTAGGTTGTAAGGCAGCTAAAAATGCATAATGAACATTTTGCGCACTAATTACTGAATGATTGAATTCCAGTTGACGCGAAGCACAAGTATCATGTAATACCGTGCAACTAAAGCCAAGATCATAAGCAGCACGTACGGTTGCATCAATAGTAAGATGGGTGGTCATGCCGCAAATAACTAAATGATTGATTTGATTTTTAATAAGATAATTAAGTAATGGGGTGTCTTTAAAGCTATTAGGGTAATGTTTTTTAATAATCATTTCATTTTTCATGGGTTGAACATTCGCATAAAACTCAGCGCCTTTAGTGCAGGGAAGGAAATAGCTGGCATCTGGTTGGGTTGAGATATGTTGTAAATGAATGACTGGTTGCTTCTTATCGCGGAATGCTTGGAGTACGACTTGAGCTTTAGCGCTTGCTTCGAGGCTTTTTTCTAGAGGTGTCCTTCCATTTGGAAAATAGTCATTTTGAATTTCTAGCAATAATAATGCAGTGTTCATGCCCGTTCCCTTTTCTTGTCAAATAATTTCCATATTTAATCATTTTTTAGATTATATTTCAATTGATTATGAAGTGCTCTTGGATCATCCCCAATTGGCAGGACTTCTTCGATCGTCAAGCTATTCACATAGTGTTTAACTCGAATATTTTTATATTACACTAGATTTCTACCAGAAGCAGCTTTGAGAGCATTTCCCGCATGAGATAGTTAGGGGACATTTTAACTTTGGTTTAACAATAAAAAATGATTGTTTAATAATAATTTAAGGTAGGGCTGGTATAGTCAATCTAAAATAAAATGATCTTATACAAATGAGAGTGAGATACAAAGTATGGTTGGGAAAATAACACGCAAAAAACTTCCGAATGGCAAAGTGATATCTTTTAAAAACTATGATGGTAGAGAAGATTTTAGTGTAGCTTTGCAAATTCCTATCACTGATGAAAAGGCTATTCAGGAATTAAAAAAGAGAGCGACTTTTTGTGCGAAAAATGAATGGCTTGACAGGCAAGAAAGTAGCAAAAATTTTCATATTACATTACAAGTGTTTTATCTTTCGCTAGATGAAATCAAAAAAGCAAGTGAAATTTTTGAATCTTTAATGAAAGATTATACAGATAAAATGGAGATAAAAATTATTGAGGAAAATGCTGTATTTGGACGTGAAAAAGAGGTTCGTTATCCCGTAGCAATGGTTGAAAAATCAAAAGCATTAATTTCTTTACAAGAAAAATTTGAAAACGACTTAATAAAAAATAACATCAAATATCAAATCAATTTTGAATTTAATCCGCATGTTAGTTTGTTTGCCATAGGTGATCGCAGTATTCCTTCAAATATATTTGAAGGAATACTTAATTCTCCTGTTACATTTGCAGGTAGTTTGGAGTTATCACATAAAAATGATATGAATCAATATTTTTCATTAACCCCGATTGATTTAGATTCTCTTGCTGTTCTTTCTCCGATTATTTCTTTAAGCAAAGAAGATTTCTTAAATCAACTAGAAAATAAGCTACGTCAGACAATTTTTACACGTGCAAACATATTGGATTTTTTTGAGGAAATAAAAAAACGGGATGGTACCTATAGCCACATTATTCACCAACAGCGAAATCCAAAATGGGATAGAATCCGGCTTTTTTTCAAAACCCAACGAAATCCGAGTGATGAGGAGCATTACTTCTGGCACACTGCCACCTATCAAAAGGCAATCAAATTGTTGAAGAAAGCATATGTTGAGAGAACTAACGATTTATCTCATCTGGGTCGGCAAGAGGAGGCAAATGCTTTTATTGACTATGTTAGAGGAAATTCACCAATTCATTCGAAGAATACTAGTACAAGAAATAGTTTGAAGCTTAAATTGCAGTAAAAAAATTAAATCCAATGCTGAGTATGCGCGATTGATCCGGTAAGACCAATCATCATTCCCATCAACCAGAGGAAATTAGACCAGAGACGATTTTGGATAGCATCAAATTTACTATCCATTTTTTTCTCTAAAGCATCAAATTTACTATCTACAGCATCAAACTTTTTATCAAATTTATTTTCTAAAGCATCAAACTTGCTATCCATTTTATCTGATTGACGTTTTATATCTTGCCTAATATCAAGCAAGGTGGAGTTGATATTGAGAATGGTAGTTTCAAGTACAGCGATACGTGCATCATGGCTCATATTTGTCTCGTTTTTTACGGCTTTCATTTATCTAATCCTTATTTATTATAACATGGAAAAAATTCTTGTTTAGTAGAAAAGAAAAGACGTGGAAATTTCAAGTGGTGGATAAGATTTATCCACCTCGGTTTGATTAATAACTCAGTTTAGTAAAGAGTTAAAATGGTTCTTTCTACCAAAAATGAATTTGTTAATTTTAACTTATTGTTTTCAATAAATTTAATCATATTAAATATCGTTAATCCATAATATTTTGTAAAATTTTGAATATAAAACCTCATAAATTTTAACAATTTCAAAATTATTTCTATTTACACCATCCAGAAAAATAGGAATCGCAACCTTTTTTGGTTTTTAGATTTTCAAAAATCCAGCCATGTTCTGTGATTTCCTTTCCGTTTACTATTTTTGTACGTGTTCCAGCAAAAGCACCGCCAACGCATACGTATTGTTGATTTTTCATTAAGCGTTTCCATGCGGCCACTTTTTCTTTAGCATAATCAATAGAGAAATTTCTTCTTGGTTCATATTCATGCATTACCATAGGAGAAGTTTTTATGCTGATGTGAGGATCGCTTCTTATTACTTTATCATATGGGTCATAGGTGCCTTTGTCATACCAAACAGTTACATTCTTTGAGGGGAAACATTGCCAGTAGTCTAAGCCTGTAATATGCCATTTGAATTGTTCAGGAATCATGCCATCAACATATCTTTTTAAATTAGCTATATTTAAGATACCATAGTCATTTGTAAGCAATGGGTATGGATATTTTTTTAAGCTCTGCTGAGAAATGGCAAAAATTTTTATAGGTAAAATTAATAATAATAAAAACATGGTACAAAATAAGTTTTTCATGAATTAACCCCTTAGAATACAAGCATAGTGATGCAAAAAGACATCCATTTCTTTTATTGGGGGTTTCTCATTCAGTTTTCCTTTATATTGGGCGACTGCATCAATCCAAGTTGTTTTTGAACCTAATTTTGATTTTGCTATTACCATGCACCTAAATAACCATCGAACCCCGGCGCAAATATTTGCGGAAGGATCAAGTAATTTTGGATGCTCAAAACAAATAAGGTGATTGCTTAACTCCCCGTGATGATCATTTAATATGTGCATCGTATAGTCAGTGACCTGCATTAATCCACGAGCACGTCCCTTTCCTTGGCCTGAGGGAATATCCGTTTTTGCGTAAAAACTTGATTCTGATGCTATTAAAGCTTTAACTAAATCTTCTTGCAAAGGATGAGGAAAAGAAAAGATATCATTCCAGTAACGAACCCAGCCCCTGATTTCTGGATCGAACGCATCAGCATAAGTATATTTAGGCAATACTCCTGCTTTTGGCGGGCCACTTAATTGATGAAAATATTTTTCTGTCATTGCTTGAATTTCATCAAAGGACAAAAGGTCTTTTTTTGATGGGTTCGTAGCGCAATGTTCATGCCTTTCTATAGTTTCTCCGTCAGGATGTTCTTTACTAGGAGGAATATGAACAACGTGTTTTTTTACAAAATGTTTGCCAATAGGGCAAATTCGCCATGGATGGATTTTATCTCCAGACTGATTCTGCTGTTTAGTGTCATCAATTACTTCATCTAAATCATCATGCGTTGTTATCATTGGTTATTTCCTGTTTAATGTAGGCAGCGATTGTTCCAACCTGGCCGTGTCTATTCCTATTACGCGTGCATTATATTCGTATCTAGCCCTTAGCTCTAGCCAGTGTTGTTGTTGCTGTTCTAGTGTTCTGTGGTATTGATTGGTATCAGCCTTGTCTATACCTTTGCGTAACGATTGCGTAACGACTAATCTGCTTATTATTTTTTTCTTTCATAATGTAACCTAATAAATACTGAACATTACATTTAAAATGATATAAAAAGAAAAGGACGTACTTAACAAGTACATCCTTTAATTAATTTACTGATTTATATTAAATTTACTATTATTAACTTATATTATCTTAACATTATTAAACGACTATACATCAGAACGGCACATCATCATCAAAATTATCTAAAGCTGGTGCAGGTCCGGAGGTTCCGGTAGCAGCTATAGCTGGTTTCTCAAAAGCTGGTTTCTCAAATGTAGTTGCAGCATCTACCGCGCTACTTCCGCCTTTGCTATCCAACATTTGCATACTATCTGCAATGATTTCGGTGGTGTAACGATCTTGGCCAGATGTTTTGTCTTGCCATTTCGTTGTTCGTAGCCGTCCTTCAATATAAATTTTTGAGCCTTTGCGTAAATATTCGCCGACTATTTCTGCTAGACGTTGATAAAAAACAACGCGGTGCCATTCCGTGCGTTCTTGCATTTCTCCGCTTTGCTTATCTTTCCAGGCTTCGCTAGTAGCGAGAGTGGCATTGACAACAGCCATGCCGCTAGGCGTATAGCGTAATTCTGGGTCGCGGCCTAAATTGCCAATTAATATAACTTTATTTACACCTCTTGCCATGATCTTCTCCTATAAAATAGATTTTCCAGGCCATCACCTGGAAGTTTGATTACTCCGATTGTAATAGTTCTTTGAGGCGAATGAAATCAGGATGTTGTAAACTTTTGGGTTCCATTTTCAAATAAACAATCTTATCTTCGGCCAACAAACTCACTTCAACCATCCCTGGAATGGTGCGTAAATTTGTAATGTTTATTTCCCAATGGGCTTGTTGGAGGGGTGATAATCGTAATACGCGAGTGATGAGATAGCGTGGTGGTTGCATAAGACATGCAAAAATCAACCACAGAAGAGTTAAGCAGAGACAAAAAAGATAGACACTGGAAAAACCGAATTTACCGAATAACCATCCGCCAGAAAGGCCGCCTACAAATATACCTAAAAATTGTGCACATGAATAGACCCCTAAAGCACTACCTTTGCGAGCAAGTGGTGCTGTTCGTGAAATCAAGGAAGGCAAGAATGCTTCAAGTAAAGAAAAACCAGAAAAAAATAAACCTAAACTGACAGCAGTCACGATGACGTTATTGGCAGCAATCCAAAGAGAAATTTCGGCAATGGCTAGTAAAACAATACCTACTAAAAAATAAAATTTCAGTTGATGTTGGCGTTCGGCTCGATTAATACATATCAGACTAATTGTAAAAGCAACTAACAAGATGGGTAGATAGAGTTTCCATTGATAATGAGCTGCAATTCCTAGATGAGCAAGACCAATCGGAATAACGACGAAACTTGCGGTAAATACTGCATGTAAAATAAATATTCCAATATTCAATTTTGCTAATTCAGGAAAGATAAGCAATTTAAAAAATGATTTAAATTCTGGTTCGGTATCTTGATGCCAACGCAATGTAGTAGGGGTTGGTGTAATGGTAAATAATAAAATCAGAGCTGCAACGCCAAATAGAGCAGAAATAAAAAATAATCCACTAAGCGACACCCACTGAGTCAGAGTAGGGCCTAAAAACATAGCAATAGCAAAAGAAAGACCGATTGTTACGCCAGCGATAGCCATGGAAATAGTGCGCTTTTCTTCGCGAGTGAGATCAGCCATCATGGCAAGGATAGTGCTACCAACAGCACCTGCTCCTTGCAAACTACGTCCAATAATCACGGCTATGATAGAATGAGCAAAGCTACAAGTCAGGCTACCAATAATAAAGATGATTAAACCCAATCCGATTATGGGTTTGCGACCAAAACGATCTGATAATACACCAAAGGGAATTTGAAATATTGCTTGAGTTAAACCATAAATACCCATTGCTAGCCCAATAAGAGTTGGCGTGGCTCCAGGTAGTTTCAGTGCATAGAGACTAAATATAGGCAAAGCCATAAATAAACCTATCATACGTAAGCTCATGATAGTGGCTAAACTAGCTACAGCGCGTTGTTCAATTGAGGTCATTTTCATTGAATCATTACTCGTTTCGTATTTTGTGGCTATAATATCATTTTTTTATATCAAGAGACGATGAAACACATACGCATACGCGGTGCTCGCACCCATAATTTAAAAAATATTAATCTTGATTTGCCTCGAGATAAACTTGTCGTGATTACCGGGCTCTCGGGTTCAGGCAAATCCTCGCTGGCTTTTGATACGTTGTATGCGGAAGGACAGCGACGTTATGTCGAATCGCTGTCAGCTTATGCACGTCAATTTTTATCCATGATGGAAAAGCCTGATGTTGATCACATTGAAGGATTGTCGCCAGCCATTTCTATTGAACAAAAATCCACCTCACACAATCCTCGATCTACTGTTGGGACAATTACTGAAATTCATGATTACTTGCGCTTATTATTTGCAAAAGCCGGGCAACCGCGTTGTCCAGTACATCATACGATATTAGAAGCACAAACGATTAGCCAAATGGTAGACGCAGTACTTGCTCTACCACAAGATACAAAAGTGATGATTCTCTCACCAGTTATTCGGGAGCGTAAAGGAGAACATGTTGAACTTTTACAAGAACTACGAGGACAAGGTTTTGTTCGTGCGCGTATTGATGGAGAAATGGTAGAGCTTGATCAGGTACCACCATTAGATTTGCGTAAGAAACATACTATTGAAGTTGTTATTGATCGCATTAAAGTTCGAGAAGATATTCGAATTCGCTTAGCTGAATCATTTGAAACCGCATTGCGTTTATCAGACGGCATTGCGGCTGTTGGATGGATGGATGAACCTAAGCGAGCACAACAGATATTTTCTGCAAAATTTGCCTGCTCTGAATGTGGTTATAGTTTAACCGAATTATCACCACGCTTATTTTCATTTAATAGTCCAATTGGCGCATGTTCTGCTTGCGATGGTTTAGGATTTAAAGAAATATTTGATACAGCATTAATCGTCAACTCAACGCTCAGTGTAGCAGAGGGGGCGATACGTGGTTGGGATAGACGAAACATGTATTATTACCAAATGCTGACAGCACTTGCCAAACATTATAAGTTTGATTTAGAAGTTCCATTTGAACGTTTATCAAAAAAAATTCAAAATGTTTTATTACAGGGAGGAAGTGAGCCAATTCATTTTCACTATAAAGGTGATGATGGCTATTCCTTTTCTAAGACTGCTCCTTTTGAAGGCGTGATTCCAAATCTAGAACGTCGCTATCATAAAGCAGATTCTGAATTTGTACGCGATGATTTGCGAAAATATATTGCGACAAAACAATGTGAGACATGCCAAGGAGCAAGATTAAATAAATCAGCACAACATGTATTTATTGCTGATAAAAATTTACCAGATATTTCCTCTTGGGGAGTTGATAAAACAAAATTATTTTTTGAGAAATTACATTTACCAGGATATCGTGGAGAAATTGCTGTAAAAATCATTAAAGAACTAATTAGCCGATTACGTTTTCTAGTGGATGTTGGACTCGATTATATTAGCCTTGATCGCAGCGCAGAAACATTATCAGGGGGTGAAGCACAGCGTATTCGTTTAGCTAGTCAAATTGGTTCGGGTTTAGTAGGTGTCATGTATATTTTAGATGAGCCTTCGATAGGTTTGCATCAGCGAGATAACGAGCGTTTATTAAAAACCTTACGTCATTTGCGCGATTTAGGTAATTCTGTAATTGTAGTAGAGCACGATGAAGACGCTATTTTGAGCGCCGATCACATTGTTGATCTTGGTCCTGGTGCTGGCGTACATGGAGGACACATTGTGGCTCAAGGTACACCACAAGAAATTATGCGTACACCACAATCGTTAACGGGCCAATATTTGGTAGGGAAACAAAAAATTCCCGTACCACGTAATCGCATAGTGATGAATCCAGAAAAACAAATTCTGTTAAAGGGTGCTAGTGGTAATAATCTGAAATCTATAGACGTCAATATTCCGATTGGATTAATGACGTGTATTACCGGTGTCTCTGGTTCAGGGAAATCCACATTAATTAATGATACGTTGGGGCCGATTGTCGCGCATACATTAAACGACGCAGTGAATCAAAAACCAGAACCATATACAAGCATTGATGGCCTTGAATATTTAGATAAAGTCGTCGTCGTCGACCAAAGCCCGATTGGTCGTACACCACGCTCAAACCCTGCAACTTATACGGGCTTATTCACTATTATTCGTGATTTATTTGCGGGTACACAAGAAGCGCGTTCGCGTGGTTATAAGGTAGGCCGATTTAGCTTTAATGTAAAAGGAGGACGTTGCGAAGCTTGTCAAGGCGAAGGATTGATCAAGGTTGAAATGCATTTTCTAGCAGATGTTTATGTCACCTGTGATATTTGCCAAGGTAAACGTTATAATCGCGAAACACTTGAAATTCTTTATAAAGGAAAAAATATTCATCATGTATTAGATATGACGGTGGAAGAGGCACGTGAATTTTTTGACGCGATTCCAGTAATTGCTAGAAAATTGCAAACTCTTTTAGATGTGGGGCTCTCATATATTAGATTGGGTCAGAGTGCAACAACATTATCAGGCGGCGAAGCACAACGCATCAAATTAGCTAAAGAATTATCACGAAGAGATACTGGCCGTACATTATATATTCTAGACGAGCCAACGACGGGTTTACATTTTTATGATATAGAGCAGCTACTACATGTTTTGCATCGGTTGCGTGATCATGGCAATACGATTATTGTTATCGAACATAATCTTGATGTGATTAAAACAGCTGATTGGGTGATTGATCTTGGGCCAGAAGGCGGTGATAAAGGCGGACAGGTTATTGCAACGGGGACACCTGAGGCAATTATTAAAAATAAACATTCTTATACAGGAGCTTTTTTAAAAAAAGTACTCTGTAAAAAATAAATTAATAAATAAATATAGAGGAGAGTTGCATGTTTAGTCACCACACCCTATCCGTAAATAACAATACTGCTCCACAATTTCTTTTTATTAAGGATTTGCTTAACTCAGAAGCATATAGATTATTTTACCAGCCCCTAGCTAAATTCATCAGTTTTGCCCGAGATGCAAAAGACGAGATCGGCCTATTAATGAATATCATGTCGCATATGAATGAAAACATGGATGATGCGTATAATTTTTTCAACAGTAACGTCAGTCATTTAAAAGTTTTAGGGGCAGTTCGATTTGATATAGCAATGCCAGATTCTCACCATCTTTATTTTCTTTTTGGTTTTGCAGGATCCGTCCAAACGAATCGCTTGCACATTACCATTAGGCAGATACATGTAGCAATACAAGCAACTTCTAATCAAGAAAATGCCGCTGCTCAGTTAAAGATTGTACCAGCAGTATTTAAACAATTATTGGGCCGTTTTAAACTTTATCACGCGGATAAAATTCCTTTGTCAAACCCATCTATTAATGATATTTATGTTTGGTTAAAGTATACATGCACTCCTGATCATTATAAAAAATGGTTTCGAGAGGAATACGATGATTTACTCAATCTTAATTTACCTGTTTTATTTGATGAAGCTAAATTTAATCTTGCAATGGATGAGCCCACGCTCCTTGATGCTGCCGCAAATTTATGCATACCTGTTTTATTGCTGGAATTTTGTTTACAGAGACGCTTTGGGTTAACTGATTTTGAAAAAGCAAAAACTATTTTTTATGTTTCTCAAAATACTCATGAGCAGTTGAAGCAACAAACAATGGAACCTGTTATTACTTCAAATCAGACGACGGCAAGCCAATTTTTTTTAGAGAAAAACCAAAACCAGCAAAATCAGATTGTTAAAAAGCATTTAACAGGCCGAATTCATGGGCAATTTGTAAACTCATCTCCTACTCAGGAAATAGATAACGATTTCAATCATAAATTCAAAGCATAATCATTCGTTACTGAAATTATTTCTTCCAGCCTGAATGATTCAAGATATTAAAAGAATTTTTTAAAAAAAGGGAGGAGAAGGAGTTGACAGAAGAGAGAGAAGGAGTAGAATCGCGGGTTCTGTGGAAGAAGATCTTTAACAAATTGAA
>MGXV01000075.1:0-7039 GCA_001801485.1 Gammaproteobacteria bacterium RIFCSPHIGHO2_12_FULL_37_14
ACAAACTCGTTGTCCTGCACGAGCGAGACGAGATGCAGCAATGGATCCGCCATAGCCTGATCCAATAACAATAATAGGGTAATGACTTTGCAAATCATGATGAGGAGAGGATAGTGCTGGCATGTTTCAATCCTATAAATAGATTACATAATGATTCCAACTTTATTGCCTAATAATGATAGGGTTTTCAATCAGCTCAGGATTGGTTGCTTTAGAATCATCTGGTAACATATTAGGTCCAGAGGCTTCTGAGTCACGTATTTTCCATTTACGAGCTACTCGGCGTATACCAACAGGATAGATAGTCAATTCACCAGAGGAATCAATTTTTATTCTAATAAAATTTTTCCAGTCTTGGATTGCAAGAGATGAAAATGCTTCATTGCTATGACGACCAAATAGATTCAATGAAATGAATAAATAAACACCCATGATGTAGGATCCGATGATCCAACCACCTATAAAAATAAATGTACCTGATAATAGTAATTGCGATGTTGAATCATATGAAAATCCATAATTATTACAAAGACGAATACTTGCCCATCCAATAAAAAACGCGGCGAGTAAATGAACGAAAGCATGCAACAATCCGGCTGTAATACGATAAAGACGTGAATGAGTATCGGTAAAGGCAATAAAACCTGCTATCACTGCTACGATCCAAAACATGCCGATAGGTGTTTTTAATGCTTGATTGAATACAGTGCTAAGAGCAATTTTCCAATCATTCAAACCAAACTGACTTAAATCCGTTTTTGCTGACCAAATGGTTAGCAGATAAAACAATCCTGTCAATATTCCAAAATAAGGATTAAGAAAAAGAAATCCGAAATTTTTCCAACACAATCTTTTAGAAGTAGTAGGATCAGGAAAACTTTTTTTAAGAATAAAATCTCCAGATAAAGTCTTCACATCTTGACCATGAGTTGGATGAAGAAAAGCACCACCGCCACCAGCAGTGATTTTTTGAGTATTATTAGAATTTTCATGTCGTCGGTAATGATGTAAATCCCCAGAAAGAAATACGGAGATTTTCTTTTTGAATAAAACATTTTCCAGAAATGTGAGATTGTTTTCACTATATTCAGGATCAGCTTTGCCGTAAATTTTTGCATATATCCATTCTGGTTCAGCGCTGCAAAGAATGACTCTATCATCTGGTTGCATTTCAGCAGCAACTTTTTTAAAAAATTTAATTTGCATATCATCGATATCTGAATCCAATTGAATATCCGTACCAATAATCCACCAATGATGTGGCAATTTTAAAGCGAAATAGCTGCGCTCTTGTTGTGTACGCCAACCAGCAAACCAGCGTTTTGAACAAAATAATCGTGTGTAAGCAGCGAGGCTGTCATACCAATCATGATTACCTGGTATCACATACACATCAGGATGAGGCGCAACTGTTTTGCCTAATGCTGTTGTATAAGGTGTGATAAGACGTTCTTTATATTCAGAGCGATTTGCTACGGGATAAACTGTATCCCCACCGAAAATTAAGATTAATCCACGTTGAGTGATGTGACTGTTTTTATTTGAATCTTGAAGCACTAAGGAAGGTTGAGCAATCTGATAGGCAATAGCATAGGTAGAATTCCAACCATCTCCTAAATCTGCAACATAATCGATCCAAAATTCTTTTTCGGTTGCTACATTAGTATAATCTTGAATTTTAATATCGGGTGAACCTAATGCTTCGATTAAACGATAATCTGCATGTCGCCCAAAAATCAACGAGATAAAAACATTCATTGCTGTTCTGAAAAGTTGAATTGGATCATACCAAGCAACCATTTTCAGTTGACGTGGTGGCTTAGTAAAATCATGAATAGACATATCCGTGTCTCAAGGCTTTCAATTAAAATAAGTTATACCTTTTTTGGCGAAAATGTAGGAGAGTTTGTTGAAAAATTTTTATTAACAAATTATAAATGATAGAATAATCAAAAATAATCATTCAAGATTAAACATATTAACTCATTTTGCTAGGAAGAATAATATGAAATGGAAAGATTTTTTAAATCCGTGATCAATGTTAACCCCTGGGATAGCCGGAAGTATAGTAATGGTAATTGCTAATACATTATGGCTTGAATTCATGATACCTCAAAAGTGGACTGCATTGATTTTGAGTTTTTTATTAATCATACCTATTCTAATAAGATTTTCTGCGTCATATGTTGAAAATGCTATTTATTTTACTTTTAATGGATTAATTGTTTTTGCATTAGCAGTAAATTCTAATTTTGCTGGCAGAAAACTTCAGGAGATTGCTGCTTCTGATAATAAAACGATAGCTATTCAACAACTTCCTCAGGTTTTTAATACGATGCTTGCTTCGACTGTTTCTACTAATCAAGATCTGCAAATCAAAAAAATGAATGGTATTCAACTTGCATCTAATTCAGATCAAAGCATTCTCATTCGAGTGAGTGAAAACAATCAGCAAGATTCTACACAGAAAGAAAATAAAAAATCAGAAGGGAAAGATAAAAAGAAGCGCTCAAAAGATAAAGACGACAGAGAATTTTTTGAAAGCTGGTTTTAACAAAAAACGCTCAGGACGCTCCTCAGGACGACAACCCTGAGGAGTTATACGTCTATTTTTCTTGATTGTACCTCTGTTGCCATTTTAATTTAATATGTATTTTCATTTGTTTACCGCTAAGTCCTTGATTTACAAAATGCTCTATTTGGATGCATTTAATCAATTATGTACTACAGTTTATGTAGGGTAGTAATTTTAATAAGCTTTATTGTCTATATTGACTAAATAACAATCTAATGAGAGCGCGATGTGTATAAAAAATAGCCTAATCCAGGCAAAAATAACTTTTGTAAAAAAGTTTTTCTCAACAATTGTTATTTATTTATTTTTAGGTTTGGCAGGGATCGCAGTTGCCAACCCAGAAGGTGGTCAAGTGGTAGGAGGATCAGCCACCATTGCTGTTGAAGGATCGACAACGACCATTCATCAAAGTAGCGACAAAGCGATTATCGATTGGCGCACATTCAATATTCAACAAGGTGAAAAAACTCAATTCAACCAACCCTCTTCTTCATCGATTATTCTGAATCGCGTGATAGATAATTCGCAAGCCTCGCAAATTCACGGTCAACTCAATGCAAATGGAAACGTCATTATCGTCAATCAAGCCGGAATTGTTTTTGGACCCACCGCGCAAGTGGATGTAGGAGGATTAATAGCAACGACCGCCAATATTCATAATGAAGATTTCATGGCGGGAAAATTAATTTTTAGTCAGCTGCCCGAGAGTGGTGGTTCAGTGATTAATAAAGGTAGGATCACCGCAGCCGAAGGTGGGTTAGTGGCATTAGTTGCACCCGGCGTGGTGAACTCTGGTGTGATAAAAGCACGGATGGGAAAAATAGCATTAGCATCAGGCACAGCCTATACGGTGGATTTGTATGGTGATCAACTCATTAATTTTAGTGTCGGTGGGACGGTGACCCAAGCGGCTCGAGATGAAAATGGCAATGTTATGAAAGATGCGGTCAAAAATACCGGAGAATTATTAGCCGATGGTGGTCGCATTGAGGTGAGTGCCAAAGTTGCCAAAGGTGTGGTGGATAATGTGATAAATATGGAAGGAGTTGCACAAGCGCGCAGCGTATCTGTCAGTCAATCGGGTGTCATTAGTTTATTTGGTGGTAGCGAAGGCGTAGTAAAAGTAACCGGTAAAGTAGATGTTGCGGGCAGAAATACTGGTTATAAGGGTGGCAAGATAAAAGTGACGGGAGAAAAAGTTGGAGTAACGGATGCAGCGTTATTCGATGCTAGTGGTGATGTGGGTGGCGGTGAAATTTTATTAGGTGGTAATTTCCAGGGGAAAGGGCCGCTATATAATGCAAGTTATCTCTATTATGGTCCGGCTGCTATTGCTAACGCAGATGCGATGACGCAAGGCGATGGTGGTTCAGTCATTTTGTGGTCAGACTATGGTACTAAATTTTATGGTTTTGCATCAGCGAGAGGTGGTTTATTAGGTGGCAATGGTGGGTTAGTGGAAACATCCTCTGCTGAAAGTTTGTCATTTGCAGGTCGAGTAGATGTCACTTCACCTAAGGGATTAGCGGGATGGTTATTACTTGATCCACGAGATATTACGATTGTTGCTGGTACTTCATCAGCAGGAACCTGGCAAAGTGGTTCATTTTCCAGTGGCACGTTAGCATTTGATACGGATGCGAGTACGGATGGAACAGTAACGGTTGGTACCTTACAAGGATTAGGTAATATCAATATTACCTTACAAGCAAAACGTGACATTATTATCGATACCGATGTGGCGGTGGATCTTTCCGCTTCATTAACGACGAGTAGCAATGTATTTAAATTACAGGCCGGTGATAATTCAACTGCGGGTGCCGGCGATATTACTTTTAATTCAGGTTCTAGTATTACAACAGGCGGCGGTTCTGTTTCAATTGTTGCAGGTGATACGACTCAAGCAATTGGTAGCGCCACACTGGGTGCCATCACAGTGACGGGCAGCGGAACAATAACCGTTGATGCACAACAAGGCATTACAGTGAATGGCGCCATTCTTTCAGCGAATGGAACAATTACCTTAAATGCTAACAAGAGTGGTAGTGGCGCAAATAATTTTGTTTTAAGCAGTGGTGCTTCCATTACGAGCACTGGCGTTGGCATTGATATTAATGTGAATGCTGCAGGTGGTGGAACGGGTGGTGTGCAATTAGCAGGTGATATTGATGCCGACGATAATTTAAGTATTGTGACGAATACGGGCGGTAATTCAACTGGTGGTTCGATTACCCGAACGGCAGGAACGATTGGCACAACTGGTACAGGTGATACAACAACATTAACAGTGCCAAGTAGTGGCAGCAGTAGTGTTGGTACGAGTGCCAATCCAATTGTTCATAACACCAATGGCGGTACCGTTACGATTACTGCCGGCACTGGCGGTGCTTATGTTTCTAATACCGGATCATTTATTCTCGGTTCGCCTACTTTAGGTACGGATGCAAATCTTATTCTTACATCAACTGATACCGTTACTTTACCATCAGCTGATTTATCGTTTGGTAATGGCGATTTTAGTGTCGTGCTTTCAGGCGGTAGTATCACTACTAAAGGTTCTTTAACTTTGACTGGTGGTGATCTCACCTTGACTTCATCAGGTGGATTGACGATTAGCCATCCTTTAGTGACGACGACGGGTAATATTACTCTAACGTCAGCAGGTGGTAATCTCACCCAAACCAATGCAGTAGGCGCAACGATTAATTCCACTAGTGGTAATTTATCCGCAAGTGCAGCCAATACATTAGCCCTTAACGATGTTTTCGATGCAGGCTCGGGCTTGATTACCATAACTGGTAACTCCGATGGCAGTGGTACCTCAAGTACTGCAGCAGGCGCGAATAGTGATGTGACAACGACTAGTACTAGTGCGAGTGCCATTACTATTACAGCAAACACTAGCGCTGGTGGAACGGGCGCTCTTAATATTAGCCATTTAATAGATGCGCCTAATGGCGGTGTCATTGTAACTGCCAATGGTGGTGGTATTACGGTTTCAACATCATCAGGTATTACCGCAACCAAAGGTATTACTATGCAAGGAACAACTTATGCCATTAGTTCACCAGTCAATGGTGGTAGTACTTCATTTGTCATTATCAATGTACCGGATGCAACAACCATTGGTCTCGCTAATGGAGCCGGTACGGCAAATTTATCGACGACGGAATTAAATCAAATAGTTGCTCAGGATGTGCGTATTGGTAGTACGGGTGCAGGTGCAATGGCTTTTGGTACCAGTAACTGGACAGCAGATTCTGATTTTGCAACGGGTACACTTACTTTAGCATCGGGTGGTGGTATTACACAAAGTACTGGTAAAATTGATTTAGGTACAAGTACGTCTGATTTATTAATACGTGATGCGGGTGATGTGGCATTAACAGATGCTGATAATGTATTAAATAATATTGCTGTGACTCTATCTAGCGGTAGTTTATCAATCACGAATGCTTCAACAAAAGCATTGGTGGTGACTAGTATCACTGATGATCTTGGTACGGTAAGCGGGATAACTGCTCCTGGAGGTATCACGCTCACTACTTCTGGTGCCGGCGGTTCTCTTACTATCAATCAAAATATTAGTACGACTGATAACAATATCACCTTATCTAATGTTGGAGTAACGTTAGCGGCTGGCAAATCAATCTCATCAGGAACAGGTACCATTAGCATTGATTTAAATGATGGTGCATTAGAAATGAATTCTGGTTCAATTACCACAACTAGCACTTCTGCAACAGCATTAAAAATTTTTGATGGCACCACTGCTGCATTAGGAACGATTGCCGCTACGTCAGGAACAGTTGTGCTTGGGGATGCAGGCGCTGCTAATTTAAGCGGGGCTATTTCGCAAAATACTGATACGACAGTTGACGCAGCAACACTGACGGTGAATGGTGGGAGCACATTGACTTTAGATAATTCTGGTAATGATTTTGATACCGTGGGGATTACTGCGGCTACTGATACATTATTGCGCGATGATGATGGTTTAGATTTTACCGCTTCTACCATATCAGGAACACTAGGTGTCACAACCGCAGGTGCGATTACCGATAGTGGTACCTTAGCTGTGACGGGTACGACAACATTAGATGCAGGTACAGGCAATAATATTACTTTAAATGATGCAGCCAATAATTTCTCAACGGTTGGTATTACTAGCGGTAACAATGTGACGTTAGTAGATACGAATGCTTTAGGTCTAGCAGCATCGACAATCAGCGGCACATTAAGTGTCACAACCGCTGGTGCGATTACTGATAGCGGTACCTTAGCTGTGACGGGTACGACAACATTAGATGCAGGTACAGGCAATAATATTACTTTAGATGATGCAGCCAATAATTTTTCAACAGTTGCCATTACGAATGGTAACAATGTGACATTAGTCGATGCTGGTGCACTGATTTTAGGTGCATCCACGATTAGCGGCACATTAGGTGTGACAACGGCAGG
>MGXV01000075.1:7064-7206 GCA_001801485.1 Gammaproteobacteria bacterium RIFCSPHIGHO2_12_FULL_37_14
GCTGTGACGGGTACGACAACATTAGATGTAGGTACAGGCAATAATATTACTTTAGATGATGCAGCCAATAATTTTTCAACAGTCGCCATTACATCGGGTAACAATGTGACATTAGTCGATGCTGGCGCACTGATTTTAGGTG
>MGXV01000076.1:0-8332 GCA_001801485.1 Gammaproteobacteria bacterium RIFCSPHIGHO2_12_FULL_37_14
ACATTTATTCGGCTTATTTCACCAACGCAAGATGAACAACATCAATATTCAAGGTGTGTTATCTGACCAAAATGATATGAGTAACATTCAAGGTAAAAGTTTACGAGGTTATATTTAACTAACGAAAACGTTCACTATTCAAGCAGCTTTGTAAAAGGTAAAAAAAACCCCCGCATACGCGAGGGTTTTTTATATGATGCTAGATTGAAGCTTACATCATTCCATCCATTCCACCCATGCCGCCCATACCACCACCATGGCCACCGGCACCCATTGGAGATTCTTCCTTAGGTAGTTCGGTTACCATACATTCGGTAGTAATCATTAAGCCAGCAACAGATGCTGCTTGTTGTAATGCAGTACGCGTTACTTTGGTAGGATCCAAAATACCCATATCCAGCATGTCACCATATTGGCCAGTTGCGGCATTAAAGCCAAAATTACCTTTGCCTTCAAGTACTTTATTGAGGACAACGGAAGCTTCGTAACCAGCATTCGTGACGATTTGGCGTAATGGAGCTTCTAGTGCGCGACCAACTAGTTGAATACCAACGGATTGAGCTTCGTTATCTCCTTTAGCGGTTTTCAAGATTTGCATGACGCGAATCAAGGCTACACCACCACCAGGAACAACGCCTTCTTCAACCGCTGCACGAGTTGCATGCAATGCATCTTCAACACGGGCTTTCTTTTCTTTCATTTCGATTTCAGAAGCAGCACCTACTTTGATAACGGCTACACCACCTGCAAGTTTAGCAACACGTTCTTGCAATTTCTCACGATCGTAGTCAGAACTAGTATCGCCAACACGAGCGCGTAATTGTTGAATACGATCTTGGATATCACGTTTGTCACCGGAACCATCAATGATAGTCGTATTATCTTTGGTGATATGAACACGTTTAGCTGAGCCCAAGTCTTTCAAAACGGTGGATTCAAGTGTACGGCCTACTTCTTCAGCAATGACTTGTGCTTTAGTAAGAATAGCAACATCTTGCAACATTTCCTTACGACGATCGCCAAATCCAGGCGCTTTGACAGCACAAACTTTGACAATGCCACGCATATGATTAACGACGAGTGTTGCTAGTGCTTCACCTTCCACATCTTCAGCAATAATGATTAATGGACGACCAGATTTTGCTACGGCTTCTAATACTGGCAATAAATCACGAATAGACGAAATTTTCTTGTCAGTAATTAAAAGATAAGGATTATCTAATTCAACAGACATATTTTGTTGATTGGTAATGAAGTAAGGTGATAAGTAACCACGATCAAACTGCATACCTTCAACTACATCCAGTTCATTCTCTAAGCCGGATCCTTCTTCAACAGTAATGACACCTTCTTTACCCACTTTGGCCATCGCATCAGCAATAATACGACCAATTGCTTCGTCGGAATTGGCTGAAATAGTACCTACTTGAGCGATTGCTTTGTCATCTTTGCATGGTACAGAAAGCTTTTTCAATTGCTCAACAGCATGAATAACAGCTTTATCAATACCACGTTTCAAATCCATAGGATCATAACCAGCAACGACCAGTTTCAATCCTTCTGCGAAGATTTGTCGACCTAGTACGGTTGCTGTTGTTGTACCATCACCTGCTTCATCAGAAGTATGAGAAGCCACTTCTTTCAGCATCTGTGCGCCCATATTCTTGAATTTATCTTTAAATTCAATTTCTTTGGCAACAGTCACGCCGTCTTTGGTAACCAGTGGAGCACCGAAGGATTTATCGATAACAACATTTCGGCCTCGTGGCCCCATCGTAATTTGTACTGCATCAGCAAGTTCTCTTACTCCTGCTAGCATTAATTGGCGAGCGTCTTCACTAAAACGCAATTCTTTAGCAGCCATAATAATTTCCTCTTTATTTGGTTAAAAAAAATCAGTTTACTCGATGACACCCATAACATCTTCTTCACGCATGACAAGGTATTCTTTATCACCAATCTTGATACTGGTTCCAGCATATTTGCCAAACAATACCTTATCACCAACTTTAATTTGTAGTGGCTGTAATTTGCCATCAATGTATTTGCCATTGCCAGCAAAAGCAATAATCCCTTCCATAGGTTTATCTTTGTCGGCAGAATCAGGTAGTACGATACCACCGGCTGTTTTTGTTTCCATTTCCTTTGCTTCAACAGCGACCCGATCAGCTAATAGGCGGATCTTCGGAGTAATTTTGGACATAATCAACTCTCCTTTATATATAAAAAATTAAGACAATACGCATTCTCTGATAACAACATGTTACAAGAGGGGTCCCAAATTTAATCTAAGGGACGGCGTAAGTCATATATAGGGACGATAACTGACTCTTCAAGGGGGCAAAAAAAAGAATTTACAAGGTACACAAGGATTTTTCTCTTAGAGTGAATTTTAATAGGAAAGAACAATATTTTTTTAAGCTGCCTATGAATGATTGGGAGGCTAAATAATTACCAATAAAATGGTAAAAAATTGACCATCAACCTGGGAGTTGAAAGCATCTTCTGTTATTTAATTAATAATATTAAAACTTCTTGCTCTTCAATTTTGAAAATTAAGCGAAGATGATTCATATCTTGGCTATACAGCCCTGTCATACCATCAATTTTTTTTACACCAGGCGGGCGAGGGTTCACAGCTAAAGCTTCGATTAATTTAAATAACATAATTTGGTATTTCTTTGGCAGAGAAATAAATTGCTTTTTTGCTGTAGGCGCAATTTTAATATGATAAGGAGTCGTCACGATGTACTTAGCTCATTTCTTCTTTTAAATTCTCTAATGAAGTGGTGCCTTGTTGTCTCGCTTCTTTCAGTGCTTCCACTGCTTCATCGAGATCGCTTCTATTTTTTGATGCTTGCAACAATAGAAGATCTTCCAAAGGAATAATGGCTGCAACTTCTTTTTCACGGCGTGTCAAAATGATTCTTTCTTTGTGATGAGAAACTCGATTAATGAGTTCTGAAAACTCTTCTTTTGCATCAGCCGTACTGACATAGGTTGTTGTCATAACCGTTCCTTAGTTACGAATTGCTAACAAGAAGCATGTCTTCTTTTTCCATTGCTTCAGAGTATTTGCCCATAGAGGCCAAGCTATTTAGCTTAGCACGTTTGTAAAAAGCTTGTTGAGCGGCAGGAATATTTTTAGCTTGGCCTTGCCAAATTTTCATGCAGTAATCTTGTAGGGCACGAGCATAAGAAAAACTGACATTCCATGGGAGAGAACCTAGTTGATTCATCGCATTAAGATGTGCAGTTGCTTGTTCAGATGTTTGACCGCCTGATAAAAAGTTAATAGTAGGAACAGCAGCGGGTACGGTACGTCGCAGAATGCGCATAGTGGCTTTGGCTACATCCATCACACTTGCTTTTTGTGAACATGTTTTACCACTAATTACCATACTAGGTTTTAACACTATATATTCTAATTTTACGTGGTGACGATAGAGTGCATTAAATACAGCATGAAAAACTGGCTCAGAAATTTCTTCACATCGTTCTAGAGTATGCTCTCCATCAATTAATACTTCAGGTTCGACAATAGGTACAATGCCTTGATGTTGGCAGATGGCTGCATAACGCGCTAATACTTCAGCATTGGTTTGGATAGCTAATAGACTAGGTGTGTGATCAGAAATAGCATAAACTGCACGCCATTTAGCAAAACAGGCGCCCTTGGATTTATATTCTATTAAGCGTTCAGGCAAGCCATCCAATCCTTGAGTAACATTTTCATTAATTGAATTAGCAAGCGGTACCAAACCTTTATCTACTTTAATGCCGGGTAATACACCATCTTTTTTTAACATCTCAGGAAAAGATATACCATTGCTCGTTTTTTGATTTAATGTTTCTTCAAATAAAATGACACCAGCAATAAACTGATTAAAATCAGGGGTTGTCATTAGTGTTTCTCGATAGATGCGGCGCGTATCTTCCGTGCATTCTATTCCTATGGTTTGAAAACGCTTAGTGATAGTGGGAGTGCTTTCATCAGCTGCTAAAATTCCTTTGCCTTTAGCGGTGAGTTTGCTAATGGTTAATTCTAATTCTTTAATAGTAGACATGGTGATCTCCTTGAAATCGTATATTTATGGCGCAAACGATAGCATAAAAAGTTTAAGGAATCGATAGCCTCAATCTGCTTGAATTTTAAACATTTTCTCCCGAAAGAATTTTATAGTCGAGATAAAGTTAAGTTTTATTAATAGATTAGTTAATAAGCTTCTGCAAACACTACTGGTTGGGCACTAGGTTCGCCAGTAAAGATGCATTTACCAGGATTGGCTTTGTGGGCGAAAGGCATGCAGCGAATAGTAACGCTCAATTCCGCTTTTATTTTTGCTTCAATTGCAGGATCGCCATTCCAATGCGCATAAGCAAACCCGCCATCATTTTTGAAATATTCATAAAAATCATTTTGATTGTTAATGATCATGCTGTGTTGCTTTTGTCGCTCACGCGCGCGATGTAATAAATTGGTTTGCATCTCATCGAGCTCTTTTACCACAATAGCTAAAAATTCTTGTTGCGAAATAGATTGGCGGTCTTTGTATTCTTTATCGCGGCGTCCCATGAAAACAGTCTGATTAGTACATTCTTTGTTACCAATTTCTAAGCGGATAGGAATACCTTTCTTTACCCATTGCCATGCTTTTTCGCCACCTGGCAGTTCTCGCGTATCCATTTCAACCACTAAGCGACGATGATGATAGACAATTTTACCTACTGCCTCGCGCAATTTATTACAATAATTCATAATCAGTTCACGATCTTCTTCTTTGTGAATGATTGGTAAGATAACAACATGCGCAGGCGCAAGCTTGGGTGGCAACACTAATCCATTGTCATCACTATGCGTCATGATGAGTCCGCCAATTAAACGAGTAGAGCTGCCCCAAGAAGTTGTCCAAACAAATTCTTCTTTGCCTTCTTTACTTAAATATTTAATATTAAATCCACGAGAAAAATGTTGCCCTAAAAAATGGGATGTTCCTGCTTGTAAGGCTTTATTATCTTGCATCATGGCTTCAATACAATAGGTATTCACTGCTCCAGGAAAACGTTCACTTGCCGTTTTTTCACCCTGGATGACGGGCATAGCCATGTGATTCTCAGCGAATTGAGCGTATATATCGAGCATTTTTAAAGATTCTTGCATCGCTTCTTCACTGCTTGCATGTGCCGTATGACCTTCTTGCCATAAAAATTCGGTGGTGCGTAAAAATAAACGTGTGCGCATTTCCCAACGCACGATATTTGCCCATTGATTCATTAGTAATGGCAAATCTCGGTATGATTGTATCCAGCGTGAAAAAGCATCGCCAATAATGGTTTCTGACGTAGGGCGAATAATATAAGGCTCTTCTAAGGGGCTTGCTGGAACCAATACGCCTTCTGCATTTTTGGCTAGTCGATGATGAGTCACGACGGCGCATTCTTTGGCGAAGCCTTCAATATGATCAGCTTCTTTTTGCATAAAACTGAGTGGAATGAGTAAAGGGGAATAGAAATTTTTATGTCCAGTTTCTTTGAACGCCTCATCCAGTATGCGTTGCATATTTTCCCAAATAGCATAACCCCATGGTTTAATAATCATGCATCCTCGTACGGAGGATATTTCAGCAAGATCAGCCGCCTTAATGACTTGCTGATACCATTCTGAATAATTATCTGCTCGTGTTGGTGTAATAGCCGTTTTTATTTTATTTGCATTCATTTAAAATATGCTCCACATGACCAGGAACTTTTACTTTTCGCCAAACAGCACGAACCAATCCTTTTTCATCGATTAGGAAAGTCGAACGCTGAATACCTAAAAATGTTTTGCCAAATAAACTTTTTTTGTTAATGACACCATATGCTTGACAAACATCGGCATTGGCATCGACTAGTAATGTGAAAGGAAGTGAATATTTTTCTTTAAATTTAGTATGAGTTTTAACATTATCTTTAGAAATACCAAAGACTTCAATGCCTTGTGATTTAAACTGAGTAAAATGATCACGAAAATCACAAGCTTGTTTTGTACATCCTGGGGTATTATCTTTGGGATAAAAATATAAAATAACTTTTTTTCCACGCAGAGCACTTAATTTGACTGGTTTTTCTTCTTCTGTGGGTAAAATGAAATCCGGAGCAATATCGCCGACTTTAAGAGACATAACATTACCTCCAATGGATTAAGTCGGTAAGGATATCACCATCGGAGGTTTTGGAAAAGTTTGTCTGCTTCATTCATCTGGCTAGTGATCTACCAGATGAATGTTAATTTGCTAATTGTCTGCCGATGTAACCACCACCCACTGCGCCAACAATCGTACCAGCAGTACTGCCATGGGTTAGCGCGCTTCCTGCTACACCGCCTACTACACCGCCAGCCACCATGCCAACATCTTTTCGCTGTGAACTAGTACAAGCAGCTAAAGAGGCGACAAGAAACAGAATAGTAAAGAACGTTAAAAGCTTTTTCATGATGACCCTCCTCCTGAAATTGCTATATTATTATTTTAGCAGATAAGTGCGGTATCGCCCTTGTTGCTGAATAGTGAGGGTTTTCCATAACCATGGCAATATTTTGTTCATGGATTGATCAAAACTCCATGGAGGGTTTATAATAATTACTCCACAGCCATTTAAATGCTGAGATAGATCGGCATAAATAGTTAATTCATTTATTAACACGGGTTGCTCAATTGCTTGTTTAATCGTCCTAAGAAAGCGGGTAACTTGGTGTTCATTTTTAATTGGGTACCAAATCATTAGGATGCCATTCTGCCAGCGCTTAAAAACAAGTGGTAAGGATTGAGCAATCTGTTTAAATTCATCCGGATTTTCATACGGCGGATCAATCAGTACCAATCCGCGTTGTTCTCTAGGCGGGATAAATGCTTTTAGAGCAAGATAGCCATCCAGATGATGTGTGGCAACTTGTTGGTTGTTGAAGAAAACAGTTTTGAGTGATTGATAAACTTGCGGTTGTAATTCACAAGTAATCATGCGGTCTTGTGGGCGCATAAAATATTGCGCGATCATCGATGAACCAGGATAAAAGCGCTGTGAAGAATCAGAAGTATGAGTTAATTGATTATTAATTTTTTGAATGCAATGAAGATAATTCGTAATAAAAGAAGGCGGATCTGGTTGCTGAATAATTTTCTCAATACCATTTAGATATTCTTTATTTTTTGCTGCAAATTCAGCAAATAAATCATGATAGCCAGACCCAGCATGGGTATCGATATAACAAAATGCTGCAGATTTTTTTTTGAGAAAAGTAATCAGTTCAATTAGGATGACATGCTTTACCACATCGGCGAAATTTCCAGCATGGTAAGAATGATGATAATTCATTTACAGCTCACATTAATCCCACAATGGGTAATGTTCTAGTTTAAGGTCACAATCAAAAAACAATTTTGCATTATTAGCAAACGAAGTGGTGTAGTCAGAGACATAAAAATGTTTGTTACCACTGCCAGTTGCATTTAATAAATTATTTTTTTCGAGCTGATTTTTAACTGCTTTAGCAACAATGGTTGAAGGATCAATGATTTCAGTTGAGTTTTTAAAATAATTCGAAATACGCTCTTTAATAATAGGATAATGTGTGCATGCCAATATCAAGGCATCGATTTGTTGGAGATTGGGATGGGCGAGGTATATTTTCAATAATTCATCAATAATTGAATGATTACCAAATTCTTCAATCGCTGAAGCCAGTAAATTTGTTTCATTAGCAAATAAATTAATACCAACATTGAGATCAGCAATTTTTTTTTTGAATATATTGGAAGCGACAGTTTGTCGTGTACCTATTAATCCAATTTGTTTTCCAGCATAATTTTCTTTTAATGTAGCAACGACAGGATCAATGACATTCAAAACAATTGCTTTACTACCAACATATTCTTTTACCAATTCATAAGCAGCTGAGGATGCTGAATTACAAGCTATCAAAATTAATTTACATTCTTGTTCTAGTAAGAGATGAGCAATTTTAACAGAGTATGCTTGAATGGCAGCAGTCGATTTATCGCCATAAGGTAAGTGAGCAGTATCACCAAAATAAATAATATTTTCTTTGGATAATTGTTTAACGAGAGCGTGAGCAACAGTTAATCCTCCAATTCCGCTATCAAAGATTCCAATTGGTTTTAATGCAGCTGAATGGTGGTGATTGGAATACGTCATAAAATTTCTTCTAACCCTATCACTAAATGCTCTAATCCCATGACCTTTTCACATGCTAAACAAACGCCGGGCATAAAACATTGTCTATCGATGCTATCATGACGCAGCGTCAGCGTTTCTCCAGTATTGCCAAAAATAA
>MGXV01000076.1:8345-21331 GCA_001801485.1 Gammaproteobacteria bacterium RIFCSPHIGHO2_12_FULL_37_14
TAGAAAACCTGGTAAACGTATCGCATGAATGGGAATGTTATGATGATTTGCCCCACGTGCTCCAGAAATATTTTCATGAGAAGGTTTGATCGGTTGATTGATTATCTGCTGCGCTTCAGCAAGCATTTCTGCTGATCGCATAGCTGTTCCAGAAGGACAATCCATTTTATTTTCATGATGCATTTCAATGATTTCAACATGAGGCATGTGTTTAACAATTTCTTTAGCATATTTCATCATTAAGACAGCGCCTAAAGAAAAATTAGGTACGATCATGCCACCTAGTTTTAAGTCTGCACAATTTTTACGTAAGATATCGATTTGTTTTGCTGTTAATCCGCTCGTACCAATGACAGGATGTGCACCGGCTTCGATGATTGCCTGGCAATTTTTAAAAACAGCTTCAGCTGATGTAAAGTCGACGACTACTTGCGCTTGACTGTCATGAATAGATTTTTTTAAATCATAATCACGACCGGTTTGCCCAACCAAATTAAAACCAGGATATTCTGATAGTGTCTTGACAGTCATTTGTCCCATACGGCCAAATGCACCATTGACTAAGATGTTAATCTGCATAGTATTCCTTTTATATTCAGGTCAGCGAGAATCGCTGACCTTTTGAAACCCGTCTCATCATCTTACATATAACAGCAGAAATCCATTAGCAACGTCAATTACTTGTTTGGTTTAGGATACTTGCTTGGCTTGTCTTGATCAGGTAGATGACTGCCATCACGTTTAAGTGTATTTTTATTTTCCTTAGGAGGGACAGGATTGATTGTAGAAGTAGGTGGTAATGGTTTGCTAAATATCCCCGGTTGAGGAGATTTAGTTTGTTCAGTAGGCGGTTTTGATGGTTGTTTTAGAGGAGGATTCTTTATAGGAACGGTAAACACACCTTGACGTAAAGTGAGTGGTTTAGGTGTCTTGGCTGGATTCGATGGAGGAGGATTGGTTGGAACGGTAAAAGGACCTGAACGATAAAAGAGTGGATTGGGTAGAGTAGGCACTGGATTAGCATTTGACCACAATGCCTTTCTTGCTACATCTTGTTCTGCGAGCATCTTTTGCCATTTCTCTCTTTGTTCCGCTCGCCATTTCTCTCTTGCTGTTGTTTCTTCTATTTGGGTCTTCAGTTGAGCTAACTCCCGCTGGGATAAATGAGGGCCCGTCGTTGTAGGCATCATGTTTTTGGACTTCACCGTAGGAGTGGGTTGCCTATTATTATTAGTATTAGCGTTAGCGTGGATTGGTGTCACCGTGTTGACGGGTGTTTTTTTAGGTTGTGTAGGAGTGAAAACTGGCTTTGCAACATTCACTGTAGCAAGAACGGTCGTTCTTAATTGCGCATGCTTAGCTAGTTGTTCCCGTAGATTAGCAAACATTTGTATTTTGTGGGATTCCTGTTCTGATGGTAGCTTAGATATGACAGAAGGTTGAGATGGCGTAACAGCTGCTGGCTGACTTTTTTTTGCTTTGACGATAACAGGTACAGGTTCAGCGTTTACTCTGTTTACTCTATTGCGCGATTGATCCCATTGCTCATAACATTTTTTGATGGAGAGTTCTTTTTTATCTGTGTTTTTTTCATAAAGCCCGCCGTGATTTTTTTTATCAAATGTTACCTTAACTTGTTCGCCAAAAATGTTTGTCAGGTATGCTTCAGAAGCAATTAATAGAGCACCATCTTGTTTAATAGTAGGTGGTTGAATAGGAATATTCATGTCATGTGCTTTAGTTGTTATGTGCTTTTTGATGAGTTTTGCTTGCTCGATGGTTAATCCATAAGAAACTAGCATCGGCTGTTCATTATATGTTTGTATAGGTAGCCATAAGATACCATAATTTGTTTTATTACCGCTGCGTGCATGTGTATTGTCATAAATGAAAGCAGGATACGTGTAACCGGAAAGAATAGGTTTATCTTCTGAAGTTTTAGTTTTTTTGCGGAACCATCTTTTGGCTCCTAAAAAATCATCCTCATCATAAGCATTATTATTTTCTAAGTCTCGATCACTTTCGTCCTCATCAATTTTATTGTGAAGTTCAATTGCCTTTTCCAAGATCGCTTCCAATTTTTTTTGTTTTGCAATGTTAGACACAGAAAAAGAATCAGATTCACGAGTAATGAGAAATGGAGTTTTTTGATTGTCTTCTTTGCTAGGTGTGGTTATACCAAAATCATGCTGTTGCTCTAAAAAACTTTGTGAAGCGAGAATATACTGATTGGTTTGTTGAAGATACTCGGGCAATTCCAGTGAGGATGATAAGAAGTTATAAAGCTTTATTGCATCGACTCTTGTGCGGCAATCCAGCAAATATAAGCGAGTGTCTGCCTTATCTTTTTCAAGATAGGTATCAGTTTCTATCCAGGATGTTCCAGATTGTTTGCTGGATGGCAAAGAAATAGCCTCTATATAAAAAACCTTCATATATTCTCCTCATGATGTTATATAACCTGATACTTATATTAATTTATTGCATAAATTATGACCTATATTCTGATTTTTGTCAATAAAGCCATCTTGCAGAAAGACGCAGTAAGCTTGTCATATTTATAGGAAAAGTTTGATAAAATGGTAACAATACATTTAAGTTAAAAAAGAAGAAAAATCATCAACTTAATCTGAATTGTCTAATAAATTTTCAGATAAAAATAAGGTAAACAGCAAGTGATTGATAAAGCAGGTTATCGATGCGGAGTGGGTATCATATTGGTTAATGATAATCGCCAAGTTTTTTTTGCTAAAAGAGTGGGGATGGAAGCTTGGCAGTTCCCACAAGGTGGCATGAAAGAAAATGAAACACCTGAACAAACCATGTATCGAGAACTAAAAGAAGAGGTTGGTTTACAGGCGGAGGATGTGGAGGTATTAGCATGCTCTCGGCGATGGTTGCGCTATCGATTACCTAGTCGATTAGTTCGTCATTATGCTAAACCTCTTTGTATTGGACAAAAACAAAGGTGGTACCTGTTAAAGTTAAGCAATAAAAGCGCAACGATTAGCTTGTGTGCTAACAATGATCCGGAATTTGATTCCTGGGCTTGGGTTTCATATTGGTATCCTTTACGACAAGTCGTTGCTTTTAAGCGACGCGTTTATGTTCTCGCTCTTAAAGAATTTGCCAAAATTGTTTTATCTAAGTCGACAGCAAGGACTAAATAATGCTAAATATTTTGCGCCACATCATCCAAGAAGTATCGAGTGCGCAAGATTTTAACGAAGCATTAAATATTATGGTGAGACGTATTGCTAATGCTTTGGCAACGGAAGCTTGCTCAATTTTTTTATTAGATCGGCATCATGGCGAATATGTTTTAGTGGCCACTCAAGGATTAAATCCTCAAGCCGTTGGTAAAGCGCGTGTCCCTATCAATAAGGGATTGATTGGTTTAGTTGGCGAACGCGAAGAACCGATTAATATTGATGATGCAACGATACATCCTCGATTTTTTCATGTTGCTGAAGTGAAAGAAGAAGCTTATCGAGCCTTTCTTGGCACACCCATTATCTATCATCGACAGGTTCTTGGGGTGCTCATTGTTCAACAGCAAGCCCCACGACGGTATGATGAATCAGAAGAAGCATTTTTAATAACATTAGCTACCCAACTTGCAGCTATTATTGCCCATGCTGATGCGATTGGTTCGTTGGCTCAGCTCTTGGTAAGTTCGAAAGAAAAACATCATGAATTAGTTTATTCAGGCGTACCTGGAGCCACTGGTATTGGTATAGGAACGGGTGTGGTGGTCTATGCTGAATTAGATCTTGCGCTTGTCCCTGATCATGCGCCAGAAGATGTTGACACCGAGATCAAATTATTAGATTCAGCTTTTTCAGCAGTACGTGAAGATTTACACTTATTAAGTGAACGTTTATATCCGAGTTTGCCTGCCGAAGAGCGTGCATTATTCGATGTCTATCAACGAATTTTGGATAGTTCAGATCTTGGTAAAGAAGTAGCAGATCGTATACGTGCGGGTAATTGGGCACCAGGTGCATTACGCGAGATCATCCAAGCACATATTCGGCATTTAGAAAGCTTAGATAATGAATACATGCGCGAACGCGCTGAAGATATTCGAGATCTTGGTCGTCGAGTTTTATCCTATCTTCAAAAAAATGATCGAGCGACGCCTCATTATGCCGAAAGAACAATATTAATTGGTGAAACGTTATCCCCAACAGATTTAGCTGAAGTACCAGAAGGATGTCTTGCAGGGATTGTTTCTGCGAAAGGTTCTGGCAATTCACATGTTGCCATTCTTGCACGGGCAATGAAAGTACCCACAGCAATGGGGGTGGGAGAAGCTCCCATTCATGAATTGCAAGATAAAGAAATTATCGTTGATGGTTATTATGGACAAGTTTACATTTCCCCTAGCCAATCTTTGCGTGATGAATTTGAACGATTGATTCAAGAAGAACAAAAATTAGATGCCACATTAGAAGAAATTCGAGATTTACCTGCGGTTACTAAAGATAGTCATCGAGTGGGATTATTTGTTAATACAGGTTTGGGCGCAGATATTAGTATTTCGCTGGCTGCTGGCGCTGAAGGAGTTGGATTATATCGTACAGAAATTCCATTTCTTATGCGTGATCGTTTTCCATCAGGAGAAGAGCAACGGATCATTTACCGTCAGCTGCTCGCTTCTTTTGCTCCCAAACCGGTCACCATCCGAACGCTAGATGTAGGTGGAGATAAGCCTTTACCTTATTTTCCAATTAAAGAAGATAATCCTTTTCTCGGATGGCGAGGAATACGTATTACCTTGGATCATCCAGAAATTTTTCTTTCGCAGATTCGAGCCATGCTGCGAGCGAGCGAAGGTTTGAATAACATGCGCATCATGTTGCCTATGATTACTGATGTGACGGAAGTAGATGAAGCCTTGCGTTTGCTACGTAAAGCATATGCTGAAGTACATGATGAAGGATCGACTATCGAGATGCCACAAATAGGTGTCATGATAGAAGTTCCTTCTGCAGTTTATCAAGCGCGCTCATTAGCAAAACGTGTTGATTTTTTGTCTGTCGGTAGCAATGATTTAACACAATATATTTTAGCAGTAGATAGAAATAACCCTCGGGTTGCTAATTTATATGATTCCTTACATCCAGCAGTATTACGCGCTCTGATTCAAGTGGTAGAAAATGGTCATCAAGAAGGAAAACATGTTAGTATTTGTGGCGAAATGGCAGGTGATCCAGTAGCGGTTCTTTTGTTACTCGCGATGGGGTTTGATTCTCTCAGTATGAATGCTTCTTCAATAGGTCGTGTAAAGTGGATTATTAGGCATTTTACTAAGAAAAAAGCTGCTAAATTATTACATGAAGTATTAAGTATGGAAAACGCAGTCATGATTCGTTGTCATATGGAATTAGCACTAGAACGAGCAAATTTAGGCAAACTGATACGAGCAGGTCGTTAATGCTTACTTATCCCTCTATTGATCCTGTAGCATTCCATCTAGGCACCTGGCCAGTCTATTGGTATGGATTGATGTATTTAATAGGTTTTTTTGCCGGCTGGGGTTTACTTGCTTGGCGATTACGCATGTCATCGCAACCTCTTCTGACACAAGAACAATTATCAGATATGGTGTTTTATGCGGCATTAGGTGCGATTATTGGCGGTCGTTTAGGTTACGTATTATTTTATGATTGGCGAGTCTTGCTATCTACACCATTAATGGTTTTTCAAGTTTGGAAAGGTGGCATGTCATTTCATGGTGGCTTAGTCGGCGTCATCATTGCAATGTTCATTTGTGCGAGAAAATTTAATCAACCATTTTTAGTATTAACTGATTTACTTGCACCAGTCGTGCCAATAGGTTTAGGTGCAGGACGAATTGGTAATTTTATTAATGGAGAATTATGGGGTCGAGCGACGAATATGCCATGGGGAATGATATTTCCAAATGCAGGAGTCAGTTCTCGTCATCCTTCACAATTATATGAATTTTTTTTAGAAGGCATTGTGTTGTTTTCGATATTATGGCTTTACTCCGCTAAGCCAAAACCACTAGGAGCAGTTTCAGGATTATTTGTATTGGGATACGGTGTTTTTCGATGTTTGGTTGAATTTTTTCGCGAACCGGATGTACAGATTGGTTTTGTTGCATTTGATTGGATGACCGAAGGACAATTATTGTCTTTGCCAATGATTATTGTTGGAATAGGGTTATTAGTATGGGCTTATAAAAAATGAAACAATATCTCACTTATCTCCAATATATTATTGATCATGGCATACAGAAAATTGATCGAACAGGTATTGGCACATTGAGTGTTTTCGGTTATCAAATGCGATTTCCCTTAGCGGCAGGATTTCCGCTGTTAACCACAAAAAAATTGCATCTCAAAAGTATTATTCATGAATTATTATGGTTTTTACGGGGTGATACGAATATTGCTTACTTACAGCAACAGGGCGTGCGTATTTGGGATGAATGGGCGAATGCTGATGGAAATTTAGGCCCAGTGTACGGTAAGCAATGGCGAGCATGGCAAACAGCAGAGGGTAGTATCATTGACCAAATGAGTGAACTCGTCAAACAAATTAAAACCAATCCTGATTCTCGACGATTAATTATCAGCGCTTGGAATGTTGGCGAGCTTGATAAAATGGCATTGCCACCTTGTCATCTTATATTTCAATTTTATGTTGCAAACAAACAATTATCTTGTCAGCTTTATCAGCGCTCAGCAGATTCATTTTTAGGGGTTCCTTTTAACATTGCTTCTTACTCTTTGCTAACTAGCATGGTTGCGCAACAATGTGATCTTGCTGCGGGGGATTTTGTTTGGACAGGAGGCGATTGTCATATTTATCTCAATCATCTCGAACAAGTTAATTTACAATTAACTCGCGCACCTTATGCATTGCCGCAATTACAATTTAAACGCAAACCAGCAACGCTTTTTGAGTATGAGTTTGAGGATATTGACATTACCAATTATCAAGCACATCCGCATATTAAAGGCATCGTGGCAGTGTGAGTAGAGTGTTCGCAAGAAGATACTGGCTATCTAGTTGTTTTAAATAATGTTTTAACGTTCAATAGTAGGATGTAGCAAACAGATTACTGACATTTCTTATCATAAGATCGTTGCAATAGTGGCTGCTCTGCATTTTGTATCTCTGCATTACGTGTATTTGAAGTCGCGCCACTAAATATCATGCGACTATTTAACTCATTGCAAACGCCTGCACGATGGTCACTCAATTTAAATGGCGCACAGGAAAAAAGAAGAGAGCAGAGTAGACTGAAGGCAAGTAAAGCGAATGGCTTTTTCATGATTATTTCTCCGTATGATTGATTATACCGATATTTTGCAAATTTCTCAGCATTGATCATGAGCTAGTCTAATTTCAATAAAATGAAATATTTTTTTTCTGAAGGATTGCAATACATTCTATTACCGCTTATCCTCCTTTAGAGGACTAAATTAATCAATGTCAAAATTTAAAAAGAAAGACCCCTATGCTGAGCGAGAAGCTCAAAAGTATGGGAATCCTATTCCCAGTAGAGAGCTTATCCTTGAATATTTATCTGAATTGGGTCATCCGGCTACTTATAAGCAAATTCAAATTGATCTAGATTTGGCTATGCCTGATCAACAAGAGGCATTGCATCGTCGATTAATCGCGATGGTGCGTGATGGCCAATTACTAAAAAATCGTAAAGGCGCTTTTGGTCCATTAGAAAAAATGGAATTAATTTCTGGGAGAGTGATTGGGCATAAAGATGGATTCGGTTTTGTAGAACCAGATGAAGGCGATGAGGATTTATTTCTTAGCCCCAGACAAATGCGTCATGTATTTCATGGTGATCGTGTGGTAGCACGCGTATCAGGTATTGATACAAGAGGACGGCGAGAAGCGGTTATCGTAGAAGTGCTTGAACATAACACTCAGCAATTAGTCGGTCGTTTTTGTATGGAATCAGGCGCAGCTTATGTCGAACCATCTAATCAACGTATTAATCAAGATATTCTTATTCCACCGAGTGCTACGCGTGATGCGGAACATGGTCAGATCGTGGTGGTGGCTGTTACTAGTCAACCGACTAAACAGTCTCGTGCGATGGGAGAAGTCGTTGAAGTATTAGGCGATCACATGGCACCTGGGATGGAAATTGATGTGGCTATTCGAAATCATAACTTACCTTATCAATGGCCTGAGGATGTGTTAACAGATGCTTCTCGATTTCCTGCTCATGTCGTTGAAGACGATTTGCAGGGACGTAAAGATTTTCGTCATCTTCCTTTTGTGACTATTGATGGTGAAGATGCAAAAGATTTTGATGATGCAGTGTATTGTGAGCCACATGCCAAAGATGGTTGGACATTGTATGTGGCTATTGCCGATGTAAGTTATTATGTGCAACCGCAAGCACGACTAGATCAAGAAGCCTATCAACGCGGGAATTCAGTTTATTTTCCGGGTCGAGTGATCCCAATGTTACCGGAAACTTTATCCAATAATTTGTGTTCATTAAATCCACATGTCGATCGCTTAGCAATGGTTTGTGAGATAAACATTCAATCATCTGGAAATATTTTGCAGTATCATTTTTATGAAGGCGTCATTCAATCACAAGCTCGTTTAAGTTATCGTCAAGTTTACTCCATGATGGAAAATCATGATAAAAATACTATTGAACGTTTCAAAACATTTGTACCGCACTTGACGAATCTTTATAAACTATTTCACGTGTTAAGAAAAGTACGTGAAGCACGCGGTGCGATAGATTTTGATTTACCAGAAACCAAAATTGTTTTTGGTAAAAATCGTAAAATTGAAAAAATTATTCCCTATGAGCGCTTTGATGCACATCGCGTGATTGAAGAATGCATGTTATGCGCAAATATTTGCGCAGCACGTTTTCTAGAAAAAAACAAACAACCTGCATTATATCGCGTGCATGAAGGTCCTACAGAAGAAAAATTACGTGATCTTCGGCGTTTTTTAAATGAAATGGGATTAAGTATGCCTGGTCATCGCGAGCCGATTCCTGCTGATTACTCAGCTATTTTGCGTGCAGTACAAGAGCGACCCGATGCACATATGATTCAAACTGTACTACTGCGTTCAATGAGTCAAGCCGTTTATGATCCAGATAATAGAGGTCATTTCGGGTTGGCTTTTGAAGCCTATGCCCATTTTACTTCGCCAATTAGACGTTATCCTGATTTATTGGTGCATCGAGCGATTAAAAAAGTATTACTGCGCCAGTCAAATGTATTGGATGATAATGTATTGCATAAAGCGGGTGAACATTGTTCCATGACAGAACGGCGAGCTGATGATGCTACTCGAGAAGCAACTGATTGGCTAAAATGTGAATTCATGATGGATAAAGTTGGAAAAGAATATGCTGGTATCATTTCAGGAGTGACTAGTTTCGGATTTTTTGTTGAGCTGAAAGATATTTAC
Source organism: Gammaproteobacteria bacterium RIFCSPHIGHO2_12_FULL_37_14 (assembly GCA_001801485.1). The sequence goes on from MGXV01000076.1 coordinate 17,796, forward strand.
GTGGAAGGATTAGTTCATATTAGTAATTTACCTGGAGATTATTATCGATTCGATCCAATTAAGCATATGTTAGTTGGCGAACGCAGCAATAAGCGATATCGTCTAGGTGATGTGGTGCAGGTTCAAGTCGCTCGGGTAGATTTAGATAAACGTGAAATTGATTTTGTTTTACCAGGCACTGAACAGAAGAAAATCGGAAGCAAGAAAAAGCCCAAAGAAAAGCAGAAAAGAAAAGCAAAATAAAATAGAGACATGCTGCAAGCTGTGTGGAATACATTAAAAAGGGATTTTACTGGGCGTGATGAAAAGGATTGTACTTTTATTCTTTCCATTGATGATATTTGCCATACATGGGCAGGCAAGATCACCTCATCTCTTGCATAAGCTTCCTCATGCCTATCCACAAAGTGTGGATAGAATCACTTTAAATTATATTGCTTTAAAAGATGGTACGCGTCTCCCTATCCGCAGCTCTATTCCAATATTCGATTTTTTTATTGGTAAATTATATAGATTAGATTATTCCTTCGGTAGTGTTTCCAATGAAGACTTAATTCGAGATCGCTGCGAGCCATTTTTTCGAAAAATGTACGGAAATTCAGCTCGAGAAGTAGAAAAAAAATTAGTGACAATATATTGGATGCCTAATGTGTTTGGTAAACGCTACCCACTGAAGGTTACGAAAGTGAATCATGTCGATGAAAAATTACAAAGCGTTGCAGCTGAATTAGAAAAATTACCACCAAAATATTTCAAATATTTAGAAAAACCAGCATCGAGTTATTATTGGCGAAATGTTGCAGGGGAAAGATACTTGAGTTTACATAGCTTTGGTATCGCAATTGATATAAATTTAAATTATTCTAATTATTGGTTGTGGGATTTTTTAAAATTAAAACGACCTATTTCTGATTTGCGCTACCATAAAATTCAATATCAAAATCGCATTCCGATCGAAATTGTTGAAATATTTGCTAAGCATGGTTTCTATTGGGGAGGAAATTGGTATTTTTATGACACCATGCATTTTGAATATCGACCAGAGTTATTATAAAGAAAAATCCACTACTTTAATCTTTTAGGTAAGTGAGTGGTGATTTTTGTAATATCTTCCTGTAAGTTTTTTGTTAATGGTTTGAAAAAATTTAGACTCGTACCGCGTGTATCATGTAATCGTTTCATCATTAAACCGAAGGTAGTGAAAATGCCAATTCCAGCGAGTATTCCGATGACAGATAATATCTTTAAAACTTTTTCTTCTTGAGATTGGCGATTCATATTCAAAATTTCTGTGGTCTTTCCTTGAGACAAAAGTTCGTGAAATTTATTGAGGGAAGCTTGGCTATTTACGCCGTTGATATTAGTTATAATTTCGCGGACTGCTTGAGCTTTTACGTATCCTTCATATCTATGCATACTTTTCTCATTCGAACGTAATTTAATATTTTTATTACAGTTTTTAGATCCGCTTTGTCTGGCTGCTTTCAATTCATTTAATTTTAAATATAGTTGAGTTGAAAGAGGAATAGTCGCATCACTATTTGTATTTTCCATGTCCATTTTTAACATTATATCATTAAATTTATTTGAGTCAGCAATACGGATATTAAGATGTTTAATATAACTATCACAAATTTCATTTACTCGTTGTTTAACACGATTAATTTGCTTCAACTCAGAGCTCGAAATCTGTTTTTCTTGCTCTACATTTTTAGAGGTTATTTCTGAGTTTGAGTCTTTCGTCTGATTTTCTGTGTTAACAGAAGGATCAGTTTTTGTTAGAAATTGTTCGATCTTTTCAGATTTTTTTATTTCCGAATTTAATTCATTCCGTAGCGTTTCATGCTTACTACATAGATCTGCAAATTTGTCAGCGCGTTCTTGAATGGATTTTTCATATTCATCAAATTGTTGTTTTTGTATTCTAAATGCTTCGCTTGATTTGGCCTTGACAAGACTTTTATGTACTAGTTCAGCTGCATGATCACTAGCGATAAAACCAGCGACTATACCGTGAATACGTTTATCCTCGTCAGGAATATTTTCAAGCAGTTCATTATCGGTACCCTGGAAAATGCTGACTAATCGAGCAAAAAGTTTTTCGCTATTAGGGCTCGGTTTACAGTTGTTTCCTGGTTGAGCTTCGTTAAGCAGCTCTTTAAGCGGTTTATCTACTTTTCCCGATCGAGCAACGCTAACTAGATTTTCTACTGGATTTCCAAATTCCTCAAAGAGCGTAGTGACTATTTTGCTGGCTATTTGGTTAATGGCATCACTACATTGTCCATTGATTTGCTTGAATTTGGATTTTTTGGTATTAGTAGATCCTTCAGGAATATTTTTAGAGAGAATAATTTTTGCTGATTCTTTAGCACTTTCAGGGTCTTGAGAAATCATATTGGTTAGGTGACGTAAGTCTGATGACTTAACAGAGTTTTCATTATCACTTATTTCTGGTACCTGATTGAACATACCAAACATGAATAAATTAGCGATAGTATGATCTCCACAGGTATGGCCATTTTGTTGGCTACATGGGATGTTTTCTACAGCTACTAATTTATCATCAGTAAATTTTTTTAGACTTTCCTGGACTCTATAAAAAAAATAATCGTGATTAAATGAATCAAAATGTGAAATGTCAATTTTAGAATGGGAGAAATGTGAGAAAACATTTTTTGCAATCGCCTCCTCAAGGGCATTTTTTTCTATTCCTAAATTCTCGCGAACTGCATTTTTGACGTTATTGAATCGGATATCATCTCTAGAGCTATCATGGTTATCGACACGGATGCTCTCTGCATAAGTTCTATAAAATTGTTTAAATGACTGTACACGGGCTACTACACTTGTCCAGTGACTTTGCTCATGACAGACTGCCAAACAAATTCTTAATTCATCTGGAATGTCATCTGCAGGGATATTTTTAACATGAAAGTAGGTTGCGCAATCGAGAATATGGTTAGCGATAACTTTCCCAAGAGTTCCTTGTTTTTGTCGCTCTTCTTGCTTGCCAAATAAAGACACTTCTGGATCGAAGTATATAGCTGCATTCGTTTCAGCTGAATTTAATATACTAACACCGTTAAAGGTACCCCATTGCTTAAGTTCCGGATGGGTTTCAGAATATATTTGAGCATATAAGGAAAAAACATCATTTAATTCCTCATTTCCCGTAAATCTTAATAAATCTGGATTAGCAGAAGACCTCATATATTTTTCTCTCCTCGGTGTTTTTCAACAGTTTTTTAAATTATTTTTATATTTTTTATATAGTTAATCAATAATGCTTTCAATTTAAATTTCATATTATTCAAACTTAAGCAATGAATTGTACCAGTTAAAACTTAAATTAACCTGAAGCGAAGAGAAGCCCGTAATGTTCCCAGATTTAAACGACAACAACTCTCCCTAATATATTCTTAAGATTTCTTAAGTATAATTTCATAAAATTTACTGTTAGAAAAGGAAAATACTATGTTTTCTCAAGCGCCAATCTATCCTAATCTTTACCCAGAAGTACCAGGAAAAACTAC
>MGXV01000077.1 GCA_001801485.1 Gammaproteobacteria bacterium RIFCSPHIGHO2_12_FULL_37_14
CTCTTCATTTTTATGATGAAATCGGACTCTTAAAACCCGCATATTATGGCGATAATAATTATCGCTATTATGAAGAAGCACAACTTCTGATGCTACAGCAGATTTTATTTTTCCGTGAGATCGGTCTTCAACTGAGTGACATCCGTAGGATTATTTCTAGTCCCGATTTCGATAAATTGAAAACATTGGAATCACATAGAAAAATCCTCGAAAAGAATTTCGATCAAACAAAAAAATTGATCGAAACCGTTGATAAAACCATTGCACACTTAAGAGGTAAAAAAACCATGAAACTTGAAGAAATATTTCACGGCTTTAATAATGAAAAACAAAAACTATACGAGGATTTTCTTATTGATAGTGGTGTTAGTCAGGATGTGATTAATAAAAGCAAGGATAAAATCAAAGACTGGACGAAAGAACAATGGATGGACAATAAACGTGAAGGAGATAAAATTCATGCTGAGTTGGTTGAGGCGATTAATAATCATCTTTCTCCATCATCACCTGAAGTACAAAAAACAATTAAAAAGCATTATCAGATGACGACTATCTTTTGGATGCCAACAAGAGAGACTTATATTGGCCTTAGTCAACTTTATTCTTCGCATCCGGATTTTGTAAAATTTTATAATGATCTTCATCCGAAATTATTAAAATTTTTGACAGAAGCAATGAAAATATATGCAGAGCGTGAGTTATCTTAAAGTGATGACCCCGTCATTTCCATCTGCAGGATGGCGGGATTTTTATTTAATTGATTAATAAACTTGTCTGCTAAATTTTCATTTATTTAATCTTTTATTCAGAAATTGGCTAATGGTTTTACCGCCATTAACATAGATGTGTCTTATCCCTTCAGCATAAAGTTTTTTGATTAAATGCTGAATATTACCCGTATATATTTCTGCTTTATCACAAACTGACGATAGGGTAGATGAAAGCACGATCACACGTTTTCTTTCATACGGCCATATGTTGCTGCTTGCTGCAATTTTATAAGTATTTTTGCCCATCACTAATGCATCAAACTGGCTCAAAAATTTCTTAAAGTCATAATCTTCGTTAAGGTGTTCTCATCAGGAAAACCAACTAATAAAAATTGAGATGTAAACGTATCGATGTGATCAGTTGGAATATTCATCTTTAATGCCTTCTCAATTTTGAATATAGTTAACTATGTTTAAATTCTTTAAAGACACCACATTCTTCATAGCCAAGTTTTTTATATAAAGGATATCCTTCATTTGATGCTTGTAAAAAAGCGATGTGATAGCCTAATTCTTTTGCGCGCTTTAATCGATACTCTTGCATCGCTTTACCATAACCTTTTTTACGTTCTGAAGGCGTTGTGGATAGCCAATGTAATCCCGCCACTTGAGCAAAATAACAAGATAACCCTCGTACAACTGGCTTACCATCAATGTACCCTACATAATATTCGATTGGATCATCGTCGGTTAAAATAGAGGCGATCCACTCAAAATATTTTTTGAAAGAAGCTTCATCATTTGTAAGAACAAGAGCAAAATCTTGTAATGTTTTTTCATCTTTTGCTTGAATAATTTGAAGATTGGAAGGAATGGAAACATCACCATCCCATGCATCTAAATCAAAATACATCGCCGTGTTATTTTCAGTATTGCTGTAGCCATTATTTTCTAAGTAGGCTGATAAATTTTCCGGCTTATCATAAGGGCTTATCCACCAAGAGAAAGGAATGTTTTTCTTTCGAAAGTAGTTAGTTATTTCATTGATTTTTTTGTTGGTGTCGGCTCTAGAAAAGTCAGCTCTTAAAACATAATTAAATGTATCATCAGGTAACCCAGAATTGACGATAGTAAATCCAGGAATTCTGATTAATTCAACTTGATTTATATATTGCGCAAAGTGCGTCATGTGCACATTAAGATTAGCTTCCATTGCCTTAATCAGCTTCTCTTGTGACCATTCTTTTGCAGAAGAACCTGTATTAGGAGGCAAATAATCTCTTTTTCTTTCCTCCCATACTTTTGCTTTTGTATCGATCTCTTGAACTAATTTATCTTTTCCAAAAACATATGAATTTATGTCTTCGCTAAATTGCTCGGCTAATTTCATTTTTAATTCGGCATAACGCTTCGCGTCATAAGGATGAGCAACGACATAATTTCTAAAATTAACATGGCGATTAATTTGTGGATTACCTCTTTCACAAATGTGAAGATGAAAACTGATTTTGTATTCTTGTTTTCTTACAAAAAACATCCTATGTGGAATGACACTAGGTCGAATATTGTAATAATTAAGGTTATTTAATTTTTGCGTAATGTCATCTATCGCATCTAAATTTTCACATACTAACATGATATCAATCACTGGTTTTGCTGGCATATTAGAAATAGCCGTGCTGCCGATATGATAAATTTCCCTCAAATGATCGCCTAATGCTTTTTGCAAATGTTCTGCTTCTTGTTTATAAAATTCTGTCCATTCCTGATTATAGGGGACAATTTCTACTTTACGAGGATTATTGACAAAAACCATCCCTAGTTTTTGCCCTTCGGGCGCACTTCGCGCGTCAAAATTTGTTCCTGACAAATTTTTCATGCGATATAAAACATGTGGTAAATCAGCGTGGATGATATCTCGTTCATATTGAAAGCCCACTTTTTCCATAACACGCTGTGAAATTTTATTAGTTTTAAGTGTAAAACAAACTATATTATTTAGTCGTAATACTTCGAAAGCGATTTCAGTACAAGTTTTTGTAATCTCTGTCGCAAGTCCTTTATTCAAAAATTCTGGTATCAAAGCATAAGCGACTTCTATCTCTTCATGGCCGTCTACCTCAATCCGACGCAAGCCACCGCGACCCACCCATATTTTTTTACTGGTAGATCCCGTGTCTTCGCACGGGACAGCATCTTTCAAGTAAAACATCCATAAACCAAATCCATTTTCTTTCCATTGTCTTAAATTCCAATCTAAATCTTCCTGTGACTGTTCCGCTGTTCGTAGCCCGCCTAAGATTTCCATGACTTTGGGATTAGTATGCATAGAAATGAATTTATCCAAGTCATTCACCTTGATTTTTTCGGCAATTAATCTTTCTGTAGAAAATAACTCAATGGATTTAAACTGCGTAATCGTTTTCATTTTGTATAAGTTCACTTTTTTCAGATGTTTTTTGTATTGGAAAAAATAATCAAAAAAACTAGGACCACCAGGTAACATGATAAAAACCATCTAACATTTAAAATACCTAGTGGATTGAAGTTTAGCTTATTTTACCGATTAAAAATCTTATAAGAAACTATTAATAACTTGTCCCATTATGTTTTTAAATGGGATGACCTTTTCTGCACAAACAATTATCTAATTAAGGTGTAGGATAAGGTGCTTAAGAGAGGTTTATCCAATGAGTGACTTAAATAATACAAATTTTATTAAAGCCGTTCGGTTTATTTATGATCATATTGACCAACCCATAGCGCTTGCGGACATAGCAAAATCGGTTGGCATATCAGTTTCTTCCTTAAAACGGCTTTTTATGGAGGCGACCAATCAATCACCTGGTGCTTTTATCCGGCGCATCCGTTTGGAATTTAGCTTTAGGTCTCTGCAAAGCCGGAAAGATTCCATTCTAGAAGTGGCCTTAAGTTCAGGCTTTGAGGATCAATCTGCGTTTGCGCGTCGATTTAAAGAAACCTTTGGCTACTCACCGCGCGAAGCCAGAAAGAAATTAAATATTGTGAGTGAATTAGAAAGTATTTTACTTGATGAGCCTGATATTGTTGAGTTAACTGATTTGCCTATTCAATCTGTTACGGAAAGAGGGCTTTATTTTGAGGCAGCACCAAAGGCATTTAATATTCTTAAATGTAAATTGGCAACAAATGAACTGAGCGACGATTTTTCAGGTATTTTTATTGGAATAGGGCATGATAATCCTCATGAAGGAGAGGTGAAAGAAGATCAAGTCCGTTTTACCGCAGGTATTACGCTTATAGAACGCGACCTTGGAATTGAGCATGTTACCTTAGTCGGAGGCCGCTATGCCCGATTTCGCTACTTTGGCAAACCAAATAATCTTGGTTTAGCTTATCATTACATTTATGGAAAATGGTTGGAAACATCACCAAGTAAAATCGATAAAACGAAGCCTGCTTTTATGGCATTTGATGATTTTCCTGATCCTATAAAAGAACAAAATATCCTTATTCACGTTCCACTCATTGCATCATGATGAGGCAGGCTGTTGTTAAAGCAACTGTTATGCTAGAAAAATCCTTATGGGTTGTGATAGTTGAACGCGCCGACAAAAAAGGATATGCGGTTGCGCGTGCTGTGTTTGGTGATGAACCCACTGATCCAGAACTTTATGATTTTATTTCAAGCCATTTTTATCAGCTTAAATTTACTGAACCTCACGATTTTAAGCTCATTATTAAACGTAAAAATCCCAAACGAATGTTACGTGAAGTAAGAAAAGAAATGGAAGAAGTAAAATTAAAGTTATCAAAAACCACCCGAGCACAAGAAGTGTTAAAACTAGAACTAGAAAAAAACAAAAAATTAAAGAAATCATTATCAAAATCAGAAAAAGAAACTGAGCTTCAGGAAAAGTTTTTTATACGACAAGCCAAGAAAAAGAAGAAAAAACGGGGGCATTAAAATTAGTTGATTCATTTGTGTTTCAACGAGTGTTTGCGCAATTGTAATGTCTGCCATTCACGGAAAAGACTATCTTTCGAGCGAGGATAGTGTTGATCTAGTACTTTTAGTGAGATAATTCTGTTTGTTTTAAAATGTCGATAATCATTTTCTTTTTCGCGCCAAGCAACTAATATGCGTCCATCAGTAAAATATCCAATAGTGAATGGCCATACTGTTCGTTGACTCTTTTTACCATCTTCTGATTTGTATACAATATAAATTTTCTTTTGATTGGCAATAGCCTCTCTTAATACCGAAAGGTCTTCATTAACCATCGCTTCTGATGCTGGCGGTCCCACTCGAAGCGCAAAAGAATTGATACTGTTTTTAATAGTAGCAGGTAAAACATCGATTATTTTATTTAAGGCATCCCCTGCTCCTTTGGATAAGGGCGCGTCTCCAAATTGTGAAACCCATTGGGTACCTAAAAGTAAAGCCTGTATCTCAATTTGTGTAAACATGATGGGTGGTAGAAAAAAGGTTGGTTTAAGAACATACCCAACGCCAGCTTCTCCTTTAATTTCAGCACCCATCGTTTGAAGAGTAGCGATGTCACGATATAAGGTTCTGATACTTATATTTAATCGTTCAGCTAGACGCTCTCCACTAACTGGATAGCGATAACCCCTTAAAATCTTTAATAAATTTAAAAGTCTTTCTGTTCTATTCATATTTTAAAACACTACTGCCATTTATTGTCAGTATCATCCTATAGAATTATAACAAGAAACGTCTATGTTTAATGAGGATTAAATTATGCTTATCCCAAATTTATTGCTGTTTTATGTAGAAAATCCGGAGTCAAGTGCTTTATTCTATGAAAAGATTTTTTCTGTAAAGCCTGTTGCCTCTTTTCCAACCTATGTGGCGTTTTCTTTTGAAAATGGATTGACATTTAGTTTATGGTCTACACAAGCTAAAAACTTTATTTCAGGAGGCGCTGGTCATCGATGCGAACTTGCCTTTATGGTAAAGGATGAAGATACGATGCGCACACTCCGAAAACAGTGGGAAAATCTCGAAGTAGTGATTGAACAAGACCTGCATGAAGCGGTATTCGGGCTCACTTTTGTAGCGCTTGATCCAGATGGACATCGCATTCGAGTTTGTATACCTGATAGGTAATGTGAGGTTTGTTGCTTTCATAAAACCTTGACAAGCTAACATCGTTAGCTTAAAGGTAAACATGTGCAAAAAAGAAATTTAACCAAACAAGCAATATGTACAGCTGCCATTCAACTTATCAAAAGCGATGGCCTTGAAGGTTTAAGTATGCGCAAAATTGCTTCAAAGTTAAAGGTTGAAGCGGCATCACTTTATAATCATATTGTTAATAAATCTGAATTATTTGACCATATTCAAGAGCATTTATATTCACAAATTCCTGTCAATTTATCAGATAAAAATTGGAAAGATCATCTAATGGAACTCGCACAAAATACACGCCTTGGTCTTTTACAAATACCTCAAGTAGCTTTGTTATTTGCCACGCGACCAACCATTACCACCTCTTCTCTAATACAAGCTGAGTCTACACTTAATATTTTAATAAAGGCTGGTTTTAAACCATCAGAAGTGTTGTCAATTTATAGAAATTTGCATGTATTTGTGCTTGGCCATGTGTTAGCAGAAGTAGGGCAGGTTCCGGGAGGCAAAGATGAAAGTATCGAACCTTCGCTTGATACGATTAATATTAATCAATATCCAGCCTTAAAGAAGGCTACATCTCACAAATCGAATAGTGATTTTGAGAAAGGTTTTAAATTGGGCTTGCAATGTATGATAAATGGTTTAGAAAAATTATTAACGAAATGATGGTGACTTTGTAAGTCTTATCGTTCCTTTTCGATAATGAAAAGAGGTGATGCATTTGCTTATTTTAAAAATAATGAATTCTAGGAGATGTTATGAATCAAACATCTGATCCCATATACACACCAGAAAATGTTCCGCTGTTTGAAGTAATTTATGGAAAAAATTTAATTTCATTAGGTGGAGTAGATGCGATCAATAATATGCTCTCTGATGTTGATTTAAAAGGATTAAAAGCGCTAGATATAGGATTTGGCTTAGGTGGTGTTGCATTTTATCTTGCAAAAAAATATCAGATAGAGATTGCTGGGATAGAAATCCACAGCTGGATGGTTGAATATGCTAATGCACATGCACCTAAAAATGTTTCTCATCTATTAAAATTCGCAACCTATAATAAAGCAGGTGAAATTCCATTTGAAATAGCTTCATTTAATCTGGCCTATAGCAAAGGAGTCTTAAATCATGTACGGGACAAGGATGGTTTGTTTCGAGAAATTAATAAAGTGCTTAAAACAAATGGCTTATTCGTGATTGCTGATTGGATTTATACTGAATCTAATGCTACCGATGATTCAAGTCCACTCGTCAAAGAAACGCAAGAAACATACCGTCGAGTTTTAGAAAAGACAGGATTCATCGATATCGATTTTAGGGATGATAGCAAAATTTTCCTTGATTATGTTAAAAAATTACTGGAAAATATTACTAAACGTCGAGAATTTATTGAAAAAGAATTTAGCGAAGAAATTTTTTCTGAAATTTGGCAAGATCATCAAAAATTGATAAATGATATAAGTTATAAGCGTAAATTTGCGATTCGTATTAAAGCACGTAAAATTAGTAATGGGCAGTAAACATAGAAAATATCATTTCACATTTCGATAAATCATGAAACATCATAGAGCTTCATGCCCTATACTAATAGTTGAAGAATATAAAATCATATAAATTAATGAGGTAATTTTCTTGAATCAGAATAGTGGATCATTAAATGATCAAGAAAAACTAAAATTACAAGCTGAAAGTAGGGTCATCTGACATATCCGGCGGAAAGTTTCGCTCATTTATGAACGTTGAATAGATTCATGCAACAGGGTAGGGGAAAGATCGGCTCCGTTTCCCCAGCAAATTGTGCCGATATCGTGATTAACTCTTACTTCCGAAAAAAATTTTCTATCCTTTAATTGTTCGAAAACACCCTTAAATGACACTAACTTTGAAATATCCACATCACCAGATATACCATCATCAAATGTCAAATGGAGTTTATAATCGTTTAAAACTTTTACCTCAATTACATCAACGTTAGTACATTTCATATTCATTATTCCAATGGGGCAATAGGTTTTAATGCTTGTAATTGT
>MGXV01000078.1 GCA_001801485.1 Gammaproteobacteria bacterium RIFCSPHIGHO2_12_FULL_37_14
CATCAAAATCACTGAATTTTTCCCAGAATTTGTTTGAGTTTTGTAGATACAATGGTTCGTTTTGTGCATAATCCCGTTTCAAAATCATATCAATTAGTGCGATATTCTTTATTTTGGAAAAATAATAAGGGTGTTTTTCTTCTATATGAGGTTTCATATAATTTGCAATTATCTTCGGCCATAAATAGCTATCATTTGCTATGCCTTTTGCCGCAAGACCTGTAACGTGATTCTTCTCTATTAGGTCTGCGATTTTTTTAAATTCCGATTCAGTGGAAAAATATATTTTTCCACGAATTTTATCTTCTGCTAGAACATCTGCTAAAACATGATTGTCACTTGGTGGGAGGTTTAACACTTGTTCTTTAATATGCTTAACAAAATTTACTGCACTTGCGCCCAGCCTTTTCCACCAAATATTAAATCGATGAGGACTTAAGGTTTTTGCCATGATTGGCGCAAGTTCACTGATAATGCTAGGCGTCATATGTTTTGGATAAGGCGAATTCCAAAGCGCATGAATAAGCGAGTTATTTTCTTTCATGCATGAGATAAAAGAAGAGGATTGTTCGGCAAGCCATATCTGGATAGTTGTTGGACACTGGCGCATAAAAGCATCAGCGATGCTAAAGTCTTTGGAATTTTTTAGAAGGTCTGTTAATTGATGATGCAGATTTTCAGAAAAAAGATGATCTAGGAATTTCTGATCTTTTTCTAAATGCTTGAAAAAGGCTTCGCGTTCACTGGTATTTTTTAAATTGGCTGTTGCCAATATTTTAGCTTTCTGCTTATAAGTAAAGAGAAAAGCAGCGCGATTAGGGTGTTCTTGATAGTCTAACCAATATGCTCTAGCATTATCATTAGCATTATCATTATTAGGATTTAAATCAAGATCTATTCGATTTTTCCAGTCATTGTAAATCGTTTGATTTTTGCTTTTATAACTGGTCCCCCAACCTAACTGATTCTGTTGTAGTATGTTAGACATAAAATGAACTGCGCCTCGCTATATTCTGTGTTTTTTTTAATCAATTTGATTTCTAGTTATCATTTAAGAAAGCTATTGTAAGCTTCAAGCATTAAGACATTATTAAATTTAATATCTATTTAATATCTATTTCAATAGCAGCTGGCGTAGAGAGGAGGCAGGAATTTTGGTCAAACCATTGTCAGTAGGTTTCACTCCAATGAATGGATCCATAAATGCATGCGCAAAAATAACTTCGAATGTTACCGATAAATCTCTTTTGTTAGTAAGCTGTTTTATCTCTGATTCAGAGGCAAGTCTAGTGATCATATCGGTAATAGTCAATTCATCAATAAGCTTTTCTGAGTGCTGATAATTTAAGGTGTAATGATTCACATCTACAATGGGATCGCTGAATCCTTGTTGTACTAACAGATCGCCGATATCATGCATGTCAACTAATCGCGGAATAAGATAAGCATGTAGTAATTCAGGCCATTCTTTTAAAGTGTTTGGTCCTAGAGCAGTAAATAATAGTACACCGTTAGGTTTTAATATGCGCCGCCACTCTTGTAATAGCGCTTGATCATCCATTTGCCAAGAAAAAAATAAATTTGCAAAAATAATATCGACAGAATGTTCTTTCAGTGGTATTTTTTGCCCATCTGCGCATATCAAGCTAGTATGACTCATCAAATGTTGTTGAGCATGTTCGAGTAGATTTTCTGCAGCATCCATGGCAATCAATTGAGCTTGCGGATATCGCTCTTGTAATTTCGTGCTGATCATCCCTGTTTTGCAACCTATATCAATCATTACTGTTGGCTGTAATGTCATCCAATCCAATCGAGTCAGGAGTTCTTCACCTGCTTCTTTAGCAATAACAGCTGTATCAATATATTCTTCAGGAGAACAAATCATGATATTTAACATCTATCAGTTGATGAGCCAAATAACGCATTTTATTTTACCGTCTACCTGCTTGTTTTGTGGATACTGGCATACGTCTTCTCAGCCAATATGTCTAGCTTGTGTAAAAGATTTGCCTATTCTATCTTATTCTTGTTCGCAATGCGCTGAATCTATCTCGACATTTCATCATGACAATCATCTTTGCGGCACTTGTCTGCGTTCTCCTCCTCCTTTTGATAAGACGTATGCATTATTTCCTTATCGCCCACCTATTATCCAACTCATTACTCGACTTAAATTTCAACAGCAATTGAGTTTTGCAACAGCACTGGCAACACTGTTTTTGTCAAACTTACAAGAATGGTATAAAGATAAATCGCTACCGGATCTCATCATGCCTATTCCGCTACATCACAAACGTTTACAACAACGAGGTTTTAATCAGGCACACGAAATTGCAAAACCTATTGCCAAAGCCTTAGCATTACCTCTAGACTGCACCGGTATTAAACGAATTAAAAATACATCTGCGCAAAGTCAGTTATCATCAGCGAAAAGGCAAGAAAACATAGCTAATGCTTTTGTTGCTGAGCGCAGTTATACTGGAATGGCTATTGCTGTCATGGATGATGTGGTGACGACGGGTTATACAATAAGGGAATTTTGTCGTGTTTTAAGGTTAAACGGAGCAAAAAGTATTGATGTGTGGTGTTGTGCTCGTAATCAAAAATCAAATGAGTTGGAAGTCTAAGTCGGGTAGAAATTTATGCAAGAAATAGTATTTTTTATATCGCATCATGCCGTGTTGGTGGGTCTTTTTTGTATTGTGATTGTATTATTGTTGTTAGTGGAGCTCATACGAATACGACGCGGCAGCTTTTACATTGATCCGCAAAAAACCGTTCAAAAGATTAATCATGAAAATGCAGTGGTGATTGATATTCGACCTACTGATATGTACCGTAAAAATCATATTATTGGTGCCTTGTCCATATCAGCAGCCGAATTACGTAACAATCCTGAAAAGTTGGAAAAATATAAAGAACGACCAATCATACTCGTTTGCGAGACAGGAGAGGATTCGCGAAAAATTGCCGCTATATTTTATCAAAAATATTATGATGCCTACTCATTAAAAGATGGCATGCGTAGCTGGAATAAAGCAGATATGCCTTTGATCAAGGAGTAATAATGGCAAAAATTATTCTCTATACCAAAGAAAGTTGTCCTTATTGTCGTTTAGCAAAAGAATTATTAAATGCACGTAAGCTAGCATTTGAAGAAATTCGTATCGATCTTGATGAAGCAAAGCGTGAGGAAATGGTACGATTAAGCAATCGACGTACTGTCCCACAAATTTTTATTAATGGCCAAGCGATTGGTGGCTATGATGACCTTGTTACTTTGACAAAGTCTGGCAAGCTCGATGATTTATTATCAACTTGAAAAAATATTAACATTCTTTAATTAAAGGTGAGGACTATGCAAGAAAAAACTCAAAAAACGGCTGAACAATCCACTGAACAATCGGCACAAACGCCGGTATTTGAGATTCAACGAATTTTCGTAAAAGATATTTCTTTTGAAGCTCCTAATACGCCGCATACGTTTGTTGAAGAATGGAAGCCTGAAGTTTCTTTAAATCTCGAAACCAAAAGTACTCGAATTCAAGACAATTTACATGAAGTTGTTTTATCCATTACGGCAACGGTTAATAGTAATAATAAAACGGCTTTTTTGGTGGAAGTTGATCAAGCCGGCGTGTTTATCATTAATGGTTTCCCTAATGATCAATTACATCAAATGTTGGGTAGCTTTTGTCCGAATGTATTATTTCCTTTTGCACGTGAAGTCGTTTCAGATATTGTTGTGCGTGGTGGATTTCCACAATTAATATTAGCTCCAGTTAATTTTGATGCTTTGTATCATAAACATATGGAAGAGCAGGGTGGAACAGCAACTGGCGGGCAGAAAGTTAACTAACAAGGGATATCTATGGGAGAAAAGCAATTCAAACCAATTACCATATTAGGGGCAGGTTCCTGGGGAACTGCTTTAGCGCTTTACTTAGCTAGGCGTGGTCAAACAGTCAGAATATGGAGTGTTGAAATTCCTGAAGTTGCTGAAATGCTTGCTGAACGAGCCAATAATCGCTATTTGCCTGGATTCGCTTTCCCAGATTTTATTCAGCCGACGGCAAATCTCGCTGAAGCTGTAAAAGATATTGAAGACGTTATCGTTGCCGTCCCCTCTATTGGTTTTCGTGAAACCTTGATTATGCTTAAGTCTCTCATCCAGTCCACCATTCGTATTACTTGCGCCACAAAAGGATTAGATGCCGAGACGGGCCAGCTATTACATGAAGTAGCGGCTGAAATATTAGGCGAGAGACATCAGTTTGCTGTGCTGTCAGGGCCTTCTTTTGCACGTGAAGTTGCTGCTGGTCTTCCATCAGCTGTGGTGATTGCTAGTCATGATAAAACTTTATTGGATGATTTAACTGATCGATTTAATAGTCAGATTTTTCGTATCTATCCCAGCAACGATATAGTGGGTGTGGAAATTGGTGGAGTAGTTAAAAATGTCATTGCAATTGCAATTGGTATCTCTGATGGTATGGAATTAGGTGCAAATGCACGCAGTGCTATTATTACCCGTGGTTTGAATGAAATTATACGCCTAGGCGTGGCATTAGGCGGAGAATTGGAAACGTTTATTGGCTTATCAGGAATGGGCGATCTTATTCTTACCTGTACGGATAATCAATCTCGGAATCGTCGATTAGGTTTGTTGCTTGGCCAAGGACATGATTTGCAAGATGCTGAACGTCAAATAGGGCAAGTAGTAGAAGGTAAACGAAATGCTGAACTCATTGCTTTGTTAGCTAAACGTTATCAAGTCAACATGCCAATTTGTGAAATGGTATGGGAGATTTTGCAAGGTAAATTAGGGCCGATGTCGTCGGAACAAATAGATTTATTTGCTAAGCTATGATTCTGTAGTAATCAATTTTTGTTAGTGAGGGTGTCAACAACAAATAGCCTAAGCGTGATATTTATATTGAAAGGATAATAGTATGCATCGTCTTAAGGATAAGATTTTATCATTTAAAAATATTTTTCTAAAATTTATCGCCATGTTAGTCGTCGTGTTTTCAACTTCCGTTAGTTATGCCAATCATTATCTGGCTAGCAATGATGCGTGGCGTTTTTATATTGCTCCCTATATTTGGGGGATTAATATGAATGGTAGTGTGCAAGTTGGCAATAATCGAGCCCATATCAATCAAACATTTAGTGATCTTTTGCATCATTTGAATGCGGGAGGAATGGTATGGCTTGGTGCATACAGAGGTAACGTTGGGATATTTGGTGATATCGTATTCGCAGATTTATCAGATACGGTGCATGATGGCATCTATACGATTAAAGCAAAAAGCGATTATGGAATTTATAGTGGTGGATTATCTTATAAATTATATGAAAGAAGTATATTCAGCTTCGAACCCTATATAGGCTTTCGATATACTAGCAATGAAACAACAGTGACGCTCAATACGCCTAGTGTTGGATTGAAAGCAACTGATAATCAGTATTGGACGGATCCCATTATCGGCGCGAAGCTAAAGTTTGCTTTCACACAAGCTTGGTCAGCCATATTGTTAGGGGATATTGGTGGAACAAAAGTAACTTCACATTACAGTTATAATGTCGTTGGATTAATTGGTTATCATCCACAAACTATTTTGACAAGTACAACAGCTTACTTAGGTTATCGTTTATTAGATCAGCATTATCAAACTGGTACGGGTGCGAGTTACTATAATTGGAATATGAAACTCTTTGGTCCATTGCTGGGATTATCAATAGCATTTTAAATATGAAGATCAAAAATATTATTTTCGATTTGGGCGGAGTCATTCTTAATATCGATTTTGGGCGAATGTATGCTGCATTCCAACAATTAGGAACCATTCATTTTGATACTTTATATTCTCAAAGTAAGCAAAGTGGTCTTTTTGATGATTTTGAAATTGGAAAAATCGATCCTATTACATTTCGAAATCGATTAAGAACCCAGCTGAAACTGGATGTTGGTGATAAGGAATTTGATGATGCATGGAATGCTATTCTCTTAGATCTCCCTAAAAATCGCTTAGATTTTATTGCTAATCTCAAAAAGAATTATAATATTTTACTTTTTAGTAATACGAATGAAATTCATCTACAAGAATTTTTTTGTATTTGTCAAAGGCAGCATGGCCTTCATTCACTTACTCAATATTTCAATAAGGAATATTATTCTTGTCGTTTTGGTAAGCGAAAACCTGATCCAGCGGCTTTTAAAGCCATTATTCATGAAAATGACATGCATGCTCAAGAAACTCTTTTTATTGATGATACCTTACAGCACGTGTTGGGTGCGCAACAAGCTGGGCTTCATGCAATACATCTTACTCAAGACAAATCCATTTTTGACCTGATCTCAAATGCTGATGAATACCCCACATAAGAGGTGACTCGCCCACTCCATAGTGATTTTGCATTGCCATAATGTACGATACGGTATTGACCAGTTTGAGTATGGAAAGGAGTGCGCCACACAATGGTGACTAAAGAATTTGCAATGCCATGACGGCGCCAATGATATTCGGTATCCCAATCACGATCATATTTAATCGTGCGCCATTGCCCATTTTCTAATTGTTGTATCGCTAAAAAACTATCTTGAATACGATAATCATTTTTAGGATGTGCGCCCCAAAAAATGACTTTGACTGTCTCGCCTGCTTGGTAATTTTTCTTGGCATCTTGATAAAGATCGCCGAAATGTTTATTCCAAGGTGTGCTGTCAACTATCACACCTGGTTGTAAATTAATTTGTATATGAGATAAATCAGGCGGTGATAGGCCTGTTTCTACGGGTATTTGATGACGCAATGCTGTTGCTAGCTTAGTGTATTCTTGTTGCAACGCTGCTTGCGTCCATGGTCCAAAATAGGTTGAAGCTCCTTCATAGCGTTGTGCTTGATATTCTTCATTAGTCGTGACATAACCGGCATAGGCATTTGCTAATGTCGATAATATTATTGTCTCATTAGGGAATTGTTTGCTAATAGCTTCTCGCAGACGACGGCCTGTCATGGTGGTTAATTCAAAGGGTGCAGCAATGATGATGACACTGCCGATTTGTAAAATTTGTAATGGCAAGATATTCGGTGTCCAGGGATAAGGTTTCATGGTTCCTGTTGAAAGGACGATGGGTTTTACCCCTTGGCAAGCAGTAGTGACCTGTTTGCAAATGAAATGAGGAAGCCATCGGCTAATATCATTGCATTTTATTCCTTGTCTACCTAAGCCTTCACCATCTTGTGTTCCGGCAAGCATAGACACTCCTATCGCTGCTGGACAAGTTGTGCGAAGACGGCCATCGGTATCATCTGGTGCGATCAATAGACTATCCATGGTGGCAAACGTATGCCGATAATCTATTCCTCCTGTCACCAAATGAGTAGCACGATCGAATAATTTTTTTGCCATAACATATTGTGGTAAGCCAGCTTTTTCAACAGCGCTTAATCCTTCCAGTCCCCTTCCACCTTTATGTCCATTAGCATTAGGAGAGACATCGCCAGCATTAGCTTGAGCAAATGCTGCTACAAAAGCGGTTGGCCCATAATTTGAGTTAAAATCTTTTTCGAAAATATATTCGGCATATCCTTTGTTATCACCACTAATAAGATGATTTTTGTTGTTCATTGATACACCGTGAACAGGAAACCAATTGATTTCACCCAAGGGTAAACCATGTAGGCTATCAAAACGGATTAAAATCATTTGAGTATCCGTATCTTTTAAATAACGATCACGCTCTTGTTGTGGATTGAGTAAATAAGCAGTTGGCGAACGATTGTATCCTACAGCTGATAATTCACCGGATGCGATTTGAATCGTTGCTGGAGTAAGATGATGTTGTGCGCGTTCAATTGCCGCAACAATTCCGTTCACAATGGCATCAAAATTTTTTTGGCTAAATCCTAGAGTAGAGAGGTTATAAAATGCATCAGTCGAATAGCCACCAGGACCGCTGTGTGTGTGAGTAGCGGTAATTAATACATTCGCATCATCAAAGCGAGAAGCATATTTGTCTTTTAATCGAGTGACAACTTGTTGTTTGATACCCTGAAATACTTGCCCTAAATCGACATTTACTAAAACGACGCGTTTATCATTGCAAGGCGATTCGATGATAAAAGCTCGCGCCCATAATCGCTGATACATACCTGTGGTTTGTTGCGCCAGCATGCCATATCCCATCATGCCTTCTTCAGCAGCAGGACCAGTTATATCGTAAATGCCTGTTCCTACATTAAATATATTATTTTCCTGACAATGCTCAATTGCGCTATAACAGGAGTAAGAAAAGAAGATCAAACTTATTAAAAACGTAATAGTTAACTTACTCATTTTAATCCCTTTTTATTAATGTTCTTTTAAGATTATAGCGATACACTATTTAGAGTGGTGAATAAAAAAAATAATAAATTGATTTGCATACCAATCAATGGGGGTGGAAAATGATGAGTTTACTAAAAGCTGTTGAAGAAGTTTTCTCTAAGATTCCTTATGCACGATATTGGGGTCCCATGACGATGGTTGGCGGTATATTGAGTGAAAACCAAGCAAAATATAATAAAATATATACTAAATACTACCAAGAACAAGCTACAATTTTTGAGCTTTATGATACATACATCTTACGAGTGAATGAGATATTTAAGCACCATCATCGTTGGAAGTATCTCATTCATTTGCGGGATCGAATTTTTCAAGAAGATGATAATCATTCTTTAAAAGTAGCTCTAGAAGCGGCAGCTGATTCCTACAGAAAAGATATGAGTGATAGCATACGGCGTTTAATTAGCCTTAAAAAAGATGCCCAAAGTTTTCACTTTATTCATCTACACTATCCTTTGGCAGCGACCGGTATTCGTTTGAATTTCCCAAAGTTAATCGAAGAAACCTTAGCAAATATTCCAAAGATGGTGATAGGTTTTGATGCCGACCCAAAAACCGGTAAGGTTTATAATATTTTGGGAACAGATAAAAAGCTAGCTAGAAAAATCGAATTAGAGCGTGGTTATGGCTTAGATAATGCGAGCTATTGCTCACTTGTTAGAGGTGTTGTTGCTAAGGAAGTATGTACAAACATGCGAGCAAGTCATTCTAGAATGCAAGAAGCAAATCTAGCAGCGCATCATCAAGATTTTGACTTTGTTCATCATGATAGAGAGGATATTTTGTTTGAGAATTTTGAGAATCTTCATTTAAATGCAACATCGACAAAATTAATGTTATCTCAATTCGGTGGGGCGATCAAACGAGAGCATGAAGCGCAGCAGCAAATTAAGGTAGATCGAGTAGCCGATAGGGATTGCAGCGGAGATATTGATGGCACATTTAGTAATGCTTGTGGTTTAACTAAGGTGTGGTTCTTACAGGCAGACAATCAGGCAATAGCTAACCGTCATACAGAAACCCCACCAGCTAAAACAGCGGATGAGGAATACGATGTGCTTAAGCCTTGGAGTTTAATTCTTTAATTATTTTTTGGAGCAAGAATTACGCGTCGCTGGAGAATAATTAGAGGTATCAGTTGGTTCATAGGTTTTACAATTAGGAAAATCAGATGTGATACCCGTACGTTTTAAGTTATTAAGGACTTCATTACGCGCTATGATTAGATTGTTTTTTTTAGCCTGTTCATCTATCCAGTCATTGTATAATCTCTTGTGTGCGCTAACGAGCAGTTTATATGCATCAAACATAAAAAATCTCTCCTAAAACATAAATTGTTGATAATGTGCTGATGTCATTCTTTATTAGTGTATAGCTTTATGTATTATTTTCTTTTAAAGTATTCTACGCCATTTCTTAATAAAATGGTAATAAATCTAAGAAAATCCTTTCGATTCTTAAGATAGTCTTAAGATCCCATAACAAAGTTTTTTAAAAAAAGATAAGGAAGCATGGTGATGTACTGATGGATATCTTCTAAACTACTTGGTTTATTCGCTGAAACGATAGAAAATCAGAATGATGATACTAATTTGAAAAACCGCGAGTAATATTTGCGTGAACCAACATAGTGTTCCTGTGGATCATTTACGAGGAGTAGGCAAGCAAATTGTCAAACATCTTGCGCGTTTAGATATCTATTCTATACAAGATGTGCTATTTCATTTACCGCTGCGTTATCAAGATCGTACTCACATCCAAACGATACATTCGTTAATTCCAGATATGGAAGCCGTTATTGAAGGAGTCATTCAAACTGTTTCTATGCCGAAACGTGGGCGAACTAAATTATTATGTGTACTGAAAGATGAAACAGGAAAAATGTGTTTACGATTTTTTCATGTATTATCATTTCAATCGCATATCTTTAAGCTAGGCGTTCGATTACGTTGTTATGGCGTGACGCGCTTGGGCCCGAATGGTTTTGAAATGATTCATCCTGAATTTCAAGTTATCACGCCAACCAAACCTATCGAAATTGAAAAGCAGCTGACACCCATTTATCCAGCGACGGAAGGGTTGAGCCAATATATGTTGAGGAAAATAACTGCTCAAGCACTTGTCTGGATGAATAGTAATCCATTGTTTGAAGAATTAATTCCAGCATCCATTAGGCAATCACATTCCTTTCCCGCATTTAAAGAAGCATTATATTTTATTCATCGACCGCCACGGGAAACTAGTATAGTAGATTTAATCAATAATAAAACCTTAGCACAACAACGATTAATATTTGAAGAATTGTTAGCTCATCGCATGAGTTTATTGCATGCAAAACAAGCTTTCAAATGGCAACCAGGAATTTCTTTAAACCAGAAAGGTAGTTTAATATCAAATTATCTTAAGAATCTTTCATTTCAATTAACATCCGCACAGCAGCGTGTGTGTGATGAAATTAGCAATGATTTAAATCAATCCTATCCTATGTTGCGTTTAATCCAGGGCGATGTAGGATCTGGAAAAACAGTCGTGGCAGCCCTTGCTATGTTGCAAGCGGTTGAAAATGGTTATCAAGCCGTATTGATGGCTCCTACAGAGTTACTTGCAGAACAACATTATCGAGTATTTAAAAAGTGGTTAGAACCATTAAATTTGTCCACAGTCTTTTTATCAGGAAGCATGAAAGCAAGTATCAAAAAATCCATGCTAACTACAATTGCAAATGGTGAAGCGCAAATTATTATTGGCACCCATGCTTTGTTTCAAGAAAATGTTCATTTTTCCAAACTCGCTTTAGTTATTATTGATGAGCAACATCGATTTGGGGTTCATCAACGTGCGTTATTGCGAGAGAAAGGAGTGAATGTTGCCTATCATCCTCATCAATTGATTATGACTGCTACACCTATTCCTCGAACATTAGCGATGAGTTTTTATGCTGACTTAGATTGCTCGCTTATTGATGAATTACCACCTGGCCGAACGCCTGTGGTGACTAGTGTCTTAGCGAATCATCGACGACATGAAGTAATCGACAGAGTTCGCGAAGCTTGTCAGCAAGGTAGACAAGTCTACTGGGTATGTCCTTTGATTGAAGAATCGGAAGCTATTCATTGTCAAGCTGCCGTGACTCTTGCCGAACAATTACGAGCAATGTTAAATGGCATAAAAGTTGGTCTGATTCATGGCCGTACAAATAGTGCAGATAAAGAAGCAATGATGCATGCATTTCAGCTGGGACAGGTTCATGTATTAGTAGCCACTACCATCATTGAAGTCGGTGTTGATGTTGCTAATGCTAGTGTGATGGTGATTGAAAATGCTGAGCGATTAGGCCTCTCTCAATTACATCAGCTTCGTGGACGTGTTGGTCGTGGAAGTGTTGCGAGTCATTGTCTTTTGTTATACCAATCTCCCTTAACAGATCTTGCAAAAGAACGCTTAGGTGTGATGAGAGAAACAACGGATGGATTTAAAATTGCTCAAAAAGATCTTGAATTACGTGGCCCGGGAGAAATATTAGGAACCAGACAAACGGGCGAGCTTTCCTTTAAGGTGGCAGATTTGATTCGTGATCATGAGATGGTATTACCTGTGCAGCAGGCTGCCGATTTGATGTTGCGTGAACAGGCTCATGATATTCAAGCATTAGTTAAGCGCTGGCTAGGAAAACAAGAAATGTATGGAAAAGTTTAAGCATAATACACGCCGCCTAAAATGGCAGCTTTTTGTGCTCCAGTAACGCTAGGTAGATTACCTGGTTGGTGATGTAAAGTTTGTCGTGCTAACCAGGCAAACGCGATAGCTTCCACCCAATCGGGATCCACTCCAAATTCTTGAGTAGAGGAAACAATAAATTGAGGTTTAGCAATTTCTTGTAATCGCGACATTAAGTAATGATTATGTGTGCCGCCGCCACACACGAGAATTTCCGCAGAAGGTAATTGTTGACGAATTGATAGGATAATCGTTAATGCTGTGAATTCCACTAAAGTAGCTTGCACATCAACCGGTGATATTTCTGTTTTGAGCGCTGATAATTTTTTTTGTAACCATACTAAATTGAAATATTCCCGTCCGGTGCTTTTAGGCGGCGCTTGTTGAAAATAAATATCGGATAATAAATGTTCGAGTAAATCCGGTTGCACCTTACCTTGTGCTCCCCATTTACCACCATCATCTTGTTTTTTAGATTGATGTAAATGAATCCAGGCATCAAGCAAAGTATTGCCAGGTCCAGTATCAAAGCCAATAATAGATTCTACATTTTTTTTTGGTAATACCGTGATATTAGCAATACCACCAATATTGATAATAACGCGATCAGTCATTGCAGATGAAAATAAATAATGATGAAAGGCGGGTACCAGAGGCGCGCCTTGACCACCATATGCCATATCTTTTCGTCGAAAATCTGCGATAGTAGTAATACCGGTTTCGCAGGCGATGGTATTGGGATCGCCGACTTGCACGGTAAATCGATAAGGAGCATGTGGATAATGGCGAATAGTTTGTCCATGACTTCCAATAGCTTTAATCGAAGTGGGTGGAAGAGATTGTTGTTTCAATAAAGTAATAACGGCTTCCGCAAAAGCCTGACCTAATAAGATATCCAGTTCACCCAGTCGTTGAATTTCATTCTCGCCTTTTTCATAAAGGGCAAAAATTTTTTCTCTTATGAGTAATGAATACGAGACATAATGTGTCGCAACAATGCAGGGTCGAGGTTGGCTAAAATCAACCAGTGCGGCATCAATACCATCTGCACTCGTGCCAGATATTAAGCCGATATAAAGTTCATTCATGAAGAGATCTCTTAAAAAATGGTTTAGGATATGGAGTGATGATTTTTTATTACGTTCATGCAACATGGCTACCAATGATATGATTGATAATGTATTGTGCCATAATTTTGATGGAAAAATAATTTTTGGAGAGGAGTATGACAAAAATTGATGATGTTATGTCAATTATTCGCCGTGGTAGTGAAGAAATTCTAGTAGAAGAAGAATTAATCAAACGATTGCAAAAGGGCAAGCCTCTGCGAATTAAAGCGGGTTTTGATCCAACGGCACCAGATTTGCATTTAGGGCATACTGTTTTACTTAATAAAATGCGTCAATTTCAAGATTTAGGGCATGAAGTGCTTTTTTTAATTGGGGATTTTACCGGTATGATTGGCGATCCTTCTGGTAAAAATGAAACTCGCCCGCCTCTTACACGCGAACAAATAAATGAAAATGCCCAAACCTATCAAAAACAAGTTTTTAAAATACTCGATCCCCAACAAACCAAAATCATGTTTAATTCGCAGTGGATGGATAAATTGCATGCAGTCGATTTAATCAAATTAGCAGCTACTTCCACGGTGGCTCGTATGCTGGAACGAGATGATTTTCATAATCGCTATACTTCGGGTCAAGCCATCGCTATCCATGAGTTTTTATATCCATTAATACAAGGATATGATTCTGTTGCCATGCAAGCTGACATTGAACTAGGCGGTACTGATCAAAAATTTAATTTATTAATGGGAAGAGAGTTACAAAAACATTATGGGCAAGACCCTCAAATTATTATTACTTTGCCATTATTACCTGGTCTTGATGGCATACGTAAGATGTCGAAATCGCTTGGAAATTATATTGGTATAGCAGAATCTGCCGATCAAATTTTTGGAAAAATCATGTCGATTTCTGATGAAACGATGTGGTTGTATTTTGAATTAATTAGTTGTCGGTCATTAGCCGATATTCAGAAATTACGTGATGATGTCGCGGCAGGAATGAACCCTAGAGATGTGAAATTTTTACTGGCCGAGGAAGTGGTCGCGCAATTCCATGATATAGAACAGGCTAAGCTTGCGCATACTCATTTTATTTCGCAATTTCAACAAGGTAAATTGCCGGAAAATATCTTAGAAGTAACAATATCAGTGGGAACAGAAGGTATGGCAATAGCGAATGTGATGAAAATGGCTGGATTAGTGGAAAGCACTTCCGAGGCTATCCGCCTGTTACAACAAGGTGGAGTACGTATAGATGGGGAAAAAGTTCCAGATAGAAGCTTACGATTGATGCCAAAGAAATCAGTCATTATCCAAGTGGGTAAGCGACGTTTCGCTAAAATTTTTTCAGAATAAAGCATCGCGTTTTTTCTTTTTTTAATAAAAATAATCGTATGATTTCCCTTGCCAGCGGATTCAAGATATTAAAAGAATTTTTTTAAAAAAAGGGAGGAGAAGGAGTTGACAGAAGAGAGAGAAGGAGTAGAATCGCGGGTTCTGTGGAAGAAGATCTTTAACAAAT
>MGXV01000079.1 GCA_001801485.1 Gammaproteobacteria bacterium RIFCSPHIGHO2_12_FULL_37_14
AATCTAGAAGAATTACTGGCCCAAGTACGGTTCAATCTGGTGGATAAAATAGCGAGCATTGCAGCGACAGGTAATGCTCAAGGTGTTCATGTTCACAATCGTTTTTTTGAAGTTGCGCAAAGCTGTGGTTATGGGGTATGGCGTATCAATGGGAAGGATGCTTACCTTCATACAGGAAGCAGTAATTTGTCAGATGAAGACATCGAAAAGAAATTAGAAGAAGGGTTTGCCAAATCCTTTCACTTATTCGGCATATTGAATTTAATGCGCGAGCAAATAGAGGTATTGATCGCTGATCGAGGATATGACGGTAGAAAAGAAGAGGGTTATGATCCAGAGTTGTATCCCCATTTTACTAATCTTGAATTGTTCCAATCTCTCTCTATCAAAGAGGCAGCATTACGTGTAATAGATGAAAAGACCTATCAGGTACTCGACATCCATTGGCAAATCATCAAAAATACTTTGCTCCTGAAATTATCTGAAGAAGGTTTTGTCGATCTTTCTCCAGAAGAAGCCACTTTATTAGCCGGCCTTTCCTTTTCATTTGATTCAAAAACCCTCACCACGCTGATTCCCCATGGTGATGAATTAGCACAGTGTTTGATGTTTTTCAGTGAATGGACGATTGCGCAAAAAGTAGCTTTAGTGAACGCTTACCTGAAAGATAAATCGACAAATGAGCAAAAAGACATATTGGCCATTCTTAATAATGAAGCACCCCAATTAACGACTCAACTGAAAACTCAACCTCAGTTACAATCCATTTATTTTGACATTGCCATTCAAGAGAAAGAGGTAGCAGTTGTTAGAGCTCACATCGAACAGGGTGCTGATATTAATGCAGCACTTTCGTTATTGTTTAGCGAAGCTCATAAAAGCGATACGCTCACCTGGCTGCATGAAAATAAATCATTACTTGCCCACATCACACAAGACGGCATGAAGGTTCTCATTCCGAATGGAAAATACCAAGATAAGCCAGTGGTTGAAGCCTTAGTGAGCACCAAGAAAGGCCGTCAATTGTTATTAGAGAATCCAGCATTACAAACCCTGCTTCCTGAGACCATTGCTCATCGTTCATTGGCTGATTACTTGACGCAAGCAGCAGCTGAAAGACAAGGTGTTAACGTTTTAGAAGGATTCTTTAAAAAAGTAGATCCTCTTGTCACTCAATTCGGGCAGTATATTGCTTATGGTGATATGGCAACAGCAGAAGAATTACTGAAAGCGAATCCCTTACTGCTAGAAAAACTACTCACAGAAAAAATCACCGTCACCGATTATTCCAGACGCAAGCTCAAGAAGAAGACTGGCTTCCAAATAGCACTTTGCGCAATGGACGATGAAATGTGTGAGATGCTGGCAAAATACATGAGCAAGGATGAAGTTGCACATCAATATCAAGAACTATTTCCCGAAGGACAGGATAAGCACTTTGAAGCACAAACGCCGTTTGACTTTAGCGCCATTGTGGATGCGATTACCAGTAGCAATGATGCTGATGTAGAAAAAGCACTTGATCTTGAGCTGCCAAACGACACAGCACTCTGGAACAAGTTAGAACAATTTAGGGCAGATTTCACGGAACGATCCTATCAGGAAACCGTGTTTAACCCACAACACCTTCTCAAGGCATATGAGCTTTATGAGAAGCAATTTGAGGATTGGAATTGGAATCAACGAGATTTATTTTGGCGGCAAGTAATAGGTTACACCCAACGGTTCTTGCCAGCCAATATAGCGATGGATTTTGCGCAGGGGCTTTATTATCGCGTAGAACAAAAAGAAAAATCGAATCATAGCCTCAAGTTTAGATTCGGTGAGGGCGCGATTTTTCCACTATCTTTTAATTTTCATTCTGGTCTCGGATATCAATACGCGGTGGACGCTATTGGGGAGGGGGTGAGGGGCGTTTGGCGGCGGCGGGCTCGGCGGAGTTTTTTCAAAACTCATGTCGAACAAAAACTTCAAATTTGCAAAACTTATGCAGCACTATCAAAAAACGAAAACTTGCGTGATGGTGTGAAATGAAGTTGGTAAAGGCCGGCAACATAATGAGCTGTCGGTTCATGCCAACAGACCTTCATCAACTGGTATGTCGAAGGAGCACAGGTCTCGAAGGGTAAAACGGGAAAAATCACTTCAAAATATATCGTTCTAATAATTCAGCTTTTGCGCGTAGTCGTTCCAATTCATCCATTAAATCAAGCACAACAGCTGCACCAGCAAGATTCACTTCTAAATCATGTTGTAAACGTAAAACTGTTTTGACTCGTTGCAGTTGTATCATATCGAAAACCCATTCTTCTGGTGTCTCGCCTTCAGGACAAATAATTTCATACTCAATTAAATCACCAATAAAGTTAGGCGAAATCTGGCATGCCTCACATAATTCATCTAATGAGAATGCATTCTCAGTATAATTAACGACAATCATCACTTCCTTGTTTCCCATGAAATCCTCTTATATCATCCAATCTTTTCGCGGATTAAATGGCATCACATGTGCCATATTTTCATAAAATTTACGTTGCTCTTCAGAGTGGGCTGGTGGTGTCTCTATCTGCAAAATAACATATTGATCCCCAGAAATGGGCTTACTTGGCATGCCTCTTCCTTTCAAACGAAGTTTTTGCCCAGCATGTGAACCTGGAGATACTTTCAATTCAATTGCTCCACCTAAGGTCGGCACTTTAATTTGTGCTCCCAAGGCTGATTCCCAAGGCGTGATGGGTAATGTCATAAAAATATCTTTATTTTGCAAAGAAAAACGTGGATGCGCTTGAATATCAATCTCTAAATAAAGGTCTCCCGCTGGCCCACCTATCCCTGCTCCTCCTTGACCAGTTAAGCGTAATTGCTGTCCTTGGGTAACACCCGCTGGGATAGTGACTTTGATGGTGCGTAATGTAGCATGCATCTGACCTGATGCATCGATCTCTGGCATTTGCATTTGAAAAGTTTTAGTGGCACCATGAAATGCTTCTTCTAAAGAAATTTGGATTTTTGCTCGTTGATCACTACCACGCTGTTTAAACCCTTGAAAACCCTCTCGGCTACTACCTGCTCGATTAAAAAGATGCGTGAAAAAATCACTGAAGCCACCTAAATCACTTTCTGCAAAATCTGCCTGATCACTGCTATAAGATCGTGTACGGCCATGTTGCCAATCCGGTGGAGGTCTGAATTCTTGCCCTGCTTTCCATTGATTACCTAATTGATCATAAGCAGCACGCTTTTCTGCATCTTTTAAAACTTCATAGGCTTCTTGCACATTTTTGAATTGTTCTTCAGCATTTTTTTCTTTGCTTACATCGGGATGATACTTACGTGCCAATCGACGATAAGCATGTTTGATATCATCTTGAGATGCTTTTCTTTCTACTCCGAGGATGGCGTAATAATCTTTGTATTGCAAAAATCCCCCTAAATCCCTTTTAGAAAACGAAAGGGAGTGAAATGATCAGCCGTTTTATTAGAAAGGCAAAATATTATTTCTCTTCGGGTAATCGCACCGTCAGCACATCACACTTCGCACCATGCAAAATTGCGTTCGCAGTTGACCCTAATAAAAGAGATAATCCGTGACGACCATGGCTACCACAGATGATTAAATCAGCCTGTATATCATCTGCAATTTTTAAAATCTTGGTTTTGGTTGGACCAACTTCAATATGCTGTTCTGGCTTAACAACTTGCAGTTTTTCACCCAGTTTTTCTATGGATTGTCTCGCTTCTTCAATTAATTGCCCTTCAATATCTTCAATGCCAAGATAAGCATAACTATAACCAGGAAGTGGTTCCACCACATGGATTAAGCTTAATTTAGCTTTCGTCAAACCACGCACACTGCGTACTTTCTCAACAAGATAATCGGTATCCTCAGTTAAATCGGTAGCGAAAAGAATATGTTTATACATGTTGTACATCCTTTAATTAGTGTAACTTTCACGCTTAATAGCAAACACCACGTGAATCGTTACTAACTAGTAGTGGTTGCTTCCTTAAAAAATACGACTCGTTCATTTTGTAAACCAATCTGAATAGTATCACCCGGAATAAATTTACCGGAGAGAATTTCATGAGCTAACGGATTCTCAATATGATGTTGAATAGCTCGTTTTAATGGTCTTGCCCCATAAACAGGATCATACCCTGTGACTACTAAATAATCCAATGCTTCATCCGTTACAACAATATTATACTCCCGTGCTGCTAAACGCGTACGCAAACGATCCATTTGAATGCGAGCAATTTTTTTGATTTGCTCTTCATCCAGTGGATGGAATACAACAATTTCATCAATGCGATTGATAAACTCAGGTCGCAAATGTTTTTCAACTTCTTTTAATACAGCATTTTTCATTGCAAAATAATCACCCTTTCGTGAAATATCTTGAATTAATTCCGAACCCAAGTTGGATGTCATCACCACTACTGTATTACGAAAATCTACCGTGCGCCCTTGGCTATCTGTTAAGCGCCCATCATCTAACACTTGTAATAAAATATTAAACACATCTGGATGCGCTTTTTCCATTTCGTCTAACAAAATAACAGAATAAGGTCGTCGTCGAACATGTTCTGTTAAATAGCCTCCTTCTTCATAACCAACATATCCTGGTGGTGCACCTAATAAACGTGAAACAGAATGTTTTTCCATAAATTCCGACATATCTAAACGAATAACCGCTTCATCCGTATCAAATAAGAATTCCGCTAAGGCTTTACAAAGTTCAGTTTTACCGACACCCGTTGGACCCAAGAATAAAAATGATCCGATTGGCCGATTAGGGTCAGATAATCCAGCTCGAGAACGGCGTATGGCATTGCATACGGCATTCACTGCTTGGCTTTGGCCAATGATACGACGATGCAATGCTTCATCCATCTGTATTAATTTTTCTTTTTCGCTTTCTAACATTTTAGAAACAGGAATATGTGTCCATTTCGATACTACTTCGGCTACTTCTTCGTCAGTTACTTTGTTACGTAATAATTGTGTTTCTTTTTGCTCAGAAGTACTTGTCGCTTCAGTTAATTGTTTTTCTAATTCGGGAATACGTCCATATTGTAATTCAGCCATTTTAGTTAAATCACCGGCACGGCGTGCATTATCAAAATCCATTTTGGCCTTTTCTAATTCGCTTTTAATCCCTTGTGCGTCTTGCAAGGAAGCTTTTTCTGCCTTCCATATCGTATCTAATTTTTTATATTCATCTTCTAATTTACGCAAATCTGATTCTAATTTTTCCAAATGTTTTTTTGAGCCTTCATCCGTTTCCTTTTTTAACGCTTCACGTTCAATTTTAAGTTGCACAATGCGACGATCCAGATTATCCATCACCTCTGGTTTGGAATCGATTTCCATACGAATATTACTAGCGGCCTCATCAATTAAATCAATCGCTTTATCTGGCAAATTACGATCAGTAATATACCGATGAGATAGGGTTGCTGCTGCCACTATGGCAGAGTCAGTAATTTCTACTCCATGATGTATTTCATAACGTTCTTTTAATCCCCGCAAAATAGCAATGGTATCTGGAACGTTAGGCTCTTCCACTAATACCCGTTGAAAGCGACGCTCTAGTGCTGCATCTTTTTCAATATATTTTCGATATTCATCCAGTGTGGTAGCGCCAACACAATGCAATTCACCTCGAGCCAGTGCGGGCTTTAACATGTTGCCTGCATCCATTGCCCCTTCCGCTTTACCCGCCCCAACAACGTTATGCAATTCATCAATAAATAAAATGATTTGTCCTTCTTGCTTTGCCAATTCTTTCAATACTGATTTTAAACGTTCCTCAAATTCACCTCGAAATTTTGCTCCTGCTATTAATGCACCTAAATCGAGCGCCAATAGCCGTTTATCGCGTAATCCTTCTGGTACTTCTTGATTGATAATACGTTGTGCCAATCCTTCAACAATTGCAGTTTTCCCTACGCCAGGTTCGCCAATCAGCACAGGATTATTTTTAGTACGTCGTTGCAACACTTGAATGGTGCGCCTTATTTCGGCATCACGACCGATCACTGGATCGAGCTTACCCTTTTCAGCTTGCCTAGTAAGATCCACCGTGTATTTTGCTAAAGCATTACGTTGCTCTTCAGCACCTGCTTCTTCAACTTTTTGTCCGCCGCGCTCAGCTTCAATCGCTTTTTCAATCGCTACTTTCGTCGCACCACATTTACGCAGAATCTCGCCCAATGATCCACTATCCTCTACAGCAGCCAATAAAAACAATTCACTGGAAATATATTGATCTTTGCGCTTTTGTGCCAGCTTATCCGTAACATTTAAGATTCGATTCAATTCATTGGATACATGTACTTCACCAGGTGTACCTTCAACCTTGGGTAAACGATTTAAAGCCGTATCAATTTGTGACAGTAAAGTAGAAAGATTGACATTCGCCTTGGTTAAAATAGTCCGCACACTACTATTTTCCTCACTTAACAAAGCTTGCATAACATGCAAGGGTTCAATAAAACCATGATCACGGCCTAATGCTGATGATTGCGCATCGGCTAAGGCTAATTGGAATTTGTTAGTTAATTTATCCATTCGCATCATTCACCTCATTGATCAAGCATTTCCACTACTGATTGGTATACTGTAACATGAGGGTTATTAATGTAAATTCAAGTCGACATTATTTTTTATAGCAATCGTATAGCAGGTTTACCCATGAACATAGTTTATTTAAATGGCGATTTTCTAGAAATGGATCAAGCGAAAGTATCTGTTATGGATAGGGGATTTTTGTTTGGCGATGGCGTTTACGAAGTGATTCCCAGTTACAAACAAAAATTGATTGGTTTGGACTACCATCTCGAGCGCTTAGCGATCTGCTTAAACATGATAAAAATTGATTTTCAATTTAAAAAAGATGATTTTATTCCCATTTATAAAAAATTGTTAAAGCAAAATCAACTCGATGATTGTTTGTTTTATTTGCAAATCACACGTGGTAGCGGTGATAAACGAAGTTATCTTTTTCCTAAAAATATCAAACCAACTGTATTTATTTGTTGTATTCCTTTTAGTTGGCCTACTATCGCAAGCTTAGAAAAAGGCTATGCTGCTTATACAACGGAAGATATTCGTTGGGCTTATGCTAGTATCAAATCTCTTAATTTGTTACCGAGTGTTTTATTAAGTCAAGAAGCTCTCGAAAAAAATGCTGTGGAAGCCATTTTGATTCGGAATCAGCAAGTGATTGAGGGAAGCGTTAGTAATATTTTTTTAGTTAAAGATAAGCGCATCATCACTCCTAATGAGCAAGCTTGCATGTTAAGCGGTATTACGCGAATGCTAATCATTCAATTAGCAAATACTTTATCTTATCCACTCGATGAAAGGACGGTAAGGGTTGAAGAACTTTATCATGCTGATGAGATTTGGTTAACTGGTTCAAGCAAAACCATTTTGCCTATCATAGAACTGGATGGTAAACGTATTGGAAAGGGTAAAGCTGGTCCTGTTTGGAAACAATTTGTAAAGCATTTCTTTGATGATATGGAAATGTTATCGCACAATCTTTAGATAGGTTTCAAATCAACCTTGTTTGTGCAGGATAAATCTTCCTGAACTGTTATTGCGTTTGCGTTTTTATGAAATTTAGTTGCATGATGATTAGCTACCATCATGATTTTACTTTTCTTACTTGGCTCTTCTTCTAAGTCAGAGTCTAGAGATCTTTTAGGAGATATTTTAAGAGATGAATCCATTTCTGTTAATCCATAGCTATGATACAAATCACTCATTAAATATTCTTTATTATGTAAATATTCTGAAAAACCTATGATCTTTTCAGCCGCCAAAGTAAAAGATTGCTTTCTTTCTGCTAAAGCGCGCTTGGCTTGTTCACGCACTGTCGTATCACTGACCGTTTGATCGAGAATCGCAAAGGCTGGTTCTAGCGGAACAGTAATAATTCTGGCAAGTGTTGCCCATGCTTCATTTATTCTCTTTGGCGAAGAAGTAAAATAATCAATGAACGCTTTGCTACAAAACATTTGTTTATAATTCAAACAGTCTAAAGCAAACATACCTGTAAAAAATTCAGGGACCTGTTTGCCAAAGATATAGGGATGCTCTTCTTCTAAATGCTTATCTTCTTGCTCCTCATCCTCATCCTCACTACTTTCATCACTCCGCTCACTTTCTTCGTTATCAAGCTTTTCCTTTGGCATAAGGTCTTCAGGACAAGGAGAACAACCATAAGTAATATGTTCTTCTACCTCGTCGTTTTCCAACATTGCATCACCAAAAAAAGCTTCGGAATCAAATCGAATAACAATGTCTCCATCCTCTTTTTTAAGCGTACCAATATTTTTGAAATCATTATCACCAAAGAAATAGGAAATTAAAAATGCAGCTGTTGGACCAATATAGGACTCTGGCCATTGCTCATTAATATAAAATCGCTGATCCATCTCAACCGCCGAAGAAAGTCTAAACCACAGCGGAACACCGTTTGATGTGGGCGTAGATGCTTTAGCGGCATAACAATAAGGTTGATGATCACCTAAATAAAGTCGCAAAATATTTCCACCAGCCACAGCCAACTCTATCGATGTTTGCTGAGACACATGTAATTTATCGTGAGCTCTTTTTTCATCAGACCAATTAAGCTCGGCTTTATTACTGGCGAAATATTTTTGATTGGTAGAAAGTTCAATTGCTGTTTTTTTCTCTTTATCCAGTTCAAACTCTATTATCTTTCCTGACCTGCTTGCGGACAATGTTTCTTTTTTCAGCACGAGCGGAACTTCGGATTGGCAAGTAGGATCCGCTGCATGCTGCATCTTTTGCATATAGAATTGACTAAACGCATTACTAGCTAATGGTTTTTTTCTCAATGCATCCAGGTGTCTGTTTAATATGTCTCTGTTTAACATTTCATCTACTCTTTAAATTTAAAAACTCAATGACACAAATTTGCTGTTAAAAAAATTTTATCGCCGTGAAACATACACATTATGTTTAATATAAAATCGCAATAGTTTCTTTGCCCAGGCACCCGCATAATCAACACCTATTCGCGGCCGTTTAACAATGGTAATGGGCTCATCCTTAGGTGACTGCGCAATAAAAAAATTATCGCTTAGCAAATCATGTGCGTTTAATTGCTTATTGATTTTCATGGCTTTGCATAATAAGCCGGGTCCTTGAGTACGTTCCGTGAGATTTTGTATGGGGTCCAATGCACGCAATAATACTGCAGATGCATGCCCTTCTTCTTCTGTGACCACGTTCATGCAATAATGCATACCATAAATCATATACACATAAGCATATCCAGGCGGACCGAACATCACCTTCGTCCTGTCAGTGAGCCCTCTTGCTGAATGCGCAGCAAGATCATGTGGCCCAAGGTAGGCTTCCACCTCGACGATTTTAGCTATGTGGGCAGTATTATACACCACATGAACCAAAATTTTGCCTAATAATTCCTTTGCTACAGTAATAGTCTGACGATTATAGAATTCACGTGGTAGTTTTTTTAAGTTATTGATTGTTCTCACCTTATGCCAACATTGGGCCGTCTGCGATTCGAACGCAGGACCAACAGGTTAAAAGCCTGCTGCTCTACCGACTGAGCTAACGGCCCAAAAAGGATTAGACAACAAAGGCGCTAATATTACCTATTCTAGGGAAAATATCAATGAGAAAAACCTATCAAAGCAGGTTACTATTGACCGCCTGATTATCTACCAGGCAGATCTCCCCAGATTAATTTATGTAATTGAACCTGAAAACGAACAGCTAGTTGATCATTTATTATCCAATCAGCCAAATCTGTTGGATTAATTTGCTGATAACTAGGGGAAAATAATATCTGACACCGTGTATTTAAGCGATATTGATCGATGATTAATTTTGCCCAGTCATAGTCTTCGCGATGACAAATGACAAACTTAACTTGATCCTGTTGTAACAATTTATCGATATTCTCCCAACAATTCTTCTCAACTTCATCAGAACCAGGTGTTTTAATATCGAGTACTTTGACGACGCGTTTATCGACCAAAGAAATATCCATCGCGCCACTAGTTTCCAGCGAAACGCTATATCCTTCCTCACACAATCGTTTTAACAAAGGTATACAAGCTTTTTGTGCTAAAGGTTCACCGCCTGTTACCGTCACATAATTTGTCTGATATTTTTTAATTTCTATTAGAATTGCATCCAGCCCATACCAGCTTCCGCCATGAAAGGCATAGGTAGTATCACAATATTGACAGCGCAAGGGGCAACCTGTCAGACGAATAAAGGCAGTTGGTAAACCGACAGTATTGGTTTCGCCCTGAAGAGAAAAAAAGATTTCGGAAATTCGTAATTTATTCACTTTCTTCGTTTTTTATTTTGTTTGTCTAGAGGAGGAAGTCCATTGTCTTGCCGTACTATATCCCTAAACCTATTGTCTATTATCGAATGAATATTAACTTCCATACTTTGCTTCTCTTCCTTCGCTCTAATTTTTTTTTCAGCTTGTTTAAAGAGATTGTTATAAAATCCCTGATAGGTAGGTTCAACTTTAGGAAAATCGAGTTGGATTTTCGACTTCCAATACTTATCATAACTTTCAACCGATGTTTTCATTTGTAAAGAAAGAGTACATAATCCAAATAATTCTTTGGCTGAAAGAAAACTAAAAATATAAAAAAGAATCTCCTTAGATAACTTGTCAAAATAAGGTAATGATTCATTTTCTTGCTTAGAGGCTAATACTGTTTTTTTTGTACGTCCTTGCATATGAAAACACCCCTGATTTTTATATTGTTGGTATGAATATGATAGGTGATATAGCTTACTCTAATGTCCAGCCTGCTTAATCTGTTTGAGTTGCTCTGCTGCCAAGCGAGAGGATGCCGTTCCAGGGTAACGATTCACGACTTTTTTAAATGCCGTTTTTGCTTCAGACCACTTTAATTGCGATGCATAAATAAGTCCAACTTTTAATTGAGCATCCGATACACGAGGACTATCAGGATAATTTTTGGTAACCACGGTAAATTCGGTTAACGCTTGATTATTTTTACCGGTTACATTGTATAAATCGCCTAGCCAATAATGCGCATTCGCAGCAAATTGACCAGAAGGATATTTTTGTAACATCGTTTGCAGTGAATTAATTGCTTCATTATATTTTTTAGCTTTAATTAAATTATAAGCCGTTTGATAAACTTGTTGTTCTTCTACCACATTAGATTGATCTTCTAATGATTTTGCTTCTGATGAGCTAGTATCAGCCACTACTTTAGGTGGGTTGACCTTACGAGGAGGTTTATGCGTCGTCGTCACAACATCATCAGTCGTAAAATCTGAATCAGGAGATGTTTTCATTATTTTGTTTGAGTTAGTACTTTGTGATAACTTTTTTTCTAAATCAGAATACATACTTTTTTGTTGATTTTGTACTTGTTGCACCTGATGTGTTAATTGCTCAACCTGGTCACGCAACGATTGAATTTCTTTCTGTAAAGCTTCCATGCGCGTCGAAGATAGAGTCGATTGTAAATTATCGATTTGTTGTTCCATTTGCGCAACACGCTGGTTAATTGTCAACGTAGAGGTGTTCACTACTGGTTGCGATACGACTTGAAGTGCTGGCGTTTGAGATGTTTGAGCCTGAGGTGCTTGAGCTGGCGTAGGTACAAAAGCTCGTTCTTGCCCAGGCGCAGGGGGAGGAGGCAAATCCTCACCCTGATCACCGCTACTTTCAAATTGTTGTTGCAAGGTATCTGCATCATAAACTGGAGCAGATTCAGCCCAAACGATTGTAGAAAAACTTAGTCCAATGCATACACCAACAATGGAAACAACCCTTAAGAAACTTTGCATAAATTACCGTTGTAGATAGACAAGTACGACACGTCTATCTTTCTGATAATCTGTCTCAGAATGTCCTGGAATAGCCAACTTCTGAGCACCATAACTCACGATACGAATTTGGCTTGGATTAATTCCCTTTTCTTTCATCATTTCACCTACAGCTCTTGCCCGTCGCTCTCCTAAACCAATATTATATTCGCGGCTACCTCGAGGATCGGTATGCCCTTCCAACATCACTTTCGCATTTTCATGTGCTAGCATGTAATCTGCATTCGCTTCGATTGCCGGTTTATCCGCTTCATGTACCACATTACTATCATAATCAAAATAATACACATGCTTAGCTGATAAATTCATGCCTGCATGGCTGCCTGATTGATCGTTAAATCGAGATTCATCGCCTAATCCAGATGTTTGCGCGCCTGTTGCGTAAGCGGCATTCGCTTCATTGATCGCGGATTGATCAGTTTTCCGTTTGGCATGACATCCTGCTAGAGCCACTACGCAGGTACTAATCAAAATTATTTGTATCCATCGTTTTAGTTTCATGAGCCTACCCCTTTCTCTTGAATATTTAATGCAAAAGTATACCGCAAAAATCCCATATCAGGTCAAGTCATAAAAATGGAGACCATGCTGGATCTTGCGCTTCACCTTCACGTGCAGGCAATACCAGTTGCACATTACCATCTGCAGAAACCATCGCCAGTATGTTCCGCCCACCGTACACTGTATCATACAGTATCATACTACTGTTAGGAGCAATACTAGGCGATGAACTATCACCAATCGACTTATTCAATACTTGCATTGTTCCAGAATTCAAATCCAAAATACTAATATAAAATGTCCCGGATACTCGATGAATCATGACCACATGATTGCCATCACGAGTATACGATGCGCGCGCATTATAATCGCCATCATAAGTAAGACGAGAAATTGAACCACTACTTAAGTTAATTTGATAAATCTGCGGCCCACCACTACGATTAGAAGTAAATAATAATGTTTTACCATTCGGTGACCAAGCTGGCTCGGTATTAATATAAAAATCCTTAGTTAATTGCGTTAAATGACCCGATGCAATATCCATTACGTAAACATTCGGTGATCCACTTTTAGATAGAACTAACGCAAGCTGACGACCATTAGGGGACCATGCGGGTGCCCCATTAATACCAGGAAATTTACTCAATAAACGTCTTGCACCACTAGTGACGTCTTGCACATAAATATTAGCCTGACGATTCTCGAAAGAAACATATGCCACTTGTTTACCATTTGGCGACCATGATGGAGACATAATGGGTTCAGGCGAATTCAGCAACGGGCGTGGATTATAACCATCTTGATCAGTCACTTCGAGAATATAACGTTTTTGTCCATCTTTACTGGTTTGAATAACCACGTAAGCAATTTTTGTTGAAAAAATGCCTCGTATTCCTGTTAATTGTTGGTAAATCAGATCGCTAACATGATGAGCAATTAAACGCCATTCATGACTAGATACTGTATACGACCTATTTAATACAACACTTTTTTCTCCCTTATCTCGAAACATATCCATTAATTGGAAAGTAATTTGATATTGATCCCCTGTTTTGCTAACTTTTCCGATGACAACATTATCTGTACCAATGCGACGAAAATAATCAACCGATACTTCTCGCGGAGCACTAGGAAAGCTTGTTAAGGACCGTTGATTATAAACTTTAAAGCGACCACTATTTTGCAGGTCTGCGGAAATAATATCGGAAATATTTTGTGAACTATCACCCTGCATAGAAAATGGAACAATGGCAATCGGAATTGCACCTGCTATACCACGAGTTAATTCCATACTCAAAATAGCGGAAGCAGAGTAAGGAATCATGAAAATAAGTAGAAATAATAAAAAACGAATAAATTTATGCATATCAGCTCCTCATCACTGAAATGATTATAACATTAAAATAATGGGGAACAATGCCACGCCATATCGCCTATCAGTAGGTTTGGTTATTCGCTTATCTCAGCTGACACATCTAAACCGTCGCCACAGTCATTTTAGTGATAACTTCATTTTCCGGAAGTGGATCCCCTAACAATTTTCCTTGCATAAGGGCACACCCTAATGATTTCAATGTTAGCAATTGCTGCTCTGACCCCACGCCTTGAACAATGATTTGCATAGACAAGGCTGTAGCAAAAGAAATAACCGCTTTAATTAATTCGACTGTTTGTGGATGAGTAGGCATATCTTCAATGAATAATTGGCTCAGCATGAGGTAATGAACAGGAAATACTCTAAGCTGTCTCAAAGACAATGCACTGGAATCAAATTCAGCAACCGCCATTTTAATTCGCAAATACTTTAACATATTAAACGATTTTTCTAACACATCACTAGAAACCGCTGTAAAAGTACTCGTTATCATGGAATTGGGATCGTTAAGGTGGCCTCCAGAAGAGAGACTTCCAACTATTTTTAATAATAACCATTCGGGTTTACATTGTAATTCTTGCAAAATTTGTGATAAGGAATAAATAAAATGACTATTTTCCAGTTGATTGATCGTAATGGAAAATGCTAAACAATCTGGGAAAAATCCAAAAGAACGCCAATGAATAAACTGCTGAATAGAGCGTCGCAACAACCATTCCGAAATAACATTTAACCTTCGCTGTTTTATCGCATGTTCAAATAATTCTTCCTGCTTAATCAGACCAAATTCTGGATGTTGCCAATGCAAAAGAATTTCCATACCGAAAATATTATCAGTAACTACATTTTTAATTGGTTGATAATATACTTTTAATTCTTGGAAAAGAGATTCTTGATTCAAATGCGCATACAAAATCAATTCACGTTGACTGCCCAGCTGATGCGTTGTTTGGTAAAATTGATAGTCATTACCTTGTTTTTCTTTCGCAAGCAATAAAGCTTGCTCAGCATTTCTAAGTAAAATCTCTGTATCTTCTCCATCCATTGGATAAACGGAAATACCCATACTGACCGTAAGATATATTTCATGTTCTTTAATTTGAAATGGAGGTGCCAACGCTTGCAAAATACGTTGGATAATAAATACCGTCATTTCGGCTTTAGTAAGTTGCGCAAGCAATAATACAAACGTATCTTTTGCATAACGGGTTGCACTGTCTACTTGCCGAATGCAAGCTTGTAATCTTTCTGCCACCGCCTTTAATATTAAATCGCCCATCTCATAGCCAAATGCGTTATTAATCATTTTAAAATTATCAATATCAATATAAACAATACTAAAAGATAATTGATTCCGAACATTTTCTTTAATGTTTTGCATTAAACGATCTTTAAATATTGGCCATCCTAATAAATTGGTTACTGGATCAACAAATGTTTGCTGAATACTATTTTTCAAAATATTAAGCTCTTCTCGAAGTCGCTGTTCTGACGCCTTTGATTCAGATAATTCTAACTTTAATAAACTTAATGATTGTGATGGATGATGGCGTTGATCTCGGATATAAAGATAAACCAGGTAAAACATTAGAGCAAAAATTCCCATAATAAAAATTACTAATTCCATGCTCACCTCTGCTAAATCTAATACAATGCGTCCATTATTTTCGAGTCAAACCTGCATGGTCCATAATGATACGAATGACATCAAAACTAGTATCATGCTGAATCAA
Source organism: Gammaproteobacteria bacterium RIFCSPHIGHO2_12_FULL_37_14 (assembly GCA_001801485.1). The sequence continues at coordinate 15,512 of MGXV01000079.1, forward strand.
TTGTTGCGTTGCCTCGCTTGAAAAGAAATATCCCACTATCTTCATTCGTTCCTTAATGCTTTTTGCTTCATTTTTTAAAACAAATAATAAATCATCTATATTCATTTTATCCACATGATGGATTTTTAATCGAGACATCACGTTAACCATTTGATTAATCTGTCTTAGAGAAAGCACGCGAGATAAATCATGTTCGCTTATACTATCATGTTTGGTATGAATCTTACGCTTCCATTTTACTACTGCAAAAATTAGTACGATAGTGGCTACAAGAGCAGTAATTGCGAAAAAAGTAGTAGAAATTGGTTCGGGTTGTGGCTTAGGATCATGTAAACTTTTTTCTATCTTGGCAATTTCATGGTTGAGATTAGTAATATTGTTTTGCGTTTTTGAAATAGCTAATTGCAAACCGTAGTCTTGCGATTCCAAAAAATTAAAGTCTGATTTAACTGAACATCCTTCATTTGCAAGCTCATTACAACGTGGCAACGGATGAGTCACGCCATTATCTTTAAAATAACACATATCATCATCATAGTTAGGAAAAATGTCCCTCAAGTAAATTGTCTTACCATTTTTATCTGTCCAATGTTCGCAATCATCGCCATTTGCATTGGTTTTTTGATACCACGCATCATAGATATCTCCTAATTCCTTTCCATCCTTACCTAACTTTTGATTAACGGCAATATCTTCGCTATTAAGTTCATCGAGTTGCTGTTTAGCGTCACTTAATAAACTTCGTTCGGTTAATAACTTGCTTTGCAAATGCTCTATCATATGATCAAACATTTTCTCCATCATTACCCACATCAAAGCAAACATTGAAGTTGAAACACCTAAACTGAGAAAAATCGTTACCATACAAAATAATGTGCAGAGATGTTGTGATTGTTGATGTTTTTTTATATTTTTAGTGTGATTAGCTAATTTAGCTTGTTCTAAAATCGCAATACAAATTTCAATTTCATCTAATAAAAATTTTTTCTTGGGTAAAGGAATGAATGGCACTCGTTCTATCGTTGGATAAAAAAATTGACTATCTCGTGCATGCTGGGTTTGCAGTAAAGGTTGATACTCATCTGGCGTTTGATTGATAAATTCATTCTCTAAAACAGCGATGATATGAGCATGCGATTGCATAATAAAATCCTTGTAAAGAATACTCTCCTACACCTGTTATTAATGATATTTTCCCATTGACATATTTATTTTTCTCCGTAAAAAAATCTCGGCGTACCATCAATCACCACTCTCCACGTATAGCGCATGGCTGAAAAGATTATCTATGCTAGGATACTTCGCCTCTCACAATATTCTCCGGCTTAACTTTTAAAACAAATTGGCGAAAAGATTCAAAGATTGTTGCATCATTTGGAACAGGTAGTGGAGAAGATTTTAATACTGCAGCACGAGCCGAAGAATCAAGCGAAGAATCACCGCTCGATCGTATCACTTGCACATCTAATACCAAACCACCTGGTGCAACACGAATCATCAACACACAAGTTAGTTTTTTATTCGATTGTATTGGCACCACCCAATGCTCGCTGATTACTTGCAAAATCAGCGCCTTATATTTATTAATTTCCCCCTGGGAGTGACGGGTTTGTGTACCTTTCACTTTAATATCATCATTCATAAATTGTTGTCGTAGTGATTTTTCTGCTTGCAGTCTTAACATTTTCTCGAATTGCACTTGCAACTTTTTTTGGTGTAGCTGCTTTTGTTTTTTGCTTTGTTTTTTAATATCAGCCAGTAAATCTTCTCGCATCATTTCGCGATTTTTTTCGATTACTTTAAGTGATATGACATTTTTTTTAACCGGAATAGATTCTACTATTTCTTTTTTTGTTAATTCTTTATCTAAAGGTAATTTTAATTTTGGTTGAACAATCGCTTGTTGTGGAAGTAGTTTACTAGTCTGCACATCACCTAAAATAACAGCACTAATGACATCGTGCTGATTAGTATTTTCAAATACAGGAAGAGGCGTAGAAAAATTAATATTTAATATTAAAATGATTAAAACAAACGCATGAATGCATAATGATAGAACAAAATACTTTGGCATTGCATAAATAGTCATAACACATCAGCCAATTACTTTATTATCAGCAGGAGGTTGGGTAATCAAACCGACATTCTTTGCTCCGGCTTGTTGTAATAATACCATCGCTTCCATCACCTTACCGTAATTCACATTCTTATCACCTCTTACTAAAACTGGTCGCTGTTCAGTATGTTGACTCGCAAGTTGTTGAGTGACAAGATGCGTTAGGGTTTGCGCCGTGATGGGTTGTTGTGGTTTATCCGCTAAATTAAAATAAAAATTTCCTGTTGCATCTACCGTAATAATTAATGGTTCATTTTTTTGTTCATTCAAAGCACTTGCTTTGGTTTGAGGTAAATTAACTTTCACACCTTGTGTCAAAAGAGGTGCCGTAATCATAAAAATAACTAGTAGCACCAACATGACATCGATAAAAGGAACCACATTGATATCCGACATGAGTCGGCGTGATCCTGGCTGATGCATCTGAGTCATAATTGACTCTCCGTCGTTTCACGCGCTAATGAATTGGGTTGCGATTGGCGGATGAGGATGTTAATTAATTCTTCCTGAAAGGCATCGTAACGATTTAATAAACGATTCGTGCTGGTAGTAAAACGATTGTAAGCAATGACGGCTGGAATAGCTGCAAATAATCCTAATGCAGTGGCGATCAATGCTTCGGCAATACCTGGTGCCACCATGGAAATGCTTGCTTGTTGCACATTTGCTAAGGCGCGAAAAGCTTGCATGATGCCCCAAACCGTTCCAAATAATCCAACATAAGGACTGGTAGAACCCACAATCGCAAGAAACGGTAATCGTTGTTCCAATTTATCTTGTTCGCGCATTTGTGCGACGCGCATAGCACGTTTTGTATTATCGATAATGGTATCCAGTGCTATCCCAGTTTGTCGACGGAAACGCATAAATTCCTTAAACCCCGAATGAAAAATAGCTTCTATACCATCCATTGTGCCTTGACGCTTCACACCCTGTGCATATAACTTAGCTAAATCTTCACCCGACCAAAAATTTGTTTCAAACTTTGTGCTAGCCTTATTAAGATCATTCAAATAAAAACCGCGTTGCAAAATATATGCCCACGAAACAACAGATGCGCCTATCAACAGCAGCATCACACCTTTCACCAATAAGCCGGCTTGCAGAAAGTAGGTCAGTAAAGTTGCATCATAATTCATGTGGAATCTCCGCCTTGTTTTGACAAAACACTTAGTATGCAAGCAATCATTCTATCAAATTTTTTCATAAACTTCTTTTCGATGAGCTCAATGTACGACTAATACGACAAGCGCTACATGTGTATACAATATATACGAATATTATCAAAAGAGGAATTATTCCAGCGCTCCCTCAAACAAATTAATAGTCTGTGAAGCTAGCCATTTTTCTGGTGTTTTTAAGCCAAAATGCACGTAAGCGTGTTTAGTGGCGATGCGACCGCGTGGCGTACGCAATATAAAGCCTTGCTGAATTAAGAACGGCTCAATAACATCTTCAATCGTACCTTTTTCTTCATTAATAAAGGCTGCTAAGCTCTCCAAACCAACTGGACCGCCATTAAACTTTTCCATTAATGCCAATAACAGTTTCTGATCCATCACATCAAAACCTTGGCCATCTACCTTAAGAAAGTCGAGAGCCTGCTTCACGACTAGTTCGGTGATTTCTCCATTTGCTCTTATTTCTGCATAATCCCGCACACGACGTAATAGACGATTAGCCACTCGAGGTGTACCCCGAGAACGACGAGCAATCTCTTCTGCGCCGGGTGTCTCAACAGCTATTTTAAGAATTTGGGCGGAACGTAAAACAATTTGCATTAAATCGACTACTTGATAAAAATCCAATCGTTGCACAATACCAAATCGATCTCGTAGTGGTGACGTCAGTAAACCAGCTCGAGTCGTTGCACCCACCAAAGTAAAAGATGGCAGATCCAATTTTATTGATCGAGCAGCAGGGCCTTCGCCAATCATAATATCAATTTGATAATCTTCCATTGCTGGATAAAGCACCTCTTCAACAACTGGGCTGAGACGATGGATTTCATCGATAAATAACACATCACCTGTTTGTAAGTTAGTTAACAAAGCCGCCACATCGCCAGGACGTTCTAAAACTGGGCCGGATGTTTGTTTTAAACCCACCCCCAACTCATTTGAAATAATATTGGCAAGCGTGGTTTTACCTAAGCCTGGAGGACCAAAAATAAGAACATGATCAAGCACATCGCCACGTTTTTTTGCCGCCTGTATGAAAATTTCCATCTGCTCACGCACACTGTGTTGCCCAATATAATCGCGTAAAAATTTGGGTCGTAATGCACGATCAATGGGATCATTTGCTTGTTGTTCGGGTGCAATAATTCTATCCGTTTCCATCAGACCATCTCCCGTAAGGCACGACGAATTAATTCTTCACTACTGGCTGCTCCATCATCAATTTTTGTAACCGTACGATTAGCATCATGTTGCTTATAACCCAGTGTAACGAGTGCGGAAATCGCATCTTGAAGGATTTGATGCCGCTTATCACCTACTGATCTTGTGGAATTTGTACTGGTGGATGATGAAGCTGTATACCAATCAGCTAATTTATCACGCATCTCAATCACTAAACGTTCTGCTGTTTTTTTTCCTACTCCAGGAAGCTTCACTAAACTATCCGTATCATTGTTCAAGACACAACGCACAAATTGATCCGTTGCTGTACTTGATAATACTGTTAGTGCCAAACGTGGGCCTACGCCATTTACTTTCAATAGGGTGCGAAACAATAAACGCTCATCACTGGTATAAAATCCGTATAAATGCTGCGCATCTTCCCGTACAACAAAATGCGTTAATAAAGTAACTGTTTGGCCAATGTCTGGTAATTGATAAAAGGTACTCATAGGCGCATCGATTTCATACCCAATGCCACTCACTTCCACTAACAATGAGGGGGGTTGTTTTTCCAAGATAATGCCACGAATTTGTCCAATCATAGGTATCCTTCATCCGTCTCTATATGATAGCGGTCCCATTCCTATGCGATAGAGCAAGCTAACGGGAACAGCTGATTTTGTTGTAGCAATTTTATTACTAACCCTTATACTTCTAGCTAACGACATGACAAAAAAATTAACCGTCCTCCTATTTCACCGCAGGAACGCTTATAAAAAAAAGAGACTTTATGAAATGGTATCTTAACATTCTTATTAATTGCACCCTAGAGAAAATACCTTCTTTTTTTAAAGAACGAACTGCCCTCTGCGAGCGCCTGAAAGCAGTCGATGCTAAATTAATAAATGCATTCAATTTCATTTATCATGAACAAATTTCGGAGCTTCCACTTGATACAACACTGTACTTGATAGATCAGTACAATAAACGAATCGATCTGCTTAATCATTTATCTATCACAGAAATAATTAAAATATTTATTATTAGTACGATCACATCCATTAAACTGACTCAAGATGCTCCTCCTCGCATCATTGATTATCTAGAAGTAATTTGTATACCTGCTGAAAAATCTTTATTGCGAGATATGTCCAGAGTTGATTTATTGAAAGCAGCATCTTTATCAGCACCACTTAAAGATGCTTTGAATAAGCTTATCGAGGAAGAATTAGCTCACCTTAAACTATTAGAATTTAAAATTTACCCATCAGAACCAAAATATCTGATTGGCCTTATTGTTAAATATGGCGAACAAACTGATATCGCACAATTGAGAAATAAATTAAACTTATATGAACATACGCATGATTATCGGCTGCCTTTTTTACGAGATGATATTGAAACTTTATCGTCAGCACTACTAATGGATAATGTAGCCAAACGAAATGCTATTATTAGAGGGACATTTTTGCGGCTCATTAATAATGTTGCTGGGATTAGAGATTTAGAAAATATTCTCGATGAATTCAAAAAAAGCCACTTTGATTTTTTAAAAAAAATCATGGTACAAACATCAGTGGCAATCAAAATAAATTTTAATGTTCAAGAAACAACACTCTGGAATGAAATATTCATTAATATTTACACCAAATATGATACATTGAAAAAAGAACAAAGCCATCGTTTACCTTTTTTTAATCATTCCACTTCCACTGGTAGGCCAACATCTCGCGTTTGTTCAAATCCTTCATTTCGAAAATAGTTTTAACATCGTGCGCATATGCGCATGACATAATGCCACTGCTAACGCATCTGCTGCATCCAAATATTTACATTTACTTCAATTAAACTTAGCATTGTTGTTAATAATTTTAAAGATTTTTTATATATACCGGGACATTGAGATTCACGTGGCCCCGCCACATTAAGTGTTTTGATTTTTGCTTCTTCTAGCCAATTAATAATTTGACGTAAAACATTTTTTTTAGATAAATCAATTATTAAATATGGTTTATTCTTTTCTATCACTTCATTAATCGTTAAAATTGTTCCATCAATTACGTTAATTGGCATTGAAGAAATAATAATTAAGGTCCCATCAGAATCTCTGATATTAAATTTAGTTCTTACATTATAATCAACTGAATCTGTTTCATTTAATTGATAGCATGCATCTATCATTCCATCTTCTGCGCTTCTACCTTTAGGACACCATCCGCCATGCGGTATTTTAAACTTGATTGATGCATCCAATGCGGCTCTATCAACACCTGATTGACCTCCTGAAATTATTTTTTCTAGCTTAATAATGGTCATTAAATTAAATAATTCTATATTTGAAAGGGGTGAATTTTTTAGGAAACTCATAAACATCTATTCCTGTTTTATTTTTGATATAAATCACTAGCAAACTCGCTGGAAATGCAAATATTGTACTATAGGGCACGTCTCGAAATGCGAGGTTTTGTCTTCCCGGAAAGCGTCGAGCGTTTTTTGCGAGGCGCTTGTCCGGGATCCATGGTTAAATCTTTCTGTTCACAAGTTTAGAGCAATGCTTAGAGTATTTCTGAATATAAATCCAATAGGGATTGTTAGACTCAATTAAATTAATTTTCCAATCACGGCGCCACTTTTTTATTATCTTTTCGCGTAAAATGGCTTCACGAATGTCGGAATGTATTTCAAAGTAAACTAAGTTGGTAACATTATACTTTTTTGTAAATCCTTTTACTAAACTATTCTTGTGCTCATATACACGTCTTACTAAAGTAGGTATAAAGGAAATTTGACCATGGATCCCAGACATTAAGCGCTGCTAAGCTCGTAACAAACACTCGCTAAACAGCGCTAAATTCTGGGAAGACAGCTTTTTGGCTTTAAAAAAGCAAGGAATGTATAAAGAGCTTCCTTCATTTCGAAAATAGTTTTAACATCGTACGCATATGCGCATGACACAATGCCACTGCTAACGCATCTGCTGCATCTGCTTGTAATGTTTTTGATAAATTCAACAACCGCTGTACCATATATTGCACTTGTTCTTTGTTTGCTGCGCCATTACCAACAACAGATTTTTTTACTTGACGAGCAGAATATTCAGCAACAGGCATATCGAGTGCTACAATCGCTGCACCTCGTGCTTGACCCAATTTTAATGCAGAATTTGGATTCTCATGCATAAAAATTTCTTCGATAGCAGCTTCTTGTGGTTGAAATGTTTGAATGATTTTTTGCAATCCTAAAAAAATTTGTCGTAATTTTTCACTCAACGTAACAGTCGTTAAATCAAGATACCCACTGGTAAGATAAATGTGGCGATTTCCTTCTACTTGGATCACACCGTATCCCGTACGGCGTGATCCTGGATCGATCCCGATGATCACAGACATCATCACTTCCTTAGAATTAAATATGATCTAGTAAAATATGAACAGGCTATAATTTCTCATCAATATCCGCATTTGAATAAACTGATTGCACATCATCTAAATCTTCTAATGTATCAATTAAATTTATCACACGTTCAGCGACTTCTTTATCTGTAATCGATACATTGGTACTTGCCGCCATGATGACATCTGCTTGAGCAGGTTTAAAACCGGCTTTCATCAGCGCTCCTTTAATCGGAATAAAATTTTCAGGCGTGGTTATCACATCTACGCTAGCATCTTGATTGACTATGACATCATCTGCACTTGTTTCGAGCGCGATACCTAATAATTTTTCTTCATCCACACCGGGCGCAAAAGTAATTTGCCCCTGTTTATTAAAAAGATAAGAAACTGAACCATCCGTACCTAAATTTCCACCATATTTGGAAAATGCATGCCTCACGTCAGCAACCGTACGATTACGATTGTTTGTCATACAATCTACTAATACTGCTATGCCGCCTGGACCATATCCTTCATAGCGAATTTCTTCGACATGCTCACCTTCCATCCCACCTGCCCCACGCTTGATAGCACGTTCGATGACATCTTTGGTCATATTGGCTTCTTGTGCTTTATCTAATGCCGCGCGCAATCGTGGATTAGAATTCGCATCCGCTCCGCCCATTTTAGCCGCTACAGTTACTTCACGAATAATCTTAGTATAAAGTTTGCCACGCTTAGCATCTTGCTTGGCTTTATGGCGCTTAATATTCGCCCATTTGCTATGCCCCGCCATTTATTCTTGCTCCTTCACCACACGAATGCCTAATTCAATGAGTTGTTCTGGTTCAACTAGTGCAGGCGCATCCATTAAAGGACAACTTGCCGTCTGGGTTTTGGGAAACGCAATGACATCCCGAATAGAAGTAGCACCAGTCATTAACATGACTATTCTATCTAAACCAAATGCGATGCCGCCATGCGGAGGACAACCTAATTTCATCGCAGTGAGTAAATGACCAAATTTTGCCTCAGCTTCTTCATTACTGATGTTCAGAATATTAAACACTGCTTTTTGCATCTCAGAAGAGTGAATACGTATTGAACCACCGCCAATCTCACTACCGTTTAAGACCATATCGTAGGCACGCGCCAACATTTGCCTTGGATTTTGATTCAATTCTGCTACCGTTTCTGCTTTAGGTGAAGTAAATGGATGATGACAAGCAGATAATTGTCCTTCACCCCCTTCAAACATTGGAAAATCAATTACCCATAAAATCCGCCAATCATCCGCAACCATATTGCGATCTTGGCCCACTTTAAGCCGCAAAGCCCCCATGGATTCATTCACTATCTTGGCTTTATCGGCACCAAAGAAAATAATATCGCCAACTTTAGCTTTGGTACGTTCTATTATTCCCTGAATTGCCGTATCCGATAAAAATTTTAATATAGGCGATTGTAATCCTTCTTTGCCTTCCGCAGTCACTTTGATGTAAGCCAATCCTCGTGCGCCAAAAACACTGATGTATCGAGTATAGTCATCTATCTCTTTACGGCTAATAGTCGCACCATCTGGTACGCATAGTGCTGCAATTCGCCCATTGGGATCATTTGCTACATCAGCAAATACTTTAAACTCTACATCGCGCATCAAATCACCTATATCCACCAACTCTAAAGGAATTCGTAGATCAGGTTTATCTGAACCAAAACGACGCATGGCTTCTGCATACGTTAAACGCAGAAAAGATTGCGGCAACTGAATATGTAATAATTCTTCAAATAAACCGCGAATCATGTTTTCCATGATGGTTTGAATTTCAAGCTCATTTAAAAAGGAAGTTTCAATATCTAATTGTGTAAATTCCGGTTGACGATCTGCCCGTAAATCTTCATCACGAAAGCAACGCACGATCTGATAATACCGATCAATACCAGACATCATGAGCAATTGTTTAAATTGCTGGGGAGATTGCGGTAGAGCAAAAAAACTACCTGGACGAGTACGACTTGGCACCAAATAATCACGCGCTCCTTCTGGCGTAGCACGCGTCAAAAATGGCGTTTCAATATCAAGAAAGCCTTGATCATCCAAATAACGCCGCAGATAGCGAGTAATGTCAGCACGCATTTTTAAGCGAGAGAGCATTTCAGGCCGACGAATATCAAGATAACGATAATGTAAGCGTGTTTCTTCTCCAACTTCATGGTATTCATCATCAATAGGAAAAGGTAAAGGTTCAGCGCGATTCAAAATAATTAATTCTTTTACGTCGATTTCAATCTGACCTGTCGATAAATTAGGGTTGATCGTTCCTTCAGGACGGTTTCTAACTTTGCCTTTAATCTGGATCACAAATTCACTTCTAACTGTTTCTGCTTGGCTAAAAGCTTCTTGTTGTGATGGAGCAATGACAGCTTGTACAATGCCTTCCCGATCACGCAAATCAATAAAAATAACACCGCCATGATCCCGTCGACGATGGACCCAACCTGCCAATTGCACCTCTTGACCTAATAATTGAATGGTGACTTGCCCGCAATAATGACTACGCATAATAATATTTACCTATCTTGGTTTATCGATGATAGTAGAGTGAGCAATGACCGCTGCTACTGTTGCAATTTACTATTATTTCCATTCAATCCACTGATATTAGGTTGAACAACGCCTAAGGAAATAACGAATTTTAGCGCTTGATCCACGCTCATATCCAGCTCTACCACTTTACTTTTTGGTGCCATCATGAGAAATCCAGACGTTGGATTAGGAGTAGTTGGAATAAAATAACTGACCATCGGCTCTTGATTTAAAGCTGTTTCGATTTGTTTAGCTGCACTACCCGTTTGAAACGCGATACTCCAAACACCTTCATGAGGAAATTGAACAAGCAGCACTTTACGAAATGATTTGCCGCCGGGCGTAAATAAAGTTTGTGTCACTTGCTTGACACCCGTATAAATAGTTCTCACCAACGGAATACGGGCAACAATAGCATCTCCTATATCAACTAAACGTCGCCCCAAAAAATTTGCCGCAATGACACCGGTAAAGAAAATAACCAATAAGGTAATCAACACACCCATACCAGGAATATGAAATCCAATGACAACATCTGGCTGATATTTTTGCGGTAATAACAATAATGAATTACTTAACAAATCAGCCAAAAATTTCAACACTAGTACCGTTACCCAAATCGGTAACCAGACTAATACTCCGGAAATAAAGCAACGACGAATATAGGCAATCATGAGGAAGCTGCCGATTTGTCGTTACTTCCAGGTGTCGAGGTATTCTTTTTTTTATCGCCTGTATCTGTTGTCGCTGTTGAACTAGCATCACTACTCTTGGTTTTATCATTGGAGGTAGAAGTTTGCGTTTCATGATCTGTTGAACCTCCTTTCTCCGCTTGTTTAGCTTTATCTTTATCTCGATAATCGGTGACATACCATCCTGATCCTTTCAATTGAAACCCAGCTGCGGAAATCAGCTTGTTCAAGGTCGCTTGGTGGCATTTTGGACATTCCGTCAAAGCCGCATCAGAAATCTTTTGAAATTCTTCTAATTGATGGCCACAGGACTGACATTGGTATTCGTAAATTGGCATAACACACACCTCAAAATGCATAAGCTATATTCGTAGCTTATTCTAATAAGATACAGCGAAAATAGCCAGATGGTATTGCTTTAAGATTGCGTTAAGCAATCAACAGTATATTCAATTTGAATGTTGATGATACAAGCTATCAATCTATACTAAGGAGAGTAACATGGAAGCTAGAAATTTTCTTACCCGTAAAAAAGATGCTTTTTCCGATCCAAACGAATTTTTTTCAGAAAACCCAGAACAGAATCCATTCAGCAATCATCCTGATGAAAATCAATTAACTCTCGATAAACTGGTTATTTCCTCAACTTTAGCTAATAGAGATTCTCAACAACAAGCAAAAAATATCCTGGATGCTTTTAATATAAATAAAGCGCGCTGCTTTCAACGATCATCTATTCGCGGCTATTGGATTGATCGCGATGAATTTTTACTAGGAGATCGCAATCGTATTCCTGAACTAGCTAATTTTGATTCCGATCGGTATATCGCAAGAATATTAAGCCCCAATCCAAATGTTGTGACTAAATACCTCGGTGTTCACAAACAAAATTCTCTTTTTTATGGTGCTCATGGCAGCTATGTATTGAATGTTCCCGTTGGCAAGTATGCAAAGGCTTTTTCTGGCAATCTTCCACAATTATATGGCCCTGGACCTCATGTTATTCACAATCCTTTATTTCGATTTGATTCAAAAACAGGGTTAAGCGATCAAGCGACTGCTTATATTAAACACGAAACACTCATTATTCTTCGTGTGCCCTCAGGCAAAATAGCTAAAATCTGGATTGGTTCTGAACCTTTTTTTCTAGCTTCTCGTATCGAACCCTATGTTTTCAACACACCTTTCTTTCGATTAGATGCAAAGAATAATGAACAACTTTTTTTTGATGCAACAGAACGCTTAATGATTCATGGAGCATTAAAAAGAATTATTCCACATACAACCGAAGTGGCCATTACCTACGACAATGGGATTTTACAGGTTATCGAACCTCGCATCGATGCACAACCTACTATTATTAATTCATCGTCTCACGAAGTAATTGGCTTTTTAAATACAGGCCTTCAAACATTAGTTTTTCCCAGTGAAGAAGTGAAAAACCAACGCCGCCTAGATAATTCGAAAGCCAGTGCAGATGAGATTGCTTATGAACTATTTACGACGCGCGATTCCTTAAAAGTGGGTGTTAAATTGATGGTTGCTTACCAAATCGATCGGCCACAATTAGCGCTTTCATCATTAAGAGATGAGGCCGGTATTCTCACTCATATTGAAAATTTAGCAACTGTTGATATGGGTAAAGCTATTCAGCAATATTCTTCACAGGAATTTCTTTGCTTTTATCAAACCAAACCCTTACAACCTGAATCTTCTTTACAACAACATATGCGTGACATAGATCCAACTTCAGCATCAGCACCGCCTTTGCAACATTTTCAAGATATTGTTGTTCAACAATTATCTACAGATTTACGGAATTATGGCATTACGCTGGTACGGTTAAATATCGAAGCGCCTAAGATTATGGATGCAGAAATTGCTAAAAAAATGTCTGAACAAGCTTTAAAAACCGCCGATGCGAATGCTAACGAAGCTGTCCTTGAATTAAATTACAAAATTGCTGAAATACAAGCAAAACAAGCTGCTACCACTAGACAAATTGAACAAGATCAAAAAAATGAAGCGAAAATATCGCAAGCCAAAGCTGATTTACAAGCTGCTGAACTGATAGGACAAGCATTAGTCAAAAAAGCAGAGGCTGAAAAACAAGCTGCTGAGCTCATGGGAAATCTGTATCAGAATAATCCAAAACTGTATGAACTCAAAGTGATTGAAACAAAAATGGATGCATTTGCGAAAGCACACTTTTTGCCGCCACAAATTGGCAATTGGGCAGCATTTTTTGGCAATGCGCTTGCTTCATTTAATCCAGGAAATCCAGTAGAATCTAATGATAATCAACCTCCCGTATTAATCGAAAATGAAAAGGTAAACACTTTTTAATGACTCCTGCTTCCATTCTCATTACTGGTTGTTCCAGTGGCATTGGTCTTGCTACCGCGCTGACATTAAAGCAGCGCGGTTATCGAGTATTTGCTGGCGTAAGAAAAGTAACCGATATCGAAAAATTAAAAGAACAAGGTTTAGAAGCAATACCACTTGACGTCACTGATACGCATTCTCAAGAAAAAGCAATTGAGATAATTTTGCAAAAAACTGGTGGTACACTTTCCGCGCTCTTTAATAATGCAGGATTTCTCGTTGCAGGGGCAATTGAAGATGTAAGTGATGAATTGATTCAAAGTCAATTTGCTACCAATTTTTTTGGCGTCATCAGTTTAACTCGTTTAGTGCTCCCTATCATGCGCAAACAAGGACACGGTCGTATCATTCAAAACAGTTCGATATTAGGTATCATTACTATGCCTTATTATGGAGCCTATAATGCTTCTAAATTTGCTCTAGAAGGATTTAGTAATACTTTACGTCAAGAATTACGAGGAAGCGGTATACATGTTGCTATCCTTAATCTTGGTCCAATACACAGTAAATTGCGCGAACATTCCTTCGAAACCTATCAACACACGCTAGCTAAAAAAAATACTAGTTTACATATTCATGCCTATAAAAAATTAGAAACATCCTACTTTCATCCCGATAAAAAAAATCGCAGCCTGATGGGTAATCCAAAAATAGTAATGGCAGATATCATTCATGCGCTAGAAAGTCGCCGTCCTAACATTCATTATTATGTCGGCTTCCCCATCAAATTTTTAGTATTTTTGAAACGCATTTTACCGGAACAATTTTTCGATTGGCTGTTAACAAAAATTTAATGGAGCTCGCCCACTATGCCTTACATTCTCGTTCTTTATTACAGTCGTTACGGTGCGGTAAAACAAATGGCGCAACATATCGCCCGTGGTATTGAATCTGTTACTAGTATGGAAGCACGAATCCGTACCGTCCCCTCTGTCTCCCCTACTACTGAAGCGACTGAACCTAGCATTCCAGAAAGCGGCGCAATTTACGCCACTCTCGATGATTTAAAAAACTGCGCAGGCTTAGCTTTAGGTAGCCCGACACGATTTGGCAATATGGCTGCTCCAATGAAATATTTTATCGACCAAACTAGTAATCTTTGGTTATCTGGCAGTTTAGTCAATAAAACAGCTTGTGTTTTTAGTTCATCAGCCAGCCTGCATGGCGGACAAGAAACGACTTTACTCAGCATGATGCTACCACTATTCCATTTAGGTTTTATCTTACTCGGTATTCCTTATACGGAAGTCGATTTGAATACAACACAAAGTGGTGGTACACCCTACGGAGCAACACATTATGCCAGCACATCAGGTAAAAAATCAGTGACAGATGAAGAGCAACGATTGTGTTATGCACAAGGCAAACGTTTAGCTGAGCTCACTTTAAAATTAGGTTGCATATAAGTTTAGCTAATATTAACTGATCTTACTTGTATGTACTATTCAGTTAGAGGTAATATACCAGCCTGCTCATATTATGGAAGATACAAGCTATGGCTATCCAATTAGTTTGTGCAATTGCAGCATTAACAGGACTGCTCTTCGGTTTTGATACTGGTATTATTTCAGGCGCATTATTATTCATTGGTCAAGATTTCCCACTATCTACTCTCATGAAAGAACTGATTGTGAGTAGTGTGTTATTGGGAGCAATGGTTGGCTCACTGAGTAGCGGGCGACTAACCGATTATTATGGTCGTCGTAAAATTATCCTCATCATTGCTGGAATGTTTATTATTGGCACATTAATCGCTACCTTGGCACCGCATGTTGAAGCTATTCTCTTTGGACGCTTATGCATTGGAATTGCTATTGGCATTGGTTCTTATACAGCACCGCTTTATATTGCTGAAGTTGCGCCGCAACAATGGCGTGGTGGCTTGGTTTCTCTCAATCAATTAGCTATTACCATCGGTATTATGTGTTCCTATCTAATCAATTATGTATTCACCAATACTGAAGCTTCTTGGCGTTTAATGTTTGCGATTGGTTTACTACCAGCTATTTTGTTAGGTATTGGCATGTTATTCTTGCCGGAAAGTCCACGATGGCTAGCCAAACAAAAACAATTTGATCAAGCAAGAAAAACCCTTGCCTATTTACGTCAAACTAATCAAGTCGATCAAGAATTAACAGAAATTAAAAATAGTTTAAATATGCGCGAAGCGAAATTGTCTGAAATTTTTGCTCCGTGGATTCGTCCCGTATTATTTTTAGGAATCATGCTTGGATTTTTCCAACAAGTTACCGGTATTAATACGATTATTTATTATGCTCCCACTATTTTTCAACTGGCAGGTTTCCAAGATACTTCTAGTTCCATTTTAGCTACCGTCGGTATTGGTATTGTCAATGTGATCGCTACTATTTTTGCAGTGATTTACTTGGATAAAATTGGTCGTCGAATACTATTATTAACTGGGCTAGTGGGTATGTGCGTGAGTTTGCTTGCACTTAGCTTCGCCTTTCAATGGGATATCCAACTATCGTATTTACGTACCGTTGCTGTACTAAGCACGTTTACTTATGTAGTTAGTTTCGCTTTTAGTCTAGGCGCCATGTTATGGTTGCTAGTATCTGAAATTTTTCCCCTAGAAGTACGTGGCACAGCAATGGGTGTCGCCGTATTCAGTTGTTGGTTATGGAATTTTGTCGTGTCATCAACATTTTTAAGCTTGCTGAATTATCTTGGTCCTACCAATACATTTATGCTTTATGCTGCCATGTGTGTCATTGGTTTCGTATATTGTTATTACAAAGTGCCCGAAACTAAAGGTGTATCCTTAGAAAAAATTGAAGACAATATTCGTCGCGGAGTAACCGTGTGCGAAATTGGCCAGCCAGTTTTTTTACCTCAACTTGCGCCTGAAACAGAATGAAAAATATATTGAGAATACATCATGCGAAAAAAAATCATGACTTGGGATTTAGGAGCAACCAAGTGTGCCGCTGCTATTGTTGAATACACACAACATCATCAACTTCAATGTAAGAAACGCGCTTGTGTCAAAATTAAATCTTGTTCTTCCTTGGAAGATCTAGTCACTACTTTAGAAAATCTTTTAGATACCAAGATGACAGACGCCGATTCCATTTGTATTGGAGCTGCCGGACAATATGATGGTGAATATTTACAATTAGCTGCTGGGTATCCTTATCCTATGGGATTTGCTCAGCTTGCTAAACAGCAAAACTGGCCGCCATTTGCTATTGTTCACGATTATTCGCCGATTGTTTGTGCTACTTTTACCTCATACATTGAAGAAACCAAAAATATTAAATTTCTGAATCAAGCTAAAATAAATCCATTAGGAAGACGAGTTGCCTTAGGTATTGGTACAGGCGTAGGCTTGAAAGATGGTTTATTATTTGAAAATGGTGATTTTTGGTTAGGTACAAATGAAGTAGGACATATCGGTGTCACCACTCCTCCCCTTGCTGAAAAATTCTATTTAGAACGGCATCATGATTTACTGAAATTTTTACGCAGCGATGGCGTGCTAAAAGAAAATGAAACACTTACCTTTGAAAAAATATTGGCGGGGCGTGGCATGGCTCGTCTTCATTCTTATTTTGATCGCAATGCTGCTCATCAAACCTCAGAAGAAATTGGTACCTTAGTTCGTGAGGGTAAAGCCAATGAAACACTGGCAACTTTTGCCTGGTATTTAGGATTGCTAGTCGGCACCGTACAGCTTTCGTTTATGCCCGATGGCGGACTTTGGATAACTGGTGGTGTTGTGTTAAATCACCTGGAATTATTTGAGCATAATGATTTTTTACATGGCATTGAATCTTCTCCTGCTTATTTGAATGTGCGGCAACAATTTCCTCTCGCCGTACTCTGTAATACTGAACACGCATTTATGGGCGGTGCCTATTATGCCAATCAGCGATTATAAAAAAAATGATAAATGGTTTTCACCTGATTGAATTGCTCATTACTATTTTCATCATTAGCATTTTAGCGACAATTAGTTCACCACTTTATACGCAATATTTGACTCAAGCGAGACGATTAGAAGCAGCAACCGTATTATCAAAATTAGCCATTGCTATGGAACATTATTATATTGAGCATAATACTTACCAAGGAGCAACACTCGCAACATTACACTTTCCTAATCATATTGGAAAAAATCATTATCAACTCAATATTCAGTCTATTGTAGACGATGATTTTTTAATCATTGCGACACCACTTGCTGCACAATCTAAAAACGATCCGCTATGTGGATCGCTTATGCTAAAAGCTAATGGCGAAAAAAATATTACCGGTTCTGGTCAGATTGATGAATGTTGGTAATGTATCTCGATCATATTTTTTAAACCGTAATTGCTCAAAATACCCAGGATTTTTCTATGAAAAAATAAAGAATATATAGCGTCGTGATTTTTAAAATTAATTTAAAAGCAATTTATCACAATATGACGGATTGATCTGTACATTGAAATGGTTTGCCACGGGCATCTAGAATCACGCCATTTTCATTCGGATAAGAAACACGAGCTCTGCCTGTTTTACTCAAAATAATTGCCCATGTTGGGAGACCATTGCTATCTGGACAGTACCAAAAAGTACCATTATCATTACGCATTGCTCCCGTAGGCAAAAATAATAAATCATTGCGCTGAGAAGAAAATGAACGCCAATGCAATAAACCACGATTCATGCGAGTTTGTATAGTCGTTAATATTTGTTCATTATCATTTAACGTACCATCTTTATTTTGGTCCACAAAAACAAGTTGGCCATCCAACCAATTACCCGAACATCCGGCACTATCATTACTTTGACACAATGCAACGGGTAAACCTCTAGTTTGGGCTTCTTGGCGTGCAAATTGAATGGTATGCAATAATTGCGACTGTAAAATTTTTCCATTTGTGTAATCATATACACGCTTTAATAATGGTAATGAAATGGTTGCAAAAACAGCCACAATCGCTAATACAATGACTATTTCAAATAAAGAAAAACCTAGGCGTTGAGTGCGAATCATCACCGAATTATTCATCATTCTTTCTTCTCATATGAGGAAATAATATAACATCCCGTATAGATGGCGAGTCTGTGAATAACATCACTAAACGATCAATTCCAATTCCTTCACCTGCGGCTGGTGGCATACCATATTCGAGAGCCGTAATATAATCTTCATCAAAAGGCATCGCTTCTTCATCGCCAGCCACTCGATTAGCCATTTGTTCACGAAAACGTTGTGCCTGATCTTCGGGATCATTCAATTCAGAAAAACCATTAGCAATCTCACGACCTGCAACAAATAATTCAAATCGGTCCGTAATAAATGGATTATTATCATTTCGTCGAGCAAGTGGAGATGTTTCAGCCGGATATTCAGTAATAAAAGTAGGTTGCTTCAATTGATGCTCAACAGTTTTTTCAAAAATTTCAACTTGAATTTTTCCTAATCCATAATTAGATTGAACAGGAATCTCTAATTGTTTTACTATCTGTTTGGCTGCTTCTATTGTTGCAATATCAACTTCTTTTAAATTTGAATTAAATTGTAAAATAGCATTTTTTAACGTGATTCGTTTGAAAGGCTGGCTCATATCTAAAGCCATACCTTGATAAGTAAATGTCAGGGAATGTAATACTTCGAGTGTCAATTTCCGAAACATTTCTTCCGTTAAATTCATTAAATCATGATAATCTGCGTATGCTTGATAAAACTCAACCATCGTGAATTCTGGATTATGTTGCGTCGATAATCCTTCATTGCGAAAACTACGATTAATTTCAAATACTCGTTCAAATCCACCCACAACTAAGCGTTTTAAATATAATTCAGGAGCAATGCGTAAATAAAGCGGCATATCTAAAGCATGATGATGAGTCACAAAAGGTTTAGCCGCTGCTCCTCCTGCAAGCACTTGCATCATTGGCGTTTCAACTTCTAGAAAATCATGTTCTTTCAAAAACTGACGCAACGAATCAGTTACCTGTGAACGAATAGTAAAGGTGCGTCTTGATTCTTCATTTGCAATTAAATCCAAATATCGTTGTCGGTAACGAGTTTCTTGATCCGTTAAACCATGATATTTATCAGGTAATGGACGAATAGCTTTGGTTAACAAATAGAGACGTTTCGCTTTGATAGACAATTCACCTGTCTTGGTTTTAAATAATATTCCCTCTACACCAATAATGTCGCCTAAATCCCATTGTTTAAACATTTCATAAGCATCTACGGTGACATCATCTTGCCGTATATAGAGTTGAATGCGACCAGTCATATCTTGAATATGCACAAAACTTGCTTTACCCATTAAACGACGCGTCATGATTCGCCCCGCAACGGTAACAGAAATGGGATGAGCCGCTAATTCTGCTTCGCTTTTTTCATGATGTAGAGCCAACAATCGAGCTGCAAGTGCATCCCGATGAAAACCAGTTGGGTAAGCATTGCCTTCACGACGCCAGGCTAATAATTTATTCCGGCGTTGTTCAATTAAATCATGTGTATCAATGTCGCTTTCACGATGTTGATCAGTCATAGTTATAATCCATCTAATAAACTCGCTTCAATAAATTTATCCAAATCACCATCTAACACTGCTTGCGTATTGCCAACTTCAATTCCCGTGCGCAAATCTTTAATACGAGACATATCTAGTACATAAGAACGAATCTGACTGCCCCAAGTAATATCTTTTTTATTTGCTTCTAAAGCTTCTTGCTTTGCATGTTGTTTTTGTCTTTCCAATTCATATAATCGAGCACGCAATTGTTTCATAGCTTGTGCACGATTTTTATGTTGAGATCGATCGCTTTGACATTGCACTACCGTATTGGTAGGGACATGAGTAATTCGGATGGCCGAATCAGTACGATTAACATGTTGCCCACCTGCTCCACTGGCGCGATACGTATCGATGCGTAAATCAGCTGGATTAATTTCTATTTCAATATCATCATCAATTTCTGGTGAAACAAATACAGATGCGAATGAAGTATGCCGTTTATGGTTTGCATCAAATGGCGATTTTCTAACTAAACGATGCACACCACTTTCTGTGCGCAACCATCCATAAGCATACGAACCTGCAAATTTAATAGTGGCACTTTTAATGCCTGCCACTTCGGCTGGAGAAACTTCAATTAACTCTGTTTTAAAGCCATGTCGTTCGCCCCATCGTAAATACATACGCAACAACATATTTGCCCAATCCTGTGCCTCTGTACCACCTGAACCCGATTGAATATCCATATAAGCAGCGCTAGCATCCATTTCCCCAGAAAACATTCGGCGAAACTCAAGTTCTTCAAGTTTTTTGGTAAGTTTCTCAACATCCTTCGTGATTTCAGCTAAAGTCTCTGGATCATTTTCAGCTGTTGCCAACTCATGCAATGCTTCGGCATCACGGATAGCATCCCGTAACCCTTGCATCATTTGGACGATTTCTGTCAGTTGAGCACGCTCTTTACCTAATAATTGGGCTTTTTCGGGTGATTTCCAAAGATCTTGGCTTTCTAATTCTTGTTGTATAACTTGCAAACGCTCAGACTTTTGATCAATTTCAAAGATACCCCCAAAGACTTTCCAAGCGAGTCTCGAGTTCTTTAAGGTAATTTCTCATTGAAGTGATTTCAATCATCATCAAACCTAAGTGTTAATTTTAATGCCACAATGTAACAAGTTTTGTGGAAAGTGGGAAGGTTTTTAATCTATTTCATCTGTTTTTAAAGACTTATCCAGATAAGCTTTTTGCGTAAATTAAGGCATCTTCCAACCCGGAGACAACTGGATAATAGCCTTTTCGTTCTCCGACTAAATGAAAATTCATTTTATGATATAAAGAAATAGCCCTAGAATTGCTGCGTCTCACCTCGAGATAAATAATCCCTATGCCGCATTCCTTTGCATCGTTTAATACGTATTCAAGTAATTTTCGACCCCACCCTTGATGCTGATAATCGGGTAGCACACATAAATTGAGGATATGGCACTCGATATCTTCCATCGTCACAATAATAAAGCCAATAATCTTCTTATCGAATTCCAACACCCATCCCATATAATTAGGCTGAAAGCACATTTTAAATGTTTCTTCCGTCCACGGTATAACATGAGCGGCATGTTCTATCGCCATAATGTGCGGTAAATCTGCTTTTACAAGGTCTCTTATCATCGTCATCACGTATACTAGGGTCTGTACAATTCATTTCCTCGTAGAGGCGGCGCTCGGCACTATCGATAAACTTAATCATTGCCTATACAACAAAACATAAGCATATTGAAACACAATTAACCAAAATTCAAAACGATTTATTTGACATGGGCGGGTGAGTGATATGCTCCGCTATGCCACATATTAGCGCTTGCTATCGCAAGCTAACATTCGTAGCGCTAAAATCATTTTCCCTTTGGTAATATAGAGGGGACATTTTAGATTTGGTAAGACTTTGCTTAAGCTTACGTTAATAAAAAAGCTAACAAATCGCTTATAATTTTATTCATATTTTAAAAAATACATAAAACTGGACGTGGTGCTATGCTAGTCAGACCTACCTACATTCCTGATCCTGATGGGAAACGGCTTACATTAACTACAATTTATACATCTGATTATCCAGATCCCACTAAACAAGTGACCCCTCACAAAGATCCTTATATTCAATTTTGTTTGGAAATTCCAGGCGAAAAACCATTTCAATCATTCGATTTCTATTCGAAATCGGTATCCCATATAATCGATATATTCAGATTGGGAACCATGCGTGTTTTAAATAATAATTTGATCATTACTATCACCAGCGATCGTAAAATCATTGAGGCTATTAATTTTTTTCAAAAACCCGCATTAGAATATTATCCTTTTGAACAAAATACCAAGTTATATGAGAATTTAATTAACTACAAACTTGAATGCGAAGACCACCTAATTGAAAAGAAACAAAACCCACTTCCACGCAAACATAAAAAACTTTCTGCTCTTAAAACAAAGACGGACGGTCCTTCTCTTATTCCCGGTAACAACTCTACCTCGCTCGTCATTAATAAAAAATTAAATAAAGAATATGTTTATAAAGCGATGGGTCAACGATACATTTCTGAGTTAGAAGTATTTAATGCATTTTGCTATCGCCTTTTACTCGGTAATCGCCATCCAAAAGCGAAAGTAGTGTATAACGTAGGGTATCAAGATTCAAAGCGTGCAGGACTGGTATCAGAATTAGTGACTCCATTTACCTCATTTTATGATAAATGTGTAAAAAAAGAATTAATCGTATCATCCATCTCCCTCGATGAACTCATCTCTTCAGAAATAATGAAAGTGTTGGTTGCAGCGTATGTTGAAGAAGAAAATGATTTACATATCGGAAATTATGGTATTGGACCTGATGGTTTTTGTGTAAAAATTGATGATAATCAAGCGACTTGGCCGCTCACCTCAAAATATTTAATGCTAGATTCCGAACATGGCGAACCTATCTTTTTACGCAATCCACCTCCTCATAATGCTTTTCGTGTGACTCAACGCGATATTGAAACTTTCCCTAAACTACAAGATGCCAAACCCTATAATTGGTTTGACCAGGGTAATGATTCTTATCTATTCGAAAATATTAAAGAAATCGTCAATCATGAGAAAGTCATTGCAGATGAATATAATATGTTTTTAAAACGTATTTTACTGCCAAATTGCGCCTATGAATCCATTGGCCAAGCAACCATTAGTTCAGAGAAAATAAGAAAAGAATTTGTAGCGCATAAGTGTGCTAAAACCAACACACTAAAACAGGTATTAGTGAATACCCCAACATTTCAACATTATGTGATGACTCATCCAAATGCGATTCATACTATTTTAAATGAATTTAAAGAATATAATGCTGATTATCCAAAAGATACAGATGCCAACCTACGTATTGATGTATCCACTATTCAAAACAATTTCAATAAAATTCAAGCTGTCTGTTCTAAAAAATTTCATCGGGCACAAGAAGAATCGGATTCTATTGCATCCATTCAAAATCTCTTCATTTCAACGAATGAACCCTCTGAAAATAAAAAAAATGTTATTATCCCTCGATCAACCAGTCAAGAAACATTCGATGCGATTAAACAAGAATGTGAAAATTTAAGTCGGTCGCCTATCAAACGATTCCCTTGGGTAAAAGATATATTGATTGGATTCGGAATAGGAATAGCAATCGTTGGCATACTTGCTGTCACTGCTGCGACAGTAGGTGGAGCATTACCGATTGTATTAGGAGTAGGAACGGCAATCGGTGCATCTTTAGGAATGGGTAAGATAGCTACTATCGCTGGTTTAATCCTGATGAGTGTTGGATGTGTTGGGATAATAACTGGAATCGCTGGCTTAATTGGAGCAATAAAAAGAAAATTTTCAAATAAAAAAAATCTTGACCCGGCTTCCCGCTTGAACCATGACATTCCACAGATTAAAAAAAACACCCCTCAGAATACCCATCAGTCCATCCGGACGTGTTTATCTAACTTAAAAAATACCATCACACTATACACTAACAAAAATCATGTTCAACTACAGGAAGAAAATATCGAGACAGTGCTCAGATTTCTTAAAGACAAACTTGATTTTTTTGCAGCTCCATTTAGATTAAATGATGATTTTCAAAGTTGGGCAGAACAAAATAAAAAGGCATTACTACCTTTATCTAAAAAATTAAAATTAGCTCTCCCTCTTTTATATATTCAACAAAATTTTGAAAAAGCATTAATAGGTCGCCACCCAAACGATCCAAATTGCTTACACGCCGGAAATGAAGAAGAAATAAAGAAATTGCTAAAAAACAATTCGGAATTAGTCACCACATTAAAAACCCACATGAATGATCCTATTATTGCTAAATGGTACCAAGATAAGATGACTAAAAAGCTTGATCATTGCATCGAAGAAATCAATGGAAACATAACTTCAATCTCAGCGAAGCGATGATGCAGATTTATCATTATCATGGAAATTTTAATCAGATCCTTCCACCTCGTTTTACTCGGTGTCAGGATGACAATGCGTTGAATTGATTATCAACAGCCCCTAGTTAACAGGTAAATATAATATTCTTTGCTCATCAGGAAATTCTTTATACTGGCACTGGGACACAACTGCAATCACTTGTTCCTAGATTTTCAACTCGCTTTCTCTTCTTTCTTTTTAGGCAAATACAAATCGGTAATGGTACCTTCAAATATTTCAGCCGCCAAAGCAACCGTTTCGGATAAAGTTGGATGAGGATGAATGGTGAGTGCTATATCTTCAACATCACAACCCATTTCAATCGCCAATGCTGTTTCGGAAATCAGTTCGCCTGCATTGGGCCCAACTATTCCTGCACCCAAAATTCGACGCGTTGCTTGATCAAAAATTAATTTTGTTAGTCCTTCGTTACGTCCCATACTGAGTGAACGACCACTGGCTAACCAAGGGAAGACGCCTTTACCATACTGGATGCCTTTAGCTTTAGCTTCATTTTCCGTGATTCCTGCCCATGAAATCTCCGGGTCAGTGTAAGCAACGCTAGCGATGCTTTTAGGATCAAAATAATGTTTTAAACCAGCAATAACTTCCGCTGCTACTCGTCCTTCAGCCATGGCTTTGTGCGCTAACATGGGATTCCCAACAATATCGCCAATCGCATAAATATGTGGAACATTCGTACGCATTTGCTTATCAACCATAATAAAACCACGCTCATTGATTTTAATTCCAGCTTTATCAGCAGCAATTTGATCGCTATTCGAACCTCTACCCACCGCACACAAAATAAAATCAAATCTTTCTGGTTCTGCTGGTGCATCGCCACCTTCAAACGTCACATATAATCCATCTTTTTTGGCTTCTACTTTTGTGACTTTAGTGTTGAGATAAATATTTTTGTAACGTTGTTTAATGCG
Organism: Gammaproteobacteria bacterium RIFCSPHIGHO2_12_FULL_37_14; assembly: GCA_001801485.1. Next base: position 40,919 of record MGXV01000079.1, read on the forward strand.
TTTATAAAGTGGCATCACGACATCATGATCAGCACCAGGAATAATTTGATCCATTAATTCAACGATAGTGATGTCGGCTCCCAAAGCGTGATAAACTGTTGCCATTTCGAGACCAATAATACCGCCACCAATCACTAGCATGTTGCCAGTGATATTTTCTAATAATAGCGCCCCGGTTGAATCAATGATACGTGGATCATCTGGTAAAAAAGGCAAAGTAACTGGTCTTGATCCAGCTGCAATAATCGCTTGTTGAAATTGAATGGTTTCTTGCTTGTTATCTTTGCCAAGCACCGCCAACTCACGATCAGAAATAAAGTTTCCCATCCCTGTTACAACATCAATTTTACGTTGTTTCGCTAACATTTTAAGACCACCAGTTAGCTTAGACACAACACTCATTTTCCAATCAACAATTTTTTTGGTATCCAGTGTTGGTTTATTAAATTGAACACCGTGCATAGACATATCTGCTGCGTCATCAATAACTTTGGCAACATGAAGCAATGCTTTCGATGGAATACAACCAACATTTAAACAAACTCCGCCCAATATGTCATAACGTTCAACGAGCGTTACTTTTTTGCCTAAATCTGCTGCACGAAATGCAGAGGTATAACCCCCTGGGCCACTACCTAAAACAACGACTTCTGTTTGGATACTCATGTTTTATTCCTTACCATTCTTACAATAATAAATTTCGAATATCAGAAAGCATATTCGTAATATGATTCATAAATCGTGCGCCATCTGCCCCATCAATAACACGATGATCATAAGAAAGCGACAACGGTAACATAAGATGTGGCACAAAGGTACCCTCTTCATATACGGGTTTATAACTCGCTTTTGATACGCCTAAAATAGCCACCTCAGGATAGTTAATAATCGGCGTAAATGCAGTTCCACCGATACCACCTAAACTTGAAATTGAGAAACATCCTCCTTGCATTTCTCCAGGCGTCAATTGCTTGTTGCGCGCTTTTTCACTTAACTGAGCTAATTCTTTTGCAAGCTCAAGTAACCCTTTTTTATCAACATCTCGAACCACTGGCACCACTAAACCATCAGGTGTGTCCACTGCCACACCAATATGAAAATATTTTTTCATTACTAAATGTTCGCCACTATTATCAAGAGACGCATTAAAATGAGGAAAAGCCTTGAGCGATGCCACCGCTGCTTTCATAACAAATACTAAAGGAGTTAGTTTAACGCGCTGTTTTTCCAAATCTGCTTTTTGTGATTGACGAAATTCTTCCAGCGACGTAATATCTGCTTCGCCAAATTGCGTCACATGAGGAATCATCATCCAATTACGCTGCAAATTTTTCCCAGAAATTTTTTTAATTCGTGATAAAGCCTGAACATCAACCTGCCCAAATTTCGAAAAATCAATGGTTGGTAAGGAAGAGAAAGGAGCCAGCGTGGTACCCCCTTGCATTTGTCCTAACTGAGTTTTCACAAATACTTGTACATCTTCTTTTACAATTCGCTGTTTTGGACCGGTGCCTAATACTAAAGCAAGATTCACTCCTAATTCGCGTGCCAATCTTCGTACGCCTGGTCCAGCGTGAACATCATTGTTGGTTTCGAGCGTACCCGTTAAGATCGGTTGCGAACGCGGCTCTTCCTGTTGAAAAGATGTTTTGATCGGCTCTTCGATCGTACTGGTAGTTGAAATTTTTTCGGATCGTTGTGATTCTTTGGGTGGTGGAGATGGAGTCTCTTTTGTCGTCACTTGCTCTGTTGCCGTCGCCTCCAAAATAAGCAATGTAGAATCCGTCGATACTTTATCCCCAACTTTTACTTTAATTTCTTTTACTTTCCCCGCATCAGTAGATGGAACTTCTAAAGTAGCTTTATCTGATTCGAGTGTGACAATAGTCGTATCTTTTTCTATTGTATCGCCTGGTTTAACTAAGATTTCGATGACGGTCACATCGGATACGCCGCCCAAATCTGGGGTGAGAATATTTTTTAACGACAAATGCAGATCCTCCAACAATTGAAATGTGTTTGCAAATCAATGGCAATATTTTTTACTTCAAACCGTCATTGGATTTGGCTTGCTAGGATCAATCCCATACTTTTTCATCGCGGCAGTCACTTGACTTGCAGAGAGTTCGCCATCTTTCGATAATGCATACAATGCTGCAACCACAATGTAATATCGGTTCACCTCAAAGAAATAGCGCAAGTTTTCCCGTGTATCACTGCGACCAAATCCATCCGTTCCCAGTGTAACATACGTACGATGAATATAGGGACGGATAAGATCCGCATAAGCGCGCACATAATCTGTTGCTGCTACTACTGGGCCTTTGTATGTCTTTAAACATTGTTCAACATATGATTCCACTGGTGTGTTTTCAGCTGCTAACATATTCGCGCGCTCTACTGTCATCCCATCACGCCTTAATTCTCCAAAGCTAGTGACACTCCATACATCTGCGGCTACATCAAATTCATTATGCAATAGTTCAGCAGCAGCAAGCACTTCATTCAATATCGCCCCACTACCTAACAATTGTAATTTGTGTTTGGCTTTACTTCCAGCCCGACATAGATACATTCCTTTAATGATACCTTCCTCGACACCTACTGGCATGACAGGATGCATATAACGTTCGTTCATCGCCATCACATAATAAAAAACATCTTTCTCCATGACATACATGTCATGTAATCCATGTTGAATAATGACTGCCATTTCATAAGCAAATGTTGGATCATACGCACGACAAGTCGGTACCGTTGATGCGGTTAATAAACTAGATCCGTCTTGATGTTGTAATCCTTCACCTTCAAGGGTCGTGCGGCCTGCTGTCGCTCCAATCAAAAATCCACGTGAGCGCATATCGGCAGCAGCCCAAATAAAATCGCCTACGCGTTGAAATCCAAACATAGAATAATAAGTAAAAAATGGAATCATGGGAAAACGATTAGTCGCATAGGACGTAGCAGCAGCAATCCACGATGACATACAACCTGCTTCGGTAATACCTTCCTCTAATACCTGACCATTTTTCGCTTCATGATAATACAGAAATTGTTCTTTATCTTCTGGCGTATACAATTGTCCAACAGAAGAATAAATACCCACTTGACGAAATAAGGTTTCTAATCCAAAGGTGCGTACTTCATCAGAAAATATTGGCACGATACGTTGCCCAATATTTTTATCTTTCAATAAAACACTAACAATGCGTGCAAAAGCCATTGTCGTTGACATTGCCCGATCGCCTGATCCCTGTAATAATGCATCAAATGCTGATAATTCAGGCGTCATTAGAGGCTGCGAAATCACGTGACGCGACGGTAAATAGCCACCTAATTTTTCTCGATGCTCTTTTAAATAGCGTAATTCTGCGCTATCGATTGCAGGCTTATAAAAACTAATTTCCATTAATTGTTGATCGCTCAGCGGTAATTTAAAACGAGCGCGAAAAGCTTCGAGACCAGCTTGATTGATGTCCAATTGATTATGAGCAATATTTTTTCCTTCAGCTACTGCAGTCCCTAAACCATATCCCTTCACACCTTGAGTAAGAATGACGGTAGGTTGATGTTGGTGCTGGCTAGCTTGCTCATATGCAGCATAAATTTTTACTCGATCATGAGCACCGCGATTGAGTTGTGACAATTCTTCATCAGATAGATCACTGACTAATGCTTTAAGTTCATCTGTATTAAAAACAAATTCACGAAGATAAGCGCCGCCACGCACATAAGCAGTTTGTAAATCACCATCAACACATTCACCTAAACGTCTTACTAGTGCGCCTGATTTATCTTTAGCAAAAATCGCATCCCAACGATCGCCCCATAATACTTTGATGACATTCCAACCTGCTCCATGGAAAATAGCTTCTAATTCTTGCACTATTTTGCCATTACCTCGCACTAAGCCATCGAGTCGTTGCAAATTACAATTAATGACAAAAATCAAATTATCTAATTTTTCTCGCGCTGCTAGTGATAGCCCGGCTATCGATTCTGGCTCGTCCATTTCACCATCACCACAAAATACCCAAACTTTACGATCTGCAGAATGAAGTAAACTACGATGTTCCAAGTATTTAAGAAAGCGCGCTTGATAAATACCTTGTAATAAACCTAACCCTAATGATACGGTGGCAAATTGCCAAAAACTTGGCATCAACCATGGATGCGGATAAGAAGAAACACCCGGAGCTCGAATTTCCTGTCGAAACTGGTGTAATTGTTGTTCTGTTAATCGATCTTCCAAATAAGCGCGTGCGTAATTTCCTTCCGCGGAGTGCCCTTGAAAATAAATCAGATCACCTAGTGTATCGTGAGAATTAGCACGAAAAAAATGATTCAGCCCAACTTCATATAAAGTGGCAATGGATGCAAAAGATGACAAATGACCGCCAACATCCCCTACATCTTTTTTTGCTTTTATCACCATCGCTATCGCATTCCAACGAATAATTGCTTCAATGGCCGCTTCACACTCCTGGTTCCCTGGATAATTTGGCTGATTTTCTACTGGTATAGTATTGCAATAAGGGGTAATCAATGACGAAAAGCCATTCTCAATTCCCTGCTGTTTTCCTTTCTCAATTAATTTTTGCAAAATAAATTGCGCGCGGTCTTTGCCTTCATGCTTGATTAGAGAAGAAAGCGCATCTAACCACTCTTTTGTTTCAATTGGATCGTCATCACCCCAAGTTTTCGCCATCACACTATTTCCTGTTTTAATTTGGCGCTAAGTTTACCTTGGATAAAGAAAAAATCCAAAGTATTAACTTCTATTTTAGCTGAATAAAGACTATTTCAGTGGTAAAAAAATAGACATAAATTGCTTTGACGAACGGTTTAGATAACTGTTAGCTTGTCTTCATCAACTTAATCATCAATTTCCAGCGCAATAACCTTCTCACACTTCATTATTAAGCACTTTTTGGATTGGTATATTAAGAGTCAATTGTGGTATATTATGCCATATTACTTTCTATGCAAAAAATGACTTAAAATAAGATAAATTATTAAACGAGGAGCAAAACGATGATTGGCCGATTTTTAAATAAAGATTTAAATAAAGATCCAAAGATAAAACCAGACACCATACAGAAAGCGATAGAGAAATATCAAGTATTGATCAAGCCAGTCTTTGAACCAGTCAACATACCGCCATTAAGTTATTTAAAAATAGAAGAAACATCAACACCAACTATTGCTCCACAATGTGCCATTGTCGTTACCACAAGAATACTCAACCAAGAGAGCCCCAAGCTGCTGCTGCATCCCGTTAATCATTCTAGATTGTTTCAAAATAACCGGGCTACCATTGAAAGAAAATCAGGGCCTTCTTCACCTTCGCCACGTGCAGTTAAAGAAGGCAAAGGTTACTAACCTCGTCATCGCTCACGAGGTTATATTTAGCTAACGAAAACGTTTATCTAAACTCAACATTGCAATGTTGAGTTTAATTAAATTAGCCAAGCCATCATAGCAATGATGGCTAACATAATAATAAAGGTGCGATCAAGTAAGCTAATGGCATGCCTTTCTGCCGAACCAT
>MGXV01000080.1 GCA_001801485.1 Gammaproteobacteria bacterium RIFCSPHIGHO2_12_FULL_37_14
ATCATGCCTGCGATATGGCAGATTGGAAGTGTAACAGCATTCACGCAATCAGAAGAAAGCATAATAGTCTCTGTTAACTGAGTTGCAGAGGCCAAAACTGAATGGTATGAATGCATCACACCTTTTGGATTTGCAGTTGTCCCTGAAGTATATAAAATAATAGCTAAATCATCTTGCTCAATTTTTTCTTTTGGATGCGGTTCTGTATTTGTATTTAATAATAACGCAAATTTAATGAAAACATGATCTGTATTTTCTGAAACCGAAAACACTTTACAATTTAATTTTTCACGACGATCCAGTGTTTTTACATGCTGTTCTTTTGATTCTTCTGTTAACAAGAAATTGATTTGACAATCTTGTAAAACATAAGATAGCTCATCTGTCTTATAACGATAATTAATGGGAACTACAACTGCACCCAGATGAAAGATCGCGAAGTATATCCATATCAATTCCGGTCTATTATCCATAAAACAAGCAATTCTAGTGCCTTTTCTCACTCCATATTGATATAAATTATTAGCAATCGTTGAGCTTAAGTAATAAAGCTCAGCATAATCATAGCATGTGGACTCATATCTAATAGCGTTTTTTTTTCCGGATGTTTTCCATTTTTCAAGCAATTGATTTAGCATCTCCATGCCTCCAAATATAAATTTATATTAATGCCTTACAACATTAACAACAGTCTGACAAAAAGGTGAAGATTAGATTATAATATCAAATGATAAAAAATTCTGACCTATGGAGAGGGTATGAAAATAGCAACCAAAAATAACGAAAGCCGGACATTGTTTTACCATGCCAGCCAATACGAAAGGTGTCAATTATAATTCCGGTAAAGAAGCAGCGGTTTTTATGGATTTTATGCTATTACCAGTCGGGGTGGACAGGATAGTTCCACTTGAAATGGCACCAGGGCAAATTTAGATAAGTTTAGAGGAACGGTTGGTCCCACAGATATGGTGTATAAGTTTGAGTCTCATTTTACGGACTTAACCTATGACTTTTTGATGCACTTCCGCCGGTTTACTTGTACCACGTAATGCTACGACAATTCTGGTTTATTGATAATCTTGCATGAGCGTACGACATGTAGTAAAAAAGTCATTAAATTGTGTATTTTTAACAAAAAAACCCGAGACATTAAAATCACGAACCGCTTTCTTATCTGCTTCATTACTTGAAGTAGTAAATATAATTATTTTTATCGAATCAAATTGATGATCTGATCGTAAATTTTCTAAAAATTGAATGCCATCCATTTTTGGCATCATAATATCCAGAATGATCAATTGAGGAAGAGGTAATAGTTTTTTATGATTGTTGATTCCATATAACATCTCTAATGCTTCACAACCATTTTTAGCAATATTCAAATAAACTGGTAAATTAAATTTCTTAAACTCACGTTGGATACTCATTACATCAACATCGTCATCTTCTACTAATAAGACATGAATATAATTATTTGCAGATGCCATTATGAATTATCCTTAACCTGTTTCGCCCAGGTAAAATAAAAAGTGGATCCCTCCCCCACTTTCGATTGAACCCATACACTTCCACCTTGTGATTCGACAATTTTCTTAACGATGCTTAATCCAACGCCCGTGTTATTTCCCGAAGTATCCGCCTCTAACGTTTGAAAAATTTCAAAAATTTTATCAAAATATTCGGGATCAATACCAGGACCATTATCCTTTACATAAAATTCATAAAAACCATCCCTCTCAGTTGCACCGACTTCTATTATTCCGTAATTTTTATGATGATGTTTAATGCTATTTTCAATTAGGTTGGTAAAAACCTGGGTCAAAGGAATTTTTTCAGCCTTGAAAACAGGAAAAGGAGTGCCATATCGAATGGTAAATGTCTGAGGTGGATGTAAAGTATCAATAATTTCTTGTAATAATTTTTTAATATCGACTATTGAAAGATCAAGATTAATGCGACCAGCCTGTGAGTATTTCAATACGCCATCGATCAATGCAGCCATACGGTTGACTCGTTGATTCAATAAGTATAGATGCTTATTTGATTCCTCCGTTAATTTACCCGCACAATCTTCCATAATCCAGGAAGAAAGATTAGCAATCGCACGTAATGGCGATTTTAAATCATGAGAGATAATATGCGCAAACTGTTCGAGTTCTTTATTAGATTTTATCAGCTGTTCTTCTAAAAGTTTACGTTCAGTAATATCTTTTGAAATAATGACATAACCAATAGGATGGTTAGCATTATTTTTTCGCAAAGTAATAACAACTGAGGCAGTAAAAGTACTGCCATCTTTACGAAGACGTTCAAAAATTTCCTCGGCAATTGCATGCTGATTAACGGCATTTAAAAATTTTTGAGCACGACCCGATTGAATATCTTCAGGTACATGCAATGATTTTATATTTTTTTTACCTACCATTTCTTCTGCTGTGTATCCATAATTATTAAACGCTCCTTTATTCCAAATAATGATTGTGCCGTCTAAATCTGCGGCAATAATTGAATAAGCTATTGAGCTATCCAAAATATTAGTTAATATACTTTTATCATAACTCTCATGCTCGATTTTAACTTTTTGAATCTTAATTTCGCGATTACGATGCTCAAGTTCAGCATACATTCTTTTTTGTAGATTTAGAGATACTTCTAAATCACAATTTAAATTAAATAATTCAGTAATTTTTTCCTCACCTATTCGTTCTGCCTCTTTTCTAGCTCGTCTTTCTCTCTCAATCCAATGCTTTAAAAGAACAATATCATTCATGTTAATACTCTTGGGTTGCTGATTAAGGTGAATTTAGATTTATAGCCTTTCGTAGCTGGGATATCTTCACGTATCACTTCAATTTTTTCATTATGGTAATTAATGCAACCTTTTATTAATCCTTCGGCTAAATCTGCAAATGGTCGCGTTGAGGAATATAGCATCACGAATTTTGTTGGAGTAATCTGACTACATTCGAAATGAGGAAGTTCTGCATCTTTATAAAGCTTATGAACTTCAATATGAATGTAATTTTCAATTGAGCTGAGAAATTGAAAGGTTGACGATTTTTTTTTAAATAAGTAAGGATAATATGCAGAAAATTTTTTAAAAAGAAATTTACCATATTCAATGAGAATTTCACTAGAAGGAATATGGGTTTCTTCACTAAATGCTTTCACAAGTTGCAAGATTTGTTGAGAGTCATATGTTCCCAAAGAGGTATAAGCACCATCATTTTGTAAATTACTTTTTATTATTATTTTATCAACAATTTCATATGAGGTTTGCTGCTCAACAAATTCTAAAAATTCAGTAAAAATTAGCCCTTTCATAAAAAATTTTCCTTAAATTAACTATTCAGTATAATAATTTTGTTATTAAATCACAACCAGCCGAATGGCTACTGACACTGGGATTTCACCTATATTCACGAATAGTAATTTTAGTTCCACGATAATGATTTACCGAAGATGGTCCTTCGACAAAATGATATCGTAACCATTTTGCATCACTAACATTAACTCGAATACAACCATGACTTGCATTTGCATAGTCTACTTCATAAGAGCCATGTAATGCTTGCCCACCATTAAAGTACATACAATACGGCATCGGAGCGCCGCCATCAGGTATAGGAAATTTACGTGAGACACATGCATGATCGCCAATAGAATAAATTCTAAAATTTCCAGTTTTCGTTCGACAGGAATGATGGCTATCTCGACACCAATCTGCACCAGCTGTCGCAATGCCCCAGCGAATCAATTTTCCTTTTGCGTTATATGCACCCCACACATGCTCAATTGGATCTACCATAATTATTTTTTCTCCTGGCGGCTTAATATATTGTTCTAAAGGTGTATCTTCTGTCGCAAAAGGTGAGCCATCAATTTCATAAATATCGCCGTATGCTACCCATGGAAAACACATGAATACTATTCCTTGTACTATTATCATTGTTATTTTTATATACAAGTACTTTACTCCTGAATCTCATCTAGATATTTTAACTAAAATAAAGCAATATATTCTTAAATGCTGTGTCAATCATTCTTAGACAGTATGCTAAATTGATTATAATGTATAATTTAATCAATTATGACTGGAAATTTGCACATGAATATTCGAATTTTGACTTTTAATATTCACAAAGGGGTTGGTTGGGGACGCACGTCGACGCTTAATAAAATTCATACACATATTCAAGAACTCCATTCAGATATTATTTTTCTGCAGGAAATTCGTGGCTCTCAATTTGAAGCCATTTCCTCAGATATTTGGCCACATCTGAGCTATGGAAAAAATGCTGTATATCTTACTGGCCATCATGGAAATGCCATCCTCAGTAAATTTCCAATTCTTATGTCTGACAATATTGATCTCACTATGAGGCGTTATGAGCGTCGAGGCTTACTACACTCTATCATCCGATTGGAACAAAGCAATTTACCGTTGCACTTACTTTGCGTCCATTTAGGTCTTTCAATTCGAGATCAATTAAAGCAGTTGAAAAAAATTGTCACATATATTCAAGCAACCATTTCAGATCAAGACCCTTTAGTTTTAGGTGGAGACTTTAATGATTGGACAGGTTCTGCTACGAAACCTCTCGTGAAAGAACTCGGATTGCAAGAAGCATTTTTAGATAGTCATCAAGCTTATGCCAGAACATTTCCAGCATGGGCACCTTTGCTTAAACTTGATAGAATATATTTTCGTGGATTTCAGGTCAGTAAAGCGCATCGCTTAGTTCAACACCCCTGGCGGCCACTTTCCGATCATATTGCCCTTGAAGTTTATCTGACATTAAAAAATAATGATGAGTAATATAGCCGATTCTAAAACATATCAAGAAATTATTTTGTTTGATGAATTTTATATTTCTTCTTTGATTAAAGATATCGAGAATGCAAATAAAACTATTGATATTGAGATTTATATATTTGCTGACGATGTTATTGGTCAGCAAGTAATAAATGCTTTGCGAAACGCTGCTCATCGTGGCGTAAAAATTCGTATTTTAATTGATGGTATTGGTAGTTTTCCTTGGAGCAAGAAAATTACTACTCAACTAGAAACCGCAGGTATTATTACTCGTATTTTCCATCCTCTTCCTTGGCTAATTTGGCAATGGTGGCATATACGCAACCCAACTAGCTCGGTTATTTCAAACATTCTCCAGCTATTTTCTGATATGAATTCGCGCAACCATTGTAAAATTAGCATTATTGATCAGCATATTGTCTATGTCGGCGGTGCTAATATAACCATACATAATTTAAACAAAGCAGATGGCGGCGATCATTGGCGCGATACCACCGTAAAGTTGATTGGTGTCAATACCGAAGAAATACAATTTGCATTTGAACGTATATGGAGTCATCTGCCCATCCATACTCGTCTTAAGTATGCATTTCGATATATTGATCCTGAGCCTATTTTCCGTCTTAATTATTCTTGGCGACGCCGACGTATACTTTATCGATCTCTTTTAAAGCGGATGATGTATTGCAATCAACGTATTTGGATAACTAATTCTTATTTTGTTCCAGACGATTTTCTATTAAAAACTTTGATTAAAGCAGCAAAAAAAGGTGTCGATGTACGGATTTTATTGCCCTACAAATCAGATGTTTTTATTGTCTCCCTTGCTTCTTATACTTTTTATTCAACGTTATTAAAAGGTAATATAGCTATTTTCGAATATTTACCTAGTATGTTACATGCTAAAACACTCATTTTAGATGATTGGTATTGCGTGGGTTCGAGTAATCTAAATTCTCGTAGTTTACGTCATGATTTGGAAGTTGATGTATGGATTCGTACAGAAAATGCCAAAATAGAATTAGAGCAACAATTCATTATTGACCTCGAACAATCACGAAAGATCACGAAAGATGATTTAAAAAAACAACCGTTTTATATGGCATTGGCTGGGCGTTTATTTTTATTCCTACGATACTGGATTTAATGCTTATTAATCTTCTTTTCCTAGCCTATTTCTGATATAATTCACCATTATTTTAACTAAAAGAATACAAACGAGTGAAGTGGCTAAATTCAATCAATATTATTGATCAAGACCTAAAATATATTAAAAAATTGGTCCGTGATCGATTTAACATTAATGAACTGGAAAATGGTATCAATGGCACTACAGCTGATAAAATTCGCCATAATATACGTATTTTATTGTTAGATATTGATCGGTATCTTCATTTATATCCTGCCTCATTGCCCTGTGCTAAAATGCTAGAAGATGTGCATTATTTGATCCATTTGTATCAAGTTGTCAGTAGGCAAAATTCTCATCAAGAAATTAATATAACCGGCCTATACAATGCCGCGGAAAAAGTATCTCGTTTTAGTAAATCAACTAAAAATAAAAAAGCAGCTGAGCAACTTCAGGAAAAGCTTGCCCTGTATTCTGATGAGCATAAGATACTCAAACAACGATCCGCACCAAATCAACTTCACATTACTATTCCAGCAGGATATCAGCGAATTGGCAATAAACAAGGTGGCCTTGCCTTCTCTGGGCCAGCTGGTGGCATATATGAATACAAAGCCGATCAACAGCAAAAATTTGGTCATAAAATGCTGCTTAAACGAGAAACCAAGAACAACAAACCACTTTACGCTATGGTCATCGCTGAATTTGTTGGTGGCGCTATCATCAAAGCTATAGCAGGTGATCAAGCAGCAAAAATCGATATGATGACTACTATAAATAACGATACATCTAGCAATCTATCAGCAGATGTTTATATTGGTTCGCAATTTTTTAACGACTATACCGATCTTTACAAATTTGCCTATTGGCTCCAAGACAAAAACATTCCAAAGGATAGACCAAAATTTGCTGGATCAATTAATCGTGGTCCGATTCAAGAAACTGTTTCAAGTTGCGTAAAAAAATCTGAATTTGCAACTATTACCAGCGCAATGTTGTTTGTCAGTATGTTTGATATGCACTCAGCCAATATGGGTTTTGATGGTGGTCGATTCGTATGCCTTGATTTTGCTGCATCATTATATCGCTTACATAAAAAAATTCATCCTCACTCCCATTTACGATTTTTACCTGGATTCGGACCGACTAATCATTTTCGTGAATATCCGCATTCGATGCGTATTACTAGCGAAATGGCTGATGCGTTAGAAAAAGCAGCCACGATAAACTTTCAACCTATTATTATTAATGCATTAGATGAAATAAGAAAACATTATCGTGATGATGCTGAACCAGTCAAGCAATTTGCTGCTTACCTAGGTATCAATCCTAACATGAAGGTTAATGCAACCAGTGTATATTACAATACCATAAAAAAATATTTAAATGAGCGGATGGAAAAGAGAAAATCTGCTCTTCAGGATTTTGCACTACAAATTCGCATCGATTTAACTATTGAAATGAAAAATGGAAAACATGAAATTAATCTACCGAAATTAAAAGAATTAGTTGAAAAAAATCCAACTTATTTTGGTAGTCGTCTAAAAGATGGTTACTACCATTTTCGTATGCAAGATCATAAAAGCTGTTACCTAGCTAGATTATTTGGGTTAAGAATAACTGAGAATCATTTTGCTAAAATGCTTAATGATGCGATAAAAAATAAATTACAATTAGATGAAAATTTGCAAAATAAATTGGGATTAAATCGAAATAAGGAATTTATCCCCATCATCAAACCTAAAAATATCGTTTTCTATAAAAAGCCGAAAACTCTTTTAGATGTTTTAGGAGAACAGGTACAGGATCGCCTCCCACCAACGAGTTTATTCGATCGTTTTCTGAAGCGCATCTGCTAATGATCTAAAGACTTGTTTGTTTTCGATGACAGACAGCACACCTATTTTTTTAAGTTTACGCAATACTAGTGCATTTGCTTCACAAAGGTAAACTTTTACACCACGTTTATGATATTGGTCGATAACTTCTTGAAAAGTTTCTAACCCTGTCATATCGATAAACGGTACATCTTTCAATCTAAAAATAATTTTTTTGGGATCGCTGTGAGTAATCGCTAAAGCATGTTCGATTTTTTCTGCCGCACCAAAAAAGAAAGGACCTTGTATCGCATAAATAATCAAATCATCCGGCAATTTAATCGTATCATCTGGAATTTCTGCACGAATTCGTTCAGGAGTTTGCTGTTCAATTGTCACCATTTGGCTCATGCGCCGAATAAAAAATAGCATGGCGAGAATGACGCCAATATTGACTGCTACTACCAGATTAGTAAAAATAGTGAGGACAAAGGTGGTGAGCAGTACAATCACATCATAACGCGGTGCATTTTTTAAAATATGAATAAAATGCGGAACATCACTCATATTATAAGCTACCACAAATAAAATCGCCGCCAATGTACAAAGCGGAATATAGGCCGCTAACGGCGCTAACAAAAGAATAACGAGTAATAAAAATATAGAATGAACGATAGCAGAAATTGGACTATTGCCACCATTGCGAATATTGGTTGCCGTACGCGCAATCGCACCCGTAGCAGCAAAGCCACCAAAAAGAGGCGCTAGAATATTGGCAAGACCTTGTCCCATCAGCTCTATATTAGAATGATGTCGTGTATTGGCCATGCCATCGGCTGCAGTAGCAGATAACAACGATTCAATTGCACCAAGCAGTGCGATCGTAAAAGCAGGACCCATCAATTCCAATATATGGTTGAGTGTAATCATCGGCAAGTGAAAAGGCGGTAATTGTTGAGGAATATTTCCAAAAGTACTTCCTAGAGTAGCAACATTCTGAAATTGAAAAACCACTTGGATAATGGTTACCACTAACATGGCAACTAATGGCCCTGGTATACGTTTTAAAAACCTTGGTGTAATCCATATCAAAAAAAGACTCAGACAGGCTAACAGTGTTGTCACGACATGAAGCTGCGGTAAGGCTTGAAGTAAGGTAGTTAATTTTTGATGAAAATGAGCATCCAATGCAAAAGTGGTGGATAAGCCAAAAAAATCTTTCCATTCCCCAATAAAAATAACCACACCAATGCCACTGGTAAATCCTACAATAACCGGGTCAGGAATAAATTTAATGACGTAACCCAGCTTGATAAAACCCATAAATATTAGAATAAAACCAGCCAGTAATGTCGCAATTTGTAACCCATCAACTCCATATTTTGCGGTAATACTAGCCAGAATAATAACGAATGCACCAGTCGGTCCAGCAATTTGCACTCGAGTGCCGCCAAATATTCCAACGATAAAGGCTGAAATAATAGCTGTATATATGCCTTGTTCTGGCTTCACTCCTGAAGCAATCGCAAATGCCATCGCTAATGGTAAAGCAACAATACCTACTATCAAACCAGCGAGTATATTTGGCCACCAACTTTTTGGATTTAACAACCCTACTTTATATGCTTCAATGATTGCAATCATGGCTTCACTTTAGCAATATCCACCGACCTAGCATAATGAAAGATTCTTTGAAAGAAAAAAGTTACTGCCTTGCTCACAGAAAACTCCTAGCTCAATCTGGTTATTTTTTATCGAAAACCATCCCATCTTGCGTTATGCTAGCGAAAATATGTCGATAAAACAAGGATTCGCTAGAATATGGCTGATTATCCTGTATTAATTGTAGGTGCAGGTCCCACGGGTATGGCGCTAGCAGCGGAGTTATATCACTATGGCATCGATTTCTTAATTATCGACAAACGCTCAAACCCTGTCACCACTTCTAATGCAGCCGCCATTCATGCGCGAACACTTGAATGCTGGCATCATCGACCATGGCTGCAAACATTTTTGCAACAAGGTCTAAAAATAAATGGGGTTGCTATTCATTCTAAAGCTTCTCAATTAGCACATTTTAATTTTAATCAATTGCAATATACTCAATATCCTTACATATTATCCATTCCACAAAATAATACCGAAGAAATTCTAGACGCTTATTTAAAAAAAGTTGGAAAACCCGTTACTCGCAATACTTCTTTGATTGATATTGAGCTCGAAAGCGATCATGTCATTGCATACTTAGCGACTGAACATGAAAAAAAGCGAATTACTGCGGATTGGTTAATCGGTTGTGATGGTTATCACAGCACCGTGCGCGAAAAAGCAGGGATTCAATTTATTGGAACAGACATTGAAGAACGATTTTTATTAATTGATGCAAAATTTACGGCTGATTATGCCGAAAATGAATATCATATTTATTTACATGCGAATGGTATTTTAGCATTTTTTAATATTGGAACATCCATACGCATTATCGCTGGTATTGGTCATGACCCAGAATTTAAAAATATTTCAGAACCGAATGACGAAGTCATTGAGAAAATTATAAAACAACGGACTTCTTTAAAATTTAAATTTGGCGAAATTCTATGGAAAAGCCATTTTTGGATACATGAATGTGTTGCGCAAAAATTTAAAACCGATCGAATATTTATCGCTGGTGATGCGGCTCACGTCCATTCTCCTGCTGGTGGACAAGGAATGAATACAGGTATCCAAGATGGCTATAATCTTGCTTGGAAATTAGCTTATGTCATCAAACACCGTGCGCCATCATCGATATTAGATACATATGAATTGGAGCGCCAACCAATTGCACGCTATATCGTCGCCACCACATCGGCCATGACGAAACTTGCAAATATACATACGAATATGCTACTCACAATTAGAAATTTTTTCGTCCCTTTACTCACAAAACGCGAATTTTTTCAAACGTTTTTCATTAATAGACTATCCCAATTAACGTTACGCTATAAAAAAAATTCTTATCTTCAAGGGGAAACTATCTCTTCTATTGCACCTGGTCAGCGGGCATTGGATTGTTTAATAAATGACAAAAACGCTTATTTGTTCGATCTTCTGTCTGATACTCATTATCATTTATTAGTATTTCATGCTGATGAAAATCAAAAGAATAGTCTGCTTACTTTACAAAAAAAATGCGCTGATGTTTTATCCATTCATTTTTTTGATCAATCTGATATAAAAATAATGACCATTTATCCATTCACTCATTTTACTTTGTGTTTACTGAGACCTGACCAATATATTGCTTATGTAGGAAAAGATATAGATAAAATACAACCATTCATTCCGTCTGGATTAGCTTCACAAGACGAAACCATCATGAATCGCAGCAGTCATATGGATCTCGGCTAAGCAACTATATAGAAAAAAGCTAGTTCAATTGGTCGAAAAAATCTAGCATATCCTTCGTCTAATTTCTCTATCATCTTGAATAATAATGATTATTCAAGATGATATCCATAGACTATAATTGTTATATCAAAAAAAATCCTAGGAGCAAGAGAAATGGTGAATTTATTTGTCCAGTCCTGGAAAGGTGAAGCACCTTTATGGAAAGCATTTTGGATCGTCTATTTTGTAATGGGTTACGTAGTCATGTTTACCGTCATCACTATCCTTATTTTTCCGACAGTAATTGATGTGTTTTCCCAAATGCAGCAAATGAAGCTAGATGGATACTCTTTTCAAGAAATTCATGCTTATTCTTATAATACAATGTACCAAGAAGGAATCGCAAATCTACCCTTATTTACTGCAATTGTATTGCCTTACAAAATTTTTTGTGCCATTAGCATCTGGCGATGTTCAAAGAATTCCCTCATGATATGGAAAGTACTTGCTATCCTAGTCGTTGGATTAGGCTTATTAAAGTCATTTGGAACAATTCTTTGGACACTCATGAGTTAGGATGAATGATGACTTTAAATGACTAACATTTTTAAAAATTTTCTTAAACTCGAGTATAGATAAAATACAACCATTAATTCAATCCGTTTAATAAAATATTTTTAAATTTATTATCAGCCACACCTAAACATACTCGAATTGGCGCACCATTTTGAGTATCAATTACCGTTGCTCCTGAGTAAGATTCAGGCGATAAACGTACAGATAATGGTAATAATTTGATACTAGCAATCTCTTCATTAGTCGCAATCACGGCTGCTAGTGAATCCCAAAAATACCAATTACTATTTATTTGCTGCTTATTTTTATCGAGTAGTCGATAGACAAATTCCGCTGCTGGTGTTAAACGTTTAGATTTAATTCGCTCATAAAAAAACATATCCAGTGGAACAGTATTGGTTACATCGAGCGGCACTAAGGTAATCGCTACTCCAGAATGAAATACTTTATTCGCAGCATAAGGATCAAAATAAATATTCCATTCAGCAACACGATTATTTTGAGTTGGATCAACATCAATGATATTACCAGGAACAGTAATTGCTCCACCCATCATATAAATCATGCGGATTTTATTTTTTAAATTAGGCTGCTGTTCTAATACTTCTGCCAAAGTAGTCAGAGGACCTAATGCTAAAATATCAATAGGACTAGCCGCTGATTGTAGCGACATGATTAATAAATCATGTGCTGTTAATTTTGGAGAAGTGACTGAAATTTGAGGCAATAACTGATTAGCAAATGTATCGCTGATGTTTCTAAATCGCTCTGGAAACACATGTCCGCCAACAAAAGACTTGGATCGTCCACAAGCAATTGGAATAGTAGTATAGTGCAGTAATTTCAACAGTCCTATTGCATTTGCATAAGCTGGTCGACAATGTGCATCACCATTGCCTTCAATTAGTATGGCTTTAACGCTAATATTCGGGTGCTTTAAAATATAGGAGATTGCCATTGCATCATCCATACCCATATCCGTGTCGATGATAAATTCACGAAATTGTCCTATAGCAGCTTGAGCAGAACATACATTCAATATGGCGATAGCAATAGAAAAAACATAGATCAATTTGCGCATAACTTTTCTCACAGAAAATGAGTTCTAGAGCGAACTTTATACGCATAAATCATTTAATTGGCAAGTTACGCGATAAAAGAAGTATCAACTAGCTAAAGTATAGTCAGGACTTTTCATTAACCTTTACAAAATTGCGCATGACTTCATTAACATGTGGATAAGCAAGAGCAAATCCATGAAATGCTGCCACGCTAAATTGCAGAGCAGTCATATCGGTGAGTGCAACAACAGAAGCGGTTCGTACACCAGACAATGAATAAAAACCAAATTCGTTTAAACCAATCGCTTGTTCAGGGCCTAAATGCGCAATGGATTGAAACTCAGTGATGCCGTTGTTTAAAAAAACATGCCTAACATCTGCTATTCCACCTATTATTAAATAAACACAATCGACAATATCCCCTTCTGTCACGATTGTTTCGCCAGCTTTGAAACTTTTTTCCTTTAATAAACTAACTAAAATCTCACATTCCTTATCAGTCAGCTGGGAAAAACAAGCCTGCTTTTTAATAAGATATTCTTTGTCTTTTGCGTCCAAATCAGGCATTTAAATTATCCTTATATAGTTTAATTGTACCGATTAAATTGAATACATGCCAGCTTCTCCCTTTATCATAAATAAATCTTATCGTATCAATAATAATAATATCTTTTACTTATTGAACGTTTTTTATTAATCTATTTTTTATTGAAATGAATTAAATAAAGAGGATAAATTATGCTAAAAATTGGTGATCGATTTCCACAGTTCAATGCAACAGGAGTGATCTCGAGTAATATTCAGGATGCATTCATTGATGTTAATTTAACAACATACACTAGCAAATGGAAAGTATTTTTTTTCTGGCCGAAAGATTTCACTTTTGTATGTCCCACTGAGATCGCTGAGTTTGGTCGTTTGCACAAAGACTTTATTGAGCGAGAGGCACAACTATTAGGCGTCAGTACCGATTCTGAATTTGTTCATCTAGCCTGGAAGCAACATCATGACGAATTACGTAGCTTACCTTTTCCTATGCTTTCAGATATCAAACGAGAATTATCACAGTCATTAGGTATCTTAGATCAACAAGCAGGCGTAGCTCAACGCGCAACTTTTATTGTTGATCCCGATAATATCATTCGCTTTGTGATGGTTACCGATCTTAATGTTGGAAGAAATCCCAAGGAAGTATTACGCGTACTAGATGCTTTACAAACAGATGAGCTTTGTCCATGCAATTGGCAAAAAGGCGAAGAAACTATACAAACTTAATTATAGCGAAAACTGATCTACTCATTTGAGGAACTTACAATGACTATTGAACAACTTATCGACCAGTTACCTGATTATGCAAAAGACATCAAACTCAATTTCTCTTCCATTCTATCTGAAAATGGTGCAGACGATTTAAGTCAAAAGCAAATCTATCAAATTGCTTTAGCTGCTGCCTATACCACGAAAAATATCAATTTAATTTCAGTTCTCGCCGAGAAAGCTGCTGACTATTTATCTCCAAATGAAATGAATGGCATGAAAGCTGCTGCCTCGATCATGTCGATGAATAATATTTATTATCGATTTATCCATCTTGTTAGTGATAAAACTTATGCAAGTATGCCTGCTAAATTGCGTATGAATATTATTGCAAATCATGGCATCAATAAAATTGATTTTGAGCTGGCTTGCCTTGCGGTATCCGCAATTAACGGCTGTGGCATGTGTATGGAAGCCCATACTAATACCTTGGTAAAAAATAACGTCACTAAGCAAGCCATTCAATCAACTATTAGAATTGCTGCTGTACTAAATGCAACTGCTTTTAGTACTAATTTAGGATGATGTTGGTCGTTCCATTAATAAATCAAGCCATTTTTTGGTGATATGCTTTAATCTAAACTCGTCTTTTCCAACAATCACTGGACGTTGGGTTCGCCACTGAGCAATTTTTTTAATAATTGCAGAAATACTTTTACCGTTCACTAATTGAGTTGTACCATTTAATATCTCTTTAGCTGAACCCACAGGATGAGCAAGGACAGGCGTTCCAACTGCATTTGATTCAGCATAGACTAATCCAAACGTTTCAGCGCGCTTGGTTTGGGGATAAAAAACACAGAGCGAGCGCCTGACATGTTCAATAACCTGATCATGTGGAATAGCACCTAAAACATGAACATTGGCTGGAATAGATAAGGTATGATCCCAATTACCAGGATTACAAACAAGTAATTTTAAATCAGGAAATTGCTCAGCCACTTTAACAAAGTTTTTTAAACATTCCGCTAATCCTTTATGCGGTGAACTCATAAAAATAAGTTGATTTGGATCCCAAACAGTGTAATCAGGATATAAAAGATCATCGATTGGATTATAAATAACTGAAATTTTAATGGCATGATGTGGTACCATTGCTCGATAAAAATTTTGATACCATCTAGGTTTTAAACGATTAACAATCGTCTGCTTGTGGAAATTTGAGACAGCTATTATTTCAAAATGATATTTTAATAATGCATGATATGTTAAATATAAATCACGAGGCGGAAAATTATGTATCCAGAAATAATGCTTTGCGTGTGGAAATAATTCTCCTACTCGATCAATCCATTCGTACTCACGAAGAAGTACCACGGCATCTGGAAGAAGCTGATTAGCTGACTCTAACGAAAGATAAGATACTCCATCAAAAATGCTATCTTCTTGAGCAGTGCGGCAATGCTGCGCAATATAAACAGTATGCTCATGCTTTAGAGAATGAGCAATTCGAATGATGGTTGCCTCAGTGCCACCTAATCCTCTTTCAGCGATCGTTGTATTTGTATATGCAATTGGCGTTGCTACATCATAAAATAAAAGTTTCATAGTTCGTATTTAATTAAATTAACAGGGAGTCATATTTAGAAGATAGAATAATACACCTCTCAATCCTAGCGCGCACGTTAATTTTAACGTCTATAAAAAATGTCGCGTAGTATCTTTGCAGGAGATGGCAAAATTAAAGCATTTTTTTTAATAATTAGAATGAGCGATGTAAAAACTAAAAGTATAACATTTAAAAAAATGATAATCCCAATTGAGGATGCCCAACTAAATTGCAGCGAATTAAAATAAATAATTAATAACACACACGTACCCAACCAAGTTGTGGTGAGCAATGAAATTAAAAGAATAATTAAAAAACATATTATCATCACATTATGCTTTGCCAATCGAATTTCATTATTTAACAGCATAATTAAGTTATCGAATAATCCAACTATGACAGGAAATATCGTTAACAGCTGAATAATCGTCATTATCAAGCTCGATTTTTTCTTGCTTGTCATAGTTCTCCTTCAACTTTCAAGCTCTCATCTATTTTCGACGCAAAAAATAGCCGATGCCTACACCTACTAAGAATATTATTCCTAATGTTTTAAATGGCTTTTCTGCGGTGTATTCTGATACGTTTTGCTGAAGCTTGTTTGATGTGCGTTTTATGCCATCAAAAGATTGCGCAAGAATTTCTCCTGTTTTTCCTTTTAAATCACTAGCCGTATCAGCAAAAGCATTCTTAATTTTATCAAGATCTGAATAAATAGCATGATAAGCATGTCCATTTCGTGACAATTTAGATCTATTTGTTGATGTTTTGTTCATATTCTCCTCCTTTTTTATATTTCTATTTATTATTATTATACGCTTTTTATCTAAAAACGGCTGATTTAGCCTGTGATGCCAAGCTAATACAATAGTTATTAAATAAGTTTTATGATACTGATATGAAATGATAAAAAAAATTCTTCCCTGGATAATAAATTTGCTTCTGCTCGCTACTGTCAATGCGGAAGAACTTAATAGCGACAATACGACCGTTATTTTAACTAATAATACACCTGTCGTTCTTCAGCTTAAAATTAATCTACTAACAGAAGATAAAGCATTCCAAAAAGGAAAAGATTGGGATGGTAACTCTCTTCTTTTAGCACCTTATGAAACTAAATCCATTCTTTGGTTCAATAGAAATATTCATGTGAAATCTGATCAACTTTATCAATTTGATATTGTTATAGAACATCCTAACTATCATCATCAAGATTTGATAATATCCGTTACGGAAAAAGGAAAAAAAATATATGGCTCAGATATTTATGCTAATCTTACCCTGCCTCTGCAGATTAAACGAAATATTTTAGTAAATAATCATTTTCAATTAATTGCGGCAGATTTTTGGAATAATTCTTATCAAATTTATGCGCGACAATGGACGCCACTAACTAGTTTAGTAGGTCATTATCATTTTACAATTAATCAGCCACAGACAAATATATTTAACACTAGCTCAGCTAAAAGGATCAGCATATTAAGTTACAACACACAATTTATGCCATTTTATGCTAATGTCATCAACAACCTTAATCAACCAGATATTCGCGTAACCGATATCCCACCTAAAATTTCTTCCTATGACGTTGTCATTTTAGAAGAGCTTTTCGATAAAGATTTAAGATTAAAAATAATAAAATTGATGCAAGTGCATTATCCTTTTCATACTGAGGTTGTTGGTGATCACACGACTAAAGCTTTAACCGGTGGAATCATGATGTTTAGTAAATGGCCTATCATAAAACAAGATCAAATTATCTATCAAGCTAGTGCTGACATCGATAGTTTAGCTGCTAAAGGAGTTATCTATGCTGCTATCAATAAAATGGGCATCATTTATCATGTTTTCGGTACACATTTACAAGCAGCTGAAGTAAATGGTGGCCATGATGCCAGACAAAAACAATTACTGGAGTTAGCCAATTGGATTGAAAATTTAAACATTCCCCCTCATCAGGCTGTTCTCATTGGTGGTGATTTTAATATTCATTATCTAAGCCCAGATTTTATCGTTTTACAAAATACTTTGCATGTTAAATTGCTCGACAATATCGGCTATCCTTATTCAACAGATAGTGATATTAATACTATGAGTAAAGGCCAGCATCGCAGTAGAATTGATTATATTTTTTATAGCAATCTGCATCTCACAGCTAAAATAGCATACAATAAAATATTTATTTTAAGAGATCTAGAGAATGTAAAAATGTGGCCAAGCTTCGATTTATCTGATCACTTTCCCGTCGTTGGTTTTTTTGATTTTAATGAATAGTAGATAATTGTCTAGCGAGTTGGTCAGCTAATTTAATTAATTGCTCATGAGTTTTTCCATGACTCGTTTCAATTTCTTCAAATCGAATAATTAAGTTTTTTTGACATTCGTCACTAAGCGAACGATTAATTAAACCAAAAATATGCTCCTCTTCTTTTTCAAGATGATTAAAGTAAAAATCTTCAACTTCATTTAATAGACGAATGATTTTCTTATTTTTAGTTGAATCGCGGTCGACATACGATTTAATCGCTGTTTTTAAATGAGCAATTAAATCGCTACCATTTTCATGTTCATGATGTAAATCATTTAAAAGATAATCGGAAGGACTTTCTTTGCTATGCTTTAATTCAGAGAATAATAATTCTTCTTTTTGATGATGGCATTGATCGACAAATTTAGTTAAAAAATCGGTTATATTTTTCAGAACATTGGCTTCAACATGTTTACTATTTTTTATTGCTTTAGCAAGTTCACCTAGCGCTAAAATAACTTTTTTAATGATACTATGTTCATACATAAAAACATGCAATATGTCTTGCTGCTTATTCTTAGCTGTCTTAAGTATCTTATGTGTACCTAATGTCCAGGCTGGTGGGTCGCTAGTTGGGAAAGATTCCTTGCCAGCCTCATCGATAAAGTCATATTTTTTATTTTTCGAGAGTAAATGAGCATTTTTAATTGATTTATCAATAGGATGCTTAATAGATTTTTTCATGACGAAACCTCCAACTCTTTTATAATGTTGGTATTCTCATTTTAACATAAACTATGCCCTGATATTTCAACTTGGGTGATTTTTAGCGTTTAGCTTTTTTTTGCAATATTTCTAATAGTGTAGTGGTTCTCGCATCAAGTTTAGATAAGCGATTGACAAAATCAGTAGTCATTTTCAGTAAATAATCACTACCCAAATTTTCAAATAAAAATGGAAAAATGGCATGTATAATACACGCCATACCACCAATTAGCATACAAATCCCAAATTTCAATGCAAATTTAAAATGTTGGAAATATGTTTCACCAATACTATGTAGATGTTCCGTAAACATATTTTTCATAGTTAGATTCTCATTTAGTAAATAATCGCAGCTAGAAAATAGCTAGCAAGTTTTTCATTATTGACAATAACCCAATTTCCTATTAACTTCATTATGTAATCTTCAGGGCAGGGTGAAAATCCCTACCGGCGGTATGTTTACTTTATTTTTAGCGAGTAAACGAGCCCGCGAGCGCCTTTAAAATCATTTAAAGGGTCAGCAGATTTGGTTAAATACCAAAGCCGACGGTTAGAGTCCGGATGAAAGAAGAGTAATCATGCATGAAATGTCACTTCACGCATTAGCTCAAAAATTAGTCATTCACTAATTCTTCCTAATCAATGCCCTAAGATTGTTGTTATGAGGGCTTGACTGTGTCATTTACTCACCAAGATTACATGCAATTAGCGCTGCAATTAGCGGAACAAGGGCGTTTTACCGTCTCACCTAATCCTATGGTAGGTTGCGTAATTGTGAAAGATAATCAAATTATTGGCAAAGGTTTTCATCAACGAGCCGGTGAAGCACATGCCGAAATAATAGCTTTACAAGAGGCCGGTGAACAAGCCCGTGATGCTACGCTTTATGTTACCCTTGAGCCTTGTTGCCATGATGGAAAAACGCCACCTTGCGTCTCATCATTGCTGCAACATTCTATTAAAAAAATTTATATCGCCTGTTTAGATCCCAATCCTCTGGTAGCTGGCAAAGGGGTAGAAAGCTTGCGATCCGCTGGAATCGAAGTCGAATTAGGTTTATTAGCAGATCAAGCAATAAAACTGAATCAAATATTTTTCCATTATATTACGCATAAACGTCCATTCATTATTGCAAAATGGGCTATGTCTCTTGATGGTAAAACCATCACCTATCATTCTGATGATCGTAATATTTCTTGTCATGCTTCGCTTGTCAATTCTCATCATTTACGTCAACAAGTTGATGCCATATTAATAGGATCAAAAACAGCTACTCATGACAATCCATTGTTAACTGCTCGACTGGTGACGAATAACATGGCTTGTAAACAGCCTATTCGGATTATTTTATCGGCAAAAGGTCAGTTGCCTCTCGATTTAAAATTATTCGATCCGTCATTGCCAGCAAAAACTATTTTGGTTACTACAGAAGCGGTTGATAAAGAATGGCTAAAGAAAATAATGGATAGGCAAATTGAAGTACTGATTGTTTCGACAAATACCTCTGGTCTCATTGACTTATCTCATCTTGCAGATGAATTAGGTAAAAAAGAAATAACTAGTGTCTTAGTAGAAGGCGGAAGAACTACCCATGAACAATTTATTCAAGCGAATTTAATTAATCAAATACATGTCTATCTCGCACCCACTATTATTGGATCCTTAGAAAATAAACGTGATCTGCCAGAAATAGAGCTAAAAATGCACGACCGTGATTTTCATTTTACTGCAAATTATTCAGAGAGTAAGTATGTTTAGTGGCATTGTTGAAATGATTGGCACCGTATCAGAACTAACAATAGTAGCAGGTTGCAAGCAATTGATGATTGCCCCTGCTCACCCACTGACTGATTTATCAGTTGGAGATAGTATTGCAGTTAATGGTGTTTGTTTAACCGTAACAGAATGTGATAACACTTCCTTTAAAGTCACTGCCGTACCTGAAACTTTGAAGCTGACTAATCTGGATATGCTCACCGTGAATCAAGCTGTAAACTTAGAACAATCCTTACAATTAGGTGATCGAGTTGGTGGACATTATATACAAGGGCATATTGATAGTATTGGAGAAATTATTGATATAACATTTGATGCGAGTAATGCCTGGTTAGTTAAAATCAGTGTGCCAGAACACCTATCAAAATATTTGATCGCAAAAGGTTACGTGGCACTAGATGGCATGAGCATCACAGTCATTAATATTTTTTCGGATCATTTCACCATTACATTGATTCCCCATACTCAACAAGCAAGCATCGCTTATCAATATCAAATCGGCACAAAAATAAATATTGAAGTAGATATGATGGGAAAATATATTGAAAATTTTATCCAGAAAACAATTTCACTGGAGTGATTAACTATGCAAGCAATTGATGACCGAATAAATCTAGCAATAAATGATCTGAAACAAGGCAAAATGATTATTTTAATTGATGACCCTGATCGTGAAAACGAAGGTGATCTTATTATTCCTGCTGAAAAAATTACGCCTGAAATAATGAACTTTATGATTCGTCAAGGGACAGGAATTGTGTGTTTATCCTTAGCAGAAAATCAATTGGCGAAATTAAAACTTCCGCTCATGCTCTCATCTGATGAAAATACCAGTTCACGTGGCACACCTTTCACCATATCGATAGATGCTAAGGACGGTATTAGTACAGGTGTGTCTGCCGCTGATCGTACCCAAACCATTCAAGTTGCTATTAACGATGACGTACAACCTGAGCAACTCGTAAAACCTGGCCATATATTTCCATTACGAGCCAAACATCACGGCGTATTAGAACGACAAGGTCATACCGAAGGAGCAATCGATATTGTTAGGCTTGCAGGCTTCAAACCAGCCGCCGTTCTTTGTGAAATTATGAATCCTGATGGGACGATGGCATCCGGCAACCAATTAACGCAGTTTGCGCAGACTCACCAACTCAATACGTTAGCTATTAGCGATATTTTAACCTACCGTTTAGCTCGCGAAAATATGATTGCAGAAGAAGTTTCAACCACACTACCAATCGAGCAATATGGTGATTTTGCAATGACCGTCATTAGGGAAAAGATAACTGAACATGAACACATGATATTAACTAAACAAAAAATAAATGCTATCCAACCAACATTAGTTCGTATCCATTCGTCATGTGTAACAGGTGATTTATTTGCATCCAAACGTTGTAATTGTCATGCCGAACTCCATTATTCTTTGCAACGTATTCAGGATGAGGGTGGGATACTAATTTATCTCAATCAAGAAGGTCGCGGAATTGGACTGCTGAATAAAATTAAAGCATATGCTTTACAAGATACTGGCCTAGATACCGTGGAGGCCAATGAACAACTTGGCCTACCCATCGATGCGAGAAATTATGCTATTGCTGCAAATATTTTACGAAATTTAAATATTAAACAAATACGTTTAATCACTAACAATCCAAATAAGGTGAGTGATCTTAAAAAATATGGAATTCATGAAGTGATTAGAGAATCTCTACCAATTTTCCCGAACAAACATAATTATCATTATTTAAAAACTAAAAAAGAAAAATTGCATCATCTCATCCATTTTAGCGCAGCGAGTAATCACCATGAGTAAACGGTTTGCAATTATTGTCAGTCAATTTAACCAAACTATCACTGAAAAATTATTACAAGGTGCTCTTAATCGCTTCATCGAATTAGATGTGCATAAAAAAAATATTTCGGTATTTCATGTTCCTGGTGCCATTGAGATCCCGCTTATCGCACAACTAACTGCTAAATCAAAACACTATCATGCTATCATTTGCTTGGGTGCGGTTATTCGTGGGGAGACTAGTCATTATGATTATGTTTGCCAACAAGTGAGTCAAGGTTGCTTACAAGTGATGCTCAATTTTGAAATTCCAATAATATTTGGTGTATTAACCATTGACAATATGGAACAGGCAATGGATAGAGTCGGTGGGAAAGAAGGACATAAAGGGCGAGATGCTGCTGATACAGCGCTAGCCATGGTCAGCGTCGTCGAACAAGCTTTATCCGTCACCAATTCCCCCTCTCCTACTCAACAAAAGTTAGCCAATCAATGACACGATACATCCATCATCATGAACGTTTACTCTAACTCAGTGCCGGCGTAGCAATACAATTATCCACACTGATTGTATCAAGGTGATCAAGATTTTGAATTTCTAATGCACTATCAGTTCGACCCCAGTTGGTGAGACTATTCGCGATTAATTGATTATCGACTTTTGATAACTTCCCTATGCCACCACCTTCACCTATAGCAATCAATTTGCCATTTAAGGTAATTTCATTGGAATTGGTCGCCATAACGTCAACATAAATAAAAACTTGATTTTCTTGATTATTCTCATCATGAATATTGCAACTGACATTATACTTAACTTGAGGAACTAATTTTTGCAAAAAAATACTTATTTTTTTCATGGGAGCGATATTGCCACCTTCAAGAGGAATAGTAGAACTCGAATGAGCAGCTATCGTCATTCCAAAGCTAGCTAAAAAGATACTACTTAAAATTGATAATTTTTTCATATGATAATCCCTATTAATGTGACAGGCATCCTAACAGATGGCTATTTTTGTAGTCAAGGAATTATTTTTAAGCAGCCGTATGAGTAATTTATTTCTTACTAGATTTAACAAATTCTTGAGTTAGTACTGAGTATTCTTGATCGTAATTTTTCCCTTTTTGCATTTTCTTCACTAATTTGTAAAGCGTTTTCGTCGTATCATCACGGAAGGCGCCCCTAAAAAAACAAAATTGGAAAATGGATGGCTTGGTTCGATTTCTAGCAATCTTTTCTAATTTAGTCAGTATCATTGGCTCATTATCATTATCATTAGCATCCATATGCTTCAATACTCTTCGCATTTTCATTACACCATTAGGTGCGGCACTAAAAGAAAAATGCGCTTTTGTTCTCCAAAATTTCTCATTATTAATAATCATTATCAAATTTTTGATTTTTAGACTCTTGTCATTAGCAACATCGCTATTCTTGGCGCCTGCTTGAATAGTTAAATTTTCATTTTTAAACTCGTCGATTTTTTTTGTATTAACACTCTCTATGATGAATTGTTCATTAATTTTATTTTGACTGCAATCTTTGTCTAAATTTAAATCTTCATACATTTTAGAAAGACAATCTGAAATTCCAATATTTTCATTCTGATAAAATAAATAAGTGGTTTTAAGATTTTTCAATAATTCATCCAACATGGCTACATTTTTATTAGCCATTTTCAGATCATTAATAATAGTTGTCACTGTATTGATAATCAGCTCCGGTAGACGATAAATATTAACATGACTTGAAAAATCATATGAATTACCAGTAAAGTGGCCATCATCACTTATATTGGCAGGAGCTATCACTCTTGCTAATTCAATAAAATGACTAACAGGGAGTTTATCTGTATCGAGATTCATAGAAACTATCAATTCTTTACGTAATTCATTTGCTCCTTTCAATAAATCCTGATATACCTTTTTAATCCTTGTATCAGACGAATAATCAATTTTTTTTGTTAAATCAGCTTGAATAGATGTGAGCAGATTTGCGTTTAACAATTGAAAAAGATTATCTAGTACTCTCATTTCTTCTGTAGAGTATTTTCTAATTATTTCTTTATCGAGTGACGTATTTAACAATTCAATATATTTATGATCCACATACCCGAAGCCGAGTTGTGGTAGATCTAAAAAATTTGGGAAATATTTAATTAAGTTTTCCAATAAAATTTGATGATCTTCATTTGAAATGATTTGTGATTCCGTTTCGTCACAGACAGATCTTATATCGTTTAAAATTTTTCGTTTTTTAATTGCTATTTTATTTTTTAATTTATCATACAAATCCATTCCCGAGCGATCATGATCAACGAGTTCAGCATCAAGAACACTTAAAATTTGACGAAGGAACTTAATTTTTCCAATTAATAAATGACATTGGGTATTCTTTCCACCAAGTATTAAACCCATCTCAAGCTTGGCCTTATCTAAGGAATAATCAATTTTTCTATAAAATCCAGCAATTAATTTTCCATCTATATTATTTATCCTTAATTTCCTTTTGATATTATTTAAAATATCTATTTCAATTGTTAATCGATTTATTTTTTCAAGTAAAATCTGTTTTTGATTCTCATCAAATTGTTCATTTGATTCGGATAAATTATTTTGATAAACGAGTGTACGCAAGATAGTTAATTCAGTAGAAAATTGATAAACTTGGTTAGTAATGATCTGATTTTTTTCTTTAATATCTTTCAAAGCTTCATAAACAGCTGGTGACAATAATGTGCGGCTTGAAGTTTGCTGAGTAATTTTTATTAAACTTGCTTTAATATTATTCTGTTCCATTTCTGGTTGCTTGGTCAGCAGAGCTTGCAATTGATGAAAATAGTCTTTAGTTATAAATTTTTCACATGCGACTGAATCGTACGATTGATTTCCTACAATATCGTTGATAAATTTATTTAATTGATTGTTATCTTCTGGCATTAAACAATAATGAAAATATTTAAGTGCTTCAATAAGATGATAAAAGAGTTTATCTGGTTGGCTCAATTGAATAATATGAGCAATATGATGATGTAGATGATCGAGTAATTTTTGATACCCCGCTTCGCTATTAAATTCAATTTCAACATCTTCTAACATTTTATTTGAAATAAATCGATTTTCTATGATGGAAAGGCCATCAGTATGACGCTGTAAAAATACAATATTTTCGGAAGGAAATTTAGAAATTTTGTATCGTTGTAATAAAATAGCAAGCCAAATTCCGGCTGTTTCAATATCACGAAAGAAAAAATTGCCATAATTAGGATCCACAATTTCAACAAAACGTTTATGTTTTTTTATTCCTAAAGCATGAGTGAGTGCACAAGTATCACCAATGACAACATAATGGGATACATTTGTTTTCAAACTACCTAATGTGTTCACTAAATCTAATTCTGATACACTAATGGTAGAATATGGAATAGGCTTATAATTTTTACTAAGTTCTAGCTTTTGATTGTGCTGACGTCCCAGCACAGATAAATTAGAGGTGATTGGATATGTTGGCGTGCCTTGTTGATCAGATTGTTCTGCCCATTCTAATACTATTCCACCACACGCTCCGTCTGCTACACTTTGCTTACCATCGTCATGGCCAGATACGGTAGGTAATGAATTTTGACCGAGCCTAAGATAAATACCGCCTAATGCTTCAGCAAGATCGTATATTTCATTGATAGAATTTAGAACTAATTTTTTATAATTAGTAGGCACTAGTTTACTAGCTGATATTAATTTAAGGCCAATTACCTGTAAATCAATAGAAGCTTTTTCTAAAATCCATTCGCCAGTCTCTTTAAAAATCGTCGCTACCTCACGATATTGTTCATTTATCTCCATCATGAGATTAATTAATTCTTGATTTTTCAAAGTAGATTGTTGTAGTTGCAGATGTTTAGATTCAAGATATTTTTGTAATGTTTGATCATAAAATTGTATTCGAGATGCTACAAGGAGCAATAAGGCCTGATCTTCTTGCTTAGCTTTAGAATAAAGTTCCTGAACTTCTTCGTTAATATTATGTAGATTAATTTCCACTTATCACCCCGTTATTGTAACTATTAGTATGAGGGATAAGTATTAAATCAATATTAAGTATCTAATCAACGAAAAAAGTTAAGTATATGATTTTTAATGATTTTATTCTATTATCTTATATGCTACCCAAATTTTTTACGTTGCTTAGATAGTTCTTTGTTGAGCTCAATTAAATTACTGTGTTGATGTGGGCTGGCTTTGGCTATTTTCAACCAAGTATCAACCATTGAATCTGGGTTGAGTGAAATACATTGAATTTTTTCTTCTAGCAACCACTGCGCAAAATCAGGGTGGTCCGATGGCCCTTGCCCACAAATTCCCACATATTTATTCTTACTATTACAAATAGAAATAACTGAATGCAACATCGTTTTGATTGCATCATCGCGCTCATCAAATGATGCTGCAACAAGATTGGAATCACGATCTACTCCTAAGGTCAATTGAGTGAGATCATTGGATCCAATCGAATACCCATCGACATATTCTAGAAATTCATTAGCTAATATAATATTGGATGGCAACTCGCACATCATATAGATTTTTAATCCATTCACGCCACGTTTTAAACCAAATTCTTCGATGAGTTTGATCGTTTTTTTGAGTTCATGCACTGTGCGCACAAATGGTATCATGACTTGTGCATTACTTAAGCCCATTCCTTGACGAACACGTTTAATAGCCTCACATTCCATTTTAAAACAAGCTTTAAATTGCGGACTGATGTAACGCGAAGCACCGCGAAATCCTAACATAGGATTTTCTTCTTCAGGCTCAAATATATTTCCACCCAATAAATTAGCATATTCATTCGATTTAAAATCTGAAAAGCGAAATATCACTTCTTTAGGATGAAATGCCGCAGCAATAGTTGCAATCCCTTCCCGTAACCGTTCAATATAAAATTCACTCGGATTTGCATACCCCGCTATTCGTAAACGTATTGCTTGCTGAATCTTCTTTGGTAAAGAAGTCAGATGAAGTAAAGCATTAGGATGAATCCCTATCATATGATTAATGATGAATTCTAAACGTGCTAAACCAACACCCTGATTAGGTAAAAATTGTGTAGTAAAAGCTTTGCCGGGATTACCAATATTTAAACACAATTTTAGTGGCAATTCAGGTAAATTTTTTATATTAATCTGATTGACCTTAAATGGAATATTGCCCTCATACACGTAACCAGTTTGTCCTTCCGCACATGACACCGTAATTTTAGTATGATGTTGAATGATTTTTGTTGCATTTCCACAACCGACTACTGCTGGAATACCCATTTCTCGCGCAACAATCGCTGCATGACAAGTACGTCCGCCACGATTAGTCACTATTGCTGCTGCCTGCTTCATAATCGGTTCCCAATCAGGATCAGTCATGTCCGTGACGAGCACGCTACCGGGTTTCACTGCACCAATTGATTTAGGATGATTGACCACGCAAGCTTGGCCATATCCAATACGTTGACCAACGCTTTGGCCCGTAATTAATATTTTTCCTTTTTTAGATAATTTAAATTGTTCCAACTGGTGATCTTGTTTGTAATTATTTTTAACTGTTTCAGGACGTGCTTGCAAAATATAAATTTCTCCCGTTAAACCATCTTTTGCCCACTCGATATCCATAGGCTTGCCATAATGTTTCTCAATCATTAAAGCTTGTTTACCTAATAATTCTACTTCTTTATCACTGATCGAAAATTTTTGTCGTTCTGCTAATAAAACAGGAATAATTTTTGTTGATTGAGATGGGTTTTTTGATTTCGAATAAATCATTTTAATATGTTTATCGCCGAGTTTACGCTGCAAAATAGAAAATTTTCCATTTTCTAAGATAGGTTTCGAAACATAAAACTCATCCGGAATCACTCCGCCTTGTACAATACCCTCCCCTAAGCCATAAGATGCCGTAATTAAAATCACCTGATCAAAGCCAGATTCCGTATCTAATGTAAATATCACGCCACTCGTTCCGTGATCACTACGAATCATTGGCTGAATACCAACTGACATTCCTATTTCTAATTGATCAAAGCCATGATGTTGTCGATAGGCAATGGCACGATTCGTGAATAAGGAAGCAAACACTAATTTAATTGCTTGAAGAATATTTTTAATGCCTTTGACGTTTAAATAGGTTTCTTGTTGACCCGCAAATGAGGCTTGAGGAAGATCTTCTGCTGTTGCTGAAGAACGAACAGCTACTGTCGGAGAACCTAATTGAGCATAAACAGTTGAAATTTCTTTTTCAAACTCTGGCAAAAAAGAGGTATTCACTATTAATCGTCTAATCTGAGCGCCAGCTTTACTTAATTGATCAATTTTTTTAATTTTAGTTTTTTGGATGATTTGATCAATTTTTTTATCTAAATGATTCTCGGATAAAAATGTTTGATATGCATTCACGAGTGTAGCAAAACCGCCAGGAACTTTTATACCTAAATGAGATAAATTTTTTATTAGCTCGCCAATAGAAGCATTTTTTCCACCAACAATATTAATATTTGATAAGTTAACATCTATGAGATTAACTGTATATTTCATTGTGAATTCCTTTCTGATGGTCACAAATATATTAACTACTTTCGCCAGCTAGTAAATTAATAATGCCAGAGAAATCAGTTTCTCCTAAACCTTGATTAACGTATAACTCATATAGCTCCATCGCGACGGCTCCCAGTGGAATAACTGCATCCACTGTTTCTGCTGCATGCTGTGCAAGACGTAAATCTTTTAACATCATTTTTGCCATGAACCCTGGTTGATAATGATTGTTAGCAGGTACATTCTCAATAATATTCGGTACGGGACAATATTTTGTCATTGACCAACATTGTCCGGAAGCATTTGAACTAATATCAAAAAATTTTTTTTGATCTAAACCCAACTTTGCTGCAAGCGTAAATGATTCACTAACACCTATCATCGATATACCTAATAATAAATTATTGCAAATCTTTGCCGCTTGGCCATGTCCTCCTGGACCAGCATGAATAATTTTTTTTCCCATCGTCTTTAAAATGGGTTCGGCAAGTGCAAAATCAATATCACTACCACCCACCATAAACGTTAAGGATCCGGCCTCCGCACCAGTTACGCCTCCTGATACAGGTGCATCTATCATCGCAATTCCTAGTTTTCGTGCTTCCTCATGAAGAATAGTTGTCATTTTGATATCAATAGAAGAGCAATCAATATAGAGAAGATTAGCTTTCGCATGCGCAAAAATTCCATCGTCACCTAAACATATATCCTGTACTTGTTCGCTGGTTTGTACACTCGTAATAATGACATCTACCGTTTTTGCCATCGCCTTAATGGATGGCGAAACGGTACTAAAAACCCGAGAAAGCTGCGGTAGTACATCGTAAACCTGTAAGTTATATCCTGCTTTTAACAAATTTTTAGCCATGGGATTACCCATATGGCCTAGACCAATAAATCCTATTGTCATCATGACGATATCCTTGGTAACCAACGTTGTGTGACTGTTTTCAATTTTGTATAGAAACGAATTGCTTCTGTTCCATACATTCCAATATCAGAAAAAATCGATCGTTTCCATCCACCGAAACTATGATAAGCTACTGGTACAGGAACAGGCAAATTAATACCCACCATTCCCACTTGAACCTTTTCTGCAAAGGTGCGTGCAATATAGCCACTACTAGTAAAAATAGCGGTACCATTCCCATACTCATGAGCATTAATTAGCTGTAGCGCTTGATCAAAATTAGCAACACGAACGATACCAAGTACGGGCCCAAAAATTTCTTCCTTATAAATTCGCATATTGGGTGTGACATGATCGAATAAACATGCCCCCATAAAAAATCCATCGCTGCAACTTTTAGGTTTATAGTGACTACCATCAATTACTAACTTAGCACCTTCTTGTTTTCCCAATGCAATATAAGATTGTACACGTTCCCAATGCGCTTGAGTAATCAGTGGTCCCATGTCTGTATCAGTAGATAATCCTGAGCCGATTTTCAAATTTTTTATTTTAGCTTGCATAATTGAAATTAATTTATCTGCGGTATCATCACCTATCGTGAGAACGATTGATATTGCCATACAACGTTCGCCAGCAGATCCAAAAGCTGCTGCGATAAGCTGCTCTGCAGCTTGATTAACATCAGCATCTGGCATCACAATACAATGATTTTTAGCACCACCAAAAGCTTGAACGCGTTTATTGTGTGTTATGCCTGTTCGATAAACATATTCAGCAACTGCCGATGAGCCAACAAAACTAATAGCTTGTATATCAGGATGCATTAATAATGCATCCACTGTTTCTTTATCACCATGAACGATATTTACCACTCCATCTGGCACACCTGCTTCTTTAGCTAATTCAACCAATCGTACCGAACAAGAAGGATCTTTTTCTGATGGCTTCAGCACAAAGGTGTTACCGCAAGCAATTGCCATGGGGAACATCCAGAGTGGAATCATCGCTGGAAAATTAAAAGGAGTAATACCAACACATACACCTACTGGTTGATGCAAAGAATAACAATCAATTCCTACAGAAACATTATCGGTAAACATGCCTTGAAGGTGATGCGGAATACCGCAAGTAAAGTCAACGACATCAATGCCACGTTGTACAGATCCAATTGCTTCAACTAATGTTTTTCCATGCTCTTGGGTGACTAATTTTGCTAATTCGTCAAGATTTTTATCTAATAATGTTTTAAAACGAAATAGAATTTTTGCACGCTGAGGCGCTGTCGTGCATGACCACGAGGTAAAAGCTTGTTTTGCTGCTGCAATAGCTTGTTGAACCATATTTGAATCAGCCACAGATACATAGCCTGCAACTTGAC
This sequence comes from Gammaproteobacteria bacterium RIFCSPHIGHO2_12_FULL_37_14, assembly GCA_001801485.1. Next base: position 31,100 of record MGXV01000080.1, read on the forward strand.
CCGCAACTGGATCATAAACGTCTAATTTTCTACTTGCTTGGCTCTGAGATTGGCCATTTACAATATGTGGAACATCATAAGTCATTTATTTACTCCCTAATAAACTAAGCGCATAACCTGATAATAACTGATGAACAATTCGCGTAGGATGAATAGGATCCCAAAATAAATATTCGTCCGGATTAACACAAGGCTGTTGGCCAAATGCTGCATTTCGCGAAGTAAGATAAGCTATTCTTAATGAAGCATTCTGCATAATATCAATATGTGCTTCCTTGGCTGATTGAATTTCTGTGCTATCAATAGAATTAGTTCGTAGAAAAAAACCACCGTCATAACAAGCTTCATTAATATTTTTGATGTGAAATTCATCTGGATGTTCAATCATTTCTTGGAAATAGTGAGCAATATTTAAAGAATAAAATTGTACTTGTGGGTACTGCTTTTGTAATTCATCAATCATCATCACAAATTTATCATTGTGTAATTGAGATAATTTATTAACGTTCTCCACAAAAGCAGGACCTTTTTGCATCACTTCAGGTGTGAGACTAAGATCAGGTAAATTCAATAATAAAAAATTATTCGCACCATAATATATCAACCAATCAATTTGATTTTTAATAGTTGCAATTGTATTGGAGGTAGCATATTCGACATCCGCTCGACCTTGTATATAATCGTTAGATCCCACCCAAATCACATATAAGTGTTTTGCTTTTTCATTATCTAGATAGGATCTGACTAAATAAAAATTAACTTGCATTCCGAGACTGAAAGGAAATGTTTGCTTAGAATCAAATACTGACTCCACCCATGCACCACCATAAGCATAATCATCTAGGGGTATAGTCAATAGCTGAGCTAAATGTTCTATCCATACTTGGCCATTCGTAAAACGACCTTGAACATACGGTGGCTCTTTAGGAATAATAGGAATACGCGGAATGGCCTTATGAGCGGTCGAGGTAAATGAAAAGACATTGCCATTGTCAGAAAGACTATCCCCAAATACCACGATTTTATCAAATGTAATAGCATAAATTGATGAGCAAAATAATATAAAGAGACTGCCGACTATCCATCCAAGCAGATAATTTTTATTTTGCATAACTAACCTCCCTTTAGTAAACGTTCATTTCCTAAGAACGTCCATCTCGAATAATACGATACCTTGGCCTTTCCTCGCAATCTATCCTATCCGAAAAAACAGATTCATGATTAGTCATGAAGTTGTTGCTTTTATCTTTCAACCAATACATTAACAGTATAGAATTTGCGATACTACAATTTACTGCTTAAATAGAGGAAATATGCAGCAACAAAGTTATTATGGATTGATATTCATCGCTATACTTGCTGTGATCAGCTATAGCATTGTCATGCTTCCATGGATAGCAATGACTGGCCTGAGTGCATTAGTCATTGCTATTTTACTCGGTATAGCCGTAGGTAATTTTTGGCATCACCCTTCTTCCTGGTCACCAGGCATTCAATTTGCTGCTAAACGATTATTGCGTACAGCCATTATACTTTATGGATTTCGAATCAATTTTCAACAAATTGCGTCGGTAGGATTACAAGCATTAATCTTGGACGTAGTAGTCGTTGGGAGCACCTTAATCTTAGGTTACTATATTGGTAAAAAAATCCTCAAACTAGATGCCGAACTTGCTTTGCTGATTAGTACCGGTGCAGCTATTTGTGGTGCAGCTGCTGTACTCGCTGTAGAAGATATCCTCAAAAGTGAGCCTTATAAAGCAACGATAGCTATCGCAACTGTTGTTTTGTTTGGTACCTTATCCATGTTTCTTTACCCTCTACTTCAACATCTCGATATGTTTGATTTTTCCAATTACCAATTTGGGATATTTTCAGGTGCAAGTATCCATGAAGTTGCGCAAGCATTAGTTGCTGGGACGAATATTAGCAGTGAAACAGGAAAAATTGCCGTCATTGTTAAAATGATAAGAGTACTATTGCTTGTACCCATATTATTTATTTTTGCAATTTTTTTCAAACAACTATCCAATCAAAGTAAGAGTAAATCCAAACTAATTATTCCTTGGTTTGCAATCGGTTTTGTTTTGGTAATTGGATTTAACTCATTCCATCTCTTACCAATAAGAATAGTAAACACCATTAACCAATTTGATATTATCTTACTAACGATGGCAATGGCTGCTATCGGTGTAGAAACAAAATTAAAAAAAATCCGGCAAGTAGGGTTAAAACCATTTTATTTAGCTTCTATTTTGTTTGCATGGTTGTTATCGAGTGTATATTTTCTAGTAAAGACAATTTATGTGACGTAATTGCTGAAATCATTGCTATGCCATCCACTCCAGTTTTCCAAACCGCTGCCATATTCGATTCATTGATACCACCAATTGCCACTAATGGATAAGTAGATAAGGTACGACGCCAGCGTTGCAATTGAGCAATACCTTGCGGAAAAAATGACATGGGCTTACTGTTAGTATGAAAAATTGGTCCGCAGGCAAGATAGGAAGGACGAATTCCATGTGCTCGAGCAACTTCATAATAACAATGAGTACTGATACCTAAGCGCAATCCAGCTTGTTTAATGTGCGACACATTCATTTCATTCAAATCTGTTTGACCAAGATGAACGCCATATCCACCATATTGGATGGCCAATTCCCAATGGTCATTAATAAAAAGACGTGCACTATATTGCATCGCTAGCTGAATACTTTTTTGTATTTCCATTGCTAAGGCATTGCCAGTTTTATTTTTAATACGAAGCTGTATGGTGCTAATACCAGTAGGTAATAATTTTTTTAACCACTCGTATTCATTAACAATCGGATAGAGTCCTAATGGTTTCTTTCCACATGAAGGAAAAACTATTGGCACGTTTGTCACCGGTGTCTGTGATACTATCGGCAAATCAATTTCATTTTCTGGCCAATTGGCATGCATTAAATAAGCTGTATTCTGATCGATTGGTTGCGCGAGGCGTATTCCTCTATTGATATACATTTTTGCTATGACGATGGCGCTTTTTAAATCGTAACCTAATGCAAGACTAGCGGTAATCGCTGACGAATAAATACACCCTGTACCATGATAATTTTTTTCTGGATAACGAGAACTCGCTAACCAAAATGATTCACTGCCGTTACTCCAATAATCTTGACTCATTTTATCATGTTGAAAATGTCCGCCTTTAATTAAAATACTTTTAACCCCTCTTTCTATAAAAAAATGTGCAGCTTCCTCGATATCTGCATATGATGTAATGGGTCGATTAAGAAACGCCGACAATTCCAATAAATTTGGCGTCAATAAATCAACATAGGGGAAAAGTTTATTCAGTTGATCTAAATATTTTTTTTGATGCTGTTTAAATAAAGATTGCCCACTACTGGCTACCATCACCGGATCAAACACAATTTTGCTCTGACACGACCGCAAGAATGTCACGATAGTATCAATCATATGCTCATGACCAAGCATCCCAATTTTAATCGCTTTTGGCGGTAAATAATCGCGCATTGCCATCATTTGTGCAGTGATATTTTCGACAGAAATATATTGAATAGCAGTCACTGCAGCAGGATGTTGCGCAGTCACGGCTGTCACCACTGAACAACCATGTACTGCCAATTGTTGAAATACTTTTAAATCTGCTTGCACACCGGCACCACCACTCGAATCAGAACCGGCGATCGTCCAAGCAATTGGCATAGCAATTGGGTCTTGCTGATCGAATGATAGATGGGATGGCATGATCATAGTCATGACTGATGCCAAAAAGGTGTATCCACTAATGATGTGCTAGCAACAGCTATATTACGCTCTAACATCATACCAGCTTCATATGCAAGACGACCGGATTGCACTCCGTCACGAAAAGCCATAGCCATTTTTACTGGGTCATTTGCTAATGAAACAGCGGTATTAAGCAAGACACCATCACAACCTAATTCCATCGCCTGAACAGCATGCGATGGTTTACCAATACCTGCATCAACAATTAAAGTTACCTCAGGCAATCGTTGCCTCAATATTTCAAAAGCGTAAGGATTAAGTAGGCCTTTGCCCGAACCAATCGGTGCCGCCCAAGGCATAATAATTTGACAGCCGCAATCAACCAAACGCTGACACGCCACAAGATCTTCTGTGCAATATGGAAAAACCTCGAAACCATTTTTAATTAATTGCGTGGCGGCTTTTACAAGTTCAAACATATCTGGCTGTAAAGTATAATCATCACCGATGACTTCTAACTTAATCCAGTTAGTTTGAAAAATTTCACGTGCCATTTCTGCCAATGTAATTGCTTCTTCAGCTTGACGACATCCCGCTGTATTGGGAAGCAAAAAACAATTTAATTCTTTAAGATAATTCCAAAACGTTTCGCCACCTTTAGTTTGTGGCGATTGTCTACGCAATGACACCGTTATTACATTACATTGTGAAGCAATCATTGCATCGCGCATGAGTTGCAAAGAGGGATATTGTGCAGATCCTAATAATAATCGACTAGAACAAAGTTTATCTGCTAATTGCCACATGATTTATCCTCCTTGCATAGGCGAAATAATTTCAATCACATCACCTTGTTGCAATAGTGTTTGCTCATGTAAAGCGCGTGGAATAAAACTTTGATTAACAGCAACTGCATAATAAGCTTGATGATAACCACGTTCAATTAATACCTTTAGTAGCGAATTATTATTTAGTTCGATTATTTCATTATTGAATTTTACGCTAATCATACTCGCTCCCATAATTTTGCATAGTTTGATGAAAAATTACCATTGATTAACCATTGCATAATCTCAGCAACTAACGTTGGTGCAATCAAGAAGCCATGGCGATAAAGGCCGTTGATCGCCATCCATCCAGCAGTATATTTAATTCTTGGCAAATAATTTGCTAACGTTGGGCGACAATGTGTGACCGTTTTTAAAATAGTTGCCTCAGCAAATCCAGGATGTAGATAATAGGCTGCTGTTAATAATTCCAATGTTGTACGTACTGAAATAGCACTCTGATCTTCAGAAGTAATCTCGCTCGCGCCAAGCAAATAAATATTTTGTCGTCTAGGTACAACATATACACTATACCGTGGATGTAAAAAACGTACTGGACGCTTCAACTGTACCTCAGGAGCATGCAACCAAATTAACTCGCCACGTATTCCTTGAAGATCATGAAAAACCGACTTCGCGCCAATTCCGCGACAATCAAATACCATATCAAATTGAAAGCTGGATGACTCCGTGCAAACCATGCCTGGTTGAATTTTTCTAACAAATGTTTGTTGATGCCAAGTGACTTGCTTTGCCAATAATTTTTTTTTTAATGCATCAAGAATATGCTGGTTATCTAACTGGCCCTCATCAGGAAAATAATAGGCTTCATTAAATTTAGTTAGGCTAGGCTCAAGCTCTCTCAAGCTTGACTGATTCAGTTTTTGAAAAACAGAATTTTTTATTTTAGTACGAATCAAGGCAATATAACGATCCATTTCAGGATGATCTTTTGGATGGTTTAGCACAATACTGCCTAAACATTGAAAATAAATATTATCTTGCAACTCTGCTAATATATTCGGCCAATGTTGTGCCAGTGCTTTCATCCCTAATTCATAAATAATCATCTCAGACTTATCTAATTCAGTCATTGGTGTTAATAATCCTGCAGCAGCCATACTGCAACTATTCATGCCTGAATCATGGTCTTGATCAAATATATTAACGTTATAACCTGCATTAACCAATGATAATGCGAGCAATCGTCCCATAATGCCCGCACCGACAATGGCTACTTTCATGCATTTGCTTCCTTTGCGTAACGACGAATATCATTGGTAATTTGCATAGAACAAAACTTTGGGCCACACATTGAACAAAAATGCGCAACCTTGGCGGAATCTTGTGGTAACGTTTCATCATGATAGGCGCGTGCTGTCTCAGGATCTAATGCTAAATTAAATTGATCTTCCCAACGAAATTCAAAGCGAGCTTTCGATAAGGCATTATCATGGTGCTGAGCTGCCGGGTGTCCTTTCGCTAAATCTGCCGCATGTGCTGCAATTTTATAGGCGATAATACCCTGTTTAACATCTTCTTTGTTAGGCAATCCTAGATGCTCTTTTGGTGTAACGTAACATAACAAAGCGACACCATACCAACCAATAATAGCCGCGCCAATTGCGCTGGTAATGTGATCATATCCCGGCGCAATATCAGTTGTCAGTGGTCCTAAAGTATAAAAAGGTGCTTCGTTGCAGTATTGTAATTGTTTTTCCATATTTTCTTTTAATAAATTCATAGGTACATGTCCAGGGCCTTCAATCATCACTTGCACATCTTGTTGCCAAGCAATATTAGTCAGCTCTCCTAATGTTTTTAATTCGCCAAATTGAGCATCATCATTTGCATCAGCAATCGATCCAGGACGTAAACCATCACCTAAAGAAAAACTTACATCATAATTTCGCATGATTTCGCAAATTTCAGAAAAATGTGTATATAAAAAATTCTCTTGTCGATGCGATAAACACCACTTGGCCATGATTGAACCACCACGCGAAACAATTCCAGTGACTCGATTGGCAGTGAGTGGAATATAGCGCAATAATACACCCGCATGAATAGTAAAATAATCTACGCCTTGTTCAGCTTGTTCAATTAACGTATCTCGAAACATTTCCCAATTCAAATCTTCAACAATACCGCCTACTTTTTCTAAGGCTTGATAAATCGGTACGGTTCCAATCGGTACCGGCGAGTTTCGTATAATATAATCACGTGTCGTATGAATATTTTTTCCCGTGGAAAGATCCATGACCGTATCAGCTCCCCAGCGTATTGCCCAAATTAATTTTTCAACTTCTTCCTCAATAGAAGAGGTCACTGGTGAATTACCAATATTCGCATTTACTTTAACAAGAAAATTTTTGCCAATGACCATCGGTTCAAGTTCAAGATGATTAATGTTTGCTGGAATGATTGCCCGACCACAAGCAATTTCTTTACGAACAAATTCTGGAGTAATTAATTGATAATTGCCTTGTGCTTCACGACCTTGATTTTCACGAATAGCTGCGAATTCCATTTCTGGTGTAATGATACCGCTTCTTGCATAGTGAAGTTGAGTAACATTACAATTTGTTTTCGCTCGTCTTGGCGATCGTTGTAAATGATTTTCTACTGATTTTACTTTGTGAAATTCACGATACCCATTGTCCTGAGGTTGCAAGTTTCTACCAGAATATATTTCTGTATCGTTTCGCTTATTCACCCAAGAAGATCGCAAGTCGACCAATCCACGAGAAGCATCGATGAATGCATCTGGATCCGTATAAGAACCTGAAGTGTCATAAAGGTTCAATATTTCTCCATTAGAGAGCTGGATATTGCGCATAGGTACACGGATGAAGGGATGCAACTGCCCTTCGATATATATTTTTTTTGCACCTGTTAATGGGTGCCGCAAGCAATTTTCAATTTGCATAAAATATTCCTTGTGATGATAGTACAGGAGCTCGCTAAGAAACGCAGAAACGTCTTCAATTATTTATATGCTACATGCCGTTTCTAGGATGATATGTAGTATATAAATAATTGAAGATATTTAAACAGATGCTCTATAAAATATCAATTAAAATTAGAGAGGTGGTTTATAATCGAACAAAATAAGTGATTGAAGTTAGAAATTTTTTGCGAATTTAGCCGTGGGAAGGAAGTGTGCTCCACATTTTTATCGTTTTAAATATTGCAATGATAACGCTGTTAAGAATTAAATAAATTACCGCAGCAATCGTATACCAAAAAACTGTATCGTACGTTTGAGAAATTAATTGTTGTGTAATACCCATCACATCCAACAAAGTAATCGTACTAGCTAAGGAAGTTGCTTTAAGAATAATGAGTACTTCATTGGAGTAAGCCGGTAAAGCGATACGAAATGCGCGTGGAAAAATAACACGCCGCATAGCTAACCATTTCGACATACCTAAAGCATCACAAGCATCTACTTCATTTCGAGGCACTGAACGAATAGCACCCTGTAAGATGACTGACGTGTAACATGCTGTACTGATTGAAAAAGCAATTATCGCGCATGACATTGGCTCGCTTAAGATAATCCATAATGGTGAACTTCTAATCCATGCAAATTGACCCGAACCATAATAAATTAAGAAAATTTGTACTAGTAACGGCGTCCCTCGAATAAAAAAAATAAACATTTTAATACATTCACGTACGACCATATTTCCATAAGTAATCCCTATCGTCATACCAATAGCCAATATTAAACCAATACAAATAGAAATAAACATGAGTATAACGGTAATCGATATGCCATTGATGAGCTGTGGTAAATAGGAAAAAATATCCATTAATGTATATACCTATTTGCTTTCAATGTAAAAAAATCAATTACTTTCTGCGAGAGGCTAGTAATGATTAAATAAATAAAAGCTGCTAAAAGATAGAAGGTAAATGGTTGATAGGTTGCTGTAGCTGCGATTTTCGCTTGACTCATTAAATCAGTCAAACCGATGAGTGTCACGATAGCAGTATCTTTGATCAAACCTAACCATAAATTTCCTAAACCAGGAATAGCATGTCGCCAAGCTTGTGGGATTTGAATATGCGTGAATACTTGCCAACGCGAAAAACCCATCGCTAACCCTGAGTCAACTTGGCCTTGATCAACAGCAGCAAATGCTCCATAAAAAACTTGGGAAGCATAAGCACCAAAAATCAATCCTAAAGCAATCGTCCCCGCTACAAAAGGACTGATATCAACATAGCGACCAAATAATCGGCTAAGCAACGCTGCTACACCAAAATACATAAAAAATAGAACTAATAATTCAGGTAATCCGCGAATAAAAAATATCACACTCATCGCAGGATAACGGATCCAGCGAATCGATTGTGATTCAAATACTGCACCTAACAATCCGATGACTATTCCTAGTATGGCTGAACAAATTGCCAATTCAATAGTGACTAATGTGCCGTCAAGCATCTGCAATAAAAAACCATTTAGCATTAATCACCAAAATATTTTTTTGTTATTTTATCGTAAGTACCATTCGTTTTTATCGTTATTAATGCTTTATTCAAAGCGTTCAATAATTCGATATTATCCTGACGAATAGCAATGCCATAACCTGCGCCGAAATAAACTGAATCAACGATTGGCTTACCCATCACTTCATATTGTTTGTCGTAATTATTTTTTTTAAGCCAAGCTTGCGCAATCGGTAGATCAGTCAAAATAAAATCGACTCGACCTGAAGTAAGATCGAGAAATCCTTCTTGAATGCTCGCATACGTTTTTATTGTAACCTTATCACCATATTTTTCGTTGACATACCTTTCCATTGTCGCGCCTTGCTGAACACCAATTTTCTTCCCAAGGAGATCTGCAACTGTATAATGCTTATCTAGTGCGGTAACAAAACATGCCTTAGGTACATAATAAGCAGTCGTAAAATTAACTTGCTTTAAACGTTCAGGAGTAATTCCCATGGCAGAAATAATCGCATCAAATTTTCCTAAATTTAAACTCGTAATCAAACTATTAAATGCTTGATTGGTAAATGTGCAAGTAGCTTGTATCTGCTGACATAAGGCATTTGCTAAATCAATATCAAAACCTTTCATTTGACCTGATTCATCAATATATTCAAATGGTGGATACGTTGCTTCTGTAGCAAATCGTATTGTCTTTATTGGCGCTGAATGTAAAATAGTACTAAATAATAGCGTCAGAAAAATCAATAATCGTTTCATTATTATTCCTCGTTTATATAAAGATCAATGCTCCATCGCCTTTAGAAAACGACGAAATCGTTCTGTTTTCGGTTGAGTAAACATGGTAAGAGTCTCGCCATGTTCAATTATCTTACCATCATCTAGAAAAATAGCTTGATTCGCTACCCGCTTAGCAAAACCTAATTCATGACTGGCCACTAACATGGTCATGCCCTCCATGGCGAGTTGCTGCATGACATTTAACACTTCGCCTACCATTTCCGGGTCAAGCGCTGAAGTAGGTTCATCAAATAACATTATTTCAGGCTTCATCATTAATGCACGCGCAATGGCTGCTCGTTGTTGTTGACCACCAGAAAGTTGGCTAGGATAACGATTAATTTTACTTTCTAACCCAACTTTTCTTAATAAAATCTTTGCTTCTTCGATAGTTGCTTTTTTGTCTTGTTTTAACACATGAATAGGCGCTTCAATCAGGTTTTCTAAAACAGTCATATGCGCCCATAAATTAAACTGTTGGAAAACCATGCCGACTTCCCGACGTAATTGAGCTATTTCCTGATTAGATAGATAAGTTTTATGATCCGGATGAAAACGCATAATTTGCTCATCGATTTGGATCACACCATCATCAGGGACTGCCAGCAAATTAATGCAGCGAAGCAAGGTACTTTTTCCAGAACCGCTGCTTCCCATAATAGCAATCACATCACCTTTTTGAGCAGTAAAAGAAACACCCTTGAGCACAGCATGGTCGTGAAAGGATTTATATAAGTTGTCTACAATTAATTTATGCATTTTAATATACAAGGTTAGGCAAATTTGTCATATAAACATGGTTAATTGAGGCTGTCAATTAAACTGATGGAATTTCTACTAAATGTTGATCCAGATACGCTTTTTGTATTTTGATATTAGCTCGATTTTTAATCGCGAGATGGAGAATAATGACACTGAATAAAGCAATGACAACAAAATCCCAGCCAAAAGGGATAATATGTTTTCCACCAAAAGCACCCAAATAGGAGATTAAGACCAACCCTATCAGATATGGAGCTATCCAAAGACCTGACTTTAATCCTAGCGAAGCAGTAGGTAAACGACCGCGCCAATAAGAAATAATAAAAAAAACCAACCCGATGATCATGGCAATGGCTAATTTTGAAATGGTATCCCAACCTGTCCAATAGCTCAGCAAATTACAAAAATAAAAAGCCAGTAGACAGAAAAAATTTGCCATCGGTAAGCGAAAATGACGCTTTTCATCTGGCAGCTCCCTACGCAAGCATAATAGAGCAATTGGCCCCATAGCATAAGAAATTACCATCCCAGATACTAGAAAACTCACCATCGCCTGCCAACCCGGTAATGGCAAAAATAAAAACATCCCCAATACGAAATTGACTATTATCGCTGCCACTGGAAAATGTTGTTTATTTAAGTAGGCTAGCCAACGTGGTACATAACCAATTTCACTCATAGCATATAAAATACGTGCGGTGGATGTGACATAAATGAGACCAGCACCGGATGGCGAAACAACAGCATCGATATATAATAATTTAACTAACCAGACTAATCCCAAGCCTGCAGCTAATCCTGCAAATGGTCCTACATCACCGATAAAACTGAGATTAGCCCAGCCATGAGTTAACATATTCGGGTGCAAAGCGCCAATAAATGCTACTTGTAACCCGATATATAAAAGTAAGCACCCAATCACTGAACCGACAATAGCCAATGGAATAGCTAAGGTTAAATGTTTAGTCTCACCCGCTAATTCCACTCCATGTTTAAAGCCAGTAAAAGCAAATGCTACGCCACCAGAAGCAACTGCCGTTAAAATAGCTTGCCAACCAGTTAGGGATGTCGCGCTAGGGAACAACCCTGAAAAATTTTCAGGATGAAAACTGGCCTGAATAATCGCGTGTATAGCAATATAAATCACAATGACTTTGAAAAAAAATAAAGCAAAATTAAAACGTACTAAGCCTTTGTAGCTAACAATATTAATGAAACAAAAAATAAACATAAGCAAGGTTGCCCAAAGCATTCCAACACCCGATAATACTGGTATGCCTTGTTGCAAATAAGTGAGTGAAACAAAATAAGTTGAAGCATATTGCAAAATAGCTTGAACTTCGATGGGGGCCATCGTTAAAGCCGATAACCAGGCTACCCAACTAACGACAAAGCTAGTGAATGTTCCATGACTCAACTGCGGAATTTGCGCAGTTCCTCCTGCTAATGGAAAAAGAACGGAAACTTCAGCAAAAGTAAGCGCGATAATGGCCGTTCCAATACCGCCTACCAACCAAGCAATAATTGCACCCGAACCAGCAATTTTAGCAGCATAAAGAGGGGCAAATAACCAAGCGGATCCTATCATCCCATTGATGCTTAGCATTAACAAGCTAATGGGTGTAAAACGACGATTGAGTGTCATCATTATTCCTAGTACAATAGTTTAATTATTGTGAAACATTTTGCCATGAAAATTGCATAACGTCGCTAGTTTTTATTCATTACATTTTTATGTACATGGATGGCCAGCATAGTAGAAATGTCGACAGGCCTATCTAGTTTGTTAACTTAGCGAGCCGTGTTTTATGTCTCAATCAATTTTCCCTCTTATCAAAAGTGAAATGAAAGGCAATCTTTCACTTAGCATCCCACTGATTGCTTCTCAAGTTATTTATGCTTGTAGTGGTTTTATAGGAACTGCATTAGTCGCTAAATTGGGTGAAGATGCGTTGGCGGCTAGCGTATTAGTATCAACTATTTGGATGACTCTATCCGTACTTTTTTTTGGTATTTTGAATTCTGTTAGCGTTTTAGTTTCTCATCAATTTGGTGCTAAAAATTATTCGGCAATCAGTGAAATCATGGGGCAATCCTATTTATTAGGTATATTCATGATGATTATCATGATACTTCTTTTACAAACCATGCCACTATTTTTACATTTAACTACTCAGCCTCACCATGTACTGAAACTGGCTTATCAATATATGTTTTCCCTGCTTTGGACCGTACCAGGATTAATTGCGCTGATCATCACTGAACAATTTCTTGCAGGTATTAATCGTGGAAAATTAGTATTGCGTATCAGTATTTTAGTGGTGCCTGTCGAAATCACTCTAATTTATTTACTCATTTTTGGTAAGCTAGGATTACCAGCTTTTGGTGTCGCTGGTATTGGTTACGGCTTTGCAACAACTTATACAATTACCGCAATTTTTTTATTAACTTTTTTATTCACCTCTAAACATTACCGTCAATTTAAAATTACTCATGGCATCACTCAGGTGAAATGGCATTATTTAAAAGAATTAATTAGTATTGGGCTACCCATGGGCTTTATGCATGTTATTGAAGTAAGCACATTTACAATTGTTACCTTTTGGATATCACGATTCGGAACAACTCTGTTAGCCGCACATCAAATCATATTGCAATATCTTGGTTTGATTATTACGATGGTTTTTGGAATGTCTCAAGCGGTAACTGTGCGTGTCGGCAACGCTATTGGCCGTCAAGATTTATCAGGAATAAGTTATGCAGCATTTATAGGTATGGGATTAAACTCCATTTTTATTATTCTGATTGCCTTATCATTTTTTTTGATACCTGAATTTTTCCTTAGTATAGACATTAATATTGCTAATCCTGCTAACAAAACACTTGTCCATGATGCATCTATGCTATTAGAAATCGCTGGAATATTACTTATTTTTGATAATCTTCGCATCATTGGATTTGGCGCTTTACGCGGATTAAAAGATACTCGTTTCCCAATGTACGCTGCCTTTGTGGGTTTTTGGATAGTCGGATTGGGTTGTGCTTATCTGTTTAGTTTTGTCTTACCTTTTCAAGGAGAAGGAATTTGGTGGGGATTAACCATTGGCATCGCCACCAGCGCAGCCCTCGTATTGATACGCCTCTATCAAAAACTTAGATCCATCAATCAAGGATGATAACAGGATAACCAGTCCGCTATATCAGCTTCACTGAGAGAATTTAGCTGCTTATTCTCATCATCGCTTTCTGAATTAGATTGATGCTTCTTGCAACTTGTATTTTCTGTTTCATTTTCTAATGGTCGCTTATTGTTAAATAATAAAACTTGCGAGTTTTGGTTTGCAGCATACGGTGAATTATCCTTTACTGTTGCCACCTCGTCAGATTCACTTTCTGAGTCAGAATTATAGCTATATTCTCTATCTTTAATATCTCCAATCTGAATGATTATCTCCTTACTACTTTGTTGAATACCTATTTTTTCCTGATCATCATTCGTTAGTGTGTTAAGAAAAGCAAATGGTTTAATATTTGTTTGATATACTTCTGGGTGTTTTTTTGAAAATTCCTGAATTTTATTTCTAAAAAAATAACAACAATAAGAAAAATCAAAATTGAATAGTAATTTTCCCAGATGATATTCACCTTTGTATCCATCATCAGGTATACTACGCATTTTTACTTTCAGGCATTCTTTCATCCAAGATTGCAATCCACCGCCTAATTTTTCTGGATAAAATCCAAAGGAAATATAAAAAGAAGTAGCACAGTCATCATCAAAACTAGATAGTTTCATGGAACGCAGATTCAATTTTTCGATGACATGTAGAAATAATATTGTTCCATAGCCATGGCGACTCTCATCAGGATGAATCATCAATCCATTGACATAAGCACTCCTTTTATTAGCATCAAAATCCAAAATATCTTCAAACCCAATCAAGCGATTATCCAGGTAAATACCAAATACTTTTCGTTTTGGATCACCTTGTTGTTCATTTTTGATGAAATCAATCAATGTATTGTATGTTTGATTGGCAGCGTAAAATTCATGTAATCGTGTAACGGCGATTAGCTCGATAAACGATTGAATATCGGCTGAAGAAATTAAATTCACACGAATTCGCATACATCACTCTCATCTCATTTTATTTTCAGAGAGTGTAAACGAGTAGAATTAAGAAAATCTTAAGGGCACGTCTCGAAATTGCGATTTTAAAGCCAAAAAATTGATAATCATCAGGAGGCTCCCCGTGGCACGGTAAAATACCGTGGTAAGCCCACTAAAAAAGGAGCCTCAAATGAAATTATATTGTGGAATAGATTTGCACTAAAACCAGGATCATGATAAGGGATTAATCATGCTAACTAATACTAAATCACCAGTAACTCACAGTATTTATCGGGCAGCCTTAAAAGATAAAATTTCAATTTCTCAAAAGAAAATTCGCAAAAATATTCATGTTGCTGATGCCAAGATTATTCATCGCACTCAAGCCATCAATGCAAAACGATCTTATCGAACACTGGAAGAAGATCAAGTGATTCGCCAAGATATTCTTTCAGAGCAGATAAAAGTTTGGAGACGAACATTACCATTACTACTACATAAATTATCACGCATTCCTGACACTAGGCGCCCCAAAAGTATAAAGCACAAGATGGTTGTTTTAATGATTTTTGGGTTGCTTGCTTTTGTATTTCGCTTAAG
>MGXV01000081.1 GCA_001801485.1 Gammaproteobacteria bacterium RIFCSPHIGHO2_12_FULL_37_14
CATATTTTATGCTAAATAAGCACGGTGTTTCACATAGAACAAAAACCTATTCTATAAATTACTTACCTGAAGTAACTATTTTTTCTATTGAATTGATTTAAAAACACAAAAGAATTGATCCCAACAAAGAAGTGATTACTAATCTCAACATCTATGTGACATCTATGGGACCCATTATTTATAAATTAATTGTATATTTTTCATATAATTACGTTAAACTTCGGTGACCGAAGTAGGCTCTCGTAACAAGCGTTGAATAATACTCGCTCTAATCAAATTGCTTTGCACACCTTCTAAGGTAGGGAATTGTTTACGCACATAAACAATGGCTTTTTCAATTCGTATCATCAATTCTTCTGGGATACGAATACTCACCATATCGCTTAACTGATTCATATTTTCTGCAATATCCACTAAAGTAGGATAATCGGTTAGTTTTAAAAATGATTCAATCGATTCAATAATCCATTTACTTTTACCACGCATCCCATAACCATCCTCTATAATTCTTCGTTGTAATCGCCGATGAAGATTTTTTTGCAATTTAATCGATGTCATTACTTTTGTATCCATATTAAACCACCACTTCTAATTCCAAGATTTCAATTAATTTACGGAAAGCCTTCGTTGCTTGTCGCAAATCGTTCCAGTTGATTTGTGAAAATAGCGTTGTATGGGAATGATTTAGCTGCACTTGCGCTAATACACAATTAACTATTGTTTTAATCACTTCAGTATTTTTGGTCGCACCCATATTAATTTTCACTGTATTGCGTCCTCGTGTAGAGATTTGCAAAACGTGCTTGTTCTTTTTTGTAACTTTTTGCTGGCTAATAATACTGCGCAACTCTTTGATGGTCGAGCCCTTAATACATGCATTTAATAATTGATTTCTAATTTCCGGCGATTCAACACTAGAAATAAGAGCGGCTTTATCTAAGTTACGTATATTGCCACTTTGAATATGGAATTGGACATCATCTGGCGCATTCAAGACCAACAAATAGTAGGTTGCTTGAGAAAGTGAAAATCCTAAAATACTTTTAAGCAAGGTCGCATTGAGTTCTGCCGGCCCTTTTTGTTTTTGATATTCATGAATAATATCTCGAACATTATCAATTCTCTCATTTAAAGTAAGATCTTCACGTGCAGTATTTTCCGTCCATTGAATAAGTTTTAATTCGAATCCTTTTGGCTTTTCATTCAAAATTCTAGCATCAATTTCTTGCTTCCCTGCAAGAATGGCAGCTAAACAACGACGCTCTCCCGCTACTACGCGATATAATTCACCACGCTTATAAACGATTACTGGATTAATGACGCCATTGGATTGAATCGTATGGGCTAATTCTTTGAGACGTTCTAATTCATCTTGCTTACGTTGATTGTGAGGATCATCCGGACGTATGCCTTGTCTAATGTCTGCCAAATCGATAGACAATTTACGAGGATTTTCAGGATCAAGCTCAATCCGAGAAAGTGGTAATACGACATTACGAAACATGCCAGAATGATGCTCAACAACATGAATGGTTTCACTCAATCCACGGGTTAGCGCTTCTGAAATTCCAAATCGCTTTTTTTTACTCATGCAAATATCCTCTCCGCTAGGTGACTACAAGCTTCCTCTGCTTCAACTTTCGCAACATGTTGTTCAGGAAAATCGAAAATAGAACGCGGATTAGAATCAGCTGCATCTATTTCTGCAAAAACAATACGTTGAGAGAATTTGACGGGTAAAACATACTTACCAATAGCCAAGTTATCTTGCAAGCTTTTTAAAATATCTTTATGCAATCGTGTCTGTTTAAACATATTCGGCAAAATACCGATTAATTGCAAAGGACGTGATTTTTCTCGTGTCAAAGATTCTTGCATCCAAAGTTGTAACATGCCATAGATACCTTGAACTGGTTGTTCTTCCATAACCGAAGGAATAATGATATGCGTTGCAGCTTTGATGACACTGATAGTCAGTGGTCCTTTAGATGGCGCGGTATCAATCACAACAGCATCATAAGCAGCTTTAACATCTGGAGAATTTAAAAAAAAAGCCAATTGTTTATGGACTTTATCGACAACCTCCGATCGACGAACAGATTCTGCAGCAAGTAATTTTTCTGCATGACCAGGAGCAATATCTAAACATTCGACATATGTTGGATATGGAATTACGCCTTGTCCGTAAAATATTTCTGCAATACTGCTTCTTCCGTCCCAATTTTGATCATCATCATCGGCAGGATCATAATCAGGATGAATAGGTGGCATTAGTCCTTCAGGTGCAGCTGGATCAATTTCCATATGCAAATATTGATGTGAGAAGTTACATTGGGGATCGAAATCGATACATAGTGTACGTAATTTTTTTTTCTTACTGAGAAATTCAGCCATTAATTTGCTACAAGTGGTTTTACCAACGCCACCTTTATTATTTACAAAAGCAATGATTTCCATAAAGGACTCCTGTCATTGTATTACAATAATGCCTACTATATCATTAGTTATGTTTTACTATAAATAAAAAAACACAACTGCTTAATTTGCTATGTTGTGTTTTTGTTTATATTTGGTTTAGTTTTTGTTTAGGGCAACGTAACATTTTGATATAAAAAGTTTTTAATGCTCGAAATGTGACGTTTATGGTAAGTGGTGTGACGTTTATGGGAGAACGTGTGACGTTCATGGGATGGGATGTGACGGCTATGGGACAAAATGTGACGGCTATGGGACAAGAAATAAAGGAAGAAAAGAAAGAATTAAAAAAGCATGCTGCTACTATTCATTGCTCAAATTCTTTGAGTCTATTACAGCGTAAAATTACCAACGCGCTTTTATATCATGCGTATCAAGAGCTCATGCATAAAAGTGAACATGAAATTACTGTTAAACAACTTTGTCGTTTAATTGGTTATCAGGGTAATAATCATGCTGTCATTAAAGAAGCCTTAAAGGGACTTATCTCGACAGTCATCGAATGGAATTTGATTGATGATGTGACTGGCGTTGAGAATTGGACAGCAAGTTCAATTATCGCAAGCGTTAGTCTGCAAGGTCCATTATGTTATTACGCTTACTCGCCGCGGATGAAACAATTATTACATTCTCCTTCTATGTTTGGAAAAATTGATTTAGTTATTCAATCTCGATTCCGTTCAAGTTATGGTTTAGCACTTTATGAAAATTGTACTCGCTATCGCGGTTTGCCTCATACGAGATGGTTGGAGATGTCTTTGTTTAAAAAACTGATGGGTGTCCCGGAAGGAAAATACGATATTTTTCGAGATTTCAAGCGACGAGTGTTGGATAAATCGGTTGATGAAGTTAATACTTATTCTGATTTAATTATTACTCCAGAATTTATCCGAGAAGGGCGTAAAGTAGTGAGAGTGAGGTTCAAACTGAAAGAGCGTGCCAAAAAAGCAAGGTTGGGGACCAGGAAAACGGTTTCAATTGCAGAATCACCTCTGATAGAAAAATTGCTTAATACCTTTCAGTTGACACTCGAACAGGTTAATCAGCTAATGAAAGAATACGATAGTCACTTTATAGCTGACAAAATAACGATGATCGAAGCTTCTAAACCATTCAAAGAAGGAAAAATACAGAGTTTAACAGCTTATTTGTTAAGTGCGATTAAATATAACTACCAAGCATCTAAGCCTCATTCAGGGGAGCTCAGTGTTAGTCAAGATAATCAATATAAATTAGAGTTAACTCAGCTAATACGGCAGATTGAAGTGATTCGTAAGCAATATCATGCTTATCGGGAGAGTATTATTCGTCAAACAATTGATGCCCTGATGCCTAAAGTGCATCGCGAATTTATGGAAGGTTTTCAGCGATTCGCCCAGCCAGTGATTAAAACAATTTTACAAGTGCAACATAGTAAATATACAGCAGAGAATGTCTTAGAATCACCACAAATCCAAGCATTATTACGTCAATATGCTTTACGAGAGCTAGATTTATTTTCGATTATTTCCTTAGAGGAATTTGTTTTACGACAAAACCAAGATAATATTGAAGCTTGGCAAAAATTAAAATCATATAATCCTGATCATTCATTGTTGCGTTTTAGTGAATAAAGCGTTATATAATTAAGATGCTCATGTATTGAGTATTTTTTTTCTTTAACCTACAGGGAGAAATATCATGGCAGCAAAGAAAAAAAAAGGCGGCAAAAAGAAGAAGTAACATCGAAGCCAGGGAAGGTGAGAATACTTTCCCTGGCATCTTATTTTTGTAAACGTTCGCATCCTCACTAACAACTTTTTAGCAATTTCCTTAGAAAAACTGCTTTTAAATAATCTGTTTCCGGAATCGCCACATGCACAGGATGATCGGGACCTTGATGTCCTCGCTCGAGAATTTGAATTTCGCTGCCAGCACGATAAGCAGCACGTTGTAAAATTTGCATTAGGTCGTCCAGTTTGACGTGCATGGAACAGGAGCAAGATATCAGAATGCCGCCTGGTACTAATAATTTAATAGCCAATTCATTTAACCGCTGATAGGCAATCAATCCTTCTGTCCGGTCTTTTTGTTTTTTTACAAATGCAGGGGGATCAAGGATAATGACATCATATGAAGTTCGGGTATCTAACAATCTTTTCATCGCATCGAAAGCATCATCGCATATAATCGTTACTTTGTTGTTGACGCTATTGAGTTTGGCATTGCAGGTAATAAAATCACAAGCAGTTCGGGAGGCGTCAATGCAATCAACGCTTGTAGCGCCGAACGAAGCTGCTTGGATACCAAAACCGCCTAAATAACTAAATACATCTAATACTTTTTGATTGGCTACATAAGCTTTAAGACGAGCACGATTTAGACGATGATCATAAAACCAACCAGTTTTTTGTCCTTGGCTCAAAGGCGCTAAGAAGCAAACGCCATTTTCCTCTAACTGAATGCTATCTGGTGGTGACCCATATAATGCTCTAACGTAATTTTCCAGTCCCTCATGTTTTCGTATAGGAGAATCATTACGAAGTTGAATAGAAGAAATATTGGATAAAGAGGAAGCAAGCGCTTCTTGTAAAATTGTTTGTTTCAGTTCCATCCCAGCAGTATTCGTCTGCACAACATAATCATTAGCAAAACGATCGATGACTAAACCAGGTAGCCCATCTGCTTCACTGAAAATTAATCGATAATAGGGCTGATCAAATAAACGTGTTCGCAACTGTAATGCTTCATTAAAGCGATTTTTAAAAAAAGCAATGTCCAATCGTTTTGTTATATCGTGGCTGAATAATCGTGCTGTAATCAATGAATGTGGGTTAATGTAGGCAACACCAATGAATGTTTTGTTATGGTTTTGCACTAAAACTTCTTCGCCGACCGAGAAATTTTTTAACGGAGTCGCTGCTATATCAATCTCATTGCTATAAATCCAGGTATGTCCGGCACGAATTCGGCGGTCTTCACCTTTTTTAAGACGTAAAATAGGTAGTGACATAGTTTTTGTATCATATTTTAATGGTGCTGTTTCTGGGTTAGCGTTTGCTGCTCTCACAAGGCGTTATTATGTCGTATTTGAAACTTGTGTGACAGCTGTACTAGGTTCATTTTCTAATTGTTTTTCTTTCATCATTTCTTTTGCTTCTTCTTTAAATTCATTAAAAGAGATTTTTGTGAGTGGTTGAAAGGTGCGCCCGTAAAACCATTCACCGAATTTCTTTTGTAATTCTAAAGGTGCAGCGTGATTCGCTGTATCAACACACTTGAATGCTTCAATTTGTGTGGGTGTGGGTACCTTAAAGATTGAGAGCAAATTAAATTGCATCGCTTCATTACAGGATACAATATCACCAAGTAAAGCAAGTTGGCGAGTAGTTTTAAATAATTCCGTATTGGCATCAGCGACGCCTTTTCCTTGTCGCTCTTTTATACAATAATCAATGTATTTAATCTGATCTACTTTGGATTTTTGCAACTTATCAATTTCATCGTACCAGTCTTTATTCTCTTCTAATGCACAAATGATGATACCTGCTACACCATGTAAAGTCTCAGATAATATCGAAGGCTCGTCGGATTTGGTTTTGAGGCTTTGAGCTTCATCTGCTTTTCCTCGTAATTTAAAAATGAGTTTGAACCAATCAACAAAAGCATTGGCAGTTCTAATTTCTGCTTTTATATCATCAATAATCTTATCTAATTGTTGCACAACAGGTAGTTCGCCTGTAAAAAGAGAAGTAACTAGCTCCTTTTTAGTTTTAAAGTATTCAATTGTAGAGCTTCTATCGATGGCACGATATTGCGGATGAAGATCAAGGTAAGCAATAAGAATATCAGAATTTGGTAATCGTGTTTGCATAAGTAACTTCCTGTTTTTTTTGGGACATCCATATCAATTGATACTAAATGACATTGCTTAAGGTTTTCTTAAGATTTATCTTCCATGCTAGATACTATTTTCGATACAATTTATTGTGCGTCCCCTCAGCCAAGGAGAAGTAACAAATGGTATTTCTGAATTTCGCACTAGGCGAAACAATCGATATGTTACGTGAGTCAGTTCACGAATTTGCTGAGCGTGAAATTGCTCCTTATGCTGCACAAATCGATCATGATAATCACTTTCCATTAGCACTCTGGGCCAAGTTGGGACAATTGGGTTTGCTTGGTATTACGGTGGAAGAAGAATTTGGGGGGTCACAATTAGGTTATTTAGCTCACGTTGTTGCAATGGAAGAAATTAGTCGTGCTTCTGCCGCGATTGGCCTTAGTTATGGCGCTCATTCGAATCTTTGTGTGAATCAGATTCGTCTCAATGGTAATCCACGACAAAAGAAACATTATCTTCCTAAACTTTGCAGCGGCACTGCTGTTGGTGCATTAGCAATGAGTGAAACTCATGCTGGTTCTGATGTGATGAGTATGCAGTTAAAGGCAGAGAAAAAAGATGATCATTATATACTGACCGGTACCAAAATGTGGATTACTAATGGTCCAGATGCAGATATATTGGTGGTGTATGCAAGAACCGATCAGAAAGCATCACAAGGTATCACTGCCTTTATCATTGAAAAAACTTTTTCGGGATTTAGCACCGCTCAAAAACTTGATAAATTAGGAATGCGAGGATCAAATACCTGCGAATTGGTTTTTGATCATTGCATCGTTCCTGAAGAAAATGTGTTGGGAAGTATCAATAAAGGCGCCGAAGTATTAATGAGCGGCTTAAATTATGAACGGGTCATTTTAGCAGCTGGCCCCGTTGGGATTATGCAGGCTTGCTTTGATGTGGTCTTACCATATGTGCGTGAACGCAAGCAATTTGGTAAAGCGATAGGAGAATTTGAGTTAATGCAAGCTAAGTTAGCGAATATGTATACGGTTCTCATGTCATCACAATCGTATCTATATGCTGTCGCTCAAGCTTGTGATCGTGGTGATATTACTCGTAAAGATGCAGCATCAGCTATTCTTTTTACTTCAGAAAATGCGACTAAAGTTGCCGGCGAAGCAATTCAGTGTTTAGGTGGTAATGGTTATATCAATGATTTTCCTACGGGTCGATTATGGCGCGATGCTAAGCTCTATGAAATTGGAGCAGGAACATCAGAAATTAGACGTATGTTGATTGGTCGTGAATTATTTGAAGGGAAATAACGATTTCGCAATCCAGCCATTCTGAACGCTGCTCTTTAGCGCGAAGGATCCCGTTTTCTAAACTCGGGAAGAACTTTCTAAGGAATAGATATGAGTTTTCACTCACAAGTTGCAAAGGATGATAAAATTTTTCAACACAATACCAGCGTTATGCGTGCGATGGCAGTTGAATTGAAAAAATTGTTGATGAGAATTCAAGAGGGTGGTGAAGAAAAAGCTCGCAACCGTCATAAAGAGCATGGAAAGTTGTTACCACGTGATCGCATCGAATTATTACTGGATCCAGGATCAAATTTTCTTGAATTATCACCGCTTGCTGGCTATGAATTATATGAGGATATCATTCCTGCCGGTAGCATCATCACTGGCATCGGACAGATTATGGGTATCACCTGTATGATCGTGGCAAATGATGCAACAGTTAAAGGTGGAACTTATTATCCCATCACAGTCAAAAAACATTTGCGGGCTCAAAAAATCGCTGAACAAAATCGCTTACCCTGTATTTATCTTGTAGATTCAGGAGGAGCATATTTGCCTAAACAAGATGAAGTGTTTCCTGATGAAAATCACTTCGGCAGAATTTTTTATAATCAAGCGACTATGTCAGCTAAAGGTATCCCGCAAATTGCTGTAGTCATGGGTTCTTGTACTGCTGGCGGAGCCTATATACCAGCAATGGCGGATGAATCAATTATGGTGCGAGAGCAAGCGACAATTTTTCTTGCTGGACCACCGTTAGTTAAAGCAGCAACGGGTGAAATCGTGACTGCAGAAGCATTAGGTGGTGCAGATGTACATTGTCGCATCTCAGGAGTGGCTGATTACTATGCACAAGATGATGAACATGCGCTGGCTATGACACGGCGCATCGTATCACATCTGAATTATCAAAAAACAAGTGCAATGTATGTTTTTAAAGAACCAACTTATGAACCAGAAGAATTGTATGGAATTATTCCGTCTGATTCACGCTATCCATTTGACGTAAGAGAAATTATTATTCGCATTGTTGATGATTCAGTATTTGATGAATTTAAAGCGTTATATGGCAAAACAATTGTTTGTGGATTTGCTCATATCTGGGGAATGTCAGTTGGAGTGGTAGCGAATAACGGGATTTTATTTTCTGAATCGGCATTAAAGGCCACGCATTTTATTGAATTGTGCGCGCAACGTGGAATTCCTTTATTATTTTTGCAAAATATTACTGGATTTATGGTTGGCAGCAAATTCGAATCGGAAGGAATTGCAAAACATGGAGCAAAACTAGTGACAGCAGTAGCTTGTGCTCAAGTGCCTAAAATTACTGTCATTATTGGTGGTAGTTATGGCGCAGGAAACTATGCCATGTGCGGGCGGGCGTACGAACCACGATTTCTATGGATGTGGCCAAATGCGCGTATTTCAGTTATGGGCGGGGAACAAGCAGCAAGTGTACTCGCTCAAGTCACTCGTGAGAAAAAAACACGTCATGGTGAAAGTTGGTCAGATGCCGACGAGAAAGCTATCAAAGCACCATTGTTGGCGCAATATCATCATCAATCATCTGCCTATTATTCTAGCGCGCGTTTATGGGATGATGGAGTAATTGATCCAGTAGATACGCGAAAAATTGTCGGGATGAGTTTATCGATTGCTTTAAATGCACCGATATCGCCCACCCACTTTGGTTTATTTAGGATGTAAACATGTCTATGCGATTCATTACGATGAAAACTGATGCAGCAATTTGCACGATCATGCTAAATCGTCCCGAAAAACGTAATGCGATCAATCAGGAAATGATTCATGAATTATCACATACTTTACAAAGCATTCTTCATGATAATAAAGTCAGTGTCTTGATCATAAAAGGTAATGGCGAGACATTTTCCGCAGGTGCTGATATCGATTGGATGCGTAAAATTGCTAGTAGTTCTGATGCTGAAAATGGTGCTGATGCACACGTATTAGCGAAGTTTCTTTATCAATTATATACCTTTCCAAAACCCACTATCGCATTGGCGCACGGTGTGGTATTAGGTGGAGGATTAGGCATGTTATGCGCTTGTGATATTGCTATTGCAGCAGATGATGCTAGTTTTGGATTTCCGGAAGTCAGCATCGGTTTAGCACCATCTTGCATTAGTCCTTATGTACTATCAGCGATAGGTGAGCGTCAAGCAAAATATTATTTTTTAACAGGTAAACGATTTGATGCAACGACTGCGTTGCATATCGGATTGGTTCATAAGATTGTCGAACTTAAAGATTTATCAGAAGGAGGATTGATCGTAGCAAAGGAATTGTTACTGAACGGGCCACAAGCTTTACACGCTGCCAAGCAATTAATTCAATCGATTGCACATGAAAAAATAACGGAAGAGTTAATACAAAACACGGCTGAGCATCTTGCTCGTATTCGCCATTCACCAGAAGCCCAGGAAGGGTTGCAAGCTTTTTTGGAGAAACGAAAAAAGAAATGGCAGTTGTAATGGAGAAACTATGCTATTCCCAAAGCATGTAAAACTTGTCGAAGTGAGCCCGCGTGATGGTTTGCAAAATGAAGCAATGCTTATTCCCACGGCGATAAAAATTGATTTCATCAATCAGTTGAGTGCAACTGGTTTGTCGGTTATTGAGGCGACTAGTTTTGTGTCGCCAAAATGGATTCCACAACTGGCTGATAATCGTGAAGTATGGCAAGGGATGACTAAAAAACCAGATGTGAGCTATCCAGTGTTAGTTCCTAATATTCAAGGTTTAGAAAATGCTTTAGCAGTAGGTGTCAAAGCAATCGCAGTTTTTACAACGCCTTCGGAACAGTTTTCACAAAAAAATACGCATTGTTCAGTGGCTGAAAGTTTACAACGTATTCAAGCAGTCATTCATCTTGCTAAAGAACAACAGCTTGCTATTCGTGCTTATATTTCTTGCGCATTAGGCTGTCCCTATGAAGGTGATATCTCGCCAAAAAAGGTGGCTGAATTAGCTAACCAACTTTATAGGATGGGATGCGATGAAATTTCTTTGAGCGACACCATCGGGGTAGGGACACCATTCAAAACAAAACAATTATTGGAAGCCGTTTTACAATATATGCCAGCTATACAATTGGCAGTCCATTTTCATGATACCTACGGTCAAGCACTAACAAATATTTATGTTGCACTTGAACATGGCATTGCCACAATTGATAGTTCTGTAGCTGGGCTGGGCGGCTGTCCTTATGCTCAAGGTGCAAGTGGGAATGTTGCTACAGAAGATGTGCTTTATATGTTAAATGGCTTAGGAATTGAGACAGGAGTCGATTTAAAACAGTTGATTATGGTTGGAAGATTTATATCTCAGCAATTAGGGCGTGAACCACGATCAAAAGTGAATTTAGCGACTATTGTTAATACTTAATTAATTATTTTAATATACACTATTATTTATTTTTTATGAGGTCGCGATGAAAAAATTTTTCTTTTATTTAATGCTGGGGTGCAGTTTATTTATTTCTCTCGCATTTGCTGGTCAGGAAAAGAGTATTATTTTTCAGGTTGCTACCATTGGTTCCTTAGCTCAAGGCGTTTATGATGGGGATTATAAATATGGTCGTTTAATGAAAAAGGGCGATTTAGGCGTAGGAACATTTAAGGATTTAAATGGTGAATTGGTAGCTGTCGATGGTAAATTTTATCAAATCGAAGCGAGCGGAAAACTTAATTTAGTCTCTGCTAATCAGATTGTTCCATTTGCGGAAGTTACTTTTTTTAAACCGACTATGTATAGTAGTGTGGTGGATATTGTTAGTTATCAAAATTTGGGTAAAGTGTTATTAGATAAATTTCCTAATAAAAATATTCCTTATGCTATTCGCATTGATGGTACATTTAGTAAGCTCAAATTAAGAAGTTTGCGTAAACAAAAGAAACCTTATCCTCTTTTAACACAAGCTGCAAAAGAACAAGCAATTTTTAATCTCAATCATGTCACTGGGACAGTAGTTGGATTTTGGTTTCCAACCTACTGGGCAGGCATTGCTGTTCCTGAATTTCATTTACATTTTGTAACAACCGATCGCACAACGGGTGGTCACGTTTTAGATATTGATGTCAGCAAAGGTCAAGTATCTTTGCAACCCATTCATCAAGTACAAGTCTATTTACCCAATACTCAATCCTTCGCTCAAGCAAATTTATCTTCTGAGGAATTGAATGTATCGATTAAAAAAGCTGAAGGCGGGAGTAGTCAGTGAGGCGAATTGCCTCACATTAAATGTTACCGAAAGGAAGCAGTAACGATGGAACAATTAGACATGAGTTTCAATTCTTCTTCGATCCTATTTTTCATGGGAAGTGATGCCATGTCATTTTGATATGTTTTTATCTCCCAATACACTATGTCTCTGGCCATAAGCTAAATAAATCACCAACCCAATTCCCATCCAGATTGCAAATCGTAACCAGGTGATATGCGATAAATTTAGCATCAAATATAAGCAAAATAAGATGCCTAACGAAGGTAAAATTGGATTAAATGGTAATTTAAAGGGACGTTCCATATCAGGGTGAGTATGTCGTAAAATAATGACCCCTAAGCAAACGAAGACGAATGCAGCAAGTGTACCAATATTAACTAACTCAGCAGCATATTCAATAGGAACTAAACCAGCAGCGATTGCCATAATTGCACCAGTTAAAATGGCAATACGAATAGGCGTATGAGTTCTTAGATTAATTTTGCCAAGCGCAATTGGTAATAAACCATCTCGTGCAATCGCTAAACAAATTCGCGATAAGCCATAAGACATTACTAAAATGACAGTAGTCAAACCAGCAATTGCACCAGCAGCAATCAATCCAGCGGCAGTATGATGGCCAAGTTGCAACAAGGCATCGGCTACTGGGGAGCCAACATTTAATTTAGTGTAGGAAACAATACTAGTCAGTAATGCAGATACAATAATATAAATAATAGTACAGCCGATGAGAGAACCAATAATGCCAATCGGAATGTTACGCTGCGGATTAATCGTTTCTTCAACGGCCGTTGAAACAGCATCAAAACCGATATAAGCAAAAAATACTAATGCGGCACCTTGCATGACACCATTCCAGCCAAAAGGTAAAAAATCACTCCAATTTTGAATATCAACATGCTTGACTGCAACCAAGATAAAAACGGCGATCGTAATTAATTTAATAAATACAACGGCAGTATTAAAACGTGCACTTTGTTTGATACCCAGACACAAGATAGTAGAAATAGCGATGATAATTGAAACAGCTAATAAATTAATTGCGCCACCTTCAAATGGATTTTTTGTAATCATTGCGGGTAGATGAATATTAATTGCAACGAGGAAATTATTGACATATCCAGCCCAACCAATCGCCACAGTAGAAACACTCATTGCATATTCGAGCAATAAATCCCAACCAATGAGCCAGGCGACAATTTCACCAAAACCAGTATACGCATAACTATAAGCACTACCAGTACCCCCAATGGAAGAAGCCAATTCAGTATAAGCTAGTGCGGCAAATAATGCGGCTATGCCTGCAATGACGTAGGAAATAACAATGGCTGGGCCACCTTTAGTTGCAGCTGCAATACCGGTAATAACAAACACACCTGCGCCGATAATGGCACCAATGCCAAACATTGTTAAATCAAAAGCATTTAGAGTTCGTTGGAGAGCGGATTCGTGACTTTGGGGTTGAATAGGTTTTTTTCTTAGCCAGCTAGATAGCATGGAGGAGTCCTCGTTTTTTTGAATTATCATTATTTTCAATAAAAAGCAAAAAAATATACTACATTTTATATATGTAGATCGTCCAGTAATTAATTTAATTCTAAAAAACTGTCAATCGATTGGTAGAGTAACCATAAAGGTGAGTAAAAATAATAACCATCTATTTTTCATGATACTGGTGAATTTAACTGTATGATTTATAATTTATATAATCTTTGACAAAAGGACATATTTGTCCTATATTGTGCTTATGAAGGGAAAACAATTTATTAAAAAGCTACGCGGGATCGGCGTCGAAATTATAGAAGGACGAGGAAAGGGTGGTCATTGCCTAGCAAAGTATAAAGGCAAACAAGCGACTATACCAATTCACGGCGATGTAGATATGGGTAATGTATTTTAAAGAAAATTTGCAAACAACTAGGGATTCGTTTTGAGGATATTCTGTAGGTGACGGAGGTACATATTATGTTACAAGCCTATCCAGTTATTTTAACAAAAGATGGTGCAAGCCTGGTTGCAGAGTTTCCTGATGTACCAGAAGCTATGACTGTTGGTTCTAGTGAAGATAACGCATTAACCTGGGCTCGGGATGCTTTAGTTGTGGCTTTATCTGGATATT
>MGXV01000082.1 GCA_001801485.1 Gammaproteobacteria bacterium RIFCSPHIGHO2_12_FULL_37_14
TTTTGAAAAATATCCTTCAAATGTACTAAAACCATTTTGCCGTTGGCAAATATTAAAAACTTCTTTCAAATGAATGTCATTTGTATTACTAAGCAAAAATACATTATAATTTTTCCCCAACTCTTTTATAAAATCGAGCCGTTGTTTGGGGATATCAAGCAACATTGCATTCCACGCGATATCAAATTTCTCATCGTTTACTTCAATGCCTAGTTTCTTCTTGAGAATACAGCGAAATTCATCCGAAGAAATTTTACCTATGTCAAAATCATCAAAAAGATGATCTTGTTTGCTCTGCGAATATACCTCATTAAAGTCATGAACCCCCAACTGATTAAACGCTTTCGAGGTTAAATTGTAATCTAGATCTATAATGACACCGCCTAAATCAAAAATAATATTTTTAATTGGCATGATTTTTCTCCATAAGAATATTGATGTATCGCCCCACCCATACTTTTATCATGAACCATCCAAAAGCAAGAAAAGCCATCCTTAATTTTTTGCAAGTAGGAAGCTTTTGATAGAAAGTATTAACAGAGTAATTTTATTTAAAATAGGTTTGATATAGCCTATTGGTAAATATATTTTTAGGATCATAAATTTTTTTAAGTTCAATTATTTTTTCATATCCAAGGTATGCGCGCTTGAATTGCGCATCACTCGCAAAATTTTGATATGGTAAATAATAATTACCGCCCATTGATAATGCAGCATCAATCAATTTTTGAGTCCACGATTTAGCATTCTTAACTGCGCTTACCGATAAATCTTGATTAAAATATAAAACAACAGCAAAACAATTCTTTTTTGCGTATGGCAATATAATATTTGATTCTGCAGGTACATATCGAATAGTAACATTAAGTAAATTGATATTATTTTCTAAAATAATCGGACGTAATGTTCGTATAAATTCAGAAAGTTGGTTAACAGGAATGAAATATTCTTGTAACCAATCTGCGTTATATTTACTGTAGTGATTCGATGCGAATTTGACCGGCTTTTCCATTGCATTGTTTCTAGTTACCACCCGACTGTTGTATATTTTTTTAAAGATTCGTTTCTCCATGCTCCAGCGCCATTCTTTTCCTAATTTACCATGTCTCGATATATTGAATATAGGCGTGAGAATAGCATTCCACTTATCAGGATTATCCAAGGGAATAACTTCGTTTGGTAATTTTTTAATATCAACATAAGTAATAACGTACATATCCTGTAAAAAATTAACATCAGGTACTACATTTAGATGCGCATAAAACAAAGTCACATCCTTTTTGTTTAATACTTTCTCGCGAAAATACTTTGCGAAGTCATCCAAGCCTATCGCTTGATATTGACTGACAAGTAAAACATTATCAGTCAATTGCAGCGTTACATCGGTAACAACGCCAAATAATCCATAACCACCTATTACTGCCGACCATAGCTTTGGATTTACCGTTGGCGTTACAGAAACTTTCTTTCCATTCGCGAGCAATATATTAAATGCCACCATGCTATTTCCGACAGCGCCTGCACGAAAATCATCTCCATGCGCATTAACGCTCATTGAGCCGCCTACAGTAAAAATGTTAGGAGATTGCATCGATTTAATCGCCAAATTATATCGATTAATATACTTCTGCAAATCTCCCCACGTTATTCCACTTTGCACTGTGACTTGCTTCTTTTTCTGATCAACCCTTAAAATTCTGTTGAATGACAACATATCTAGTTCAATAGCTTTAAAGGCGAGTGATTGACCACCTTGGCTGTGTTGCCTACCCATAATAGCGATTGGAACATGCTCATTATTTGCTTTTTGAATTGCATTTAGGATGTCAGTTTCAGATTTTACGTGTATAACGCGCGATACTTGTGTTGCACTAATTTGCCCATTGTCGTTTAAAGTAATAGCAAAAGATGATGAACTTAAAACTAGTATTAGTACCATTTCAAATAACGGATGAAAGGATATTAATTTTTTAACATTCCAATAATATTTCATAAATTTCTTCATTAGCCAATAAGAACAGCGTAAAAATTATGCAGTTCCCTGCTCAACCTCCATAATCTTATCATTATGCTAGTACCACTTGGCAGTGATTTTTCATAAATCCTTACTAAAGCCTCATCTTTTTCCTCCATTCTTCATCTCTTTTTTTACGTTCAGTCCCATCTATAAGCCAGCGCTGGTAGCATTGGGGCTTGCACTATTGCACTTTTAAAATGGCAATATGTAATAATACAACCCTGATACCTACGTTAAAAATAATTTCATTTGAGACAGGCATACAGATTCTTACATTTTGTTTGCATCCGCGAAACGCTAGCGAAATTTGAGCGCTTTTACGGTTAAAACACAGAGAAACGTTTCAAAATAACTATCTGCGACCCTTAATAAATGCACAGCTACTAGCATTAACTATTCCTGACAAGCCACAAAGCCGATTACAAAAATATGTGATTACTAATGAGGGCAAAAGGTGGTTGATATAAACCACAAATATTTTTTACTTGACTACCCTAGTCTATCTTCCGAGAATGGCTTCTCAAATTTACCTTGAGGATAGTTATATGTCTTTAAATAGATCGCTTAGCTACAAATATAATCAAGCATTCACTTTTGATTGGAACGATTATCGCACTATTAAGCCAAATGAAAATCAGTTATCAGAGATCACATCATTTTTGGGAAAATCAACAACTGTAGAAGAAGCATTCAAAACTGATGAAAAATATGAACTCGCCTGGCTCTGCTATAAGATAGGCACCTTTTATAATCATATCAAACGTAATCCTGACTTAGCTTTGCCTCAATTAAAAATTGCTGAACAAATACTATCTGATGAAGGGCTTGCCTGGACACAGAATCACCTTGCCTTTACTTATCAACAGAAACTTGCTGCCGCTAAAAGGCAAAATAAAATAGAAGCAATGGAAGAATATTCGACTAAGGCACTTGAATATTGTGAAAAGGCAAAAAGCATTTATCAATCTACTTGCCCTTGTTCAAATACACTTCGACAAATTAAAATCGTCGCCTTTGCTCATTGTGTACAAGCGTTAACTGAATATGAAATGGGCAAACTGAATGATGCGCTTGCAAATTATCGATTAGGATTAGATCTGTATGAAAAAAATAATGCGCTGGACGATCAATATGCCAGAGCTAAAAATCGCTTCGCTATGATGCTTGCTGAAAATAATCAAACTAAAGAAGCTCAACTTGCTTTTGGAGAATTAGAAAAGTATTGGGATGAGAAAAGCGACACGCTCAATCCTTATCCCGCAAGATTTTATATTTCTTACGGTGATTTTTTAGTTAAAAGGAATGCCGACAATTTAGCTCCTGCCTTAGATAAGTATAAAAAAGCGTATGAGATTCTGCGGATAACAGACGGACAAGAAGCCGAATTTACAAAAGATATCCATAAAAAGTTCCTAGATATTGAAGAAAAATTTCAGAAAGAAAAAAAATCTAGCTACTCTCCAACGATGTATCGAGCAAACAATACTACTTCAACTAGTGGAAATACTATCGTTGAAAAAAAAGAGATTAAGCGTCCAGACGTATTTTAAAAAACTTGCTTCTTGAGAGTCGCTGGGCTGATTTTCTAGAAGTGCACTTAAGATATGGTATAGCAAAGTTGCTTGATGTCTCTGACCTATACCATATGGAAATGCATGGGTGCAAACAACCACGCTTATTGACTTTACATCAGCCAAACAAATAAAAGAAAAGGACTACTAAAAATGCACTTGCCAATCAGCATTAACGATTTGCTCAATAAATCAATCATTGAATCTTAACAATCTTTTCTAAAGGAAGTTGGTAGTGAGTTACTCGAAGAATCATGCCACATTCCGTTAACTGACTTATGCCGACAAATGGCAATTGTTGATGGCGGTGATGAATATTTAAAACCACGAAATATAGGCTTATTGTTTTTTAATGATGAACCACAAACATTTTTTCCTTATATCCAAATTGATGTCGTTCACTTTCCTGATGATGAAGGTGGCGACATCATTCAAGAAGCAATATTCAAGGGCCCTTTAGATCAACAGTTACGTGATGCATTAAGGCATATTAAAAATAATTTCATTACGGAACGTGTATTAAAAATTCCTGGGCAAGCAGAAGCAAAACGCTTTTTTAATTACCCTTATGAAGCTATTGAAGAAGCTCTAGTCAATGCAGTTTATCATCGCAGCTACGAAATTAGAGAACCTATAGAAGTGCGCATCAACCGTACCACTATCAGCATTGTCAGCCACCCGGGGCCTGATCCGTCTATACTCGATGAGGATATTAAGGTAGGACGCTTGGTAAGCCGACGATACCGCAATAGACGAATTGGCGAATTTTTAAAAGAATTAGACTTTACGGAAGGCCGAGGTACCGGCGTTCCAAAAATGCGTAGGTCATTGAAAAATAACGGTTCTCCTGAGCCTATTTTTTACACCGATGGCGTTAGGCAGTCATTTTGGACTGAAATCAAAATTAATCCTGAATTTTTAGTAGAGTTTGCACCACCAATGAGCCGACAAGTCACCGGACAAGTCGCCGGACAAGTCGCCGGACAAGTCGCAACTGAAACAGGTATACAGGTTCTTACATTTTGTTTTCATCCGCGAAAGGCTAGCGAAATTCAAGCGCTTTTACGGTTAAAACACAGGGAAACGTTTCAAAATAACTATCTGCGACCCCTAATAAATGCACAGCTACTAGCATTAACTATTCCTGACAAGCCACAAAGCCGATTACAAAAATATGTGATTACTAATGAGGGCAAAAGGTGGCTTGAGGAGAATCAACTAAACCATACCATTTGACTTTGCACATGTAAAATAGACTTTACAAATCATAATGTATAGTTTATTTTACATTCTTTGTGTAATGAGAGGTGTTATGCCAAGACTAGATACTAACTTAACCATTCATAATTGCATTCAAGAATTAAGAAGCAAACATGGTTTGACGCAACAAGAGTTAGCAGATGCAGTGACTGTTACTCGCGCAACGATTCTTGCTTTAGAAAGAGGGAGCTACAATCCTTCACTTGAATTGGCTTTTAGAATCGCAAAATTTTTTAAACTTGACATTGAAGAAATCTTTTTTGAAATGGAGTAAACAATGAACAAAATAATTCGTTTTATGAAATGGTACATTATAGCTGGATTTGTTGTATCGCTCACATACATGATTTGCTGGAAATTGAATATCTCTTCTCCAATAGCTGAGTGGATATTTTCAAAGACTCCCCGCATTTTTAATACGATACTTGGTTTTGGATTAATGATTTGGTTTATTACGTTAACGGTATTTCTTTTTGTGATGATCACTCAGTCATCCATTCGGGAACGATCCTTGAAAAAAATAGCTAATATAAAAGATCAAGACGAGAGAGAAAACTATATCTCAGGCAAAGCATCCCGCGCTGCTTATCTTTCGAGTTTAAGTCTTATGTTATTTTTTTTATTTTATTCAGTTTGTGGTGTTTCGCTTAATAAATTTACCCATCCTGCTCAAAATGGCGGGCATAAATATTCAATATCAATGAAGTTTGACTATCATATTATGAATGAAGCAAAAGCTAATAATCCTAACTTCGAAAAAGTTTTTGATACTCAAGCTTTAATACCTTCAACATCAACAATATTATTGATATTAATCGCATTGCAACTTCTAGCTTACAATTTTTCTATTCGAAGAGAGAAGCGGTAGAAAATTAAGATGTAAAAAATCCACGCAGGAACAGCAAGTCCTGCGTGGATAATAACTATTAATATTTAACCTTCATCTTATCCTGCAAAAATTGTCCGACTTTAGTGATATAAAATGCCTCACCAACATGCAATCCCTGCTTTATATCATCTGGATGAATAATAAAGCAGGGATTGCATGTTGGTGAGGCGATTTATGCAAGTAAAAGGTTGGCGGGTTTAGTTGGAGGAAGGTGCGGGTGCTGTGTTGATGAAGCAGTGATTGATCGTCCCCTTTTGGCAATTTTTTGATAAAAAACCGCTTAATTTACAATAAATTATCTCGTTCAAAATATCGATCATCAATTTAATACTATTTTAAGGGTATTCTGTGATAATAATCGAAAATTAATGTACAAACGAGACAATTAACGAGGTGAGCAATGTCAGGCAATAGAAATCTTAATCTAAATGAAAAAGTTGAATCCGCAGAAGCTCGGTTTTTGCAAGAAAACTCTTCGGAAAACGCTGCTGTCAAGCCGCGTAATAACGTTATGAGTATGAGTAAAATATTAGAAGAACTTGAAGACAAAGATTTGTCAAAAAGACTACATAAATTATTAGACGAGTGTGAAAAGAAAAAACATCAGAAAAATGAAAAAGACCCTCATCAAGAAAAAATAAATGAGATTCAATGTGCCTTATCTCATATCCGAGGAGGTACGCTAGAATATAATAACCGCAAAATAAAACTTAATAATGAAAATGAAGTTGCACGTGGTGGCTTCAAGGCCTTATTTGATATGGGTGAAGGCCATGTGATTGCGTTAAGGAACGATAATGATGGTTATAGTGACACAACCGTTATGCAATGGAAAAATGCAACTATATATGAGCCAGAGAGAGCTGCTAAATTACGTAAACTTGGCCTTCAAACACAAGATTATGAGTGCGTAGAGGTAAAAATTGAAGGCTACGCTATGCCCGCCCTTCGCATGACACATTTTAAAGAATTACTAAACCAAGGTAAGCAAATTCGCGGGGTTGGGAAAAATGAAAAATTTGGTTCTTCTATGGTCTTCGGTCATGCTGAAAATCTTGAGAATGAAGAATATCTTAAACTTATTTTCAAACCACTTATTAAAGATATTGCAATTTTAATTAGTAATGAAATTGATCTTGGTCCTGATTCTCTCGAAACATTTGTTATCACCAATAAAAATATGAAAATGTCAAAACAATCTACAAATGCGTCAAACACAATTGTTAACCTTGAACAAGAATTGCATTTTTATTTATTAGATTTTTTTGAAAAGCAGCGATTTAACCAGCGCGACGATATGTTGTTTAATATGTTTGAGAAAGATGAATATGATTATGAGAGTGAAATAAAATTTTATTTGCGTTCTGCTTATTCTGGTATATTACATGCAGTTAAACCAGATGAGCTTGCCGTATTAAACTTAGAATCTTTGTGGGCATTAGATGAAAAATTAACACTGTCATTCAAGAAAATAAAAAAGGATTTGCTCAACGCTATTCTAGAAGAAGCAGAAAAAATATATGATATTGATCAGAATCAAAACCAGAATTGTAATAAGCTTAAGTAACAAACCATCGGGGTTAGGGGTAGAAAGAAAAGGGGTCAAGTGGTAGCTATCGAGGCTGCCAAGGCAGGCCTCAATGACACAAACGAACGAGGATAATAGTTATGAGTACAGCTCGAGACGTGATGGAAAAATTGAACATAAATGAAACCCACCTGAGGCGGGTTGAGCCAACAAAATCATTATTAATAAAGTCAATGCCCTGCGAGCGGCAGACCGCAAAAATAAGAAATAAAGCGGTGGATAGTATGGAGCAAGGTGATGTTGTAGACGTTATTCATCGGTATGATCAAAGCTGGCGTGGTCAGAGGAACACATTTGGCGAAATAGTTCTCTATAGTTTTCTAATGTTATATTTACTGTGGGTGTATTTTCAGAAGTTTGATGACATAGTAAATAAAAAAGCAACGTGTTCATTAGATGATGTAAATCGTATGGACCAAATGAACGATGATAGCTATGAGAAGATATATAATGAAATCAATGGCTATTTTTTGACTTTTATTGCTGTGCTAGCGGCAGGTATCTTACCTAACATACCTAACACATTAAGATACAGAGAAACAAAAAATGCATGTGCGGAATGGTTAAATGAGAAATTAGGCAAGGAAAAATTTACAGAAATCCAAAAAAATTGGACATTCTATGAACGATATCGAGATGTTTTATTATCAATAGCAGAAATCGAAGAGCTAACGAATTTATCTCAAAAAAATTCCGTAGGTAACACCACTACTGTAATAAATGAAGAAAAGAATACAAATTGCGAAAATTTATTATTAGGATCAACAACCAGATTATTTCCATTAATCACTGAAAAAAAGAAGCAAGAAGATACTTATTGCGGATTTAAACTAGGATTTTTATTAGGCAAGAGATTTTAAGCCGAAGCAGAAATTTCGATGCCTCTCTGTTGATACCACCTTTAGGATGCTATTGTCGTTTGAGTTAGGTATTTATTGGCTTGGCGGGCGTAAAAATAATAACTCACTAATAGACCGATGAGTTTTGAAGTGCTTTTACTAAATCGTCCGGCATAGGGTACTTTAAATATTTAGGAAGCTGAGAAATCTCTATTTGTTCATCATATAAATTAAAATTATTTTGCTTTGCAGCCATTCTATGTACCGGAATATTGAACTTAAGTGCATACGAAACGATTTTTTTACATTGGTCTCTTGTAAGTACATTTGAATAATTATGATCGTACAATAGCCCAAGATAAATTTTACTAGGTCTGAACTGACCCCAAAAACAGACACCGAATTACTGCTGCTTTTGGGGATCATGGATGACACTACAAATCAATCAACAAAACTTAACCATCACCTTATCCTGCAAAAATCCCTCAACCTTACTGATACAAAATGCCTCACCAACACGCAATCCCTGTTTTATATCATCAGGATGAATAATAAACTCCTTACCAACTCTCACCGTCCCAAGCTTCACTTCCGATTGAGAAGCGTCAATCTGCGCAGTCACTGCCATCTTGTTATGAGTGCCACTCCAGTGAGTCACACCTTCCGCACTTAGCTGATCATTCAAGCGATGACAAATAATGGTATTGGCACAATTCAAAATCTGGCTCTTGAAGGTAACATCGACTCTATCCAAGTCTGCCAAACCCTGTGTGCCAAAAATCGCGTGTACGCCCTTCCCTCTGCCCATGTTAACGAGATTTAGCACTTGCTCACCGGCAAACACAGAGAATTCATCAAACACAGTAAATATTTTCTTGCCGGCATCATAGTGATCAATCACCGCTTTAATATCATTGATGACCAGTTTACCAAGCACTTTTGAAAAACTTGGAAAACGTAACGCTGGCAATGCAAAATAGACAACAGCATTTTCGTCAATGATCTGCGGCAGCGTAAAAGTTTTTTCTGACAGCGTGAAAAATTCTCCCAATTCAGAATTCAGCAAGATGTTCAAATGCGCACGCAAGCCGGTAATATCTTTGCGATCGTAATTTTCCAACATGCTTGCCTTCTCAATGAGATCGGCATCGCGGGTTTCACGCGCAACATTCATCAGTGATTCAAAATCCAGACATTGTGCGACTGTTCTTAAATCGAATATTTTTCGTGCTTTTTGCAGTACTTCAAACGTTGTCTGCAAATAATCTTCGGCAATCGAACGATAATAATCATTCTCCCAATGATCTTTCAAGCTGATGACTTTATCCTTGAGTTCGGTGTAACCGCCATTTGCCAAACAATTGTAATGGTATTGATTGGCGCAATTGAATCCATAGAATGGTCTGCCATATTTTTCAGCCAACGTCTGCATCCACTCCACATTTTCAGTTGTCGGCTTTCCATCCACCACGATCAATGGATAACCTTTTTTGATGGCACGCTGATGAAACCGTCTCAGCGTGATCGTCTTACCACTACCCGTCGTACCCAGCACCAAAACAATCTGGTTAATATAATGATCTGGCAGTGTCACATAATCTCCAGAATATTTTGATACGCCTAGCACAGTCGCATCATATTGATTGTCATTCAAGCGACTCAACTTCTTGTCCAGTTTATTACTACTAACTTCCTTACGTTCGGTTAGAAGACTACCATCTTGCAATGATTTCCGTGCTTTGGTGTAAGGTGTCACTTGATCATGGCCAATCACACTTAAAACACCAGCCAGCAACACCGAAAAACTGGCTATGTATGCCGAACCATAACGTAACAGAAAACTAAATCCTGTATCGGGATGATTATGAAGCAAGTATCTCCAGAAAATTTTATTAATGGTAAATCCATAGCTAAACATGCTGTGCAGATCGAGATTAAACCCGCCAAAAAGTGCGCCCAATGCAGCGCACAACAACCCAGCACCCAAGACATACCACCATTTAATTTCAAAAATTTTGGCCGCAGCAAACACCAGAAACGCAACCAGTGCCGTACCCGTATGCCAAATCAGAGAACCTGCCATAATCAACATCATCAAGCTCTGACGAGGATTAGCATCGATATATTCATTGAACCGATCTTCAAAATTCTTCATAGCAATTCCTCAAGTTTGTGTATTTTGATATAAGATTTTTGTGCAGCATGCCTTGCAAGCGATGACACAATATTTTCCGAGCAAAAGTACCAGACTTCTGAAATTTTGAATTGCGCACCATAAGCCCTGAATATTTGCTCAAGCCGCCGTTTACTTTTGAGCGTCAATTCCACTTCAATAGCAATTTCCCGATTATCTGGAAAAATCATTTTTCCATCAGGAATGTGTCCAGATTTACCAATCCCTTCGGTAAATTTATCGCGTTTTAACACACGCTCACTGACCCACACTACAGTTGGATAAAGTTGAATTAGTTTGAAATAGACCTCCATAATAGTGAGTTGATGTTTGTAATTATCTTTTGGTAAATTAAAAATGGCTGGTAAGTGCGTATATTTAGCGCCCTCATTTGTCAGATAAAATGCACCATGCCGGTTATGAAACACACGCTCATGATTGACCAAACCAGCTTTCACCAGTCTTTGCATCACCTTGTAACTTCGCGGCGTTTTCACTCCAAACTTCTTTTCAATCTGCGGCATCTCACAAAAACCAAACTCATTAATAAAATTTAAAATTTCTACATCTCTATCTGTTATTAACATCTCACCTCCTCCTTTAATTATTTGATTTTCTTTTTTTCTTTTATGACCTTA
Organism: Gammaproteobacteria bacterium RIFCSPHIGHO2_12_FULL_37_14; assembly: GCA_001801485.1. The sequence goes on from MGXV01000082.1 coordinate 10,976, forward strand.
ATAACTCACTGAACTCTCCGGTGCTCGGGTGGCTGACCACCCTACCTTCTCTCCACGTTGTGGGAGGGTGGTCAGCCACCCGAGCACCGCTCCGAACTGTATGCTGACTGGCTTTTATAACATCCTGCACGGAGAATGCTTTTCGCCAGCTTTTTATCCCTGCCATTAGCCGCTTCTTTGTGATGATCTATTCCTCTTATCAGGAAAAAATTTCCCACAGATGGAGGGGGAGGTCACCGGCAAAACCCCCGAAATTCGAATTATGGGGGTTTTGCCGGTGACCCCCTCCCCCGTTCACGGGAAATTTTCTGTTTCTACTGTTTGGATTTTTATTTTTGGATTAACAACAAAAGCTGCCTGCTTTGGTCTGCCGACACTTGCCTGTTTGACTTCCTGCCGTAGCCATCCCGTTTCTATCAATTCATCACAAGCACTACGCACCAGCTCATTGCTGCTCAGCAATGACCAATCTTTTTTGCAAACCTCTCGCACTGAAAAACCAGATTTCAACTTGCCTTGTTCAATTTTTCTGGCAAGTACCGCTGCCGCTTGATGTGTCATATCAGTCGCCATACCATAAATTCGCTCTGCATGAGATTCCAGATAGCCACACCATGCAATCGCCGTGACAGTATGATCAATGGAAATAGCATCAGCTTTTTTGCCATCTGCGAGATCAATTAAATAAAAAATTAATGCGAGACTTGGTGCGAGACTGCGGTATTTTGATAAATGCTCAATCAGGATTGGATGATCGTCACCACGCAACTTGTCTTTTTCAAGATCAGTCAACCAGCAATAAAAAATCTCTTGGGCATGCTCTTCAAAACTGAAATAGGGGATGCGCCCTTCTTCGTGCTTGGTTGCACCATGCTGGATGAAATCCATCTCAGATAATGTTTTGAAAATATCAAACGCACGTTGTTTCGCTTTGACATCGGGAACACGGTCTACCAATCGCCAGTCACTTTTTTCATCTGGATAGACAAACAATTGAAACCGCTGCAATAAACCATCATTATCCGCGCCGCGAATAGCTTGATGTAAATAGCGTAATAATTTTGCGGGCTGGGTACTGCCAAACAAAGAGATACATAAATTTTTAGTATGTACTGTCCCGCGGCCAATACGATCACTGGTTAAAGAGCCATCACCATTCCACGCTTCCAGAAAAAATGAGCGATCGCCTTCACGTCCATCTTGTTCCCATGACGCTAACAATCCAATTAACTCATCACGGTACAACAGTAAACCACGTGGATTATCTGCCAATAATTCGCTCAATTTTTCAATCGTAGCATCATTGGTTTTATAACGTTTCCAAATTGGTTTTGATGGCTCTTGTATTTGCGCTAATTTATTTTTTAAATCCAGTGCATCGTATGATTCCTGATGCACTTTCTTTTTTAATAATTGCTTTTGCGCTTTCAACATTTCACTTTTGATGGCTTCTTTTTCAGCCTTCAAAAATTCAGACTCTGCATAATAACTCGCGGCACTTTCATCAAACGCCTGTTTTGCCTCTGCTTCCAGCACATTGATAAAACGCATCACTTCCGATATTGCGGGTGTTTTCAACATCCCAGGACGGCCAACGACGCCGCCCCAAAGATTGGGAACCACCAACCAGTCGTCTTTTTGTTTTGGCTTCACAGCGCACCCCGCTCCGATGATGGCAGCAGCTGCTACAATCGCAGCAACCGCAATGAAGTCCACCGGACACTGCATGCGCTCGGCAATATCTATTACCCAATCACGAAAGGGCTCAGGAATATTGGTGGGCAGTAACGGCAAGACAGGCAGCAGACTGTGTTTGATTGGCTCTGGATCAGGCCAGTTTGAATTGTCTTGTGTCATTTTTATTGCTCCGTGCTCTTCAGGGAATTTAACAGATGAAAGTAGACAATTTGTTATCCTGAGGTGGATAAAACAGAGGGATGCCTCTCTAACCAGGCGTTAATTTCAGACTTTCTATAGCGAACTAATCGACCCATCTTGACAAATCGTATACCCGTTCCAGCCCAACGTTCGCGCTCTAATGTTGCTAATGAGCAATCACGAATCGCTGCAACGGTTTCTTGGGAAAATAAAGCCCAATTCGGGGCTTGTTCATATTCATTGATGAGGATAATGCGAGATGTTTGAACTTTCATAATACCTGCTCCAAGCAAAATTAAGAGGAAGAGATATTACCAAATGACAACGGTTCGTCAACAATATATATTATAACAACAGATAAATATATAAATTGACTTTTTTGATAACGTTATGTATGCTACGCGATATTCGCTAGGACACCTACTCAGGACAAGTAATATGGCAACCTCAGATAAATTTGACGATGAGTCACAGCATCCCCAGGAATTGAACGGCTGGCAAGATCGCATCAAGCAACGACTAAAAGCGCTTGGCATGACCCAAGAATCTCTTGCGCATAAAATAGGTATCACACGTAGCGCCATTTGCCATTACTTGGCTGGTCGTAGAGTTCCTTCATTAAGTCAATTTTCAAAACTGGCTGAGGTATTGGAAGCAGAACCTAGCTGGCTGCAATTTGGTTCACCTCATGAAACGCCCGCTGAGAAAGTATCAAGACTCATGACATCTCTTCATCCTCTTCCAATCATTACATGGGAACAAGCCGCTGAATTTAAGGATTTAAGACAATTGGATTTATCAAAAACAAAAGAATGGGTTCCAAATTATTTCACACATCGTAAAGATGTTTATGGTTTGAAAATTAAAGGTGATGCGATGATTTCACCTAACGGCCAAAGCAAAAGCTTTCATGAAGGTGATATCATTGTCGTAAATCATAATGGTGTTGCAGAACCTGGCGATTTTGTTGTTGCAAAATTAACGACGACTGAGGAAATAACTTTTAAGCAATACGTTATTGATGCCGGCAAGAAATATTTAAAACCTTTAAATCCTCAATATCCCACTATCGAAATTACTGGGATTTATAGTCGCCTTGCGGTGGTTACGCATTCTATATGCCCGAACAAGATTGATGATACGACTGTGACGATATCTTACAGTGGTTCATTTTAGTGGATTTTTGATTGTAGAAAGAAAATTGATGAAATTGAAAAATTATTAATAATCTTTTGGAAGCATAATAATGGGCGCATTATCATCGGCATTTACTGGAATAATAATCGCAGTCATTAGCTCTTGGGTCACAGTGCAACTGTCTTTAAGAAGATTTCAGAAAGAAAAGATATGGGAAAGAAAATTTGAAGCCTATATTAAAATAATCGAAGCTTTGCATAATGTTAAAGATTATATGGCTACAGAAGAAAATTTTGAAATTGGCATTCGAAACCGAGAAAATGCTTCTCCCGAATATTTTTCGAATTCTTTTGCTAAATATCGAACCGCCAATGATGAAGTAGCAAAATACAGAAGTATTGGTGAATTAATAATTTCAGAAGAAGCCGTGTTATTACTAAATGAATATTTTAAAAATACCAATGTTAACGTTACGCACTATATGGACGAAATTAACTCCATTTGGAATGCCGCAAGTTCTTGCTTAACCAAATTGCTAATTATTGCTAAAGAAGATTTGAATGAGTCAACCAACTCTTATTTCATAAGTATATTTATTTCTAAAATGTATTATCTAAAACAATATCTTGAAAGAGACAATAAACATGCCGATTAAAATTGATCTGATCGCAAGAATTATAGAACGAAAAATTATACCCGAAAAAAATTGCTACGCTGGCAATTTTTCTGTTTTTCTTACAAATGCCAAACGTGTTAGCAATCCTGCGCCAGAAGCATGCTTTACTATTGGTATCGAAGTAGGAGGAACGCGCCCAAAAAGAGTTGTGTTTTTGGATTTAGAGCCAACTATTGATGTCTCTGATTATCAAAAAAGCTTTATTACCCCCATCCGTTTATTTCAAGATAACCTTTGTTTCTGGTACTACAAAGAAAAAATTTATCAAACCAGTAGGGATGAATTTTTACCAAATGAAATTGATGAAGTAATATTACGCATTAAACTCCATGACATCGAAGAATCACAAGAAATTCATGCCTTACGCAGAAAAATATCCAACTTAATAACTGTTATTGAAAATAAATCCACTCCAAATAATAGAAAACGCATTCCTGATGATGTGCAGATTGCTGTTTTTTCCCGAGACAATGGGCAATGCGTGAAATGTAGCGCACAATCTGAATTACATTTTGACCACCTTATCCCTGTTTCAAAAGGTGGCTCTGATACGGTAGAAAATATACAGATATTATGTAGAGCGTGCAATCAAAGAAAAAGTAACAATATTGGTGGGTAATTTTAAATACTGAATTTCATTTAAAGCCCACCCTTTTCTTTATTTTTTTCTGTTACTGTCTTCATTTTCGTTAGCTAATTTACCGGTATACTCATTAAAATTGAATTGTTTGCCACTTGCAAAGTTAATCTTACCTGCTTCTGCTAATTCACTTCTATTCTCAAATTCTACATCTTTGAGAAATGCAAAATCATAAGATCGACCAGATGCAGATAGATTATCGGTAGCTATCCCAGCTATTTCATTTAGATTATAATAACAGTAAGCCATAGCCGTTAAGTTATACAGTGCGGTAGCTCTTTCTCTCCGATTACGATTAGATGCTAGGATAAAGATTCCTTTGTTAGTATCAGGACTTTGATAAAGAGCTGCTGAAAATCCAGTCTCGTCAGCTTTTTTTAAATTCCTATATAATACGTTCCCTACTGCTCGTCTTTCCAGCCTATTGAGCTTAGAAAGGACTGTAACACATCTAAAATAGCCTTCAACTGTACCTTGCTTTATATCATTTCTTGAATGAATACCTTCTAGCTCTGGTGACTCATAACCAATTGTTTTATGCATTTCTCTGATAATGCGATCTACAAAATAACTTTCATGATTCAGCTTTGTTCTTTCATTGCGCAGCTCTTCAAGTTTTGTGGTGTACATATCCCAATGTCCTTCAGCAATAGCTATACTATCCACCTTGCCTGATAAAGCATCTTCTATTAGTCCTGGCTGTAACTTATATACTGCCAAGAAATCACGCTCTGACACAGTTGGCATTAAAATGCCCCTATCATAAAGCTCTCCACGTTTTTCTAAGTATTGTATGAAATCAGCAGGGGTATCAATTTCCATAGAAATTAATTCTAGATCACTTCTTAAAAATATATGGACTGGAATGCCAAAATGCCTTTCAAATCCGCCTAAAATTTCCGTTTTTTCCTCATCATCGAATTGTGCTTCACCTAGCAAGTCAAGAATCACAATTCCAGTAATTTTTTGGACTGTACTAGTATCAAATGTTATTTCAACATTGATCTTATTTGTAATATTTAATTTTTCGTGTGCTTCAATTGCTGTCTTGATTGATTTTAGTTGCTTGATTCCTTTAACTATCTGATTGAGAATTCTCCCAATATCTGTATCATTTTTTTCACTGATGTTTTTTGTTTCTGTTTTTGATTTTGTTTGGAATCCAATTAAATGTGTGTCAAACAAAATTAGCGTATCTGCAATTTCTTTTTCTTGATTGTTGCTTTTTTTGTATTTCGGGTTAGATACGACAAAGTCACTTAAGAAGATTTTTTCGCATATTTTATGCACAACACTTTCAGAAGCAATTCCTTGCTCATGTTCAGTTTTGCCCATATAAACGAATCCCTTTTAACTGGAATAAATGATGTCCCCAAAATTAGGTAAGACACTTTTTAAGCGATATATAAACTGGCTTCACCCTTTAGTTTGCTTAGCCTTATCGTCACCACTTACCAATCTAACATTCAATGGATGCTTGAGTGCAAACGTCTCAACTAAAGCTTGCCTTAAAACACTTTGCTCTTTTTCTATTAGATCATGCGCCGAGGGAATATAAGCCCCTTTGATAAGAAGAGTTTCATCAAAATCATATTTAAGCAATTTAGCCATCCTAGCAAGCAAATCAGCCAATTTCTGAGGAATTTTGTCTGTCCAGATTTTCTTGTCCGTGTCATCCCCCTCTTTCGGATAAGAACTTAAGTGATCTCTGTAAGATGCCCAACTTTCTCTAACAGACTTGTCCTTATAAAAAGCGATGTCAATTTTATTCAAGGCACGCACATGTTCATAAGAGAGCGTCTGGGCACGAGTTTCCATAAGGGTATTAAAGATTTCTTCTTTGCGGCGTTTTTTATTTGATAGACTGTCTAATATTTTTCCAACCTGCAAAGCAAATATTGGTGAGAGAATAATTGCAGCAACATTTAGCCAGTCAGATATCTTTATTTGATCTAGCATAAGCTTTCTCCTTAGCCTCCAGCTTTCTACATTGCTTCTACATTTTGACTGGTTACTTTCTATCCTTCTGTAACCTATTGATTTTATTAGCTGGCGATGGGACTCGAACCCGCGACCTGCTGATTACAAATCAGCTGCTCTACCAACTGAGCTACGCCAGCGTTTGGAAAGAA
>MGXV01000083.1:0-16054 GCA_001801485.1 Gammaproteobacteria bacterium RIFCSPHIGHO2_12_FULL_37_14
TTCTTAATGTTAATTTTTGCATAACAGGCTTAAATAAAGCAAGAATTTGATAAAAATCTTTTCTGGGATTAAAGTTATAAGATGTTAAAAATACTGTTATTCTTTATTATTTCTGTTGTTGATCTGATGGCTGAAGGTCATCAAAATCTGGTTGTAAGCTCAGAAATTACTGCGAGATTTATCGCTAAATTCTGCCTATTTCTGGGTTTAGTTCTACTTTTTACAATTCTTGTTGCTAAAATTTTAAAACTTACAACAAAAATCCCTGTAATTGCTGGGCAGATAATTGCCGGAATCTTATTGGGGCCTTCATTTTTGAATATTGCTTCATGGAAATTTTTTTCAGACAGCTTGGTTGTAAATTCTATGGAAATCATTTCATCAGATCTTTTTGTTTTTTTGATTTTGATTATTTCATCAGCATTTACTGTTTCTTATCTTTTATGGCTTGCTGGTTATGAAACAAATATTTCAGAAATGATAAAGGTCGGTCCTGCTGCAATCTTGGCCGGTTTTTTAGGCGCTATTATTCCAATAATTTTTGCAGTATTTGGTATTTTCTTAACTTTGGGGCTTGGATGTCCAGTTGTAACTGCAATTGGTGTAGGTCTAATTTTTTCTGCTACAAGTGTTTCAATTCCAGTTGCAATGTTAGTTTCCCAAAAAAAGATGCATTTGCGTTCATCAAAAGCAACTTTGGGTGCAGCGATAATCGATGATATTTTTGCGGTAATTTTATTATCATTTTTTATTGTTTTATTACAATCTGATTTCTTTAGTGATTGTCAGATCATATCAGGTGCCATTCATACACATTCAGTATTAAATTCGATATTTAGAATTTTAGCTTCATTTGCGCTATTTTTTGTGGTCGGCATGACTGTGATTCCATTTTTGAATAATTTATTTAACAAAAATAGATTTTTGGGTTTAATTGCGCCAACAGCATTTTGTTTTATGCTGTTCTATTTTTCATTTGCAGAATTATTTGGAGGATTAGCGGGAATTACTGGTGCATATTTTGCAGGTATTTTCCAAAGACGAGTAGATATAAACCATCTTAGTGAAGCAACATTAACGCCGTTTATTAATTCAATTTTATTACCGCTATTTTTAGTTTCAGTAGGGCTGCAACTCGATATAACTACTTTAACTTTCTATGATTGGATAATTGCATTGGTTCTGCTAATTTTAGCAATTCTTTCTAAATTTTTTGGGGTTTATATTGCAACTTTTATAAGCAATATTTTCTTTGAGACTAAAAAATGGACGTGCCTTGAAAGTTATATTTTTGGTTCTTCGATGGTAGCTCGTGGTGAAGTTGGGCTTGTAATTGCTACGTTATTAAAAAATATGCAAGTTATTAATTTATCTCTTTATACCATTTCTGTTGTGGTGATTATTTTGACAACCATTTTAACTCCAATTTTATTATCTTTTGGTTTTAGATTATCTAAAAAAACTGAAACGACCGAAATTAAAACTTTAAAGCTTACGGGTTTTGATATTGTTACTTCAAAATTTATGTTTGCAATGCTGATGAATCTACTAGAAAAGACCAAACATTCATGTTCATACATAAAATTATCTGAAAGCCATATTGTAGCCGATTTTCAGAAAGATAAGGTCGATATTATTTATAGTCCTGAAGGTATAACTTTAAGGGGCAAATATGAATCTGTGGACCAGTTTATGGGGCTATTTTTAAGGGAATTAAACTCAGATTTAAATAGCATAAAAAAGGCCTCAGAGGCTTTACATTAGTGGCCTTTTAGGGGATAATTAGAGAAAGTAAACTTACGGAGATTTATGAAAAAAGATATTCACCCAGAATTATTCGATGTTCTAGTTAGTTGTACCTGTGGCTATAGCTTTGAAACTACTTCAACTGAGCCTTCTATAAGAACTACTTTATGTTCACACTGTCATCCATTCTATACTGGGGCTCAAAAGTATGTAGATACCGCTGGTAGAATCGAAAAATTTGAAAAGAAGTTTGGCAAAAAGAAAAAGTAAATGTTAGAGAATATTGAAGCACTTCGAGCTAGGTTTAATGAGCTAAGTGATAAATTACTCTCTCCCAGCTTAGAAAGTTCTGAAAGAAGAGCCTTTCAAAGGGAGCATTCATATTTATCTGATATTCTGATTAAATCTGCTGAAATTGAAGATGTAAACAAAAAGTTACGAGACGCGCAAGTCGAATTGGCCTCAGCTGAAGATGATGAATTTAAGCAGCTTTTTAAAGAAGAGATCGAGCAGCTAAAATCAAGATTATCTACTTTAGAAAAAGAGCTAGAAGATGTTCTTTTTCCATCAGATGAGTTAGACTCGTCGTCGGCTTTCATAGAAATTAGAGCTGGGGCTGGTGGTCAAGAAGCGGCGCTTTTTGCATCGGATCTTTTAAGAATGTATACAAATTACGCGCTTAAGAAGGGGTGGAATCCCGAGGTTGTCAGTGCTAGTGAAACCGATTTAAAAGGTTTTAAAGAAGTGATCTTGCATATTAAAGGCAGAAATGCTTATAGAGCGTTCAAATATGAATCTGGCGTTCATAGGGTGCAAAGGGTGCCAGCCACAGAAACTTCTGGCAGGGTTCATACTTCTACTATAACTGTTGCGGTGTTTCCTGAAGTGCCAGATGACCTTGCCATAGAAATTTCACCTGATGATTTAAGAATCGATGTTTATCGCTCAAGTGGTGCTGGTGGACAGCATGTTAATACAACAGATTCTGCTGTAAGAATTACACACATTCCAACTGGTGTAGTTGTGGCTTGTCAAGATGAACGATCTCAACATAAGAATAAAGCGAAAGCACTAAAAGTTTTAAAATCTAGACTTGTTACAGAGCAAAGACGCAAACAAGAAGAGGAAGAGGCAAAAAAGCGAAAAGAGCAGGTCGGTAGAGGAATGCGTGCTGAAAAAGCAAGAACTTACAATTATCCACAAAATCGTGTTACAGATCATGCTGCAGAAGTTACATTTAACAATTTAGATTTTATTATCGAAGGAGAGATGGATAAATTAATTAATGCATTACAAGAAAAAGAAAAAGAAGAACGAAGAAAGCACCCACCCGTCTTCGCCAAGGCTTCGCCGGGTGAGCCAAAATAAGGTTTAACAAGGAATGCTCGAATGGTTCGACTGGGCTCACCACGAGCGGATTTTAAATATGCCCGCTCGCCCAGAGCTTGTCGAAGGGTGCGAGCGTATTAATTTCATTAAGGAACAATCAATGCTCTCATACCTACTCCAATACAACAGATACATGAGTTTAATTGGCATAATAATAATTTTATTTATTGCATTTTTATTTTCCAACAATAAAAGAAAGATTTGTCTGAGAACTATTTTTAGTTCTCTTTTTTTGTTATTTTTGATCGGCTTTTTGACTTTGAAGGTATCTGGAGGGCAAAGAGTTCTTGAGTCAATTTCTTCGGTGATTGCAAAGATTTATTTACTTGCAGATGATGGTGCAAGATTTATATTTGGTAATCTTGTTGATGTAAATTCTAATTGGGGATTTATATTTGGAATAAAGGTTTTACCAATTATAATATTTTTTGGTGCGTTAACTTCAATATTGTTTTATTTAGGTATTATTCAAAAATTTGTTCAGGTAATTGGATTTGTATTAAGGCCATTTCTTGGAACTTCAGGTTCTGAAACTCTTTGTGCAGTTGCAAATAGTTTTTTGGGGCAAACTGAAGCTCCTTTGCTTATCAGAAATTATCTTTCTAATATGACTAAATCTGAACTATTTGTTGTTATGGTTAGTGGCATGGCAACAATTAGTGGATCAATTTTAGCCGTATTTGCTGCAATGGGAATTCCTGCAAAATTTATGTTATCTGCGAGTGTAATGGCTATTCCTGCTTCTATTTTGATTGCGAAAATATTTTATCCTGAAGTAGACACTTCCGAAACTGCAAATGGAAAGATAGAAGAATCTAAAAGTAGTGCAACAAATATTTTTGATGCTATAGCTACAGGAACTTTTGATGGGCTACATTTGGCGGTTAATGTTGCGGCAATGTTAATTGTATTTATTTCGTTAATAGGTTTAATTAATTTATTGTTATCCGGATTTTCAGGATATTTAAATGATTGGTTCAATTTGGGGTTACCGACTTTAAGCCTCAATTATTTTTTCAGCTGGATTTTTGCGCCATTTGCATATCTACTTGGTTTTACCGGCCAAGGAATTGCAGATGTAGCGACATTGTTGGGAACAAAAATTACAATTAACGAATTAATTGCTTATAGCCAAATGGTTAAAATGAATTTAACGGAACGTGGTCAAGCAATAATCACAATGGCACTATGCGGTTTTGCCAACTTTTCTTGCATTGGGATACAAATTGGTGGAATTGGTGCACTTGCTCCGGAAAAACGTAAATGGTTAACTGAGCTTGGCTTAAAGACTGTTTTTGCGGCATCTTTAGCAAATTTATTGTCAGCGATGGTTGCTAATTTGATTTTGTAAGTTTATCGTTGTGTATAAAAATAGTAGGTCCTGAATTAGTCTTATATATCCGTTCGTGGTGAGCGAGGCCTTAATGAAATGAGTATTCAAAGAATTTGTGCATTAAGTCTTAGATATTTTTATTCTTATACAGCTGATTTCTGGAAATTTATAAACAGCATATATTGGTGTTCTATAGAAATATTAATTTGGGTAAATGTTGGTAAGTGGTTGCAAAATGGTTCTGGCCTGTCTGCGGAATCTTTAGCGAATGTGGATGTAACATTTATGACCAAATTTTTTATTATTTCTGCTATTGTGTGGATGCCATTTGTAAGAGCTGCATACGATGTTTCTTTAGCCGTTCTAAGGGAAATTCAGTCATCAAACGTATCTAACATATTTTCCTCACCAATAGAATTTAAAGAGTGGGTAACCTCGTTAATTATTTTTTCTTCAGTTGTAAATTTTATAATAATTACATTCAGTTTTTTGTTTGTGTACGTGTTTTATTCATTGAATATGTTCAGTTTTTATCTTTTGCCACTAATGCTGATTATATTTTTTGCAGGAATCTCCTTAGGTTTTGTTACATCAGGGTTGATAATATATTTTGGCTTAAAAGTTGAAGATCTCGTTTATATGCTTCCCTGGTCTATGCTGCCATTTTCTGGTGTCTATTATTCTTTGAGTACTTTGCCGTATTGGATGGAAATGCTTGGCGTATGTTTGCCTATGTCCTATATTTTTACCTATGTGCATTCGGTAGTTGAAAATAAACCAGCAAATATGAATCTAATATGGGTTGCTCTTACAATGACGTTAGTCTATTTTATTCTGTCATTCTTGTTCTTTAAATTTATGTTCAATAAAAGCAAAGATTTAGGTCTTTCTAGATTTAAATAGCTAAAAACAGCCAATTTTTACATAATTTACTTGTTTTATTCACATGAAATATATTAATATTTGAAGTATATGGAGGGATTTATGAAAAAGCATTTCATTTTTATGATGTTAGTTTCGATTTCATCAATTTTGCTGGCTGGAGAAGCTGAAGAGATTGAGAGTAAAGTATTATACACATTTAGCACAGTAAGAAATAAAACAGGGTTATTGCATTTATTGCACAGGAATTTAGATTCGTGGGCGCTTGGTGGGGCAATATTATTTAGTGGAACGGAAGTAGAAAATTATATAGAAGATATAAAAGAGCAGCCAACAATTTTATATGATCCCAACAAAAAATTAGCCTATATCGAAATACGTGGCATAAGACGATATCCCGGAGCTAGCGGTCATAAGGGTGCAATAATTTATGTTAAATATGATCCTGTACATGATATCATTGATAATTTAGCTTACGACATGGCTGTACTACCAGGACGTTCTGTAAAAGAAAAGTTTGATAACTTAAAACATAGCCCTGATATAAAATATTTAACAGGAGCGCCTTTATCAAGATCTACAGGCCAGCCTGCGCAGCAAAGCTTTGCAGGCGTATCTGGAGAACAACCAGAACGATTTATCGACGCGTCCCAAATACTATGTTTACTAAAAAACAGAGGGGCGCAAGGCTCAGCATCATCTTCTTCTGGAATACAGTTACCACAAAGACCTAGAGAACAACTTCCTTCAAGAAGAAAGAGAACTCAATAATAGATTTTATGCTTCTCTGGACAATAATAAAATACCAGCTGTAGTTGTCCAAACTGCTGCGCATATTCCAACAAGTAGCCCCCAGAACATATTTATATCCATATGAATATACTCTGTGTTTTTTGCTGCGACAGCTGCAAACATAGAGAGTGCAAAAGTGACTAAAAGAAATAGAGCTAGAATATTATCTAATTTTTTGTTGTGTTTGTACAAAAAGAAGATGCTTAGAGCTACAACGCCCAATGCAACTAAATCAGCGGTAGTCCAAAAAGTTGCGTCACCTGCGGTAACGATTCCATAGAGCCATAAAACTGATATTGCAAGCAATCCTGTTGCTACATGTACATGTTTTGTAGGTTGTTTTGCCATTCTAATTCCTTTTTTAAAATTGTTCAGACTGTATTATTTTTAGTAAATCATTATGCAAAAGTCAAATTATTAAGTTTTGATTGAACTTAAATATCTTTCAGAATCTAATGCAGCCATACAACCTGCTCCTGCAGAAGTAATTGCCTGTCTATAACGATAATCAACAATATCTCCGCAAGCAAAAACTCCATCGACAGAAGTTTTTGTGTGATTTTGTACTTCTATGTAGCCAAATTTATCAAGCTTAACTTGTCCTTGTAAAAATTCAGTTTGCGGATGAAGACCAATAGCTATAAAAAGAACATCAGTTTTTAGATTTTGTGTTACGCCTGTTTTTTGATTTTTGATAACAGCTTCACTGATATGCGATCCATCGCCTTTTATTTCAGCAATTGTGCTGCTATAAATTATTTTTATGTCTTGATTATCGATAACTTTTTTTTGCATCGCTATTGAAGCTGTTAATTTATCCAAAATCTGAACGATTGTAATTTTATTGGTAAATTTTGTCATAAAATATGCATATTCCATTGCGCTGTCGCCGCCGCCTACAATAATTGCTTGTTTTCCTTTGTAAAGAGCGCCATCGCAAACTACGCATGAACTTATACCTTTTCCCCAATATTCTGTTTCTCCAGGACACTTTAATTTATTCGGTACTGCTCCAGATGCCAGAATTATAGATTCAGCTTGTAAAAGCTCATTTTTTTTTGTCCATAATTTAAAAGGTTTTTGAGAAAAATCAGTTTTTTCTATCGATGTAGATTTAAATTCACAGCCACATAGCTTGGCCTGTTCTTTTATATTTTCCATTAACTTTGGACCTAATATAGCTTTTTCACCGGGCCAATTTTCTACAACGCCGGTGCCCATGAGTTGTCCTCCGGGTTCTGGTCCTTCGATAATTAATGGTTTGAGTTCAGCACGACCTGCGTAGATTCCTGCGGTTAATCCTGCAGGACCAGCTCCCACAATTATTAATTTATAAATTTGCATAATTACTCTTTGGTTAGATGAAAAATTGCATGATTAAGTGCTTTTTCTCTTAAACAAACTTGCTTTAATGGTTCAGTCAGGATTGGATATTCATCTTGATTTGCATGAATTGCTGGATGTGAAAAATGAATAAAATCTTTTGTTCTTAAGCGTTGAGTTAAATTTAGATAGTTTTCAACGTCAACATCTTCAATTTGCAGTTCTTCGTAATAAGCAAGAAGTTCCATGAATGCTGCTTCTTTAACCTGTCTTTCTGCTAATTTTTTTACATGGTCTTGAAATCCTGATTCACTTTTATAAACTGCGTAATCAGGGTTATATTGCAAATTATCCAAAATAATTTGCTGTTGCCTTAGAACGCAAGAACTTGGTGCTTCTATGTGGTAACTATGAAATAATGTATTAAAAGTGCCATCTATTATGGATCTTCTTAAACTTAAATCATCTTTAAATGAAAACACTTCTACCATTTTTTGATGGGTTTTTTTGTTTGTTTTTATCTTAAAATGATCTTTGAATTTTTCTACTGAAAAAAAACCTTGATGTAAAATACTTATGATTTCAATTAAAAAATTGCAATGAGTTTCTTGTTCTGTATTAAAGAAGTCTTGAAAACATATATGATTTGAGTAAAATTTTTCTCCCAATTTTCTGTTTAAAAAAACTTCTTGAAATGAAATTGCCGTCTCTTCGTTGCCTATTTTTAGCCAATAAGTCTCTTTTAGGTTTTCGAATACCGGTTTGAGTTCAGAATCTACCAAAGTTATTGCAAAACTTACCCAATCACCAACTTGAACGTCTCTGTTGCTGATTGAATCTTCTTTATCTTTTTCTTCTTTTAGAAAATCTGCTGCTTGTTTATCTATGCCTTTGTAGCCCTTTCTTTTGGGAGCTCTAAAACTGATATATTTCCATTCTTTTGCTAACGGAAATTGAATTGTACTGATTTCAAAGTGATATTCAGCTTCTTTTTCAGGATAAGCAAAACTATTTGTTAATCTTGGTTCTCCGGCTGTTACGATTTTTTTGGCTCTTAATTCTCGATATAAAAAAGAGACAACAAAATATTTTAAAAAAAATTCTTTTAAATGATTTAGAATATTTTGTTTAAAATTTTGTTCAATATATTCTATTGGTATGGTTCCCCGTGAAAATCCAGAAGTGTTTATTTTATTCATATGGTTTCTAGCTGCATGTTTATAGAATTTTTTTACCAGATCAGTCGGAATTTTGATAATTGCCTTTGTTAGATTTGGTCCAATTTGAATAAAATCAGAAGAAAAAGTAGAGCTCTTCATTAACAATCCTCTTTAGCTTTTGATTCCAAATTTAAATTTTGAGTATAGAATTCTTTTTAAGTTTATTCTAGTTGAGCATTATATTGGCAAGTTCGTGATGAGTGCATAAAATGATAACCTTTAGCTTCTGGAAATATTTAAATGATTAAGAATATTCTAAATAATCGCCTGAAATTATTTACCATTTTTTTGTCTATATCGGTCTTGTTTCTAGAAGGACAAAGCTTATTCAATAACAATCTCTTTTTTGTAGGCCTTGGTCCAGCGTGGTCTAATTTCGATTCACTTGTTAGCTACGATTATAAAAATGTAAACACAACAACCAAACTAGATAGTCAATATAAAATTAACATTGCAAAAGGTTATCAACTTTCTACGTTTTTGGTGCTTTATGTAAATGATTATTGTATTCCATATTTCCATTATATTCATAGTTCATTAAATAATGGAAATGGAATATTGCAATCATATAACGTACAAAATGGTAAATTTATAGATTTTGTTGAATGTCATGATTTTACACCCAAAATTAAAAGCGATTATTTTGCTGTTGGTGATTACATAAAAATTCACGAAAGAAAACTTTTCGATAGATTATTAACACTATATTTTTTTGCCGGCTATAACATAGAAAAAACGAAATCAATAGCCGATTGGACCGATGATTTTAGTATCTCCTGTTCAACATGGTATGGAGCGGCATTAGGAGTTAGTGCAGATTATAATCTTTCACAAAATATAACTTTGTGGTTAGGTGAATATATTTATCCAGACAGAATAAATATTGTTTCTACCAGAAATAGCTTACTTGGTGAAAATGCTGGTTTTGAATCTTTTATCTATTTTTCAAATTATTTAACGACTTCTTTGATTTATAATTTACAACATAATCAAAATGCTTCACTAGGGATAACTTTTGGGTACTTTCTTTCGAGAAACATTGGTCAGGCAAATATTATTTTGAGTGAAACTGATTCTAATACTTTTACAAACCCAAAACTGCATTTTGAAAAGAGTAACTATTTTGTATTTTTATTTGATTTCCTAGTAGATTTTTAGTGTTATTTGATTTTAGGAGTTTAATATGGCCATAATGCCACTTATAAATAGTTTAGGTAATATTTTTGGGCTTACATTAATGATAGTTCTGCTATTTGCCCTAGGAAATTCTGTACAAATAATTAGCAATTTAACTTCGATCTTTATTTTAAAGATTTTTAAATTGAATCTTAAATTTTCAGTAAAAGCATTATTGTTAATAAGTTTTATATTTCTTCTTGGTCTTGTCGGTTTTGTTTTTTTAATTTCGATTTTCAAAAATCCTAATATGCTAGGTGGATTTAATGGTTTGATTCTTGCATTCACATTCCTGATCTGGTCATTTTTTCTTTGGTTAATTGTGTTTGCCTTTTTGAAAAAAAAGTATGATTATCGTCAACGCGGTCAATATATATTTGCTACGTTATCTTCTATCATATCATCAATAATTTGGGCTTTTCTTATTGCTAAATTAGGTGGATATATCGCATTTGCAGCGCTTCCACTTTTGCCTATAGCTATAATGTTATTAGTAATACAGCATAGAATTAGTAAGTAGGGCATACTTCGCACAACTTCTTGGCTTGCCATGCGTAGGAAATGCGTAGCATTTTCGTAGCATGGTGGGCCGTGTTGGAATCGAACCAACAACCTGCAGATTAAGAGTCTGTCGCTCTACCAATTGAGCTAACGGCCCGTAAATTATTATCTTGGATCAGGAACTATTTGATTCTGTTCTTCGATGTCCGGAGTAATTTGATCATCTGTATCACTGCTATCTGAGTCGTGTTCTGAAGGTACCATTTCCTGTGGCTCAGATAATGGACTTGCACACGGATCATCAAAATCATAAGGAAGTTGCTCATCGTCGAAGACGCCCATTTCTGCATCTTCATTTGGAGGTGTTTCCGGAACAAAACTGTGTGGAGTTGATGATCTTGAGCTATCGCTATTTGGTGCAATAACACCAGTATCATCGTCCATTGTAACAACGCCAACAGGGCGATATGTTTCCCGAGGATCCAACTGTATGCAAACAACTTTGTATGAACATAACAAAACTAAAAGTAGTTTTTTCATTTTAACCCCTAATTTCTTCCTCTTTTTTAGTAGAGATCTTTTCAGCTTCAGCTATAAATCTATCCGTCTCTTTTTGTAATATTTCAAGGAGCTGTTTTGCAAAATCTTCTGAAATTGCTTTTTTCTTTTCAGAATCTCTTACACTATTTTGAAAATCTTTTCTACAATTTCTTATGTGAGATCTGCATTCTTCTAGTTTTTTATGAAGAATCTTGGTCAATTCATCTCTTCTTTCGCTGCTCATCATGGGAAGTTGAATTCTAATTAGATCACCATTGTTAATTGGATTTAATCCTAAATCTGATGTTGAAATTGCTTTTTCAATATCAGAAAGAATGGATTTATCCCAAGCTTGAATCACAATTAATCTTGCTTCTGGTGTTGTAATTGAACCTAGTTCTTTTAAGCGCATTTTTGAACCGTAACAATCAACTAAAAGATCTTCAACCAAAGATGAATTTGCTCTTCCAGTTCTAATTGTTAATAATTCTTTCTGAAAATGCTTTAGATGTTTATCCATTTCTGGAGCGACAGATTTTTTAAAATCATCAGAATAAGTATTTGATGTTATGTTAATCATGATTTCCTTAATAAACGGTTGTACCGAATTTATCTGATATCATAGAATCAGCCATTTTTATTAGTGAATTTTTTTCAAAAATATTAAACACCCTGATCTTTAAGCTATGCTCCTGCGCCAATGAAAATGCAGAAAAATCCATTATCTTTAGCCTTTGATCTAGAGCCTCTTTATATGTTATTTTACTATAAAATTTCGCGTTTTTGTATAGGGCCGGATCTTTATCATAAATGCCGTCAGTTGTCGTGCATTTCCAGACCTCTTTTGCACCAAACTGTAATGCTCTTACGACCGCCGTTGTATCTGTTGAAAAGTATGGGGTTCCATTGCCACCAGAAAAGATAATTGTTTTATTTTGCGCAATGGAATTTTCAATCTCATTTTGAGATAACGTTTCGCAAATAAAAGGGCTCGGTAAAGCAGATAACATTTTGCAATCGAGATTATTTTTTTGAAAACAATCAGATAAAATTAATCCATTCATTACCGTTGCAAGCATTCCAACATAATGTCCATATGCAGGTGATAAATTTAACGCCTGACTGTCTTTCGAACCTCTGAAGAAATTGCCTCCGCCGATAACAATTGCAAAATAGAATTTGTCTTGAAGTTTCAAGATCTGCTTTGCAATCGAATCTACTAATTTTATTGAAAGCTCGTTCTTATCTAAAAATATCTCACCAGACAATTTTAATAAAATACGGTCTGCGTGCAGGGCTTGGATGGGCGCGGCAGGAATTCGGACAGGCATTTAGTCTCCAATTTCAAATCTGCAAAATCGCCTAATTTTAATATTTTCACCTGTTTTTGCAATCAATTCTTGAAGTAATTGTTCAACTGTTAGTTGATCATTTTTTATGTATGCTTGTTTTAATAGGCAAACGTCTGAATACAATTTGTTAACTTTGCCTTGAACTATTTGATCAATAATCTTTTCAGGTTTTCCAGAATTAGTTAACTGAGCTTTCATGATATCTTTTTCATGTTCCAAAAATTTTTGGTCAACCTCTTCTGGATTTAAATACATCGGCTTTTGAGCAACTATTTGCAAACAAATGTTATTTGCAAATTCCTTTAATTCTTTGGTGCGTGCTACAAAATCTGTTTCGCAATTAACCTCTAAAAGTACACCTATCTGATCGCCTGGGTGAATATACGCATGTACGATGCCTTCTGAGGTGCTTTTACCGGCTCTTTTTTGTGCTACTGCGACGCCCCTTTTTCTTAAGATTTCGATTGCCTGTTGAATGTCGCCGCCGGATTCTTCAAGAGCCTTTCTACAGTCTAGCATTCCCATGCCTGTTTTTTCTCTGAGCTCCTGAATTGAGCCTATTTCTATTTTCGCCATCTTTAAATTACTCCTAATGTTGTTATCATTTTTATTTTGCCATAATTACGAAGATTGGGCAATTTAAAATTGAGCTGGCGATTTGATCCCCTCGATTTCAGCGACACCAAATCATCTCTAGTTACTGTTTAGTAGATCTTTCCAAAAATGTCGCGCCAAGACGATTTTTTTGGACAGAGGTCTTTATCGTTGGCGCCATGCTTACACAGATAATCGATGATATCTTGATGCGAACGTGCATACTGGACCGGAGTCTCACTATGATCATCTGGCAGAGTGACATCGGCCCCTGCATTTACAAGAAGTGTAACAACATCTAGACGACCTTCCTCAGCTGCTTTTATTAATGCAGTCTCACCACTATGATTCTGATAATTTATGTAAGGGAGGACTTCGGCATGTGACAAAATACTCCTAGTAAACATCTCAGCCACGCTGTCGGGTTGGGCTGTTGCCGCATACATTAATGCGGTATTACCATCCCTATCATTATTAATGAGATTAACTCCATGTTGCATCAGAAACCTAAAAGCTTCTATGCTCCCACTACCAATCGCCGCCATTAATGCGTTTTCACCATTATACGCCCTCCTCCCATTAAGAAGCGTAGGATTTTTTTCTAGCATTTCCTTCAGGAGTCTATGCTTGTTGGTACCAGCGGCATTGACAAAGCTATCAATATCGTCTGAGCAATGAGCATAATTAACAAAAAAAACAGCTACACCAAGAAGGAAAGCTTTTTTAGAAATATTCATTAGGACCTCCATTATTTCCATACCATTAATTCTACTTGTAATTATGAACCAGAAAAGATGGTGATCGCAAGAGTTTGTGATGAAATTTTCTCATATGACAAGGGATTTTGTATTCTTGTGGATCATAGTCCGAAAGCCGATCTTTACAAGATTGATGTATGCGCATAATAAATGAAGCGCGCACGCACCGGCTTTTAGGCCAATAGCTCCGCAAATAGAAGACCAAAATTCTTTTTTAATTTCTCTTGATCTACTGATGATAGAACGCCTATCTGTTTGTGTATTAACCTGTTATCTATGCAGAAGAGTTTCATTCGTATTAATGATGGGTTCCAGAGGCCGCAAGATTTTAAATCAATTATTTTAAAGTCTAAAGGCCAATTAGTTTTGGTACTGGTTATCATTGCAATAATAGAATGTGAGCTTTTAGTGCTGAAGTTTTTGTGTGAAGATATTATTACAGCGGGCCTATTCTTTGTGTAATGAATATCAGTAAATGGAAATGGTAATATTACAATATCAAATGTCTTGTAGATGCTTAAAGCATTCATCATCTTCCTTGGAATTCCACTCTGACAAACTCGATTCAATTAACTTTAAATAGTCATATTCGTCTATGTCTGTTTTTTTGCTTGCTAATTTTTTTATAACGACAGAGCCATCTTTTCGTGTTTCAAATATTACTAGATCTCCAACTGATATATTCAGCGTTTTACGTATCTCTTTTGGTATTGTGGTTTGAAATTTAGAAGTTACTTTTGAATAACTCATAATTATTATCCTTTATTCTTACTTTCTTACATTATACTATTTCCGAAGGATGAATAAAAGAGTTGTGTGAAATTTACAACCCGACCCAGCCTTGCCAACTTGTTCTTCGAGGTTTTGATGGAGAAGAAAGCTACGGCTTGTACGATGAAGTCAAGGCTCTTGTCAGGAAATTAAAACAGCTAAATTACATCTTATCGGGCGCACTAATTCCAAGCAGATCAAAACATAATTTTAAGCATGCTTTTATCTGATCAATCAGAAGAAGGCGTGCTTTTGCTAAATTTGTGTCTTCTAGGCCGACAATTCTATTTTTGTTGTAATAACTGTGAAAACTTGTAGCCAATTAAATTTAATCATTCAAATTTTCTATGATGTTTCCGCTATTACGCCAATTTATAATTTTGCCTTTATCTGTATTTAACTCGTTATCTCCGCTATAAATTAAAATATTTTCTTTTGGGTTGGAATCTGATATTGTGTTCCATTTTGAGAGATGATCCAAAAATCTGGAATTATAAGTTGAGCTAGTTTTGATTTCTATCGGATATCTTTTTAATACTGTCTCTATAATACAATCAATTTCATATTGACTTTGATCTCTCCAAAAGTAACAGTTCGGTTTTTTCCCTAAGTTATAATACTGTTTTTTGAAGTCCGATATTATTATGGATTCAAAAATTGAACCACGCAGTGGATATGAAAAAAGTTGATCGGCATTAGAAATATTAAGTAACGAACAGACTATGCCAGGGTCATAAAAATATAATTTGGGTGCCTTGATGATTCTTTTGTTAAAATTTTGATAATACGGTTGCAGCAAAAAAATAATATATGTGGCTTCTAGTATAGATAGCCACTGTTTTACTGTTGGAACACTTACACCCAAATCATCTGCAAATGAGCTAAGATTTAATATTTGTCCAACTCTACCGGCACAAAGTTGCATGAATTTCTGAAATTGACTTAAATTTCCAATATTCTGGATCTGCCTAACATCTCGTTCCACATATGTGTTTATATAAGAACTATACCAATCATAAGCTCCAACATTGTCAGAATAAATTGAAGGATACAGGCCTAGAAATAAAATTTTATCAATCGAATCCGTTAATAAATTGGCATCTTTTAATTCTTGTATAGATAATGGTAAAAGTGTTGTGATTGCTATCCGCCCGGCCAAACTCTGTGTTACTTTTTCGTTTAATAAAAGATTCTGTGATCCAGTTAAAATAAAATGACCCTTCTTTTTGTGAGTATCGATATGGGTTTGCATGTAAGATAAAAGATGTGGAACATGTTGAACTTCATCAAAAATTAATCCTGGAGAATCTTTGTATTTTTCTAAGAACGCTTTAGGATCAGTCGATACTATTTCTCTTTTTGCCATTTCTTCGAAAGAAAAATATTCATAGTTTTTAAAAAGATGTTTAACTAATGTAGTTTTTCCAGATTGTCTTGGGCCAAATATAGCTAATGTAGGAAATTCTGAAGCCAACTTTAATAGCTTATTTGTAATTTTACGTTCTATAAACATAGATTCACCTCTATTTACAATTTAAAGGTTAGACTTTAAATTTGTCAAGACATTCTGTTATAAATTCTCAATCTGAAATTTTTCATTGATTTCTACTACTTATTCTTGATAGGTTTAAGTTAGTAATTGTTTAAAAACATTAAATTTTGGCAGCCTTCGCTAAC
>MGXV01000083.1:16070-16460 GCA_001801485.1 Gammaproteobacteria bacterium RIFCSPHIGHO2_12_FULL_37_14
TGATGAGAAGAAAGCTACGGCGGCTAGTGTGGAGGAAAAAAATGAAAAGAATACTTTTGATTGGCGTGTCTTTCTGGATTACGGCTGGTTTAAAAGCTGATGCAACTCTAGATAGAATTCTGAACTCGATCCATGGTACTTCGACGCCGTATTGTGATCTTGTGACGCTAGGTATTTTGAATATGGCTACTTCTGATCAACAGGATAAAATTTGTAATGCTTGTACTGATTGGCTTTGTTCTGGTAATCCGTATGAATATGGTTGGGTGTGTAATTCCTGCAAATGTCATCAGGGAAATCGGCAAGCCTGCCAACAGCTAAGTCTAGAATGTAAGCATGATCAGCAAGCCTGCCAACAGCTAAAATGTCATCAGGGAAATGCGCAAGCTT
>MGXV01000084.1:0-45563 GCA_001801485.1 Gammaproteobacteria bacterium RIFCSPHIGHO2_12_FULL_37_14
AGAGGAACATTAAGAATGAGGGTAGTGAATTTCACACGATCACTGAATCCAGGGGAACAGTTGATAACATCTTCATAGATTCTCTTAGCGATCATGTATTTTTTGTGATCTTTTGTTTTTGGATCGATAAAGACACAGTACAATTTACTTAATGATTCAAGTAATTCAAGTTTAGAAGACAGTGTCGATGCAGGCCCTGCATGCCAATTGAGCTCTTTGAGGAACATCTCTTTTTGAGTCAACAGAATCCATTCCTCGGTTTCATGATTAAAATCTTCTACCTTTTTTATGTTATCGAGTTTCAATCGCAGAGCGATGTGCTCAGCAAAATCTGTTAGCCAATCAGGGCGCAGGTCTTTGGGCACCGTTATTTCTAAGCGCTCTGGTTGCTGTACATAGCATTGGTCTTTGTTTAATACTGGCATCAGACTCTCTCGTTTTGGTTAAGCGAATGTATTTGTTATTTTGTTTGTTGTGTAAAAATAGCTGCTATTTTAATATAAAAAGGATGAAATAGGCCAGGCTTAAATGGCAGGATCCATTGTGATACCAAAGGGAAAATGTCCCCTTTGGTATCACAAATAAAAAAAGATATAAAATAATTAGTTACGAGATTCATGACAATTTCTTAGATGGCCAATAAAATTCCGTGATATTTTTTTTGCAGTTAGCAAATGCATTGTAAACAGACCCTAATCGTTCCTATCCATTAAGTTCAATTTTTAGTCTAAAAAATAAATATGAATTCTTTATAACCATGTCAAACCTCATTCCTGGGCTAAACTATAACTATAAGAAGTCATAAAAGGAGTGGCATGCCATGAGGGGAGTATTCATAGCTATTTCTATTTTTATTTCGTTTCTGCTAGGCTCCTGTGCACATACCAAAGCCAATGATTCAAGACAGAGTTACTCGTCATTGTCCGCAACGCAATCAGAAGAATTAGAACTTGAACCACGCGAAGCTAGGCCAGATTATGCGATGCGCCTTCCTCAACATATCAATACACGTGAAAAAGTTATTGTGGTTGATCCAAATGTACATGCTTGGGGTGCTTATGATGCGAATGGAAATTTAATTCGTGCGGGACTGGCAACTGCTGGCGATAATTGGTGCGAAGATGTTGGCAGACCTTGCCGTACTCGAGCAGGTAGTTTTCGAATTTATTCATTAGGCAGTGCAAGTTGTAAATCAAGTATTTATCCTTTACCAAATGGCGGAGCACCGATGCCCTATTGTATGTTCTTTAATGGCAATCAAGGGTTACATGGTTCGCCTTATGCAGTTGAAGGTAATGTCAGCCATGGTTGTGTACGTATGAAGGTTAATGATGCTGAGTGGGTACGATTTCAATTTGCCAGACCCGGCACGAAAGTGATTGTTAGACCGTACTAATCCTAAAAAAATTAGGAAAGAGATCGGAATCGATCGGAGGGTGGTTGAATTGCAATTCCTCCAAAACAAAAATTATCTAAACAATGATCACTGCTTAATCCCATCATTGCTAGGTGTTCGATAGCATTTATCTCATTACTTGCTCGTGCATAATCTAAGGCATTCAATCCATCATCATCCTTTTCGTGAATATTATTAATTAAATCTTTGGTGAAATTAATCAGCTCGATAATGCCAGTGAAGGCAGCCAAATGAAATACATTTCTATTTTTTTCAATCGTACGCGATAATTTAACATGCTGTGTATCTTCTAATTCTAAGACCTTTATTATTTGTTTTAATTCCCCACTTAAAATAGCAAAATGTAAAATATTGCATTGATTGAATGATTTGCTGTTCCATATAATGCCAAGTTCAAGCGCCCGATATATTTGCTCAGGATTACCACTGAGAGCAGCATAATGTAGAGCATTCATACCAAGGAGATTGCGTTTTGTTTGAGTTAATCCACAAAACTGTTTTGCATAATAGAAAGATTGTTTTTCGCCACTTAAACAAAACAACTCCCATTGATACAGCATGCCTTTGCGAATATCAGGTGGAAGACGAGTGAAAATGCGAAAGAGTTGTTGGTAATGCTCAATCCTATTTGTTTTTAAAACTTTAGCGATTAGAGCAGAGTTGCACCCTGCTGCGATGAATTCATTTTTCCAATGGATGAAAAAAAGAAGTTCATCATGGATTAGTTTCATAGGATTTGCAAAAAAAGATTGGTAGCCCATGTATTCGGATTCCGTTCCTGAATTTATGTACGTTTACGCCCTCACTGACAACGCTCATCTGTGGAGTAATTATTATATCTGTTGTTCGAGTTTTTTGTTGGATGTTGAAAGTTCAAGGAAATTTTTTTCAGCAAAAGCCCAATTGACAATTTTCCAATAATTTTCAATATAAGAAGCTCGAGCATTACGATAATCGATATAATAAGCGTGTTCCCAAACATCGCAAGTCAGTAAAGCTATTTTATTTTCTTTCAGAGGTAGCTGAGCATTACTGGTGTTCATTATTTCTACTTCACCTTGAGTATTTTTAATTAACCAGCTCCAGCCTGAGCCAAACAAAGTAGTGGCTGATTGGGTGAATTGTTTTTTGAATTCATCGAATGAACCAAATTTTTTCTTGATGGCATCGGCCAATTTACCAGAAGGCTCGCCTGAGCTTTTTGGTGTGAGGCTATTCCAATAAAAAGTATGATTCCAAATTTGCGCAGCGTTATTAAATATACCACCACTCGATTTCATGATCACATCTTCAAGAGTCGAATGAGCAAATTCTGTATTCTTAGTTAAATTATTAAGATTATTGACATAGGTTTGATGGTGTTTGCCGTAATGATAGTCTAAGGTTTCTTTCGAGATATACGGTTGCAAAGCATCCATGCTGTAAGGTAATGGAGGTAATTGAAACATAACATTGTCTCCTTCAAGTGATGAACAATTTCAGGCATTTTATTGTGGAATGGATGGAAAGGGAAGTGTTTTTAATTGCGATTGATTTTTTTAAATTTCATTTTCTTCGTCGCGCTTAGTTAATATGTCGTAACCAGTTTCTGTGACTAAAATAGTATGCTCCCACTGAGCAGATAAACTATGATCTTTCGTGACAACCGTCCAAGCATCTGGTAGGAGTCGTACATCGCATTTTCCTGCATTAATCATGGGTTCGATAGTAAATATCATACCGGGTTGCAACATTTCGCCTGTTCCTTTTTTACCATAGTGCAATACATTCGGTGGTTCATGAAAAATTTTACCGATGCCATGCCCGCAATATTCTCTTACGACTGAAAACCGATTTTTTTCTGCGTATTCTTGAATGACTGCACCAATATCACCAAAAAAAGCGCCGGGTTTGATGTGTTTGATACCAATATAAAGACATTCTTGAGTGATTTTTACCAAGCGTTCTGCTAACACCGATGGTTTACCTATCAGGAACATTTTACTGGTATCGCCATGGTAACCATCTTTTAAAACGGTAACGTCGATATTAATAATGTCGCCATTTTTTAATTTGCGTGGTCCGGGGATACCATGACAGACCTGATGGTTAACCGATGTACAAATAGATTTAGGGAAACCAAGATAATTTAACGGTGCTGGGATGGCCTTTTGCACATTCACTATATACTCATGGCAAATTTGATTCAGTTCATCTGTCGTGATCCCTTCTTTTACATAGGATCCAATCATATCCAGGACTTCAGCGGCTAGTTTCCCGGAAATTCTCATTTTTTCAATATCTTGTGCTGTTTTAATCACAATATCGGACATTTGGGTATAAGCATCCACTCAATTAGGTAGAGGGCAATCATATAATGGATAGGCGTCTTCGCCTAGAGGGGGTCAAGCACTTGCTTGTTGCTGCTACCCATATATGATATAAATGCGCTCTTCGTAAGTAAATATTAACTAGTCCGCACGCCTATCGACTAACCATTTGCTGGGTGCTTTTCTTAAAAGTAAAGTTGGCAAAAGGGGATATGCGGAGGCTTAACCCAAATGAGGAAGAATATATGCAAGTTACTATGCAAGATATGTTGAAAGCCGGTGTACATTTCGGTCATCAAACCCGTTATTGGAACCCTAAAATGGCAAGTTACATTTATGGGGCTCGAAATAAAATCCATATTATTGATCTTGGCAAAACGATGCCACTTTTCAATGATTCATTAAATTTTATCAGTGGTGTAGCGGCAAAAAAAGGTAAGGTATTATTTGTCGGTACGAAGTATGCAGCCCAAGATATTATTAAAGAAGAAGCAGAACGTTGCAAAATGCCATATGTTAACCGCCGTTGGTTAGGGGGCATGTTAACTAACTATAAAACGATTCGACAATCGATTAAACGTCTTAAAGAACTAGAAGCAATGTTTGAATCAGGCAAATTTGGTCGCTTAACCAAAAAAGAAATTCTCGGTTTGGAACGTGAAAAAGATAAATTGATGAATAGTTTGGGTGGTATTAAAAATGTAGGCGGTATCCCTGACGCTTTATTTGTTATTGATGTAGGGCATGAAAAAATTGCTGTTCGTGAAGCTAATCGATTAGGTATTCCTGTTGTTGGTGTCGTTGATTCCAATAACGATCCCGATGGTATTACCTATATTATTCCTGGCAATGATGATTCCACACGTGCTATTCGCTTTTATATTAAGAGTATGGCCGATGTTATTTTGGAAGCACGCGCCAGCACCTTAGAAGATATTAGCGGTACTGAAACCATCATTGACATCCGTGTCGAACCTGCTGAAGCGTTTCCTCCTAAGGATAATGTAAGTGAGAACAAATCAAACGAGTAGTGAGGTAGCGAATATGACAGTAAATATTTCAGCGACGCTTGTTAAAGAATTACGCGAGCGTACAGGCGCAGGAATGATGGAATGCAAAAAAGCACTTGAAGTGACACGTGGTGATATTGAACTCGCTATTGAAGAATTGCGTAAATCAGGTCGAGCTAAAGCAGATAAAAAAGCTGGTCGAATTGCCGCAGAAGGTGCAATTGTCATTGTCGAGGAGGGTGGGCAAGCTGCAATGTTAGAAATAAACAGCGAAACTGATTTCGTTGCGCGTGATAATAATTTTCTTTCATTTATTGATGCATTAGCAAAAACTGCATTAGCCACGAAAGTGCAAGATGTAGCAGGACTTTCAGCGACCACTCTGCTCGGTTCTCAACAAAGCGTTGAAGAAGTTCGGCAAACATTGATTGCAAAAGTAGGAGAGAATATTCAAATTCGTCGACTAATTGTTAGCCGTCCGACTGCTATTTGCATTGGAACCT
The DNA here is from genome assembly GCA_001801485.1 of Gammaproteobacteria bacterium RIFCSPHIGHO2_12_FULL_37_14. Next base: position 5,240 of record MGXV01000084.1, read on the forward strand.
ATCTTCACGGCCATCGTATTGGCGTGTTGGTGGAATTGGATGTCGATAATAAAGAATTGGCTCGCGATATTGCGATGCATATTGCTGCTTCAAAACCTTTGGTGGTTTCTCCAGAGAATGTTCCAGCAGAAGTGATTGCCAAAGAGCGTGAAATTTATCTTGCGCAAGCGGCAACCAGTGGGAAACCGCAAGAAATTATTGAAAAAATGGTGGCTGGTCGTTTGAAGAAATATCTTGATGAAGTTAGTTTAATCGGGCAGCCTTTTGTAAAGGATCCAGATATAACAGTGGGCGGCTTATTAAATAAGCATCGCGCAAAAGTAGTGGCATTCGCACGTTATGAAGTGGGCGAAGGTATTGAAAAAACTGCTGAAGATTTTCGCGAAGCTGTTATGTCACAAATGCAAGGTAGCTAATGCATGGAAACACCAGCAAGGCCAATCTATCGGCGAATCGTACTTAAATTAAGCGGTGAAGCGCTTCAAGGTGATCATTTATTTGGGATTGATGCGAGTAAACTGACTCGCATCGCCCAAGAAATTAGTGGTGCCATTCAACTGGGTGTTCAAGTGGCGCTAGTAATAGGTGGCGGCAATCTGATTCGTGGCTTAGATTTGCATGCCGCTGGATTAGATAGAATTGCTGCTGATCAAATGGGAATGCTTGCTACAGTCATTAATGGTTTAGCACTGCGAGATGCTTTAGAGAAAAAATCCATTCCCACCACATTAATGTCGGCATTTGCTATACCTAGTATTGCCGATCAATACGATCGCTCTATCGCTCAAGAAAAACTACGACAAGGTCGAGTCGTTATTTTTTCTGCGGGTACGGGAAATCCTTTGGTAACGACTGATTCTGCTGCTGCACTGCGTGGTATTGAAATTAATGCAGATATTGTCTTAAAAGCGACTAAAGTCGAAGGCGTTTTCGATGATGATCCGATTAAAAATCCTAAAGCCGAACGCTATCAATGTTTAAGTTATGATGAAGTCATTGTGAAACGATTAGGCGTAATGGATTTGACAGCTATTCTTTTATGTCAAGATCATAACTTACCATTACGAGTATTTAATATGAATAAGCAAGGAGCACTCAAGCGAATTATGTTAGGCGAAGATATTGGAACAATGATTAAAGCGGCAGAATAAGAAACAACGGATTTCGTAAAGTGAATTGGAGAAATATATGCATAAAATAATTAAAGATGCAGAATTACGGATGCACAAAAGCATAGATTCATTCAAGGGAGAAATAGCAAAGTTGCGAACCGGGCGCGCGCACCCCGGTATTTTAGATCACATCCGTGTTGATTATTATGGAACGGAAATGGCGATTAATCAGGTTGCGAATATTACAACTAGTGATGCACGTACGCTGACCATTACACCATGGGAAAAAAAGATGGTTCAAGCGATTGAGAAGGCTATTCTTAATTCAGACCTTGGATTAAATCCAGCCACAACGGGTGATGTCATCCGTGTTCCTATGCCGGCATTAAACGAAGAAAGAAGAAAAGAATTAATTAAAGTTGTCCGTAACGAAGCGGAAAATGCGCGAGTAAGCATTCGAAATGTACGCCGAGATGCGAATGCCGAATTAAAAGAAAAACTTAAAAAGAAAGAAATTACTGAGGATGAAGAAAGACGTCAAGGAGATGAAGTACAGAAGCTGACGAATAAATATGTGGCTGAAGTTGATCAATTAACCGCAACAAAAGAAGCTGATCTGCTCGCAATATGAAGCAAACACCTTTGAAAAATTCATCTGATAATAGCATAGTGGATGATGATCAATTCAAATTACCACAACATATTGCGATTGTGATGGATGGTAATGGGCGTTGGGCTAAAAAGCGATTTATGCCGCGACTTGCTGGTCATCGGGCTGGAGTAGAGGCGACTCGACAAGTTGTTAAAAGTTGTATTAAAAAAAATATTAAAGTTTTATCGTTATTTGCTTTTAGTAGTGAGAATTGGCAGCGTCCTGCAAAAGAAGTGGATCATTTAATGGAGCTTTTTCTTATTGGTCTGGAACGTGAAGTCGATATTTTATATAAAAATAATGTTCAACTACGTTTTATTGGGGATCGCCGTCGCTTTAATGAAAGATTACAAAAAAAAATGCAAGAAGTTGAATTGGAAACCTTTAAAAATACAGGAATGGTATTATTATTAGCAATGAATTATGGTGGTCAATGGGATATTTATCAAAGCGTACACCAACTTTTTTCAGAGGTAACGGCAGGAAAGTTAACTTATTCCGATATTACTCCTGCACATATTGCCGATAGACTTTCATTTTCAGATTTGCCTGATCCGGATCTTTTTATTCGTACGAGTGGTGAAATACGAATTAGTAATTTTATGTTGTGGCAACTGGCTTATTCGGAGTTGTATTTTACGCCAACATTATGGCCAGATTTTAATGAAGCCGAGTTGGAAAAAGCATTAGCATATTATGCTAAGCGAGAACGACGTTATGGCTTAAGTAGTAGCGGGCAATCGAAATGAATCATCAATTAACAAAACGCCTCATCACAGCAGCTATTCTGATTCCACTTTTTCTTTTCTTATTGTTTTATCTGTCTCCTCCTCAATTTTGTTTTTTTACTGCCTTCATTACGCTTGCTGGTGCATGGGAATGGACGCGATTAATGGGAATCAAAAAATTGATTTGGCGTTTTTTATATATTGCTTTATTTACGTATGTTTTATTTAGTATGTTATTGATTTACGCGCCTATTATTTTCTTTTTTGCACTCAGTGGATGGTTGTTAGCCATTGTTTTAATTTTACGTTATCCAGTTAGTGGTGGTCTGAGTAAAAATATTCTATGGAGTGGTTTAATTGGTATGTTTGTTTTAGTTCCTTGTTGGGCTGCTATTAATTTCATTCGTAATCAAGACGATGGCATTTATCTTTTATTGTTTTTATTTATTCTGATTTGGGGTGCTGATTCAGCTGCCTATTTTGTTGGAAAAAAGTGGGGAAAAAATAAACTCGCGCCAGCAGTTAGTCCAGGCAAAACGTGGCAAGGATGTGGTGGCGCTTTAGTTTTTTCCTTCTTCTGGGTAGGAATGGTGTTATACCTAGAGCCATTGTTATGGCATAAATGGTTAGGGATTGTATTATTAGCACTGATTACAGTTGTATTTTCTATCGTAGGCGATTTATTTGAAAGCATGTTAAAACGGCAAGTTGGATTAAAAGATTCAGGGAATTTATTGCCGGGGCACGGAGGATTGTTGGATAGAATCGATAGCTTAACAGCTGCGGCACCTATTTTTGCTTTAGGAGTGGTGTGGTTGAGTAAGTAAATTTGCTATCTTCAGAACCATCTATTATACTACAAATGTAGCAAATTAAAACTTTTGTAGGTGTTATGATGGGTATTCCCATACGAATTGATGAAACGATTTATAATGAAGCTAAAAAGACAGCTCGTGCCGAACGCCGTTCAATTCCAAACCAAATCGAATTTTGGGCGATGATAGGGAAGTGCGCGTTAGATAACCCGGACCTTCCTATTGAATTCATTAGAGACCTTTTAATTTCAAAACACCAAGATCGGGCATTAGCCGAACCTTTTATTTGGAAAGACGGTGACTGATATTATTGTTAAGCAAATGCCAGCCTTTAAAAAAGCCTACAAAAAGCTTCATCTCAATGAAAAACATGAGGTCGATGATGCAATCCGCGCTATTCTTAAAAATCCACATTTGGGCGAAGAAAAAAAAGGGGATTTAGCTGGCGTTTTTGTCTACAAGTTTAAAATACATCGTCAAGAAAAATTACTAGCTTACGAGTGGAACTCAAAAGAAAGGTTGTTACTAGCTCTTGGCATGCATGAAAATTTTCACCGTGATTTAAAAAAACGAAGCTAGCTTGATAACATTTAACCCTATAAAAAACGACGATAAATATATTTTAAATCACCATTCGTTAAGGCAGCTCTATCTTCTTTTGAGAGTGTTTGTATATCGGCCGATCCAATGTTACCATTTTTCGAATTAACAAGATTTAGAAGATGAGTTGCTGCTGCTATTTTTTGATCTTTCGAAAAACCGAAATTAAATACATGACCAAAAAATTTGTATGATCTTTTATACTCCTCCGCTTCGCCGCTTCTTGTTTTGATATAACTTTCTAATTTTTCTAGGTTTGAGTTTAAAATCCGTGCAATTTCTAGATGACCAGCTTTTTCTGCTAAGCGTCGCGGATGAGCCGCTTTGTTGTCAGTAGGTTCTATTTTTGCGCCTTTTTTCAATAAAGCCTGAACAATTGGTAAGTACCCCTTTTCTGCTGCAATACAAAGTGGTGTGTATGGATCGAGTAGTCTTGTTTTTGTATTTTTATCCGAAGATAACTGGTATAAGCATCTTTTATTGGCTCGATTAATATCAATATTCTTTTGCTCTAATAAAAGATTAACTAGGTCTAAATTACCATTTTCTGCTGCTAAATAAAGTGGCGTAGAGCATGTATCATTATCTGGAATATTAACATCTGCGCCATTTTCTAGTAAGGCTTGTACCATATTATAATCATTTTTAGATACGGCCAATAATAGTGGGGTTGCATGATTTAGTGTCGAAGAAATTGTAATATTAGGATCTGCTCCTTTCGCTAATAGAATATTAACGATCTCCACATTTTGTTTATATACAGCACAATAAAGTGGCGTTATATTTGCCTTGGCAGTTGCATTGATATTGGCGCCTTTATCTAATAATAAATTGATGATTGTTACATCTTCTTTTTCTACAGCAAAATGTAATATATCATGCGAATGTTCTTTTATAACTTCTTGGAGGGTAATTGAGGTTGAGTTTACAGAGTTAACTTTTATGGCTTCAAAGACGTTAATAAAAAATGTTTCCCATGCTTTGTCGGATTTGTTTTTAACCATTGATGTGGAAAACATAGTATTATCCTTGATTTTTTAAATTAAAGCTATTTTATCAAAGCCTTATTAAGGATTTATGAGCCAAGTAATGAGTTGTATTTTGTTGTTTTTATTATATTTGTAGGATCCTTCGGCAGTTGAATATACTTTTTGCAGATTAAACTAGCATAAAAATAAATCATTTTTCCAGCTTACCTTGTCGCCTTTACTTAGGGTTGAATCTCAGTATAACGACTTAACTGCTTTGAATCTTAATATACATACAGTCTTGACGGAGTGTCGTTTATATACGACAATCAATTATGAATAAAGTTAAACATAAAATTTTGAGAAGTTATATTACTTCCTCGGGAAAAATTCCATTCTTAGAATGGCTTAATAATTTAAAAGATCCTCATACCCGTCTGAGAATTAGGCGCCGCTTAGATAGGCTTGAATTAGGTAATTTAGGAGACTGCAAATCGGTTGGTGAAGGAGTATTAGAATTAAGATTTTCTTTTGGGCCTGGTTATCGAATTTATTTTGCAGAATTAGATAATATAATAGCTATATTACTTTGTGGCGGCAACAAAAGTAGTCAAAAAAAAGACATCAAGATAGCTAAACTGTATTGGCAAGATTTAAAGGAGCGTAGCAATGAGTAAAACAAAAATCTTAAAAAACACTAAGAGTTATCATGAAGAACTCATCAAATCTCTTAGAAAACCGAAGGAAGCAAATTTGTATTTACGTATTGCAATGGAAGAATACCATGAAGATGGTGATGTTGAAGCACTTCTTGTGGCATTAAGAAATATTGCTGAAGCAAAAGGAGGAATGAGTAAACTAGCAAAAAAAACTCATTTAAATCGTCAAAATCTTTATTATGCACTCTCTAAAAAAGGTAATCCGACTCTCTCTACATTGGATCTGATTTTAAAGGGTTTGGGATATAAATTAGTGATACAACCAGAAGAAAATAGAAAAGCGGGGTAATGAACTGACCCCGAGACTGGGGAGTTTTTTATTTTCTCTTAATTAAGCTACGGTAGATTGGTTTTAATTCACTGCTCTCTAGCACTTTTTCATTTTTTTTCAGTATTGTTTCTTTGGCTTTACCATTAGAAACTTTTAAAAGAGCTTTTGCTCCTGCAATTTCTTGATCTTTTGGGAAGCCAAAGTTAAAGGTATGACCAAAAAATTTATAAGATGTTTGATACATGGGTGAATTTTCACTTTCTCTATTCTTTATATAATTAATTAATTTTTGTTTGTTTAAAGCTTTAATAATCTCGATATGGTGCATTTCTACAGCAATATCAAGTGGTGTTTCACCATTAATACTGCGGGTATTAATATTGGCACCTTCTATTAATAGAGCATTAACGATTTTGGCATGGCCTCTTTTTGCAGCGATAAAAAGCGGCGTTACGGTACCATCTTCAAGATGATAACCGGCATTTATATTGGCACCTTTTGCTAATAAAGCCTTGACGGTTTCGACATGACCTTCTTGTGCAGCAATATAAAGCGGCGTTGCGGTAGAACCGTCAGAAGAGCGACAACCTGCATTTATATTGGCACCTTTTGCTAATAAAGCCTTGACGGTTTCGACATGACCTTCTTGTGCAGCAATAAAAAGCGGCGTTGCGATAATACCATCTTCAAGATGATAACCGGCATTTATCTTGGCACCTTTTGCTAATAAAGCATTAACAACTTCGACATGACCTTCACGTGCAGCAATAAAAAGCGGTGTTTCGGTAGCACCGTCAGAAGAGCAATAACCCGCATTTATCTTGGCACCATTTGCTAATAAAGCATTAACAACTTCGACATGACCTTCTTGTGCAGCAATATAAAGTGGCGTTGCGATAATACCATCAGAATAGCAATAACCCGCATTTATCTTGGCACCTTTTGCTAATAAAGCATTAACAACTTCGACATGACCTTCACGTGCAGCAGTATAAAGCGGTGTTTCGGTAGCACCATCAGAATAGCAATAACCCGCATTTATCTTGGCACCATTTGCTAATAAAACGTTGACGATTTCGACATAGTCTTCTTGTACAGCAATATAAAGTGGCGTTGCGATAATACCATCTTCAAGATGACAACCGGCATTTATCTTGGCACCTTTTGCTAATAAAGTCTTGACGATTTCGACATGACCTTCACGTGCAGCAATATAAAGCGGCGTTACGGTACCATCAGAATAGCAATAACCGGCATTTATCTTGGCACCATTTGCTAATAAAGCGTTGACGATTTCGACATGATCTTCTTGTGCAGCAATACAAAGCGGTGTTTCACCAGTATCGGATAGAACATCATGAACATTGTACGGCAAAAAAGCATTCACTTTGAATGACAATAAGATATTAACGACATCGATGTGGCCATAGTAGGCAGCGATATGAAGTAGTGTCGTACCATTAATGCTTGCATCTCTCCGAAAATCTACACTCAGAAGTGGATTAATTGTTTTTGCAGATTGATTACAAGCAGTAGCCCAAATTAAGAGATCAATAGCTGTAGCCTGATGTAAGAGAAGTTGGGTTATTAGAAACAGAATGCTGCTATTATCATCAACATCTTTAATGTGATAGTTCATTGCAGCAACTTGATAGAAAAGATCAAGGATAGCTTGATAGCCTTTTTTAGACGCCCAATATATTAGTGCATGATTGGTTATGGTCATGCCTTTTAGATCGCTAAAAGTGAGAATTTTTTTTAGACTATCGACATCGTTTTCTTTTACTAGGGAAAAAAGCTTTCTCTCCTTTTCAGATAAATGCGCATATTCTGTTTTATAAGTAGTATGAAATTCATTGTGCCAGCTTCTATTAGTTGTGTTATCTAATTGAGAAAACACATGTGGAAAATGCAATTCAAACTTTTTATGCCATAGTAAGTTATCATGAGCAAGCTCATAAAATTGTTTATTAAGTGTTGTAGCTGACTGAATATCCTCAGGGCTTAAAAATGAAAGCAATTCCAATAATGTAGGATCGTCTAATTCCTTAATTGAGCAAGATTTTGAATCTATGCGTGAATGCATATGAATTTCCTTGTTTTAGTCTATTTTTTATAACGATTGACAATACATTTTCTAAGTAGTGACAAAGATTACTTCGTTTTCAAAGGCCATACAAACTTTACACTGCTCAATCTTAGGCTGAATTGTACTGCGCTTGGGCTGCTCGGGTAATTGTTTCAACTATCCGTTCATAAAAACATTCTGGCAAGCCGTGCCCCAGTTTTTCAATGATTTCTAAGCGACTATTAGGCAAGCATTGGGCTAAATAGTTAGCGTGTTCTACTGGGAAAACCGGGTCATCATCACCATGAATGATTAAGCTAGGCAGTTGTACTGATTTTAATTGATCACCGCGAGGTTTAGCAAACAGCATTGCCAATAATTGTCGTTTGAAACCTTCTGGATGATAAGCGCGAAGATAGGATTTTGCGTACATGTCCCGGACAATTTTTTCATTTCTATGATCAGGATGATAATAGATTTTATAAATATCTAGCATAGCATTTACATAGGATTCAACATCTTCTGCTGGTTTGCGCGGCGCGAAAAAAAATTTCAGCACCTCCGGTTTGGCGGAAGGCAAATGCGGATCGCCACTCGTTGTGGCAATACAGGTTAAACTTAACAGTCGTTCTGGATAGTTTATTGCTAAAAGCTGAGTAATGATTCCACCCATTGATATACCCACAATATGCGCCTTTTTTATTTCTAGGCCATTCATCAAGGTAATCACATCTTTCGCCATATCTTCTAAAGAATAAGGCGGAAGAAAAACAATGTTTTGGTGTTTAGCCATAATCGCTTCGGCAATGCTGGGTGAATGAATGTGATCATAGTAGCTAGAGAAACCTACATCACGATTATCGAATGTAATGACATACCATCCTTGATCAGCTAACCCTTGAATCATTTCAATTGGCCAATTAATCAGTTGGCCATTTATTCCTGAAATAAAAATTAGACAAGGATTATTTGCATTGCCAAATGTTTCGTAACAGATGGTAATATGGTTGTCATTAAATAGTGGCATAGATAATCACTTTTAGTTTTTCAGAGTGTAGCATCTTACTCAGTATCTTGACTTACAACAAGTATTAGGGTTTTTGTCTTAGGTTATCTGTTTAAATGAGCAAACCGTGTCCCCCAACCTTCACATGTACCAAAATAAAGCATTAGAGTTATTCAGAATTGAGGGTGATAAAAATTTATTGACCCTATCATCATCAAAAAGCTGGATTTTAGATTAAAAAGCCAAGATAATTGGCGGCTGACTCGTTAGTTGGTAGAAGGTAACGTTGACAGGACAACCTACTAACCAATACATTAAGCCGACAGAATGAAAAAACTATATCTCATTATTTGGTTATCCATATTCCCGTTTACCTTAACTTGGGCAAGCCAAGTATTTGTAGTGAAAAATATTGAGTTTGAAGGTTTGCAACATATCTCTAGAGCAACAGCTTTAAGTTATTTACCCATCAAATCTGGCGAAACCTTGCGATCTTCTCAAACAGCATCTATCTTGCGATCACTCTATAAAACTGGGTTTTTTGATCGCATTACCTTATCAAAAGAAGGCAGTACACTGATCATTCACGTTACCGAACGGCCAACGATAGGCCAGTTGAAGTTGAGTGGCAACTCGGTGATCCAAACGGATAAATTAACTGCTGTCATGAGAAGCATGGATATTGCCGAAGGTCGAATTTATAATCCAGCTGTGTTAGAAAAGATTAAACAAGGCTTATTAAATCAATACTATCAATTAGGTCGTTACAATGCTCGTGTGGATGTGACTGTTACGCCGATGTCTAGAAATCGGGTGTTAGTAAAAATCACCATATCTGAAGGATTGATCGCTAAAATTCGTGGTATCTCAGTGCTTGGAAATAAGGCTTTTAGTGAGAAAACATTAATCAAACAATTAGATATTACCACATCGAGTATTGTGACACTGATTACACAATCTGATCGATATTCTGAAGAGAAACTAGAAACTAGTTTAACGAAATTACGAAATTTTTATTTAGATAATGGCTATTTGCGTATGGAGGTTAAATCTGCACAAGGTCAGATTACTCCAGATCGAAAATCTGTCTATGTCACTATCGTTGTAGAAGAAGGACAACCTTATACGGTAAAAAGTTATGAGTTGACTGGACAATTCGTGTTACCACGAAAGCAGTTGATGGAGCAAATTCATATTCAAGCGGGAGAGACTTTTTCGCGTGAAAAAGTGCTAGAGGCTGAAAAAAATATTACCAAATTGTTGGGTGATAAAGGCTATTTATTTACAACAATTGCGATACGTCCAAAATTAAATGATAAGGCACATGAAATTATTTTAGTGTTTGAAGTAAAACCTGGAAAACGTTCTTATATACGTCATATTACTTTCTCTGATAATAATCGCACCAATGATGTTGTGCTACGACGTGAAATTGAACAATGGGAAGCAGCGCCAGCGGCAATGTCCAAATTAGAAGAATCGAAACATCGTTTAAGCCTTTTGCCTTATATTCGAGATGTCGAAATGTCTATCAAGCCGGTTCCAGAAACTGAGGACCAAGTAGATGTTAATTATAAGGTAAAAGAAGATAGCTCCGCTCAAGCTACATTTAAAGTAGGCTATTCACAACTTTACCATATCATATTAGGCGCAGGGTTAAACCAAAAGAACTTTATGGGAACAGGAAATACGGTAGGGATCAATCTTTCTCGTAGTCGCTATGAACAATTTTATAGTATTGATTATACCGATCCCTATTATACGGTAGATGGTATCAGCAGAAGTTTTAATGCAGCAATTTCTCGTGTGGACCCTGGTTCTGCTGCAAAAGTAAATGGTGCCTATACCATCAATGAATACGATTTGGGCGTATTGTATGGTATCCCGGTTGCTCAAGAAGAGGGAGTGATTAACCGCATTCTGGCGGGTGCTACCTATGAAAATACCTTGGTTAATCTTGTTCCGGGGAAATTATCTGCTCAGGTAAATGATTTCGTGACTCGTAACGGGCGCCGTTTTCAAGAATTAGATATGAAGGTGGGCTATTCCAGAGATAGTCGCGATAAAGCTATTTTTCCTACATCGGGTACGATTCAAACATTATTTCTCGATGCTTATGCTCCTTTGGCGAGCGATTCATTAACATTCTATACCTTGACCTATCATGCAAAAGCCTATCAACCATTAAATGATCAATTTATTATTCTCACTCGAGCAGATTTAGGTTATGGTAATGGTTTACACGGAATAGGAGATTTTCCGTTTTTTAGAAATTATTTTGCTGGTGGTATTGATTCGGTTCGTGGATATGAAGGGTATACTTTAGGACCTCAAGATTCCCTTGATAATGCTTATGGTGGTAATATGTTGGCGGATGCGAGTCTTGGGTTGATTTTTCCGAACTATATCTCGGATAATTTACGAACAAGCGTATTTGTGGATGCTGGTAATGTTTATACCTCTTTGAATAATAGAGGATTTGGTGGAAGTAGCACGATGTCTGGGCCCATACGTTATTCAGCCGGGATAGAAGCGGATTGGATAACACCGTTTGGACCCATTGAACTTAGTTTGGCCAAACCCATCAATCCACATAAAGGGGATGATGAACAATGGTTCCAGTTTGCTCTAGGGGCAAATTTTTGATCAATTTGGTGAGCGGTAAGGAATAACGGTATTAATTCACTTTTGGAGAATGTCATGAAAATAGCAAAAACAATGGGTATGTTAACTGGGGTTTTATTATTAACGGGTGGTGTGGCTGTTAGTCAGGCGGCAGATACATCGGGGACAATCAAAGTAGCAGTAGTGAATGTTCAACAAGTGTTACAGCAATCTCCTAAAGTTGCCGAGTACAGTAAAAAATTAGAGAGTCAATTTAAAACAAGACAAACTAAGATTGGTGATGAGCAAAAATCGTTACAAGATTCGTTAGAGAAATTTAAAAAAGAATCTCCAACGATGAGTGAGAAAAACAGAAATGATATGCAAAAACAAATTGCTGCAGAGCGCTCTGATCTAGTCAAAAAAGTAGTGACCTATCAACAAGATTTACAAAAAGAACAAAATAAAATTATGCAAGGCATTTTAGGTGATATTAATGGTATTGTAACTAGCATCGCAAAAACTCAGAACTATGCTTTAGTGTTAGACTCTCAAGCGGTCATCTTTGCTGCTGATGGTAATGATATTACTAAAGATGTTGCAAAAAAATTCAATAGTGATAACAAATCTTAATTATTTTTTTTAAGTCATTTTTAAGACCCTCTCCCCCATTTTTGGGGGAGATTTTTTTAGGTGGGGAGTGAATCGTTGAGAAACATGCAGGCTAATAAACAATACACATTATCTGAGCTAACGAGTGGGTTAGAGGTGACAATAAAAGGGGATGTAAATTGTATCATTACGGGTATCTCTATACTTCACCAATCACAGCCAGGCCATATTAGCTTTCTCACCAATTCACTTTATCGGAAGCATCTTGCTACCACGCAAGCTTCCGCAGTTATTTTGTCAGAAAAAGATGCGAATGCTTGTACAGTAAATGCAGTTATTTGTAAAAATCCTTATTATATATATGCAAAAATCGCCGAATTTTTTACTACCTCTCATTCATTTGTCCCCAATATACATCCGACAGCAGTGATTGGTAGCGATACCCATATTGATCCTACAGCGCATATTGGTGCCCATTGTGTGATCGGCGATCATGTTAATATTGCTGCACGAGTGGTCATCGGATCCAATAGCACGATTGGTGATTTTTCTATTATTGGCGAAGCATCGAAATTAGATGCACGGGTGACTATTTACAACAAGGTCATGATTGGAAAACGAACTCATATTGCAAGCGGAGCGGTAATTGGGAGTGATGGATTCGGTTTCGCTAATCAAAATGGCGTTTGGCACAAAGTTCCTCAACTAGGTGGTGTGCAGATTGGCAATGATGTTGATATTGGTGCAAATACGACGATAGATTGCGGTGCCGTGGATCACACAATCATTGAAGATGGTGTCAAACTAGATAATTTAATTCAAGTAGGGCATAACGTTAAAATTGGTGCGCATACGATTATAGCAGGTTGTGCAGGCATAGCAGGCAGCGCAGTGATTGGGAAGAATTGTATGATTGGTGGTGCATCGATGATTCTTGGGCACATTACCATCGCCGATAATGTCATGATTACGGGTAATACTGGTGTGAATAAATCCATATCTGAAGCAGGAGTGTATTCTTCGGGTATTATCGGCGTGGTGACGAATCAAGAATTTAAAAAGAACAATGCAAGGTTTCATCGTTTGGAAAATTTAACGCAACGAATCAAAATGCTGGAATTATCATTACAAAAGTTTAAAGAGGAAGAGAAAAAATGAAATATGTAATGGATATCAATGAAATTTTAAAATATTTACCGCATCGTTATCCATTTTTATTAATTGATCGCGTTATTGAGATTAATCAAGGAAAATCTTTAGTTGCTCTTAAAAATGTTTCGATGAACGAAGCTTATTTTATGGGTCATTTTCCTAATCATCCTGTCATGCCTGGTGTCTTGATATTAGAAGCGATGGCACAAGCTGCTGCAGTGCTTGCATATAAATCTACGAATACTACTCCACAAGATGGTGCGATGTATTATTTTGCCGGAATTGATAATACTCGCTTTCGGCGCATTGTTAAACCAGGCGATCAATTACTGCTAAAAGTGCAGGTTTTACGATCCAAACGCGATGTTTGGAAGCTGGAAGGAAATGCTTATGTAGACGATGAATTAGCTTGTTCAGCAGAATTTATGAGTGCTCGTAAGCCAGGAGAAAGTCGTGATTGATAAAACTGCAATTATCGATGTATCAGCAAATATTGCTAACGATGTTTACATTGGCCCTTATTCAGTGATTGGTCCAGAAGTTGAGATTGGTGAAGGTACTTGGATTGGTCCGCATGTAGTGATTCAAGGACCAACTAAAATTGGACGAGAAAATAAAATATTTCAATTTTCATCAATTGGTGAAATGCCGCAAGATTTAAAATTTCAAGGTGAAAAAACTTTTTTAGAAATTGGTGATCGCAATATTATTAGAGAATTTTGTACGGTCAACCGTGGTACGATTCAAGATAAAACAACAACGCGAATTGGCCATGATAATCTTTTTATGGCTTATGTGCACATTGCTCACGATTGCCAAATTGGTAATCATGCTATTTTCGCAAACAATGCTTCTTTGGCAGGTCACGTAGTGATTGAAGATTATGTGACTTTAAGTGGTTTTTCTGGCGTATTTCAATTTTGTCGGGTGGGTGCGCATAGTTTTGTGGCGACTAATTCTGTCATTATTAAAGATGTGCCACCTTTTATTAAAGTATCCGGGTATTATGCCAAACCTTTTGGACTCAATACGATAGGATTACAACGCCGTGGTTTTACTGAAGAAGCTATCATGTTGCTTCGTCGTGCTTATAAAGTTATTTATCGTAATGGTTTAACGATTGCTAAAGCTATTGAAGAATTACGTAAAATGGAATGTATAGAAGTGCAACAACTGATTCAATTTATTGAAACATCTCATTCCGGAATTACACGTTGAAAATCGGTATGCTGGCAGGAGAAGCATCCGGCGATTTATTGGGTGCGGAACTCATCCATGCGTTGCGAGATCAATATCCTCATGCACAAATCGAAGGTATTGGTGGTCCAGCAATGATAGCAGCTGGATGTGTAAGTTTGTTCGATATTGAACGCTTAAATGTCATGGGTTTGATTGAACCAATATTTCGTTTGCCTGATTTGATCAGGCTACGTAAAAACGTTTATCACTATTTTCTTCAGCATCGACCAGATGTTTTTATTGGGATAGATGCACCTGATTTTAATTTAGGTTTAGAAAGCAAATTACGTCATGCGGGTATTCCGGTAATACATTATGTTAGTCCTAGTGTGTGGGCGTGGCGGCAATACAGAGTGCGTAAAATTGCTAAAGCAGTTGATTTGATGCTAACGTTATTACCATTTGAAGCAAAATTTTATGAACGAAACCAAGTTCCAGTACGCTATGTAGGACATCCTTTAGCGGATCAAATTCCTATTCAACCAGATAAATTCGCTGCACGCAGAGCCTTATGTATCGATGAACATGTTACTTATATTGCGTTGCTTCCAGGTAGTCGTCAGCAAGAAATTCGTTATATGGCACAGCCATTTTTACTCGCGGCCCAACAAATATTAATTCAGAAACCAAATGTTCGGTTTATTACTTCACATACCAATGAACAACGCTACCAAGAATTTTATGAATATTATCGACAAATTTCTCCCAACTTACCCTTGGAATTTTTTACTCGACGTTCGCATGATGTCATGGCAGCGGCTGATGTAGTGATGGTTACCTCTGGTACAGCGACGTTAGAAACGATGTTATATAAAAAACCGATGGTAATTGCTTATCGTATGTCTCGTTTAACTTATCAGTTAGCAAAATTATTAGTTAAAACACCTTATGTAGGATTGCCAAATTTATTGGCAAATAGTGAAATTGTACCAGAGCTGATTCAAGATGCTGTCAAACCAGAAATCATTGCTCAGCAAGTACTGCATTTCCTTAATCATCCAGATGAGGTTCGTGTTTTAGAAAATAAGTTTACTGAGTTGCATAGAGGATTATTAGGTATTTCGGCAAATTGTATTTCCGCTGCTATTTTGGATGTGGTAAAGAAAAAATCGAAAATCGAATTTGCTTAAAGTATTAGAGATTGCAATAAGCCAACCAAAACGATAAATTTTCTGGATATTGAGTAGGACGTTTTTCGGTATCAGGAGAATAAAATCGCACGCTTAAAAAATGTCGACCGACGCTAATTTCTGGAAAGGCTAATAAGTTGGGAGAAATACCAAGCCGGATCATGCGTAAATTAGCTTGAGGATCGAGTAATTCTTGATGAAATCCATGAACAGCAGTTTTTTCATCAGTTTTTGCATTTTTTCTTACTAGATCCAGTACTAATGTGACAACCGTTCTAATTTGAGCAAATTCACTTAGCCAGTCATTAATGGTGGTTTGACGAGCTTCAACTGGTTGTTGTAACCAATAATGAAAAAGTGGAATATCAAAACTGCAACCGCCGCCAGGACTTGCTAAATGTAGGCGTAAAGTATTGAGTAATTCAATATCTCTTAAACGATGACCAATTTTTCCGTTACTTTCGATTAAATCATGTGATAGTTGTTCTAGCTGATTAATGAGGCCTGCTAATTTCTGACTATCAATTTCAGGTAGATCGCTATACCGTGAAAGATTAGAGGCATGGTGGCTTAATTCTTTTGCTAATTTCGATTTAAGATCAGGTCGATCAAGTAACTGCAACATATTAATGATAGAGGTAATCATATTTCTCGTACCTAACTGAGAAATATCGCTTTGCTGCCGATCAAATTGCAGAAATAATTGCTCAAGTCTTAATGAGACACGAGTAATTTCATTTAAAGGCTGTTCATAAATAATTGTGTTATTCATAGACTCAAGGTTGTGCTAAATTCGTCAAAACTTCTAACGATCATATCATGAATTGATTCGAAAATGGACAGGCGGATGAAGATTTTTTCTCTCTTAAAAATACAACTATAATCAATTGCTTAGTAGAAAAGCTGAGAAGCAAGTCTTAAATATTACCTTAAGGTAAATAGGCTATATTGGTACAAGTTCATATTTATCCTCTAATCTTTTTATTACTTAAGAATTTCTTAAATTGCGAGGTGCAAAGTGGGGCGGCAAAGGTTGATAGATGTATCTAGGAGTGATTGGCTATCTCTTGAACAAGAAGCTGCAAAACAAGCGATCAAGCTTGTTAAGGATGCTATTGAGGTGTTAGAAGAAGAAATTAAAAAATGTAAGCAAGCAATTAATGAATTGCAAATTAAACAGTCTGACGATAATAATGCAAAAACAATCACAGAACAAATTGAAATAATCAACAAACAAATTGCACGTTATACTGGCAAAATAGAACACATTCAACCTTATTATTTATATTTGCAACAGTTTATCGCACTGCTTGGCAAAGCAAATCAGCAGTCTAATATTGAAGTAACCACAGCAATTGACAATGTTTATGCTGAGTTAAAGCAGATTTACCCTGCTGCTATTGATATAAATAAGCTCGATCTGTCATCTCAGGAAAATAAAATAAAGCAAATCACTTACTTTAAACAACATCCACATGCGCAATTTTTGCTTTTATTAGTTAAAAAGTTAGAAGCCTTCAAAGAAGAAGTTGCAGAGATACCACTCAAGAAGATAGTAAATGGGTCAAACAATAGGACTATACGGCAAGCTGCAAAAGAAAGTGCGGCTTGGGGATTTGATGTCGGTAAAAAATTTATCGATCCATTCGATGACTTTTGGCCGGTGATTAGGCAACTCTTACCCAAAAGCCATGTACTCAGCATTTTTGGCGCCACATTGACAGGAACACTGGGAACGATTAATGGTTCAGTGGAAGGGGTAAAAGGAGCGAGGAAAGCATATAAAGCACTTAAATTAATGGGCTTAGAAGCAAAAAAAGTCTATCAAGCATTTAAAATGGGTGGTTTAGTAAAGGGAATAGAAGAAATTAAAAAAACATATCAAGACTATATCAACAAAGGCAAAAATCATCAGCTGAAGACGCGTATCGCCAGTGGAACTTTAATTACTTTATTAGGCGCAGCTATCGTGGGTATGGGCTTGACGCTGGTTATTGGTGCTGCGACAGGAATAACAATTGCTGGCGCCACGTTCTTACCATTTTTAATACCTGGTGGATTGGCGATGGTTTTTTCTATGTCATTATGGAAAAATATTTATGTATGGCGACAAGCAAAAAAAATAGAAAAACAACAAGAGAAACAGTGTGATCATCAGGCTCTCCTAAAATTGCAAAATGAAATTAAACAAGATCAAACAATTGTGTCGCAAAAAAATAATGATACACAACCTCAACAAACATATGACGAATCGTTGATAGGATTACAATCAAAACAACAAGAATTTGCGAAGCAACAGGGAGCGCTTGAAGGCAAACTAAATTATTATGATTATTTACATGATAAACGTTTAGATAAAGAAGCCAAGGTTGCATTTCGCGCAATAGAAGTACTTACCATGACGACGGTTGCAACAGGTGCTATGTTGGGTGCGTTGGGATTGATTGGATTCAGTGTTGCATTTGGCGGTTTTCCTTTATTAATTACAGCGCCTATTATTATTACCGCGATTGGTGCAGTTTGTGCTGTGATCGGTAAAGTATTAGAAAAAAATGATGATAAAACCCATCACATTTCGAGAAAAGCAAGACGCTTCTTTATAGGAGTTGCTGAAAACATTACAAACTTATTTTCCAGTCATGGTCCACGCACTCCAACTATGTCCATTCCCAAACAATCATCGGTTTATTTGCAGGGATCAACAGCCGCTGCTTTACAAACTATCAGGCAAACAACTCCATCTCCCGTAGTTGCTTCGGTCGCAGCAAACGGTGCTGCATTAGCTGCTACTAGCACACCATCACCATTACCATTGCCATCATCGCTGTCATCATCGCTATCATCATCGCTGTCATCATCGCTATCATCATCGCCATCATCATCGCCATCATCATCGCCATCACCATCGCCATCACCATCGCCATCATCATCGCCATCGCCATCACTTTAATTTGAATATTTTTTTTAATATTGCAATAATCGCTGGCGCGGATGAAAATTGTAAAAGTCAGCGGCTAATTAACTAGATCACTTAATAAAATAGTAAGGACCAATCAATATGGCAAAGCAAGCTACTTCTCAAGTTTTTAATCTACATCCCAGCACTCTTTTTATGAATCTTGAACGGGCGATGATTGAGGTTTTTGCGCGGTATGATAAATTACATCCAGCAAATCAATCAGTGAGCGTTCGTATTTGTTTGCGAGCATTGCGCAATAAAATGAATGATATTAAAAAAGCTTCTGAAAATATTACTCATCAACAATGTTATCAATTATGTGGTTTGTTTTTAAAAATGGCTGATGAAGTTTGGCAAGATAAAGAATTTTCGGATGCAATTTTGTCGGTTATCAAGAATATTTCTTTAAATCAACAGGAATGCAAAATAGCTTACCAAGATCTAGATCAGTCGGATATGAGGAAACTTGCATCACAACTTACGATGGATGAGGCTAAAGAATACAATGAAGCCTATCAAGCATTACGAAATAAGGTGTGCCAGCTTGAATCAACGAGTAATAAAACGAGTAATAAAGAGCTAGAAAATGCATATATGCGTGCATATACGTTATTGCAAGGCATTGCTATAAAAGGACGTGAAAATAAAAATCCAGGTGATATTAAATATTGTACTACCGTTTCAAAATTAGCAGTCAACTTGATGGAGAATCCCGATAATGTAAACATTCGTCATGATTTCTCTGAGTTAGCTAAGCATGATAAAGATGGTATAAGTGATAATTTCACAAAATTTGCGGGTGTGATGATGGCATTTTTGGGTGCGGTAATGGTTGCAGGATCTCTTTTGTTGCAGCAATTATCTTTGCATTTTTCTGCCCCCCTTACGATGGTAGGAGTGGTGGGCGGTGGTCTATTTTTTCTGCAAGGAGTGAATCTTTTCCAGCAGGGTAGACAAAAAGGGGTTTCGAAAGCTATTACGCTATTCGGTAAGTGTAAACAATATGGCGAAAAAATTACTCATGATGATACTGTCTCGACACCCAGTTATGCGCCAATGTTGACATGACGACTTAATCTTTTTTCTGGGAAAGATTCATATATATTTGATGCAATTGATCAACTTGCGGAATAATGTCAGCTATTTTTCCATCATTGATGATGACATCATCAGCACCCACTAATCGCTGCTGACGATTGATTTGAGAATGTAATATCTTTTCTACTAGTGATGCTGAGGTTTTATCTCGCGCCATGACTCGTTGAATTTGATTTTGTTCGAGGGTATCAACGACGAGAATTCTATCGATAAAATCGTAAGGTTTCACTTCAAATAGCAGTGGAATCACGATAATGCAGTAAGGTGCAGTTATCTTTTTTAATTCATCTTCGATTTTCATTCGTATGAGTGGATGCAAAAGATCTTCTAGCCACTTACGTTGAGCAGCTTGCTCAAAAACAATATGGCGTAATTTCGAGCGATCGATGCTGCCGTTTGCTTGAACGATTTCTTTAAAATGTTGAGTAATCGCTAAAAACGCAGGTTGTTTGGGAAGCGTTAGTGCAAGTGCAATGAGATCTGCATCAATAACTGGTACGCCATGCTGAGCAAACAAATTAGCAACAGTGGATTTACCTGATCCGACTCCACCCGTTAAACCAATCACGCGCGTTGTCATATTCAACTTCTATCTAAGATATGGGTGTAATGGTAATAAATTTGAGATAATAGTTCATTATTTCATCGCCCCATAACATGGTAATCCAACCGGCAATAGCAAGATAAGGACCAAATGGCAAGGGAACGCTTTTAAATTGTCGTTTGATTAACATATGGCTAAAAGCAAAAATAACACCGCTGATAGAAGAGAGTAAAATAATTAAGGGAAGCATTTGCCAGCCAAAATAAGCACCTAGCGCTGCAAGAAATTTATAATCGCCTTGGCCCATGCCTGTTTTTCCAGTTGCCCATTCGAAAAGCAGTTGAGTAATGGCAAAAATAAGATAGCCAGCAATCGCTCCAATGATACTATCGTGACTATCAGCAAAAATGCCAAATAGGCTAAAAAACAAACCTAGCCAAAGTAATAGTAAAGTGAGCTGATCAGGCAGCAAATGATAATCGAGATCAATAAATACTAGACAAATGATGCTCCAAGTAAATAGTAAGGCAGCCATTGTTTGCCAAGTCATACCAAATTTCCAAGCGACATAAACTGACACTAAGCAGGTAAGCGCTTCAACCAAGGGATAACGTAGGGAAATAGAGGCCTTACAATAGGCACATTTACCTTGTAACCACAAATAACTTAAAATAGGGATATTATGCCAGGGGCGAATGACTTTCTTGCATTCTGTACAATGAGAAAATGGAAGATATAAATTTAATTTTTCTATTTCATGGTGTGGTTTTAATCCAAGATAAACTCGGCATTCTTCGCTCCAGCTCTGTTCCATCATGCGGGGTAATCGATAAATCACAACATTGAGGAAACTTCCAATAAATAGTGAAAAAATCGCGATAACGATTAAAAAAATGTCAGGATTTGAAATAAAAAAATACAAAATATCCATAATTACAATGTGGTTCCTAATTTGAAAATAGGTAAATACATCCCGATGACTATTCCACCGATTAAAACACCAAGGAATAGCATAATCAAGGGTTCTATCATTTTGCTCAGTTGCGCCGTGATTTGATCGATATCAGACTCCATAAAATCAGCTGTTTTATCAAGCATAAAATCCAGCTTGCCCGTTTCTTCACCAATTTTTATCATTTGTATCATTATCTCTGGAAAATATGCGAGGGCTTGCATGGCATGATTCAGTGATAATCCAGTATGTAGCTTACTTTTTAACAAGGCGATGGAAGTGGTAAATTTCACATCCGAGCTGATTTTAGATACCAAATGCAAAGCATCGATAATGGGAATACCAGCTGAAAAGGTAATGGCAAGTTGTCGGGCAAATCTCGCAAAGATAATTTTTAACATATACTGTTTTATGGGCGGGATATGGAATAACAGTAGGTATAAATAATCTTTCATTTTTTTGCGATAAGCGGGATGATATAAAACAAAGCCAATCACACTCTGAAGTAGCAATAAGATTACCCACCCATAGCGCTGAAAATAATAAGAAACTGCAAAAATATAAATGGTTAAAAGAGGAAGCTTGTTTGGAACATCTTGGAATAACTCAGCAAAGCGAGGAATCACTACCAGGAATAAACCACATAAAATCACTAAAGACACTATCATGACCAAACAGGGATAAAAAATAATTTGTTGAATTTTTCTGTTAAAAGCTAAATTTTTTTCATGGTGGGCGGCAATCATTTCCAGCATGTTATCAAGTTTTCCAGTATGTTCGCCAATGTGGATTAATTGACAGGTTAATTCATCAAAATAAAGTGTGCGAAACTTTAAGCTATAAGAAAGTGCTTTACCCGAGGCAATTTGTTCACGAATGCTATAGATTATCTGGCGTAAGGAATTCTTTTCTTGAGATTTGGCTAAAATATCGCAGCTTTGTAAAATAGGGATACCAGCTGAAATTAAGGTAGCGAATTGTCTTAAAAAAAGAATAATATCAAAATGATTTATTCTCCTGTTTTTTTTTAAATATACTCCTAGCAGCTTGTTGCTCATTAAACGCTTAGGGTCATTTAAATTCATTTTATTAAACCAGTTCATTTGTTAGTACTCTGTCAACTTCTGCAATATTGGTGATGCCAGCTTCCACTTTTTTTTGTGCCGCTTGAGCCAAGAACATGATGTTTTCAGCTTTTGCCTGATTTAAAATTTTTAGACGATCACCTCCAGCTAAAATAATCTTGGCGATGGAATGAGTAATGGGTAGTACTTCGAAAATACCAATGCGACCTTTAAATCCCTCATGGCAGTTTTCGCAGCCTAAATGAGTGTGTTTGCAAAACTGACATAATCGACGCACTAAACGTTGGGCAATGATGAGTGAAATAGAAGCAATAAGATGATAACTAGGAATTCCCATATGCTGTAATCGTGTAATGGTTTCAATCGCATTATTAGTATGTAAAGTGGATAAAACTAAATGACCAGTTTGCGCTGCTTGCAGTGCAATGGTGGCGGTTTCATTATCGCGAATCTCACCCACCATAATAATATCGGGATCTTGACGTAAAAATGTTCGTAATATCGTGGCGAAATCTAAACCGATTTTGTTATTTACCATCACTTGATTAATTCCTGCCAATTCAATTTCAACAGGATCCTCAATAGTAACAATATTTTTTTCAATTTGGTTTAAGTAGTGCAGCGCAGAATAAAGTGTAATTGTTTTACCGCTACCTGTTGGCCCAGTGACCAATATTAAGCCTTGCGGTTGCTTTAATTTATTTAAAAACAATTGCTGTTGCGTATCGGTTAATCCGAGTTGATGGATATCTGATTTTATTGCGGAGCTATTTAATAAGCGGAGAACAATTTTTTCACCAAATAAAGTAGGACAGGTGCTGATACGGATATCTATTTTATGATCATTTTGCAGTGAAATATGACCATCTTGTGGTAGACGGCGTTCGGCAATATTTAAATTAGCCATGATTTTTAAGCGCGTTATCATTTGCATCGCTAATGGCGATGGAAACGTTGCTACTTCGTGCAATAAACTATCACTACGAAAGCGAATTCGGCAATGTTGATGGTAAGGTTCAATATGAATATCAGAGGCATGGTTGAGAATTGCATCTTGAAGGAGCCGATTCACTACTTGAATAACAGATTCATTAAAATTGATGAGTGACGGCAATTCTGTTGCAAGGGCTTCATTCATCACAAAATCCATTTTTTAAGCATGTTCCGCTGATTGTCCAGTTGGTACCATCCTCATTTGGTGTTGCTATGTAGGTAGCATTTGCTACCAATGCAGTACCGGTTGCTGTAATGACACCATTTTCAATTTTGAGATTGGCAAGATTGCGGGTTCGCGGAGGTTCTTTTGGAATAGTATGTTTACCGGGGGATAATTCAGAAATCGGTATTCCTTGTTGTAATGCTAAAGAAACAGCAGCTTTAAATAATCGAGTTGTCGTAATAATTTCTGTAAATCGTGCTCGCTGTAGATAGGTTTGATAGGAAGGAATAGCGAGCACAGCAAGAATACTAATAATGGATACAACAATCATGAGTTCAATCAATGAAAAGCCTGCAATTTCTGCTAACTCTAGGTGATGAGGGTGACGCATGATATAAAAAAACGGTTTCATAGATTGCTCCAAAGAATTAAAACAGGATGAACGTGTTTGGTTGAAGTGGACTTGCAAGAATGGCTTTTGTGAGGAAGTGGCTTATGGAACAGAGTGAATCATGACATAAAAACGTAGAGTATATCGTAAGTAACGACTTTGCAAGTCATTAAAAGTACAGTTAAGAACAAGGTCTAACCTGTATTTACTTTTTCATCCGATTTTGAAAAATATTTGTGGATATTAAACTTCACTGAATCAGATGCACGTCGCCACAAACCACCTTGTGGATTATTATCAAGAGCAATTAAGGGCTTTGAAGCGACCACTTGATCATTCAAGGTAATTTTTAAGATGCCATACGTTTTCCCTTTAAAGATAGGTGCTTTTAAAGGGCTGTTTAACTCTTGGGAAACTTGAATTCGCTTGTACTGCCCAGTCGGAACGGTGATATAAAAGTCCTCAGCGACTCCTAAGGGTACTTCTGATTTTTCGCCTTGCCATACTCGTGCTTGAATAAGCGGACTGGTTGCGTTGTATAGTTTATGTGTTTCAAAGAAACGAAAACCATATGTCATGAGACGCATGGAGTCCTCAGTTCTCGCTTCATCGTTTGGTTCACCCATGACGACACTAATTAAACGCATGCCATCTTTTTTGGCAGAAGCGACTAAGCAATAACCCGCTTCACTTGTGTGTCCTGTCTTTAACCCATCGGCATATTGATAGCGCCACAATAAGCGGTTACGATTAGGTTGTTTAATGCCATTGTAGGTAAACCATTTTTCAGAATAATAACTATAATCTTCGGGAAAATTTTTGATATAAGCTTGTGTCAAGATAGCAAGATCACGAGCGGTAGAATAATGATCTTTATTGGGCAATCCAGTGCTATCAATAAAATGACTGTTAGTCATACCCAATAATTTTGCTTGTTGATTCATCATCATGGTAAAAGTATCTTCAGTGCCAGCAATATGCTCAGCAAGCGCAACAGTGGCATCATTTCCGGAAGCGACAATCACTCCTTGTAATAATTCTTTCACTGGCACTTCGTCCCCTACTTTCACGAACATGCGGGATCCTTCTGTTTTCCATGCTTTTGCACTAATTCTTACTTTGTCATCAACCTGTATTTCACCATTTTTAATAGCGTTGGAAATGATATATAAGGACATCAGTTTCGTGAGGCTGGCTGGTGGTAGTCGCGTATCGGCATTTTTCTCCGCTAAAATTTTACCGCTAGTGCCGTCGATGATGATATAACTTGCTGCATCGAGATTGGGTGTGCCGGGTGTGAAACTCGCTTGTTGAGGTTGCGTAGGTACAGGAATGACCGGATTAGCAAAAATGATCGTACTTGAGATTAAACTCATGGCTAGAACAACGCATAGCCATGGACATTTTGTTAGCAAATTAATGTGCATATTGATTACCTTTGATGGAAGCTATTATAGCTAGCATAGTGTGTGATGCCGAGCTATAGGATTACCTTACTGGATTCTAGCAAAAAAATGATTTATTAAGCTATAGATGTACTAGATTTTTTTATTAAGAGCCAGTAGTATTCGTTTTGCCAAGATGTTGCTTTAAGCGCAGCATCTGCAATCGTCCCATTCGGGATGAAACTATCCAAGTTTGACTGAAGCTTTCTATCATGTCTTGATTGATCGATGTGGTGTATTTGCGCGAGTCAAATATAATTAAAATATTTAAGGAGAATGTGTATGTCTTTTTATCGTTCATTACTTGCTGCGGTTGCAGCTGCTGTATTAATCACACCTGTTTTTGCTGAAGATACTGCAGATAAAACAAAAAGTTCCTCAGATGTCATTCAAATTTCTCAAAGTGATGATCAAAGTAAAGCGACGGTTGTGTCAGATCAAGCAAGTGATCAATCTGCACAAGCAACGCCTATTGACCAAACTAAGATTAATTTAAATAAAGCTGATACCAAAGCACTGACTAAGATTAAAGGCTTAAATGCTTCGAAAGCAAGAGCCATTGTCGCTTATCGGAAAAAACACGGAGATTTTAAATCACTTGATGAATTAGCTAAAGTAAAGGGTTTCAAAAAGATGAAATCTGAAAAATTGAAAGCCATTCAAGATCAATTGACATTAGAAAGTTAGGATGATAATTGGTCAGGCGCACTGCGCCTGACCTTTTTATTAAATAGAATTAATTTTATTTGCGAGGAGAACGAATTTCGAGATCTATGTTCTGCTTAATTGTGAGTTCTTGGTAAGATTCGATAATGTAGTTCAAGGTTCGGTCATTGTCAATTATACGCTCTATTTTTGCGCAGCCATTTTTTCCTAATTTTTTAGCTAGTGCCGTATCATTCGCCAATACTAGTATTTTTTCTGCTAAATCCCCTGATTGATATGGATTGATTATCAAACCCGTTTCTTTATCATCAATCAGCCACAGCGGTGAACCGCGATTCGATCCGATGACTGCGCGCGCATGCATCATAGCTTCAGCTATCACTAAGCCAAATGCTTCCATCCAAATACTGGGAAAGATAACAGCAGTACATTCTTGATAATATTTTTCTAGATGATTTTGCCAGCCAATAAATGAAATGTGTGCTGCTATTCCCAATTTTTTAACCTGCTGGCGAAGATGATTTTCGATGGAGCCAGTACCAGCTAATGTTAAGGTAAGACGATTGTTTTTCATCACAGCTAATGCAAATTCTTCAAGTAAAAAATATATGCCTTTATGTGCGCCAAATTGTCCTACAAATAGAAAATGATGCGGCTTTATTTCATCGAATGAATGTTG
This sequence comes from Gammaproteobacteria bacterium RIFCSPHIGHO2_12_FULL_37_14, assembly GCA_001801485.1. Next base: position 31,894 of record MGXV01000084.1, read on the forward strand.
ACGGTGATTGTTTATAAAAGGAGGAACATATGTCGCGTTAATAAAATGATTTTTAGTTAAGTAATCTGTCAACAGTGGGGAAGGTGCAAAAAATTTTTTAATTAATTTTTTCTGCTGTTTTTTGAATATTAAAAAAGTAAAAATTAAAAAAAAATATACTAGGAAATTGTATTTCATGTGATGTTGTAAGCAGCATCGCCATTTAAATCCGGTAGAACATGGCTGTAAGTTATCTTTGTGAATATTATAGGCGGTTGGACAAACGGCACTATAGTCATGAATAGTTTGCACAAGAGGATAAGATTTGATAGCGGCAAGTACAGTAATTGAATATTGTTTAATGTTATGAATATGAATGACATCAGGACGAATTTTTTTCAGATGACGACGTATTTTAAAATAGAGGATAGGATGAAAGACAATTTGCCATAGCCATTTTGCTATTTTAGAACGTAAGCCTTTAAAAACGATAACATCATCCCCACGATAGGGTTGTGGTCCAAAGCCTAAAGAAAATACTTTCATGTCAGGTACTTTTTTTAATCTTGCTTTTAAGTCGAAAAAATATTGTTCAGCTCCTCCTATAGGCATGTGGTTATCATTGATTAATAGCACACGCATGTTGTTTTCTTCTGTTGACATTCGGTGGCTTTACGATACATTAAATGACGATTTTAGGGTAGATCATTCTATGCTTGTGTATTTGCGCGAGGGATAAATATGGCAAAAAAATGCGCATTAATTACTGGAATTACAGGGATGGTGGGATCACATCTCGCTGATTTTATTTTGGCGCAGACCAATTGGGATATTGTTGGCTTATGCCGTTGGCGCAGCCCATTAGATAATATTTCCCATTTGGTCCCTCTCATTAATCGTCATGAACGTATTCGCCTGCTATATGGTGATTTACGTGATTCAGATTCAATGGATTATGTTGTCAAAGATGCAAAACCGGATTATGTGTTTCACTTGGCTGCGCAAAGCTTTCCTCTGACTAGTTTTACTAGTCCTTTAGATACTTATGAGACCAATATTCAAGGTACTTCACGAGTATTGGAAGCACTTAGACAGCATCAACCAAAGGCAATTATTCATGTTTGTGCCTCATCAGAAGTGTTTGGGCGAGTGCCAAAGGAAAAACTCCCAATTGATGAAAATTGTACTTTTCATCCGGCATCGCCTTACGCTATCTCAAAAGTAGGAACAGATCTTATTGGTCGTTTTTACGCTGAAGCTTATCAGATGACTATCATGACGACACGTATGTTTACCCATACTGGGCCAAGACGAGGGGATGTCTTTGCAGAATCTACTTTTGCAAAACAAATTGCTCTGATAGAAAAACAATATATTCCACCGGTAGTAAAGGTTGGCAATTTAAATTCTTTGAGAACAGTCGCTGATGTGAGGGATGCTGTGCGTGCTTACTATTTGTTGGTTACTCATCAGCCAATTGCGGGAGAATTTTACAATATTGGTGGAACGTATAGTTGTACAATAAAAGCCATATTAGATTATTTGATTGCACTTTCACCGATGAAAGATACAATTAAGGTAGAAATTGATCCTGAGCGTTTACGGCCAATTGATGCGGATTTGCAAGTACCTGATACGAGTAAATTTGAAAAACATACAGGCTGGAAACCCGAGATACCATTTGAAAAAACGATGCAGGATTTACTAAATTATTGGCGGGATCGAGTTAGTCAATCAGAATCGTTTTTAGTGAGATAATTTGTAACTTCCCAAGGTTGTCATCCTGAGGAGCGTTTTTTGCGACGAAGGATCTTGATTTTGGGAGTTGCGATAATTTTACTTGCAGCGAACGGAGTAAATAAAGGAGTGACTGATGCATCATTTCATTCAAAATGAAATAAAAAAATTATCGACACTTTTGTTGCATATCCAACAAGATGCCGAATTGTTAAAAAAAATTGTGATGATTGTGGAATCTTGTACGCAAGCATTGAAGCAGGGAAATAAAATCTTATTTGCTGGAAATGGTGGCAGTGCGGCTGATGCTCAGCATCTTGCTGCCGAATTGGTAACGCGTTTATGTTATGACCGCCCAGCGCTAGCTGCTATTGCGTTGACAACAGATACTTCCGCATTAACAGCAATTGGTAACGATTATGCATTTGAAAAAATATTTTCGCGCCAAATTGCAGCTATTGGTCAAGCCAATGATGTATTTATTGGCATCACGACATCGGGAAAATCTCCGAATATTTTATGTGCGTTAGAAACAGCACGAGCGAAAGGATTGGTAACGATAGGTTTAACCGGTAGGCAAACACCATTCATGACAGAACGCTGTGATATTATTTTAAATATTCCATCGAATGAAACGCCAAAAATTCAAGAATGTCATATTATGTTTGGACATATTATTTGTTCATTAATAGAAGAAGCTATGTTTGGCGAAAGTTATAATCCAGCCCGACAAGTTAATTTAGCTAGCGTCTAATGAAAGCGATTATTCTTGCTGGAGGTTTTGGCCAACGCTTAAAAGCCATTCTACCCAACATTCCTAAACCCATGGCCCCTATTCAAGACAAACCTTTTCTTGCTTATTTGCTTGATTATTTGCAGTCACAGGGGGTGAATCACGTTGTGATAGCAGTTCATTACCTTGGCGATTATATTCGTACCTATTTTCAATGTCAGTATCGCAACATAAAGATTTCTTATGTAGAAGAAGACGAACCATTAGGGACCGGTGGGGCGATTATTCATGCACTCGCTACTTTTCATGGACAGGACCCTCTATTTGTATTAAATGGTGATACTTTCGTAAAATTTAATTATCGAGCCATGTACCAGCAACATATTCATCAGCAATCAATCATCACGATGGGATTACGGCAAATGGATGATTGCGCACGCTATGGGAAAGTCATGGCGACTCATTCTGTGGTGACCACATTTAAAGAAAAAGGCGAAGTAGGGCCTGGATTAATCAATGCTGGAGTGTATTTAATTAATCCCAATTTATTTGAAAATTTTAAATTACCAAAACATTTTTCAATTGAGAATGATTTTCTTTATCCATATGTTAGTGAGATTAAGCCACAAGCATTTGTCACGGATAATTATTTTATTGATATTGGTATTCCAGAAGATTATGCTCGCGTACAAGCGGAGTGGAAAGAAATTGTTGTAGAGCAATAGGACTTGTTGACAGGTCAGTAAGGAATATCCGTGCAATCAATAGTATTACCTAAAATATCTCTCGTTATGCCAGTGTTAAATGGCGCGCAAACAATAGAAAAGGCACTGCAAAGTGTTTTTGCGCAACAGTATCCTAATCTTGAATTGATTGTTATTGATGCTGGTTCAACGGATGGTACAGTTGATTGTATCAAACGTTACGAATCAGCCATTACCTATTGGCATAGCCGTCCTGATGGCGGACCGATTATTGGCGCTAATATGGGCATAGAAAAAGCAACAGGCGAGTTAGTAGCTTTATTAATGGCGGATGATTGGTATGAACAAGAAACATTGAGAAAAATTGGTGAAGGTCTTCTCAAGCATCCTAGTGCTGATATTATTTCATGTGGCGGTAGGATAGTTGAATATGATCATCAAATTCAGCAATATAAAGCTAAATGGGTTTATGCTTCGGCAAATAAAATGGAGCTTAACTTTCGTAATATTTGTTATGATGTTTCATCTGCAATTTGTTGTCGTTTTATTCGAAAATCATTATTTCAACGCATTGGTCCCTTTATTCCTTTAGACTCAAAAAACAAACCGATGCTAAGTAATGATAAAGAATTTTTATTGCGCGCCATGATTCATCAGGTGAAACATGTTTATGTCGAACATATTGGGCATAATTATTTGGCACATGCTGGCTCATCAACTTTTGGTAATCATAAAGAAAACATATTGAAGTTATGTTATGAGCATATCGAAACCATCGAATCTCACCTCAAAAAACATCAACAGTTACTCTCTAAGAAACAAAAAATTGGCTTAGTTTATTGGTATGTTGATCAATCGACTCGATTAGTGTTATATAAATTATTAGATTTCAAATTTTCGGTTGCCTTCAGGGTAATGAAAAGAGGTCTAAAAAAATATCATATCGTTTGGATAATTGGTTCCATTGAGACGAGCTGTCGCATCATTTTAAAGCGAAGTTTTCGATTGATAAGTAAAATGACAAATATGGAGATAATGAGACGTTGGTTAGGAACTCATTTATAGAGGGAAGATGAAAAAAAACGTAGCACCGTATCGGATAAGCTTTGAGTTTTATCCACCTAAAACACCTGATGGCGTGCATGCGCTAATCCAATCTGCACAAGAGTTAACAATTTTATCGCCAGCTTTTTTTTCGGTAACCTTTGGTGCAGGCGGTTCCACACGCGAAGGCACACTGGAAATGGTAAGATTGTTGCAAAAACGAACGAGTACTTCAATTGCTCCCCATTTATCTTGTATTGGAGCAGACCGTGTCGAATTACTTGAAATTTTACAACAGTATCAAACATTAGGTGTAAAACGTCTTGTTGCTTTGCGAGGCGATTTACCATCTGGTATGGTATCCAGCGGTGATTATAAGTTTGCTTATGATTTGGTGAGATTAATTCGTGAAGTGACTGGCGATTATTTTCATATTGAGGTCGCGGCTTATCCTGAATATCATCCTCAAGCAAAAAATGCATGGCACGATGTCAGTAATCTTAAAAAAAAATATGAAGCAGGTGCAGATAGCGCTATTACTCAATATTTTTTTAATCCAGATGCTTATTTTTATTTTTTAGACGAATGTAATAAGCAAAATATAAACATGCCAATTATTCCAGGTATTATGCCTATTTTGCAATTTAATAAATTAATGCGCTTTTCGGAAGTATGTGGTGCTGAAGTGCCTCGATGGCTCTATAAGCGTCTAGAGTCTTTTGGTGATGATAAAGAATCAATCTACGACTTTGGTGTCGATGTGCTGTCGCACCTTTGCGAGCAATTACTGCTAGCAGGTGCACCAGGATTACACTTTTATACACTCAATCATGCTCAACTTAGTATGGAGATATTAACGCGTTTAAATTTAATTGCACTTTCACAAATTGAAGTGTAGGTTTCTAGATTTTTTAGTAGGGTGTCGGTTTTTTATATTCTATAGGATCTATATTTTCTAGATGGACGATAATTCTAAACCCATTATCAGTAGTTGATTTTTGTATAGAATAGGCGTTGAAATTATGTCGCTTTCCATTCGTTTCTTCATTGTGTAATAATGTAGTCAGCGCGCTAGTCGCATCGTCTCTAGTTTTAAATAATGTATCAGATTTTAACAAATTATTTATTAGTTCTTTGTTTTCAATGTTTCCTTTAGCATCAGCTATTTTTTTAAAAACCGAGTTCCACTTAAAACCAGAGTGTAGATTGGTAACATATTCTTCTCGTGCTTGAAGTTTGTAAACTTCACTGATTGCTTTTTCTTTTGATTGTCGCGGTTCAGCAAACTTTTTATAAGCTTGCTCCATCGCTTCTTTTTTTTCTTCTTTTGATAGTCGCTGGTCAGCAAAGTTAGGTGTAAACCTAAATTTTTCGTCAGGCTTCTTCTTTTTTTTATCGTCATCGTCGTTTGAACGCATATTTCCTCTCCTCTATTAATTTTAATTAAATTATAGCAAATAAAAACAAGTTCAAATGAGACTGCCTAGGGTTATTACCTATTGACCTAGGGTAGTTCCAAGTGGGAAAAATTCTCTACTAACCTTAATATAAGAAAACGCCTTTTTTATTTCTGGAGAAATAATATGAAGCAATTCCCCATCATTTTTTTATTAATTTTGAGTATATTAGCCACAAGTTGTTCAACAAATACACAAAAAGAAAATACAGCCATCGGAGCAGTTTCTGGAGGTGTCATTGGTGGATTAGCCGGTAGTTTAGTCGGTGGAGGGGCGGGTCGAGTAGTGGCCATTGGCGCAGGTGTCGTGGCAGGTGCATTATTAGGTGGTTATATTGGTCACTCCATGGATAGTTCTGATAATACAAAAATGAATCATGCATTAAATAGCAATGCGACTAATCAAACAAGTTCTTGGAAAAATAAAAAGACAGGTGCTAAATATACGATGACGCCAACGAGTAAGATGATGACTGTTAATGGGAATCCAAATTGTCGTAAATTCCGTTCTAACGCGATTATAGATGGTAAGAAACAACAAGTTCATGGTATTGCCTGTCGTCAAGCAGATGGAAGCTGGCAAGCAATCAATGGCAAAATGTAATTTTTGTTAATTAGTTTTTTCAACACCTATCCCGTCTTCAATGCGGGATAGGTTTTTTTTATGCTCGAATTAGGACATGGTAGTGATTAACTTATTTTTTAGCAAATCCAACAAAAATGGCTCAATATCTCGTTGACATTGCACTTTATCAATTGCATAAGTAGTGATTAATTCCTGAAGTAAATCTGCATAAGATTTGGGAGATTCTAATAATGTCCAGATCGTTTTTGCGACATCGTTGAGACTAAAGTAACAACCTTGGGTCGCATCCATCATCACTAGTTCATCATCAATTTCAATCGAAAAAAAATTTTCTTGACGAAGTAGCAATTGACCATTTTTAATAAAGATTGAATTATCCGGCATGAAAAATTATTCCTATTTTAAGTAGATGTTTTTCAATTATAATTACTTCCTGATGAGATGATGGAAGTTGGATCAGTATGTTATCAAAAATTATCCGCCATAGAAAACTATTCAAGTATTGCCTGGAAGCGTTATTCGATTTGATTATTTGCAAATATTTAGTTCTTTATGTACCGTTTCGAAAATATTCCAAAAAATTTGGTTATGTACACTGCGAGACATTTCATGAAAACATGCAAGCAGCCAATGATTTTATCTCCGCTATTCAATGTGCACTACGTCTTGTACCACCTTTATTGCCATGGTATAGCCAATGTCTTGACCAAGCGATGGCTGCACAACGCATGCTAAAACGCCGTGGTTTACAAAACACTTTATATTTTGGTATGAAACACGAACAGGATCATTCTTTTGGGGCCCATGCTTGGGTGCGTTGCGGTAATCGCTGGGTGGTTGGTTATCATTCACAGATAGATTACATAATTGTTTGCACCTATGCATGTTTATGAAAGTCAATCTGCTATTCTCGCTTGTTATTATTTGCATTCATTTTTAAGATCATTATACTAGCATAATAGTTTTTTCATTGGCGCGAGCTGTTGTCACACTCAGTAATATTTACGCTGAATAAAAACCCATGCTCATCGTTCAATCTGGTTAACTATTGAGAAATCGAATGATTAATGACCGATAAATAATATCTTATTAAGGCGAATATATGGCAATTATACATAATTTAGGATTACCACGCATTGGGTTGAATCGAGAGTTAAAATTTGCAGTAGAAGACTATTGGCAAGGTAAAATAACCCGAAAAGAATTGGACATGAAAGGACAACAGATTCGCAATAATAATTGGGCGCAACAAATTAAAGCTGGCCATGATTATTTATCGGTGGGTGATTTTTCCTGGTATGATCAAGTTCTCGATATGTCTGCTTTATTAGGTGTCGTTCCCGAGCGTTTCGGTAATCGACTCAAAGAAGTCGATATGGATACTTACTTTCGAATGGCCCGTGGTCGAGCACCTACTGGAAACGATACGCATGCTTGCGAAATGACGAAATGGTTTGATACGAATTATCACTACATTGTTCCTGAATTTTCTGATGACCAGGATTTTAAAATTTGTAGTAATAAATTATTTTCCGAAATTGTTGAGGCTCAACAACTAGGAAAAAAAATCAAACCGATTATTTTAGGACCGTTATCTTATTTATGGTTAGGTAAATCAAAACTAAAAAATTTTAATAAACTATCTTTATTAGAAAAACTACAAGATGTTTATTTGCAAATCCTTACTGCTTTGCGCAAATATAATATCGAATGGGTACAAATTGATGAACCTATTTTGGTATTAGATTTACCTACTATTTGGCAAACTGCTTTTTATGAGACTTATCAATATTTACAAGTGGACGAATTAAATCTCATGTTAACCACTTATTTTGGTGGTTTAGAAAATAATACTGAATTAGCTTGTAAACTGCCAACGGCTGGTTTGCATATTGATATTGTGCGAGATCCGACACAACTATCAACAGTCAGCCAGCTGTTACCAGACAATAAAATCTTATCAGTCGGAATCATTGATGGCCGCAATATTTGGCGAGCTGATTTACGGAAAGCCTTAACTACTTTAAAACCATTACATGAACGATTGCTTAATCGCTTATGGATTGGAAGTTCTTGTTCGTTATTACACTGCCCAGTAGATTTAAGCAATGAAACAAATTTGGATGCTGAAATAAAAAATTGGTTAGCATTTTCAACACAAAAATTACACGAAATTGCAATACTTGCTAATGGTTTAAATCATGGGGATTTAGTTGTTGATGAAGAATTATTAGCGAGTGATCGTGTTGTTAAATCTCGAAAAGAATCACGTCGGATTCATAATCCAGCAGTAAATAAGCGTTGCAGTCAGCTGACTCCAGAGATGGCAAATCGTTTACATCCATATTCTGAAAGACAAAAGGCACAAAAATCGTTAAATTTACCGCTTTTTCCAACCACAACCATAGGATCATTTCCGCAAACACAAGAAATTCGTTTGCAACGACAACAATATAAATTAGGACAGTTAGATCATACCCATTATCGTCAGCATATGTGTCAACATATTGAATATGCGATTAACAATCAAGTGGAATTAGGATTGGATGTGTTAGTTCATGGGGAAGCTGAACGTAATGATATGGTGGAATATTTTGGAGAATTATTGGAAGGTTTTGCCTTTACACAAAATGGGTGGGTGCAGAGTTATGGTTCCCGATGTGTCAAACCACCGATTATTTTTGGTGATGTCAGTCGGATTTCGCCGATGACAATTGAATGGATTACCTATGCTCAATCTTTAACGAGTAAGCATGTAAAAGGAATGCTAACAGGCCCTATCACCATTTTGTGTTGGTCTTTTGTTCGTGATGATCAATCCAGATTTGCAACAGCTAATCAAATTGCTTTGGCATTACGTGATGAAGTAAATGATTTAGCTAACGCAGGTATTCAAATTATTCAAATTGATGAACCTGCTGTTCGAGAAGGATTGCCTTTACGTAAAAAATATTGGGCTGATTATTTGCAACAAGCGGTGTACTGTTTCCGCTTAGCTTCAAGTGGCATTCCAGATCATATCCAAATTCATACGCATATGTGTTATTCAGAATTTAATGACATCATTGAGGCTATTGCTGAATTAGATGCTGACGTTATTACCATTGAAACATCGCGATCGGATATGGAATTATTGAATGCATTTGAGCAATTTAATTATCCAAATGATATTGGACCAGGTGTATATGATATTCATTCTCCTCGTATTCCTACAGTAGAAGAGATGACAGATTTACTTGAAAAAGCTAGCAAGTTTATTCCAATTGAGCGATTGTGGGTAAATCCTGATTGCGGTTTAAAAACGCGCAATTGGTCAGAAACTCGATTAGCGCTGCAAAACATGGTAAAAGCGGCAAATATTTTAAGGGAAAAGTATTTATAGCTAATCAATTATAATACGTTATTTGGACATTGTTTTCACTTGCGTTCCCGCCAAGTTTTATATAGATTCGCATGGGTTGAAATTGGAATATAGGACTATATGTATACTCAAGAATTAGTTACACGGCTGTACAAAAGGATGTCCCTCATTCGCAGATTCGAACTGCGACTCGCTGAAATATACCATACCGATGCGATCAAAAGTCCTGTCCATTTATCTGTTGGCCAAGAAGCTATCGCTGCGGGAGTATGCGATCCACTTGAAAAAAGTGATTTCATTTCGAATACTTATCGATGTCATGCAACGTATATCGCCAAAGGAGGCGATTTAAATGCCATGATGGCAGAACTTTATGGCAAGGAAGCGGGATGTGCTGGTGGTAAAGCAGGTTCCATGCACTTGGTCGATATGCAACATGGCATATTGGGAGCTTCTGCTGTTGTTGCAACAACGATTCCTGTTGCTGCAGGTTATGCACTAGCAATGAAAATGGAAGCGAAAATGACAGGATATCAACGTGTCGTTGTTTCAATGTTTGGTGATGGTGGAACAGAAGAAGGTTGTTTTTACGAAACGATTAATTTTGCTACCTTGCATAAACTTCCGCTCATTTTAGTTTGCGAAAATAACCGATTAGCCATTCATACGCCTATCGAAAAACGTTGGGCAACAGAAAGATTGTGCGAAAGAGTGGCTACCTATGGTATTCAAACACATAAAATTGATGATGGTGATGTATTTAAAGTTCGAGATACCATTGCTCGTGCACTCAATCATATTCGTCAACAAGGCGAAGGACCTATTTTTTTAGAATGTGCTACTTATCGATGGTTAGAACATGTTGGTCCTCGAGATGATCATCAGGATAGTTATCGTGATACAAAAGAGTATCGCTGGTGGCAAGAGAACGATCAAATCATACGATTAGGAAATATGCTGGATGAAGAAATTCGTCGACGGCTTGATAATGAAATAACTGAAGACATTAGAGCCGCTGAAGAATTTGCTGAAAATAGCGCTTATCCTGCTGATAAGGAGTTATATACGCATGTATACGCAAGCTGAACGACAAAAAGAATTTGTTGATGCTCCGTCATCAGATGTCAGATTGATACGTTATGTGGATGCATTGCGCGAAGCATTTGAGCAGGAAATGGAACGAGATCCAAAGGTGTTTTTGTTTGGCTTGGATGTGGATGATCATAAAGGTATTCAAGGATCAACATTGGGCTTGCAAGAAAAATTTGGCAAAGATCGAGTATTTGGTACGCCATTATCAGAAGATGCTATGACTGGTGTTGCCATTGGCGCAGCCATGGCTGGCTTGCGGCCTATTCATGTGCATATTCGCATGGATTTTATGCTGTTATGTATGAATCAATTAGTGAATATGGCGGCTAAATCACACTATATGTATAACGGCCAAGTCAGCGTACCTTTAGTTGTTCGCGCGATGATTGGCCGCTCTTGGGGACAAGGTGGACAGCATTCACAAGCATTGCATGCTTTATTTATGCATATCCCTGGTTTGAAAATTGTTGCTCCTTCCAATGCAAATGATGCAAAAGGTTGTATGATTGCGGCGATTCGTGATAATAATCCGGTTATTTTTATAGAGCATCGTTTGTTGTATGCAGTAGATGGTTATGTTCCTTATCAATCGTATGAAGTTCCATTAGGTAAAGCACGCATTTTACAAGAAGGTGACGATGTCACTATTGTTGCGGTATCGCATATGGTGATGGAAGCGCTTCGTGCTCGTAAACATTTAGAAACGGCTGGCATTTATGCGGAAATAATTGATCCAATTTCTTTATGGCCATTAGATATTAATACCATTGTGGAATCGGTTCGCAAAACCGGTCATCTACTCATCGTAGATAATGCTTGGTTAACATGTGGAGCAAGCAGTGAAATACTGACGCAAGTTTACGAAGCCTGTAGCCAAACAGGTGAGTCATTACCAAAAATGGCGCGCATGGGTTTTGCCTTTACAACTTGTCCGACAACTAAACCATTAGAAAATGCCTATTATCCAAATAGTCGCACAATTGCTGCTAAAGTCTATCAAATGATAAAAGGACATGATCAGCATTGGGATTTGCCAGTAGATATAAAGACGGAAATCGATGCTTTTAAAGGACCGTTTTAAATAATTATTTTGAAAAGTGGTTATAAGTTAAAAGCTTTCACTTCACTCGGTGTCGCAAAGACGCTGCACAAGAGTATCGTCTTTGCGACGCCGAGTGAAACGAGGCGGAAGCAATCCAGGTTTTTAAACTTTATTAGTGCTTATAATCATGAGGGGCAAAATCTAATGTCTTCTTCTATTATTCGGTTAAGTATTTTACGATAAAAATCAGATCTAACATATTGATGAGTTTGCATGATTTTACGAGAAACGCTTAAAGATGGGTCAGTATTGATACCAGCAGAGATATCATAAATAATTTCACTAGGAATATGAGTATCATATGCAATACCAGATAAAGTGTATTCTCCAGTTGATAAAATATCATTGATAATAAGACGTACAAGATTCGACTCTAACATAATATCCCCCATATTTTTATTGACTTTTATTAAATGAAAATAAAATTTATACTGTTCTTTAAAAAATTCTTTTATTGCATTATAGGTATGATAAGTTAAAAAAAGCTCTAAGATAAAAATTTCATCTTTGGAAAATTTATTTATTTTAATATTGGCTAATCGACATAATGGTTGCATAATTCTCATGATACTATCCTTTTGTTGAATATATAGAAACTTAGCAATAAGTAATTATATTATTTACTTGTTATGATACTATCCGTATTAATACAGGTATTTATAAGTCACTAGCAAAAATAAAGTCATTATTATTTGTCATTTTTACAAATGACTAGTAATTAATTAGTTTTTATGATAAATCCTAATATCTTAATAATTTAAATTCGAAAGCTTGCTTTCGAACTTTTCCGATGGGGTTTCCAAAGGAGGAAAAGCGTAGCTCTTCCCTTTGGTTGTGAGTGTGGATTGATTCCGCGCGAAGCGATATAAATATAAAGAAAACTCGGTTGCTTGCGGCCGAATTTTTATAGGTTGGCAAAGGAATGTGATTAATATAAATCAGCTCGATAATACTGTTGCACTTTCATCCGGTAAACAAATTACAGAAATTACGAATATATTAAAGAATTGCTTTAATATAACACATTATTGCTATATTAAATCTTTTAATGATGGAACTCATTTTCTTTTATCAAATGATTCCCCGTGGATTGAAAAATTTTATTTGAATTTTTATGAGTATGGTGCATTTCATAAAAACGAAGTCATCTATCAGTCTGGTACTACATTATGGAGCACAGTACCAGATCAAACAACTTTTAAAATTTGTCGAGAATATTTTAATATTGATCATGGAATTACTCTAATAGAAAAACAACCGGATTATTGTGAATTTCATTGCTTTGGCTCGACAAAAGATAATCATCAAGTTATTGATTTTTACATTAATAATATTGACATATTAAATCAATTTAATATGTATTTTAAGGAAAAAGCAAAAGATTTGATTAAAGATGCGCATGCAGATAGATATATCTTGCCTGCATGCAATTTGGTGCAGCCTAATCAGTCGGATTATAATAATTCGAAAGATTTGGAGCAAAAGCGAGAATGTTTTTTACAAATAACGCAAAGTCAGCAGCGTCGTTTGATAGGAGTTTATTCTCATATCAATTTATCGAGACGACAATTGGATTGTTTGAGTTTAATTACGCTAGGAAAATCAGCGAAAGAGATTGGACGAATATTTAATATATCATTTAGAACAGTTGAAACATATATCGAAATTATTAAGTCAAAGCTTGGAGTTAAAAATAAGGCTGAATTGATTGCTATGTCTTTAAAATATAATCCTCATTATTGTAAGTACTCTCAGTATTTAGAGTAGTTCCTAAGTCAGCGGATGATAACGAGTTATAATAATGATTAGGCAATAATAATAGCTGCCTTCTTATTCCCTTGTTTTCATAAATAATGTCGGCTTTAAAAAAGTCTTT
>MGXV01000084.1:45587-51221 GCA_001801485.1 Gammaproteobacteria bacterium RIFCSPHIGHO2_12_FULL_37_14
ATTGTGGTTCGCAGAATGCAAGGTAATCTTTGTCTCTAAATACGGCATCATCCATTAGACTAGGAATGTCATACTTAATGTAGCTAGCTATTTTATTTGAATTTTCTACATTAGCCAAATAGAAGCCATGACCATTCCTTTGTTCTGTGAGTGGGATCCATAGATTTATCTCATTGGTTGGGTGTCCTAAGGCAAGGTCAGTATGATAATGTGGAAAAAATTCTGAATTGCTAGAGTGTGGACAATGAATACGAAAAGTGGGCGTCTTTTGAAATAAAAATGGTTGTTGTATAACTTTTTTATATAAAATTTTATAAATAAATTCATGTAATATCATTTTAAATTTATCGTTAGTTTCATAAAAAAATGTACCTATTTTACTTATGCCATCATTTCCATAACTTTTAAACTCTGATGGTAAACATTCATGCAGTTCTTCAAGCGGTAGTATTTTGCGGATAAAATTTTTATGGATCAATAGTTGTTCAATCTGGTTTCGTAAGTCAAAATAATATTTTTCTAAATCTATAAAAATATAATCGCGATTATATTTTTTTTGCAACCAGTTCTTTTTTTGATATCCTATGCGATAATGATTTTTTACGAATTCTTTTGAAAATGAGAAAAGAGTTGGTTTTCGATTATCCATTTATACACCATATTGAAATATTGTTGAATTTGTTAAGCATCCATTTTTATGGGATTTTTGCAGAGAATAATTAATATGTCAAATCGTATGAAAAATAAAATTGTTTTAATAACTGGAGCTGCAAGTGGAATAGGTGCAGCTACAGCAAAACGTTTAGCAGCAGAAGGTGCAATAGCTATCATTTCTGATATTAATGAGACACTTGGTAGCCAGATAGCTGCAGAAATTAATTCAACAGGCTGTCTTGCAGAATTTTTATATTTAGACGTTACAGATGAGGTAATGTGGAAAACTGTTTTTTCTCATATTGAGACTAAATATGGAAGAATAGATGTTTTAATTAATAATGCTGGACTTTTGCTGCATGTTCCAATAACGGAAATGTTATTGGCTGATTGGCATAGATTAATGGCTGTTAATCTAGATGGAGTCTTTTTAGGAACCAAACATGCTATCCCTCTTATGAAAAAGTCTAATGGTGGAAATATTGTTAATGTTTCTTCCGCAGCGGGGATAGTAGGATCTGCAACTGCAGCTGCATATTGTGCTAGCAAAGGGGCTGTGCGTTTATTTACTAAAGCCGCATCACTCGAATATGCAAAGGATAATATTCGCATTAATTCAATTCACCCGGGACCAATTGCCACTTCTATTTTTGAAAAAATGGATGGTTGGAAAGACTATGTAGAACAAATGGGCGGAGAAGAATATATATGGAAAGCAAAAGCCAATTCGACTCCTTTAAAACGCGTTGGTACCCCTGAAGAAATTGCTAATGCCATTCTGTTTTTATCTTCCAATGAATCAAGTTATATGACGGGTTGTGAACTAATTGCGGATGGTGGTTTTACAGCACAATAAAAATCTCAAAACGCGAATCTTGAATTAGCTATTGAACCTCAGTATTGCCTAAGCATATTTTAATTACTTAAAATATGCTTAGGGGCACCTCTAGAAATGCGATGTTTTGTCTTCCCGGAAAGCGTCGAGCGTTTTTTGCGAGGCGCTTGTCTCGTATCTTTTGTACAGAAGGGGCTGTACCTTGGCTTAATAATTTGACCGCGGTCTGTTTTCACTGTTTCATAATCAATGCCTAATCTTGGCATAATGAACCTCAATTTAACTTGGCGTAGGGTTAAATGTGGAATTTTTTTTATTACCTATGACCTGGTCTCGTTTAAATATTCTATCTCCCAATAAAAATTCCAATCCAACGGAATGCGCAACGCCTTGTTGATCGGATAACGCAATAGAATAATTTCCTGTTTTGAGTGATAGCGCAAATAAAGAACTCGCGGATACTGAACTGCCAGGATGATGAATCACATCTTTCGATGAATCATAAAATTCTTTCCCATATTGAATCATCAGTGATTTAAATCCTTTTTCCGAACTATGTAAATAAAGCCATTTTGCAAATTTTGCTAAATCATCTGCAGCTGTCCAGTAACCTCCAGCGGGGGAGCCAAGCATGTGTTGTGCTGCTTTATCTGTTGGATTAAATTTTCCATTTTCAGGACATTTGGGTGTAAAGCACTGCATACCAGCTTCTTGTTTTAAATATCGATTCATCAAACCATTAAAATCCAACTCAGGTAATTTCAAGCTCGGATGATTCTCTCGATAGACATTGTAAGCATGTTCTAGTGCTAACCCGACTAAAATAAAGCCTAAATTGCTGTAATGACTACCTTTAGAAACATCATAAATTTTATCTTCTCCAAATGGCAGAAAATCGCTGATATTCTGGATTTCTGGATTTTTTCCACTTTCAATGGTATCACGATAAGAACCTGTCCCTCTATCAAGTCCATAGTCACCTGTTCCACCCATATGAGTCATGAATTGAAATAAAGTAACGTTGTTTGCTTCTAAATGGCTTCTTAGAGCAGAAGGTAATTTTTCTAATACTCCAGGATCGAATTCAACCTTACTATTCAACATATCTTTTGGCAGAATACTTGTTTTGCCATCAGGTTTTTCTTCAATCAATCTTAAAACAAGAACACCCGTGAATATTTTATTGATCGAGTGAATAGCATAGGGGTCTTTGGAGCCAAACGTGAGTGGCTTTTCGCTTATGGCCGCATTACCTAGTGCGACCGTTACCGATGCCTGACTATCTTTAAGATACTGCTCAAGTTGTATTTTTTGCTGCTCCGTAAAATGAGTAGCAGACACGCCTGATTCTTGCCATTGCTTTATACCCAACTCAAGATTTAAATCAAGCATCTTTGCATCAAGCGGTGAAAGCCAATTAAAGAATGTGATGAATTCAGATTTTTTGATAACACCTTTTGCTGCTTCACTAAAGAGATTGTTCACTTCATATGGGAGTATTTTTCCATCTGAACAACTTGCTATATATTCTGCAAGCCCTGTTTGATTTTTCGATTCCATTGCTTTAGTTTTATCGTACAATGCAAATAATATCTTTTCTTTTTCCAGTAAATCTTCTTTCCACCAATTTCGTGAGTCGCTCATCGTTATCCTATGTTCTTCCTAATTTTCCGCACTATAACATGCTTTGACATGATACATAAAACATGTTGTGTTATACGATCTGTTTTTCCATTTTCATTAAAATGGAGTAACTCCTCAGGATGACCTGGGGAGTTACAAAATGGATATAATTTTTTTTCATGCTAGAAACAATTTGTTGAATAAGCCTTAGTTGCCATTTTGGTAATTGAGAGTTTCCGATTTCTAGTTCAGGATTTCCAGGTGTTGGCATGCTAACTCCTCGAATTATATATAAATTTTGATCATAAGTTTAAATCCGAAGTCGATCTTTATGTTATACGAGCCTTATACTATTCTTTTTGTTTTCTTCATCAGGGCACTCAAGATGATGAAAATTTTCTGTGTAAATAGCATTTTCGCGGGTGTGATTCGTTGGAACGATAAATACGCCATTAGAAAAAGATGGATGATGAAATACAAAACGTTCATAGTTTGTTTCTTGTAGAATTTCTTTCGCGTCAAGATCAATGACGTATCTTTCTTCTGTATAAGCTTCGCTTGAGAAACAAGCAGTGAGTAAGGAGTTAGTTAGCGTAATATTGAGAGAATCATCTACGCGATGTGGTATTTGTTTTATTTTGTCGACTGCATGATCAATGAGGTTTATATAATATAAATCATCTCCACCTGTGCGACTTTCATCAATAAGAAAGACAATATAATGACTATTGACTGTCAAATTTTTAATTAACCCATTTTCGCACGGCTGATATTCGTGAAGAGATTTCTCTGTTTCAATATCCAGGGTGTTTATTCTGGGATTTTGTGAAATTGCAAAAGATTGTGGTGTGGTTTTTAGATAATGAGAAGCAATCACTAATTGATTCGTTAATATGCTTATCGAATCAATTATTATATCATTATTTTCTATTTCTATTTTTGTTTCGAACAAATTTAATGTTTTGCTTTCATTTTTATGTAAATCAAAAATAAAAATAGCTATTTTTTTAAAACAATCTATATACCCAGCAGATACAATATAATAATCATTACTAGCGGCAATCTTCAACCCATAGCTTTGCTTTAGATTATCCATCGATAGTGAACGGATTAGATTGCCACTTAAATCCCATTCATGGAGTTCCCTTATTGTTGTAGATGATTGAGAAATACCAAAAATACGATTATTGATGATTTTCAGTGACGATAAAATAAAATGCTCGTTTAGAAACAATTCACCTGTCTTTTTTCCTTCCGAAAGAATTTGAATATGAGGGTGGTAATTGCTAACCCAACCTTTCTCTTGTGCTATATACAATACCTGACCAGTATCAGCAACGATCAGACCTCTATAGCTGAGAGCATAATTATCGAGATTATCGATGTGAAGCGACCATAGCTTTTTTGAAATAGAGACATCAAACAAAGATAATTGGTTTTTCCTGTCTACTGTAGCGACAAGGTCACCACAACGGCCTAGCACCCAAATATTTGATTTGACGATTATCTTCTTTTTAAGCGGCTTATCTTTGCGAATGTTATCGGCAGATTTTTTATCTACCCAGGATTGTAATTCATTCGTTCCATTCACTTCGCGTTTTTGTAGAACTTTTAATAGATTAAACATGACAATTCTTTCTCCAAGATTCGCGTTTTCTTATTCTTTAGATCCGTTGACGTTTTTCTCTTCCTTGTTCATTGCTATCTATTACTTGCTCAAGTTTTTCTTCTATGGTTTGAATACGTTGATCGATGCTATTCAGCCTCTTGTCAATTTTCGCTTCGAGTCTAAAAAAAGAATAAAGTATGAGTTCTTCAAGCTTTTTGATTGGCCTATCTATTTCTTGATTGTTTTGGTTCTCATTTGCAGTTGTTGCTAGCAATTGACTGGGGCGTTGTACAACAGCAGGCATTTGGGTCTCAGTTGCAAATATTGTTTGATGTGGTTCTAAATGAGATTCTTCTTGCAATAATAAGGGTGAGTTTAGCGGTATCAATTTGCGAGTAGTCTGTTGTGTAGAGTGATCTACTTCCATCGTTTGTGTGGTCTCAATAGAAGAAATAGGTTCATTATCCATTATCGTTGCGACCGCCGATTGAACAGGATGTTGTACAATAGTCGATACTTGATTAGCCTCAGATATTTGATGGTCTAAATGAGCTGCTGACAATGGTGAATTTAATTGTATCAATCCAGTCGCAGCCTGTTGAATAAAGGGATCCTCTTCCATCGTTTGCGGGGATTCGGTGTCGAGCGTTGGATTAGCTGCAGTTGCTTGAGTTTCTAGTAGAGGCTGATTTTTTCCATACATCTGTAAAATATTTTCCGCCAAATTACATTTATTTTCTTCATATGCAATCGCTGGTTCTGCAAGTGTTGTATTGGCCATTCTCAGAATCATAATTTGTTTTTGTGACTTTTTTATTTCTTTATGAGCGAATTTTTCAAAGATAGTGGTTAATTTATTTCGTCCGTCGTCATTTAAAACTTTTTTCGAAGTGTAAATCGAAAACTTTTTCGG
>MGXV01000085.1 GCA_001801485.1 Gammaproteobacteria bacterium RIFCSPHIGHO2_12_FULL_37_14
ATAATATATCTTGCTATTGATTTTTAAAGTAAAAATTTTTCATGCGTAGGCCCTGGGCTATACAAAGATATACAGCCACCACATTTCCCCCACGACAACGCCCACCGCTTCCGCCATCCATCCCACGCGACCCCGGGCCCGGGGGGGCTGAGGAGGACACATCCCAACCACTACCTGAACCGCTACGCAGAAGAGGCCCGCGACGGCATTAGAATAAACATACTCCCCCTCAGCGGGAACTCCCACAAGATTTACTAGTGACTACCGCTCGCTCCTCCTGTGTGTACGCCAGCTCAAGAGAGACAAAATAAGCTAAGGCTGCTCTTATCGAAGGTCTTTGTGTAGGATCTTTGTGTGTCATTTGGTATAAATAATCGAGAACATTTTTCCGTAGTGCAGCATCATGAATTAATGCGTTATCAACATCAACAATAACAATGCTATCACCTACTTTTACTAATCCACCGAAAACCGCTATTGTGACACCCAATGCATAAATTTCTGTTTGTTCATTTGGAGATAAAGTTTCATATAATTCTGGCGCGGTATAATTTGGCGCGCAGGATACTGGCTGTGACGATGCGTGATCTGATATAGCCTTGGCTGAGCCAAAATCAATAATAGTTACTGTATCTGTTTCTCTGTCATACATAATGTTGGCTGGACTAATGTCACCATGTATTATCTTTTTGGCGGCAATGATATCGAACTCAGCAAGAATTTTTCTCGTCATTCTCAAGAATAATAAGCTGTCATTACACTCACACTGCAACCTATCTAACTTGACGCCTCGAGCCAGCATCAAGCCTACATAGTGTTTGTTCTGCTCCACCACAGTAACATCACCCACGGTTTGTTGCAGTTGTTGTAGCATGTTTACTTCTTGCTTAATTTTAGCTAATTGTTGCATCCTTTTGCAATTAACATCCGTGGTATTACTGCTATCTAATTCTGTTTCATCTAGTTCCTGCGAAGCATTACTTGTGGGTGGAAGAGAAAATGCCGAGGCCATGCTTGAGTTTGGAGGTGTGAACAAGTTAAAGATAGACGACATCGAAAATGGATTGAGGCTAGAAATAAGAGCAGGAGAAATATCTTTAGCACTACTTTCTAATTGGAAAATTTTCACTGCATGCCATGCGCCAGTGTCTAACGCTTGCATTAACCTGACCTCAGCAAAACTGCCTCTGCCTAGCTCTTTATCTTCACCAAGATAAACAGCGTAATAACGCGCCTGATTGGTTTGCGGATCAACTAGCTGAAGAACTGTGTAATGTTGCCCACTAGCAGAGGATACCTCCTTGTGCTTAACATTAAGATCGCTAGCAAAACACCGCATTACCGTAGCAATTTCTTCTTCAGTAAGTAACTTTCCCGTAGAATGCAAATGTGCAATATCGACTTGCGGCGGCAAATAAGATAAATCATGCGTTTTAGAAAACAAACCACTGGACGCATGTGGTCGTCGAGCTAACATGGTTACACTATCCCCGATTGAGTGATAAAAGTTGTATATATAGTTATTTGTAGTATATTATTTGATCAATATACCCAGGATGCCCGCCTATGTCAACTCTGTAATGACAAATACAAGGCTCCCTCATTAAAAAATGCCATTGCCCCACGGGACTCCAGAAATTCAAGGCTATACCTATGGATTAAAATGTATTAAGTTTAGGGGTGAAGAAAATTAGCTAAATTACCAGGGAGTTTTATTATGTTTGCTGCAGCAGCGAATTTTTGGAGAGGTGGAGCACAGCCGACCAATACTAGCACAGAAAGTTACGACCGTAATAATTCAGCACATCAAACACTTATCAATAATGAAATTAAGGCGTTTCAGAAAACCTGGGAAGAACTGCGAAATTCTGATATCACTTTTGCTAGCCTAGGTTTAGGAGTCTATGCGACTCGTCTCTACTTATTGCCCTACTTGATTCTTGTCCCCACTTTTCTTTTTGATGTTGCATTTATCGTTGCTGTCATAGCCTGTTTAAGCCACGCACACAATCAGCCCAAAATGCAAGAGTTTAAAAATCAGCTAACCAAACTATTAGATTTATATCACTGGTGTGAAGCTAGTAACGACTCCAACATTACCACTGATAGTAACTTCCTTAAACTCCTACAGACAATTGCACCCCATGTGCTGAATTATGCAGATATTAAATTAACCAAGAACATCGATCTAAAATTAATATCGATAAAATTTGCTGACATTATGGCGCAGCCACCTCATCAGATTCCCCCTGAATTATTGATTGATAGTGTCCGCACAAAGAATATCAAAAAACCAGACAACTCATCCTGGCCTAGGTTATTTCATGCTGTAAGTGCACAAGCAAAAAGAATCCTATACAACAATTCGAGCTCGGGTGAGAATTGGAGCGAGTGGGCGGCTAAGCAAGTAGACCTAATCAAACGCAGGCTGGGGTAATGTAATCTTGCTCATTGCTCTGAGCACAACAAAATTGACCTATCTTATGAAATAGCGCATAATTTATACAGACAAGAGGCCTATTATTTAGTATTCTCATAGGTAACGTGGACGTGGTCTTCTATAAATAAAGAGAGAATCCGATGAGATGGGGTGTGCGAAGCTGTTGTGCTGCAATATGGTCAGCGACTGCTACTGCAACAGCAGGGGTTATTGGCACCGCTCTCCTAGCTGCACGAGTTAAAGATATCTGCACTAGTATTACCGGCGCTTTAACGAGATTATCTGGGGCAGCGGGAAACACTACCGCCGCTCTGTCTTCATTGTTCTCAGCATTATCTTCAGCTTCCGCTACTACCAGTAGTGCATTAGGTGTTTTGTCTTCAGGTGCTTCTGCTGCTGCCAGCTCTACTACAGCGATATTAACCACATTAGCTAGAACAGCAAGCCAGGTAGGCCCGTCACTATTAGCGCTAAATCAGACCACTCTTCACGTCCCCTTAAATGTAGACGGTCTACTGTCCACGCCTGCTATACCTATTGCAACTATTCCACCCGTCGTCATCCCCTCCAGTACCATTCCCTTCCATGTTGCGAATATGTTTACTGTTCCTATTAGTGAATTATTAGCACCCGTTGCGACAGAAGCAATGACAACATTAGCAGCCGATAGTCAACAAGTGTCACAACTATTAGGTGCTGTTGGCGAGACGGTGGGTCAATCAACAGGCCAAGTATGCCAATTGTTAACTCAATTAGGCGGGCAAATAGATCAAGCAGGCACCGCCGCTGCTCATGTAAGCGAATTTGTCGATACAATCGGGAGCCAAGTAGGCCAATTAGGCGGTGAAGTGGTGCAGCTTCCAGCGATTTGCACAGGCGTTTCTTTTGCTTTAGGCTTGAGTTTGACCCTGCTGGCTGCGGGTGTAGTTGGGCTCGTCGTGTATCTTTGCGTCCGACACTGCGAAGAATCCCAGCAAGATAAACGCATGGCTGATGCCGAGTTGGCGGAACGCGGGGTACTCCTCTCAATTTAATAATCGCAGTGTTAAGAGGCAAGTACTCTAGTCTATTGAATACATTGACAAACAATATTTTTCCCAATAAACCACCGCTATACTTTCTATCACTATACTTAAGTGATAGAAAGTATAGGCGAAGGTTTTATGGGCTTGTTCAGTAAAAAAACGGTTAGAATTACAAATCCATTGCATGCCTATCTACAACAGGATGCTATGGCCAATCTTCGAGTTATCGCTACTTTGTTGCAGGAGCGAGAGCATTATTCAAGCGAAGCCTTACTAAAGAACTGTACGGATAGCTTTAAACGAGCACTATCTGTTTCTATCAGAAAAAAACAATATGACAAACTCACTAGCGGCATGGCGGCGCTATTTAAGATCCCAGGCCTATCAGAGGCTAGCAGAAGGATGCTGCAGAGATTTGTCATCAACCTGGTCGAGAAAATACCTGACAACGCCGAACTCTCCATAGCGAACCAACACTATATAGCTAAGCAAAGGTTGTTGATGAAAACAGAACAGCTAGATAAGCTTGTAGAGAAAGAACAATTACACGAATTAGCAGCACAGTCAGACTATATCGATAGTGCAGAACTCAAAATAGAAATAATGCCGGGAGACTATCAGCAACAGTTGCGAAGTGCAGGACAGCAGCATAGAGAGCGAGCAGCAACACACCTAAAACAGGCATTACCATTCTGGAAAGAGAATATATACATTGAACAGTCTGATAAAAAACCCACAAAAAATAGAAAAATAAGAATTTCACCTGCAGTAAAAGATAATACGAGAGCTGATTTCAATGAAGCTATCGCAATACTACTTGAAAACAGAAATCTTCACCATCATGATCCGAAGGTAAGAAAATGTTGCGCATTATTGCATGAGGCAATTGATGAGTTAGTTAATAAAAAAGAATTTGGTAAATTAATAGATGAAATTTTCGAGCTAGCTGCTAACTTAGAGCAATTAAGTACTGAATACCGTACTGTGGAAAAGGTTGCCCTGTATGCGCTTAAAAAAATTCCTGTTACAGCTACACTATCTGCTGAACAACATTTAGCTCTTGCTAATTGTTTAGTAGATACTAATCAACGCTTACTAGATAGTGATAAACGAGAACAACTTGATGCTGAGCTGCATAAAGCCCCACCGATAAACCAGGAAAAATATTTACAAGAAGCACTCCAACATGCCAACCAAGTCTTACAAACAAGTCCCGATAAGGTAACGCAAGAAGCAGCAGGCCAATGTTGCATAAACGTGCTGCGTATACTAGCCGAACAGAAACAGCAACAGCAGCCACTTCCACCACCGCCACAACGCCCACCACCAAAACCACGCTAGATCATGTACAAAACATCGCTGCAACCATATTATTTATCTTATTAGAATGACGCCAATATAATAAATTTTCCTATATTAATCATAGAATTATACGTGATAACTTGCGCAACACTTCGTTTGCTGGTAAAATTTTTATCAGATCTAGCGATGATGATAATAAATCACGTGAGTGAGTACTCATATGAACGTGCGAAATGAATTAACAATTAAAATACCTGTTAATCCTGCAAATGCATTTACCACTAACCGATCGCGGCGCAGCTTTTTAAAAATCAGCAATCAGCTATATGATTTTGTAAAAGACACTTTAAGCCATGAATATGGGATCAATCATTTTGATGACAATAAAGATTGCCACGGCGTTAGCCCCAGTAGACATTACTTTCATGAGCTAATAAAAAATTCTGTTGATTCCTATGTTTTACGTGGGCAAATACCTGGTAACTTTCTTGTATTAAAAGCCGTTGTACAAAGTAAATCTGGGAAGATTATCGTGAAAATGAAAGATAATGGCGGCGGGTTTAAGGCTAGGCCAAAAGCTGAGTTTTTCGCTAAACCACAAGTTGTATTTGAAGAAAAAAATGGCAAAGCATATATGGGCGGAGCGAGAGCTGGATTAGGTTTGTTTGAAAACAACCTAAGACGTTTGGGTGGGAGAATGTTGCTGAAAAATCGCAAACAAGAGGGAGCAGCCGTCTATATGGAGTTTACTCCGCATCCCCGCAGCTCATTATAGTCCCAATGGCCTCATACCTATGTACTCAAAAAATCGCAGCAGATACCCATTTGGATCTTGAACTAAAAACTGCTTATTGCCAGTCTCTTTATCATCGATCCGATACCACTTTTCCTCCATTTCAAAAAAAATGGGATAATCAACAGCCTTAAAATTCCGGTATAGGCCACAAACATCTTGTACTTCAATTTGCAAATGCATACCACGGCCAAAGGGTTTTTCTATTGGTGCAGTAACCCAGGAACGTCTGTTGTTCGTCAGACCTTCAATCATTAGTTGCGCACCGTTAATTTCCAGCATGGCAAAATCACCCTCAGGCCGCATATAAAGAATTTTAAATCCTGCCAATCGAGTATAAAAATCCAAACTTTGTTGAAAGTTGAGTACTTGGAGCTCAGGAATAAGGCTTGATTTTTTTGTCATGTTTACAACTATAACAAGAGGAAATTAAATCAGCAAAGTCTATTCCGTTAGCGATTGAAAGTAGTTATTTGGTGGATTACGGTGCAAAAAACGCACCTAATCCACCCTACGATAAAAATCCAAAACCTACACTTTCAATCGCACCCTCCGTTAGCCATAGGGAAAGATAGAGGGCCTGCATGCTAAAGACGATAAGCAAGCCGGAGAAAAACTGAGTAAAGAAATGGAAAATAGTCGTCTGCAGGGCTTAATTCAGATTCGCCACGCCCTGCAGTGTAGTTTGCGCCAAATTCGCTCATCACATGGTCAGTAAAATTGTAATTGAACCCTGCTCCAAACGTTGGACTGGTTATCCAGCCCTCATTAACCAGATCGCTGCGATGAACTTCAGCAACGCCTAGACTTGAATATGCTCTAATATCCGTACTAGGAATAATAAGCATGATTTTCCCCATCAACGAGACCGTCTCCGTATGCGTGACATACGCAGTGAGTCCATCGTGCTCGAATGTAAATAAGCTCGATGGATCAAATGTCACGGTCGCATTAGGGTAACGCACATATTCTGCTTCAAGTGCAAAATAGGGGACGAATTCATAACCAGCAACAACACCCCATATTGCGCCACCTTCAGTGACGTATTGAGGCGTGGACATGCTGATGGCAAAATTTTGATTATCCTTTGAAGGAACCAACCCCTCCCACGTTGTTGCACCATAACCACCAGTTATGCCTAGGTAAAATGGGTATTTAAATTTATCATTTACTTTTGTCGTAGCATGGCCAGCAGCAAAACAACCCAGCGCTAACCATGCAGACATCAACACAATTCTATTAAGCATAGCAATTATATCTTGATAAAATTATTAGCACGACCTTCCAGTTGAACTACACAGTCTACCCAATGAATCTTTCCCACCTTGTCGAAAACAAGCCCAATCATCTATACAAATTTGCGTAGCGGTGTCATGCTGATATTCACAGGCTTTTTGTACAGAACCAAATATACTAATCATGCGATTATAAAGCGCATTCATGTCCTGACACATCCCCTTGGGCAGCCCAGATTCGACACAATGACATTCAGCAATGGTTCTAAATGAGGAGCAAAAACCACTCTGATCATCTGGTAATCCTAGCGGACAACTTGAGTGTAGAGCATCAGCAAAAGATGAGAAGCTGCAAAAAAACACGCATACAAATAAAGCGAATATCCTTGTCATAAAATGCTTACCTTCCGTAGTGTTAAGTGGAAATTTTGTTAATATATCAACATGATTTCAAAAAAGCAAAAGTAAATATGATGTTAGTCTAGGGTCTCATTATAAAAACGCATCGTGAAGCTAGTTACCCTGATTATTTACTCAATCCAAATGTATCATATTGATTCACGGTATATATGCGTGTATTTTTGTAGCTAGCGGCCGTTATTCACACATTGTCATTTTGGGCTATTGGCTATGCGAATTTTGTTATCAACCTATGCAAATAGAGGCTCCACTGATATGGGCGTAGGGCGTTATTTTAACCAAATTGGCGAAATTCTTGAGAAAGAAGGGCACGAATTAGTTTTCTACAATCACCCCACACCGCTAATCGTCGAAAAAACCACACTAAAAAATACTCTGATCCCTATCTTCAACCTGGGAACCTATTCAAAAAATTTCGGGGAAGTGTTTGAATCCGTAAAACCCGATGCGGTGCACATTCAAGCAGAAGTAGGCCTAGGCTTGTCTGCACGACGTTATTGTTTGACTCATTCCATTCCTTACTCTGCCGCCTATCACACAAATTGGGATATTGGCATGAAAAACTGGGCACACCTCCCAGCACCGCTTGTCTGGTCTTATCTGCGCTGGTTCTATAAACCTGCAGCACTGATACACACCTGCACTCCTCGAGTTAAGCAGTATCTTAGGGATCATGGAATTCGAAACCAAATTGAGACCTTTCCTTTGGGTGTGGATTTTAACACTTTTTACTACGAGCCTGACCCATCGCTTTTAACCGGCTACCGACGCCCCTACTTTATGACGTTATCGCGCATTTCTAAGGAAAAAAATTTGGAAGCGTTTTTGGATATAACCTTACCGGGGACTAAATTTATCATTGGAAATGGCCCATATAAAAGTCATCTTGAAAAAAAATATCATGGTAAAGCAGTATTTTTACCCTATAAAAATGTAAGGGCAATTTTAAGCTTAGGTGATGTCTATGTGTTTCCATCTCGATACGATACATTTGGCATTACTAACTTAGAAGCACTTGCGTGTGGACTACCTATCGCTGCATTTCCTGTCATGGGACCAATAGATATCATCGAAGAAGGAGTTTGTGGCTACACTTCAGAGAATTTACAAGAAGCAGCCATTGCTTGTCTATCATTGAAAAAAGAAGCAAGCATTAATCATGCAAAGAAATATTCATGGGAAAACACTGCGCACAATTTCTTAAAACATCAAATCAAGTTAACCTAGCCATGAAACAAAATACATTTTATTCTTTGGGAAAATTAATCTATAGGTTACGCTTTGCAATACTAATTCTAACTATTATTCTTGTTGTGCTTTGCATTCCCTTTGTACCAAAAGCACTCTCCCATTTCAGCGAGACGGGCTTTACTGACCCAAGCTCTGAAAGCGCTAAAGCGGATAAGTTTCTTAAAGATAGCCTAAATTATCAACATAATCGCTTTATTGTTCTTTATAAAAGCAATTCATCCTTTGATAGCCATCCAAATTTATATAAAGAAATTCATTATTCGCTAGAAAGAATTAACAAATTACCTACTCTAATTATTTATCCCGATGATAATAAGCAACAGGTATCAAAAGATGGTCATACTGCTTACGCCATTGTAGCCCTTAAAGGAAATCAGGATTTAACTGAAAAGGAACTAACTAATTTCAAAAATACCATAAAGAAACCACCAAACCTGAAGATGCTTATTGGTGGACAACCTATTTTCATGGAAGCCACCAAAGCACAAACTCAAAAAGATTTGATTAAAGCCGAATACATTGCTACCCCTATTGCTGTAATTACTTTACTGGCGGTCTTTGGCTCGGTAGTGGCAGCGATTGTCCCTATGATTCTAGATGGTATTTGTGCAGTGTTCATTTTAGGAATTTTATTTTGTGTCGGCGATCATATTAACCTTTCCGTGTTCACATTAAATATTGCCCTGCTGCTCGGACTTTGCTTATCATTAGATTATGCGCTTTTTATTATTAGCCGCTTCCGTGATGAGATAAGCCAAGAAAACAATGTTGAAGAAGCATTAGCTATTACACTTGCAACTGCTGGAAAAGCCGTGTTTTTTAGCGGCTTAGCAGTACTAATAAGCCTAGCTGCTTTATTACTATTTCCTATCAATATTTTATTTTCGGTTGGTGTTGGGGGAATTACAGCAGTCAGTATCGCCGTATTAATATCTATTATTGTTTTACCTGCCATTCTAGCCATACTAAAGCAACATATTAATTTCATTAGTTTGCGATTTTCGAAAAATAACAATCATTCTGAAAGTAGAGTGTGGAAGTCAATTATTAATAATGTAGTAAGCCGCCCCTGGGCCTATCTCATTTTCATTTTTATACTTTTACTATTTCTAGGTTTGCCATTTTTAACAGTTGAGTTAGGTATTTCCGATTACCATATCTTACCTAAAAAATTAGAAATTCGTAAAGTATTTGACATACTCACGTCAAAATTTAGTGAGAACCAACTAACGCCAATTAGCATTATTGTCAAAGCTGACAACAGCCCTATTTTGAGTAAAAACAATATTAGCCATCTATACCAATATACTAATAAGTTGCGCAGGGACCCGCGCGTTGAGCATATTGACAGCATAGTCAATAGTGAGCCTCAGTTAACCCGCCAGCAGTATGAGTTACTTTACAGTGGAAATAACAACCGCCTTCCTGATTCGTTAAAAAAATTATTAACATTAACTACTCACAAGGATTTTACGGTAGTAACTGTATTTAGCGCGTATCCTAGCGATGCAAAACAAACTAAAGACTTAATTGCAAAGATACGAAAATCAGAAATAAATAACATGACAATACAAGTAACTGGAACACCGGTTAATACTATGGATGTTTTAGACAAAATTTCTGCTATTTTTCCCTATGCGCTTTCATGGGTCATTGTTCTTACTTACTTGATTTTGCTTTTACTATTGCGTTCGCTATTCTTACCTATCAAAGCTATTATTGTAAATGTATTAAGTCTTTTTGCCAGCTATGGAGTACTGGTATTTATTATACAAGATGGCCATCTTTCTCATTTACTCCACTTTCAAGCCCAGGGATTAATTGACATTAGTCTGATCATTATCATCTTTTGTGCGCTCTTTGGATTTTCAATGGATTACGAGGTGTTTTTATTGAGTCGAATTAAAGAGCGATATGAGCAAACTGGAAACACTAACCGCAGCATTTGTTATGGCATTATCCATAGCAGCAAAATCATCACCAGTGCGGCAATGATTGTTATTTTTATTTGTTTTTCTTTTATTGCAGCTGATATTTTAATGGTAAAAGCATTTGGACTAGGAATTGCCATTGCTATATTCATCGACGCATTTTTGCTTCGTACTTTATTCGTTCCCGCTTTTATGGCAATATTGGGTAAATGGAATTGGTATTTACCCAAGTGGTTAGACAACATCTTACCAAGGATCTCTTTTAACCCTAAGGATAAACATGAAGATTAATGTCATTATTGGACTTCAGCTATAATGAGAAGATTTCACGTTTTATCTTGTGCTCTAACGCTAGTATTTTTATCTAGCTATAGTTATGCCGGTATTCCTTGGATTTTTTCTTGGTTTATCGCCACCACTCACAGTAATTGCTCAAAAGGCGTCACTGCTAACAACGCCGAATTTTGCGCTGTGTTTAAATCTGTAGCACAGTGCCATTGTACGTCTTCTGGACTGCCTCTTAGTATGTGTAAAGATATGGGTAAATTATATCAGCGTATGCTAAGTATTTTTGGGTCGCAAAAAAATGCATGTGAATATCAGAAAGACACCACGACGAAAAATTGCATGGATGATTGGAACTGTTATCGCTTAGGTGGAAGAGACTCCTACGGTGAGTTATGCAATAGCACAGGTCAGCACTGCTAATTTGCCATCTTTAAACAGGGACATCGCAAGTCTAGAGAGCGCTTATCGGGGGAAGTATGAGTAAAGCTTTCACTAAAGAAACTGACGATGAGAATGAACCAGAACTACCAGAAATTCCCGCTACTAATATTAAAAACTATGTCACCCCAACCGGGTTTACCGAGTTGCAAGCTGAGTTGCGTGATTTATTAAGTAATGAACGACCAAAAATTGTAGAAACCGTAAGATGGGCTGCTAGTAATGGCGACCGTTCAGAAAACGGTGATTACATCTATGGCAAGAAACGCTTGCGAGAAATAGACAGACGGGTACGTTACCTAACAAAGAGATTAGAAAGTGCTGAAGTTGTTGATCCCAATCTGCAAAAAAATCTTACCAGAGTTTTTTTTGGTGCGACAGTCACTTATACTCGGGATGATGGCAGCAAAAAAACGGTCAAGCTAGTTGGCATTGATGAATCTGACTTGGCAAAAGGAAAAATTAGCTGGATATCCCCTGTTGCCAACGCATTACTAAAATCCGCAGTAGGTGACAAAATTGTACTACATACTCCGCAAGGCGATGAGACATTAGAAGTTATATCAATAAAATATTAAAGTGCAAGCTTTCGCTCTCTGTATGAACCCTCATAGGAGAAAACATAATGGATGAACAATGCTATTGGGTCTACATCCTACATTGTGAAAATGGTAGCTATTACACCGGGTACACTAATAACCTGAATAAACGTTATCTATCACATCTACATGGCACAGGTAATTGCAAATATACGCGTAGCTTTAAACCACTTTGTATCGCGCAATGCTGGAAAATTTCCGGCAACAAATCGCTAGCTATGCAGATTGAACACGCCATTAAAAAATTACCTCGCAGTGAAAAAGAGCAAATTATTTCACAACCTTCCACACTTTCAACTGACCCACGAGTACAACCTTTTAAAATAAGCAGTAACCCAATATCCTAGATCAATCACACCTCTTTGAAATGTTTTCTACACATGGCGATATACTTATCGTTGCCACCAATTTCAATTTGTTCGCCTTGTTTTACAATACAACCTTTCGCATCTATTCGCGCATTCATGATGGCCTTTCTCCCACAGTGGCAAATAGTCTTAATTTCAACAATATTATCTGCCAGTAAAAGCAAATACATACTGCCCTCAAAAGGCTCACCTTGAAAATCTGTGCGTATACCATACGCTAAAACAGGAATATCAAGCTTATCAACAATATCAGTTAACTGTATAACTTGATGTTTTTTTAAAAACTGCGCTTCATCTATCAGGACACATTTTATGCCAGGATTTTTCTGCTTTTCCTTACTCGTACGGCCAAGTAAGTCAAAATTCTCATCGAAAGGAATAGCTTCTGCTTTTAAGCCAATTCGTGAATAAATAACACCTAGACTATAACGATTATCAATAATGGGGGTATATAATAGTGTATCCATACCCCGCTCTTGGTAATTAAAGGATGATTGCAGCAATGTTGTGCTTTTCCCTGCATTCATTGCAGAATAGTAAAAATATAGTTTGGCCATAGTTAATTCCTGAAAAAAGAGACCAAAAATTGTAGCATAGAGTCAAAGTAAGGCAATATGCAGTAAAATGCTCAAGTAAATAATAATAGGACGGATAATGAGCATATCATTCCCCATGAGCTATAATCTGGAGTAGGCATTGGAACTGCTTATAACAGGGTACGGCTTTGTTGAATAAATAAAATTTTGTGCAGTTTCAGGTAGGGTGGATTAGGCGCTTTTTGCCGTAATCCACCGTGAATTGGTGGATTACGACGCAAAAGGCGCGTCTAATCCACCCTACGATTGTGTAAAAATTGATTTATTCAACAAAGTCACAGAGTACTCAAGGAGATTAGCATGGCAGATTATTCTGTGCTTATAATTGGAGCTGGCCCGACAGGAATGGCCTTAGCAGCAGAACTACACCGATACGACATCGATTTTTTAATCATTGATACACGCCCTAGTCACGTTACTACTTCAAATGCAGCAGGAATTCACGCGCGCACATTAGAATGCTGGCATGATAAGCCATGGCTTAACGCACTGTTACAACATGGTTTAAAAATGAAAGGCGCCTCGATAAATACAAAGAGAAATCGTTTGGCTAATTTTAACTTTACCCAGCTGATGCATACCCAATACCCCATGATTTTATCTATTCCACAGCACCATACTGAAGCGGCATTAGATAGTTATTTAACAAGTGTTAGCCAGCCCGTAAAACGCAATACAACTTTATTAACATTAACACCGCAACAAGAGGTGGTAACTACCACACTAGATACACCAGAGGGCAAAAAAACGATAACCGCTAATTGGGTTGTGGGCTGTGATGGTTATCATAGTACTGTACGCGAATTAATGGACATCCAGCTGGAAGGAACTGATATTAAAGAACGATTTTTGCTGGTTGATGCTGATTTTGAAGCAAATTATGAGCAAGATGAATATCATATTTATCTCGATCCCAAAGGAATCGTAGGATTCTTTGCTATGAAAGAATCGACTCGTATTATAGCTGGGATTGGGCATGACTCTAAGTTCAAAGACGTAAATGAGCCCACTAATGAAATTATGCAGGAAATTATAAAGCAACGCACATCATTAAGCTTCAAGCTGAAAAAGATTCGCTGGCAAAGTCATTTCTGGATACACGAGCGAATTGCAAATAAATTCAAAATAGGCAGAATTTTTATCGCAGGCGACGCTGCTCATGTACACTCTCCTGCAGGTGGACAAGGAATGAATACTGGCATCCAAGATGCATATAATCTAGCATGGAAACTGGCTTATGTTATCAAACACAAATCACCTTTATCATTATTAGAGAGCTATGAGTCCGAACGACGGCCTGTTGCTCGTAGTGTTGTTGATATGACATCAACCATGACACGGCTAGCTAATATGCACTCAGCATTTCTTGTATCACTTAGAAATTTTGTCATGCCGTTTATTTCTCAGCGTCGCTTCTTCCAGGATACCATGGTTGGCCGCATGTCAGAATTATCCCTTCATTACAGAAAAAGCCCTATAGTTAAAGGAAAAACTATCCGCTCCTTCTCACCAGGAGATCGTGCATTTGATACCCCGCTTGATGGAGAACAGAAAACTCATTTGTTTGATATATTGAACAGCACAAACCAACACCACATACTGGTATTTCACGCAGATAATTCGAATAAAAACTCTTTAATGGCTTTGCAGAAAAAATATCAGCAAGTATTGTCACTAACCTTTTATGATCAATCAAATAAAATGATTTTAGCTACTTATCCATTTAGTAGCTTTACTCTCTGCCTAATAAGACCAGATCAGTATATTGGTTTTTTGGGGGACAATCTAACGGACTTAGAAAGTTATTTACAGTCTCTTTTTCTCGAGCTATAACAAATAAAGGCTATTAAAAGTTATCGTAATCTCCTCACAACCGTATCATGATTAGTCTCTCTACCAACCTCTCTTTGCTTTCCTGCTTGTCCATCGTGCGCGCCCGGCAT
>MGXV01000086.1 GCA_001801485.1 Gammaproteobacteria bacterium RIFCSPHIGHO2_12_FULL_37_14
AAAAAGCAAGATGATTCACTACTCTGTCAATCGCTCAATCAATTTAGAGCTGATTTCACCGCGCTTTCTTACCAAGAAAAAGTGTTTAACCCAAAACATCTCATTAAAGCACTTGAGCTTTATGATCAACAATTTGAAAACTGGGATTGGCCTAAACGAGATTTATTTTGGCGTCAGGTAATTGGCTTTACACAGCGTTTTCTGCCAGCAAACATTGCGCAAGATTTTGCACAGGGTCTTAATTATCGCGTTGAAGAAAAAGAAAAATCACGACGTAGTTTTAATTTTAGATTTGGTGGCGGTTCTATTTATCCTCTCATTTTTGATTCTCTTTCTGGTTTGGGATTTGATTATGCTGTGCGGGGGCGGTGGGGCGGCGCAGGTGAATGGTCCCACTGCACGCCCGCTACCGGTCCTGCTGGGCCGACGCAGTTGCCGATTGCGCGCCTTTTTCAAAACTATCTCGAACAAAAACATCCGACTTGCAAAAACTTATGCAGCCTGCAAATCGTAGGCCACAAACGTCACCGTGGTGTGCAATAATTCACATCAATAAATCACACAACATATTGGATAAACTAAATATTAATAGCGATAATAATCCGGTTTGAATGGTCCCTTTTTGGAAACATTTAAATAGTTAGCTTGTTCATCAGTTAACTCAGTTAACTTTACGCCGAGTTTGTCTAAATGTAAGCGAGCCACCATTTCATCAAGATGCTTAGGTAAAATATGTACGCCAATGGAGTAGGTGCCAGCACGTTGCCATAATTCAATTTGTGCTAATACTTGATTAGTAAATGAAGTCGACATCACAAAACTTGGATGACCAGTTGCACAGCCTAGATTAACCAATCGGCCTTCAGCTAGTACGATAATACGTTTGCCATTTGGAAGAATGACATGGTCAACTTGTGGCTTAATATTTTCCCATGGATATTGACGTAAAGCGGCAATATCAATTTCTGAATCAAAATGTCCAATGTTGCAGACAATTGCTTGATCGTGCATTTGCAAAATATGTTGCTTAGTAATGACATTGACATTACCGGTAGCCGTAATAAAAATATCAGCGATAGCAGCTGCTTCATCCATCGCTACTACGCGATAACCTTCCATAGCGGCTTGTAATGCACAAATAGGATCAATTTCAGTAATCCATACGGATGCACCAAACGCACGCAAGGATTGAGCACAACCTTTACCTACATCACCATAGCCGCACACGACAATCACTTTACCGGCGATCATGACATCGGTTGCCCGTTTGATACCATCGACTAATGATTCACGACAACCATATAAATTATCAAACTTAGATTTTGTGACAGAATCGTTCACATTCATTGCAGGTACTTTTAAGGCGCCTTGCTTGTGCATTTCATATAGCCGATGTACACCAGTGGTTGTTTCTTCCGAAAGACCTTTCACCTCTTTCAATAAATGCGCATGCTTTTGATGCATCAGCAGTGTTAAATCCCCACCATCATCTAAAATCATGTTTGGATGCCACTCGTTGGGCCCAGAAATAGTTTGCTCAACGCACCACCAATATTCGTCTTCAGTTTCTCCTTTCCATGCAAAAACTGGAATACCAGCTTTTGCTATCGCGGCAGCAGCATGATCTTGTGTAGAAAAAATATTACAGGATGACCATCGTACTTCGGCACCAAGTGCTATTAAGGTTTCGATGAGGACAGCTGTTTGTATCGTCATATGAAGACAACCGGCAATACGAGCGCCTGCTAAAGGTTGTTTGCCTTTGTACATTTTACGCAAAGTCATGAGACCTGGCATTTCAGTTTCAGCAATACTAATTTCTTTACGTCCCCATTCCGCGAGCTGGATATCAGCAACTTTATAGTCTGATTTGATCGATTTGATCGATGATGGTTGCATGATTATATCCTTAGCTATTAGCAGCGATTTGACAGGGAACATTCGTTTTTTTGCGTAACATCTCAGCTTTATCTGTTTTTTCCCAAGTGACATTTAAATCCTCTCGGCCAAAATGTCCATAAGTAGCAGTGCGACGATAAATGGGTTTTAATAAATCGAGCATAGAGGTAATACTGTAAGGTCGTAAGTCGAAATGTTCGCGAATGAGTTGGGTAATTTCAATATCTGGCAGTTTTCCAGTTCCAAATGTATCAACATAGATGGAAATTGGTTCTGCCACACCAATGGCATAAGAAATTTGAATTTCGCATCGATCAGCAATGCCCGCTGCAACAATATTTTTTGCTACATAGCGGCAAGCATAAGCGGCAGAGCGATCCACTTTCGAGGGATCTTTACCCGAAAAACAACCACCACCGTGCCTTGCCATGCCACCATAAGTATCGACAATAATTTTACGACCAGTCAATCCACAATCACCTAAGGGTCCGCCAATCACAAATCGTCCAGTAGGATTAACCAAATATTTTGTCTCTTTACTGAGCCATTCATCAGGAAAAGTTGGCTTAATAATTTCTTCGATGACCGCATCGACTAAATCAATATGGCTGATATCTGGATGATGTTGTGTGGATAATACAACAGTTTTCACCCCAACAGGTTTTCCATTAACATAATGAAAAGTGACTTGGCTTTTAGCATCGGGTCTTAACCAAGACAACACGCCGTTTTTCCGCAAATCGGCTTGTCGTTGCATTAATTTATGTGCGTAGTAAATAGGTGCTGGCATGAGCGTGCTGGTTTCATTCGTGGCATAACCAAACATTAAACCTTGATCACCGGCTCCTTGATCATTGGGGGTCACACGATCAACACCTTGAGCAATATCAGGCGATTGTTTACCGATAGCGGAAAGAATGGCGCATGATTCCCAATCAAAACCTATTTCAGAACTATCATAACCAATATCTCGCACGACATTACGAGCAATTTGTTCGATATCCACCCATGCGGATGTCGAGACTTCGCCACCGACTAATACCATACCGGTTTTGACAAATGTTTCGCAAGCAACTCTTGCTCCAGTATCTTGTTCAAGCATGGCATCTAATACTGCATCAGATATTTGGTCTGCGATTTTATCTGGATGTCCTTCCGAGACAGATTCAGACGTAAAAAGAAACTCTTTTTGCATGGGATGGTCCCTCCTTAAGTTAACGTCAATTTATCTAAAAAATGGGTATTCTCTAGATGACTTACAATCATTTTTCCTATTCTCAAATAAAAAATAGAGTCATATCAGCTTTTCCGTGAAGCACCGATTTACGCGACTCTTCGAATATTTTTTTCAATATAGTCTTTCCACCAAGTTAATGTTTTTTGAATGCCTATATCTAAATCTGTTTGTGCTTGCCATGTCAATTCATTTTTAGCTAAAGTGCAATCAAGAAACAGACTGGTTTTAATGGTTGGTTGCGATAGATCATGTTCAATGACTAATTTTTTTCCTGAATGAGCAACAATTTTTTTCACTAACTCTTTAATCGATATGGCTTGTCCATAACCACAATGATAGAGACGATATTTTTCAGGTTGCTTTTCTACAGCTAATTCAACAAAGCGAACTAAATCGTCAACATATAATAAATCTCTTTCTTCATCACCTGTTCCCCAGACAACAATTTTATCCTGAGCAGTCATTACTTTAGTGATGGTTGCGCCAAAAACATGACTACGCTCCAAATCAAATTTATCATGCGGACCGTAAATATTAGAGTGTCTGATAGCAGTGAATTTAGTATCAGAAATTCCCGCATAAAATTCACACATTTTTTCAATATATAATTTAGTATTGCCAACACCAAAATAACGAGGATGTAATGATTGATTGGCATCAAAATCAGTTTCTTTTAATGCAGTTACGCTCGATTGATACATGACAGTGCAACTAAAAAAAATCACGTGTTTTATTTTGTGTTCGAAAGCTGCACGGAAGAGATAAGAATTCATTACTGCATTATCAGTAACATGAATAAATGGTCGCGTGACGATATCTTTTGAGCCTGATGTGGTTGCTGCGGCTTGAATCAATATATCCATATTATTTACAATTTGATCAACGCTATGAGGATCTCGTAAGTCAGCTTGATGCCAAATGACATGCGGACAAAAAAATTCTGGACGTTGATGATAAACCGCATGAATTTCAAAATCGCTACGCTTGCTTAATTGTTCGGTAAGATTGCGACCGATGAAACCAGTTGCACCACAAATAAGAACTTTCTTTTTCATATTCTTTCCTCTAGAGCCATATGTCGTGTTACTTGTGTCATTTATTTTGCCTGTCATGTCAGCGGAAGCTGGCATCTAGTCTTTTTTACTGATGTCAGCTTTTGTAGACTCGCTATCCTGTCATTCTATCTTTATTCATCCATTCTTCAATAAAAGAATCAAATGTATTAACAATGTAATCTCTAGCAGGTTGATCAACAGCATGATGACAAGGGATGGCAAAACCTTTTCGCATCACCGTATCTGCATGAGATAAATCGCTCCCCAATCGATGTTGATACATTTTAAATGCGGGGTGTCTCGCCATATTACCTGCGATGATCGGCCGAGTTTCAATACCACTTTTTTGTATATAGGCGGTAATATCTTTTACGCTAAATGGTGCCTTTTCTTTTAAAATAATCGGAAATCCAAACCACACATGTTTGCCCAGCGGAGTTTCTTGTTGGTATTGAAAAAACTCATCGTACTTGGAGAGATATTGTAAGAAGAAAGTAGCTGCTTCGCGTCGTTGAACAATAAATTGATCGAGTTTAGGTAATTGCAATTGACCCATGGCAGCATTCACTTCTGTTGGTCGTAGATTATAACCAAGATTAATGAAAATGAAACGTGGATCAATCTCAGGATAGCGATTGATATATTTTTGGTGCTCATCAGCTTCACGTGACCATCCATGAGCACGCAAAATTCGCATTGTTTCTGTTAAATCGAAATCGTTGGTAATGGAAATACCACCTTCCATCGTACTGATATGATGTGAGAAGAAAAAACTAAAGTTACCAATATGACCAAAGCTACCTACCGATTTTCCATTGTAAGTTGCGCCCATCGCTTCACAACTATCTTCAATGATAAATAAATTATGTTTGTCAGCAAACGTTTTGATGGCTTCCATATTGCAGGGATTACCATACACATGAACAACCATGATAGCCCGTGTTTTGGAAGTGATGGCTTGTTCAACTTTATTTAAATCAAGATTGAGATCATGTAAATTACAATCAACGATCACCGGGATCAATTGATGTTGAATAATCGGCCAAATAGTTGTTGACCAAGATAGGGCAGGAACAATGACTTCATCGCCTGGTTTTAAGTGATTGGCAGTAACAGGATTAGCCAGTGCTGCAATTGCTAACAAATTTGCAGAGGAACCGGAATTAGACATAACACCATATTGTGTGCCGGTATAATCTGCATATTGCTGCTCGAAATGGCGTACTTTTTTTCCCATTGTCGTAAAAGTTGAAAGCATCGTTTCAACAGCAACAAAAATCTCATCACCATGTATAGTAGGTTCGTGTAGCCGCACAATGGGATGATCAGGGTGAAATGAAAAATCCAAGTTTTCGTTACAATAGGTTTGAATATCGCCACGAATTTTATTCAGCAGTTCTTGGTTTTTATTCATTTTGTTTTCTCCACGGATAAAGGTTCTTCAACAGTTAATAAATGAGTTAAACGTTGTCGAGTTAACGGTGTAATTTCATCTAATGTTTGATTGCGTAAATGTACGTAATCTCGACGTAAATTCATTTGTTTGTAATGTAAATGATCGTAAAAGATAATTTGTGATCCACTCGATTCAAAATCAAATGGAACTAATAACAAATCTTTTAAAGCATGGCATACACTGGGTTTATTTTCTGGCTTAACAAAAAACAACATAAAACCCCCACCACCAGCACCCAATAATTTTCCACCAATCGCTCCCGCATGACGTGCTTTTGCATAAATATCATCAATGAATGTCGAGGATATTTTATGGCTAATTTGACGTTTCAATAACCAAGTTTCATGCAATAATTCACCAAATAATGTGATATCTTTATTGGTACATAATAATTGCTCAGCCTCATCTACCATACTTTGCATTTGATAAAGTTCTTGAGTTTTATTAGGAATCGATTTGATTTTATCTGCAGCCACATCAGAGGCAGTACGAGAAATTCCTGTAAAAAAGAGTAGAAGATGTTCATGTAAAGTATGTAATCTCGACATTGGTAACACCAATGGTAATACTTCAAAATTTCCATTAGCATGAACAATAATTTTATTTAATCCACCATAAGCTGTGGCAATTTGATCTTGAACACCGACATTTTCTTTTAAAATATCACGTTCAATATGAATAGCCTCGCATGCTAATTCGCGTTTACTGGAAATCATCCCGCGCAATGCATAAATAGTATGCAATAGCCCTACTGTGAAGGCAGAGCTGGATCCTAGACCAGAACGGGCAGGCAAATCACCTTGATGATGAATTTCAATACCTTGATTGATTTGTAGATATTCGAGAATTGCGCGAGCAGCAGGATGATGAATATCGGTATGATCAAGGACTTCTTCTACTTTTGACCATACAATGCGAGATTTATGTTCGAAAAATGGGGGCAGTATACGGCATTGTAAATAGCAATAATGATTGATTGTACTTGATAGCACGGCTGCGCCATGTTTTTGATACCATGAATGATAATCTGTTCCGCCACCGAAATATGAAATTCGATAAGGCGTTCGGCTAATAATCATCCTTGAGGCTCCTTTTTACCTGTACTACATCTGCTTTTTCTGAAGCGTATGACTGTTGTTGTTGTGATAAATATTGAGTGCGGTATCGACTGATCCAAAGTATTTTACTGCACCATTTTCTAATAACAAAACTTTATTACAAAACTCTTTAATTAATTCTGTCGAGTGAGTGGCTAGGACGACAATATTAGATTTACTCATTAATGAAAGCATTTTTTGTTTTGCTCGTTCAACAAATTTCATATCACCCACACCAATGACTTCATCGATTAATAAAATATCAGGTGTGACACAAGTGGAAATTGCAAAGGCTAGCCGTACTTTCATTCCTGATGAATACGTTCGCACAGGCATATTTAAATAATCGCCTAAGCCAGTTAACTCAGTAATTTCTCCCATCCGTTCTTTAATTTGATGACGAGAAAGACCTAATAGGGTGCCGCGTATATAAATATTTTCATAACCAGTAAATTCTAGTTCAACGCCAAGAGAAATATCTAATAAAGGGGAAATGTATCCTTCAATACTGATTTTGCCTATAGTAGGTTCATATATTCGAGCCAGTAAGCGTAATAAGGTACTTTTACCAGATCCATTATGTCCAACTAAACCGATTTGGTCACCTCGGTAAAATGAAACATTGATATTATTAAGAGCTGTAATGACGACATGTTGATTGGCATCTTGAGCAACACTGCCACCCGTAGCAATTCTTAAAAAATCTTTTTTTAAAGAGCGTTTACTCATATCATAGATTGGTAATTGTACGGACACTGAGCGTAAATGAATTTGCGTCATGTGGCACCTTTATAACCAGTAAATAATCCGAGATCGACGAGCTGAAAACATAGCATAGCATCCTATCATGCCAATCAAGGTGACGATTGAAATCATGATGAAGTTGAAAGAAGTAGGAGCATAGCCAGTTAATGGTGCGCGAATGAGCTCAATGAAAGAATAAAAAGGATTTAAAAGAACAATAATTTGTTTGCTGGGTGGTAAGACTTCTAACTTCCACATAATAGGTGTGACAAAAAATATAATATTGATTAAACTTTTAATGACTTGAGGAATATCTCGATATCGTGCGCCAATCATGGCTAAGATAATTCCATAACAGATAGCATTTAAATAGATAATCATCAATCCAGGTACAAATAGTAATGTATACCAATTGATTTTTACAGCATCATGAAAAATGAAAGGAATGGGTAGAATGACCAATAAATTATGGAGAAAAATGATTACATTTTTTGCAACAATACGATGAATGTATAAACTGTACGGCAACTTTATTTGCTTTAGCATAATCTCAGCCGCACTATAAGTATCCACAAGATCATTTAATGTGGTAGAAATTAAAGACCAAGTTAACATGCCTGCAACCAAATAGGGGAAGTATTCTTGAATAGGCATGTGAAATAAATGCCCGTATAAAAAACCCATAGAATACACAGTCATTGCCATACTGATCGTGATCCAAAAAGGGCCTAAAATAGAACGGCGATAACGCAACTTTATATCTTGATAAGCAAGCAATAACCACAATCGCCATTGCGTCACTCCTTCGACCAAATCATTCCATGCTAATTGTCTTTGGGAAATATCAGGAATATCTACAGCATGAGGAGCATGCGTAGATTGAGTTGGTTGGTTTAATAAGATAGCTTCTTGCTCTGACATGAAAATTGCCTATCATTCCTTATTTTGTGGCAAGGATAGCACGATATTTGCAGCGTCACAATGGGATAAAGGTAATGCAAAAAATGTAGATTAAAGGGCTAGTTTTTGGAAGAAATAAATGATTTTAATTTTTTTCTAAATTCTTCCGCTGAAAATCGTTTAGCATTTTCTACGCAGTTATTTATTGTGAAACAATGTTGGTTATTTTCAAATGCTTGAATTGTCTGACAAATCGCAGCGACGCTTGGTTCATAAAAAAATAAACCGGTGGGATTTTCCTGCTCAGGGTGACGGATGGTTTCGAGTGCGCCGCCTCTACCATAAGCAATCACTGGCGTGCCACATGCTTGGGCTTCAACCGGAAGCATGCCAAAATCTTCTTCGGCGGCAAAAATGAAAGCTTTTGCTCGTTGTAAATATGAAATTAAAATTTTATCAGATTGATAACCCAATAATTCTACGTTTATACCCGCTTTGCTTTTTATTTTTGTAGCGTCCGGCCCATCACCGATAACAATTAATTTTTTATTTGGCATGAAACGAAAACTTTCAACGATCAAATCAATTTTTTTGTAAGGTACCAATCGAGAAGCAGTGATATAAAAATTTTCTTTTTGCTGATGCGGAATAAATGTTGAGATATCAATGGGTGGATAAATAACTTCTGCCGTGCGGCGATAAGTTTTTAGAATTCGATGTGCAATAAATTGGGAATTAGCAATAAAATGATCGACTCCATTCGCACTACGCACGTCCCATAGCCTCAGTTTGTGTAAGCAATACCTCGCTATTAAGCCAGAAATTTTCTTATCCAATCCACTTTCACGTAGATATTGATGTTGTAAATCCCAGATATAACGCATAGGTGTATGTACATAACTAATATGGAGCTGATTGGGTCCAGTAATGACACCTTTGGCGACTGCATGCGAACTAGAAATGATTAAATCATAATTTGAAAGATCTAACTGTTCAATCGCGAGAGGCATGAAAGGTAAATAATGGCGATAGTTGGTCTTAGCAAAAGGAAGTTTTTGTATGAATGTTGTTTGAATTGATTTATCTTGGAGAAAATTTCTTTTATCATCATCAAGAAAATCAATCACAGCAAAAAGATCAGCCTCAGGAAAGCACTGAATGATTTCACTTAACACTTTTTCTGCGCCACCAATCGTTACTAACCAATCACAAACAATCGCAATTTTCATAGATATGTCATCTTCATTTCACTATACTCTCAACAGGAACCGTTGATAATCAATTAGGCCTTGCCTGCTATGTTACCTAAAGGACTATTAAAAGAATACTCAAGAACGCTTTCCATGATGATGCGTATCATGGATATGATAATTATGTTTACCACTGGTGTGGCGACATTCTTTTTGCGTTTTGGCCAGCCGATTCCATCTACACTGTATTTTCTAGCCATTTTTTGCGTCATGTTAGCGACGCCAGTTGTGTTTCATTTTTTTAATATTTATGTATCGGTACGAGGCAAAGGGTTAATTAGTCACTTTCTTATTTTGTTTCAAGCAATGTGCGTTTTAATTTTATTATCAGGTGGTTTTGCATTTTTTACTAAAACAGGCGCTTTATATTCGCGGTTGTGGTTTGTTCTTTGGATGGTTGTAGCTTGTTTTTCATTGATCTTCTTGAGATGTTTGATCTTGCTTTTCCTGCGCTTAATGCGTTCTCATGGTTTGAATGAACGACGAGTAGTTATTTTGGGGGCGGGTACGCTGGGATGTAAGTTGGCTGAAACAGTGCAGCAAGCTTTATGGACAGGGTTTAATATTGTAACATTTCTTGATGATCGTAGTTGTTCAAAGCCAAATTTTATTCAGAATATTCCTGTTATTCAAACGCCAGTCGAACTAAGTCAGTTTTTGTCAAAAGAAGGGATAGATGAAATTTGGCTAGCCTTGCCGCTATGTGCTGAAGCTAGAGTAAAAGAAATTTTATATGAGTTACGACATCATACTATTAATACACGGTTTGTATTGGATATTTTTGGGTTGGATTTACTGAATCATTCTATTACTGATCTCGCAGGATTTCCCGTATTAAATATACGTTCGACGCCGA
Organism: Gammaproteobacteria bacterium RIFCSPHIGHO2_12_FULL_37_14; assembly: GCA_001801485.1. The sequence continues at coordinate 10,495 of MGXV01000086.1, forward strand.
TGATGGGGATAAATCGTCTGGTCAAGGCAATTGAAGATAGGATATTGGCGACATTCATTTTAATGATAGTCAGTCCAATATTGTTACTGATCGCTTTAGGGGTTAAATTGACTTCTCAAGGACCTATCTTTTTTAAACAGTATCGTCATGGATGGGATGGACATATTATTAAAGTCTATAAATTTCGGACGATGCAAGCACATCAAGAAGCCGATGAGTGGATCACGCAAGCGAAACCAGGCGATACGCGGACAACACTATTTGGAAAATTTTTACGACGCACGAGTCTAGATGAATTACCCCAGCTTATAAATGTCTTGCAAGGTCGCATGTCAATTGTTGGTCCGCGGCCACATGCCGTTGCTCATAATGAATTTTACAAAAATTCGATTCACACATACATGCAACGGCATCGAGTTAAACCTGGCATCACCGGCTGGGCACAAATTAATGGTTGGCGAGGAGAAACCGATACCCTAGATAAAATGCAGAAGCGTGTCGAATACGATTTGTTTTATATTAATAATTGGTCATTAGGATTTGATCTAAAAATTATTTTTTTGACAATATTTAGAGGATTTATTGGAAAGAATGCTTATTGATAGGTCGGCTTTAACCGACCGTCATTAAGCCATCTGTTCTTTCATTAATTTTTTCACCTGTTGGATGGCTGTTTTCCAATTCAGGCGAGTGCTGTACTCATGATAGGAAGAAAGAGCAAGTGCTTCGTATTGCACTCGATTTTGCATAAAATTAACAATGTAATCGCAATAGACAGAAACGGGTGCGTCTAAAGCAAATGTCATACCGTTAATATTATCTTTTATAATGGTACGTATACCACCAGTATAAGAAGTCAGACAAGGTAAGCCGAATGCATTCGCTTCACAAAATGCGATACCGTAGGCTTCAGCTCGCGATGGTAAAATAAGAAAATGGGATTGCGACAATAATTCAGCAATTTTTGATTTGCCTTGAGGGTTTTGTTTGGATAAAAAGCCTAAACAGTTAACATAAGATGGGACATAATTAAGTTTAGGTGGATAACCAATAATATTTAATTCAACAGGATGGCCTTGGTCGTGTAATGTTTGGGCAACAGCCAGAGCAATATCACCACCTTTGCGTTCCCAACTTTTTGCTAAAAATAATAATTTTATTTTCTGGTGAGTGCGTTGTTTAATTAAGTAACGTGCTTGTTCAAGAGTAGGACAAGATTCTATATTTGCACCGAAAGGAACAACGTGCACTTTTTTGCGATCAGTTCCATATAATTCCATTGCACCATTTGCTGCCCACTCAGAAGAAAAAATGGCGAGTGCACAACGGCGTAAACATTCTTCAGTCATCTTATTGCCTTGTTTAATTGAACTAGCAGAATGATAAGCAAAGTCTGGATAAAATCCCACTAAAGATGCATAAACGGAATCTGTCCAGAGTACAATTGGTTTATCATAATCTAAATAAGCAATAGGATTGATAAGCGGGGATACCACCGCATCAACAGACATCGTTTTTAATCGATCACTGACTTGTTTTGAATAATATTGTGCAGCCATGGTATTAAATCGAGGACTTTCACGTTGATTGCTAAAGTATTTATTCCAGATTTGCTTGGCTTTAAAAAAAGGCGGAAGTTTGCGAACCAATGAACCAATGTAATCAATATCCATGCCTTCTAACATAAACGCACGAGACATATAATAGGGCGTGCCTGACCAGTTGTGGATATCGAGAGCATCGAAGGTGGTTGTAAAAGCAATTCGCATGGTTAATGATTTTCCTTGATGGCTTGTAGTAAGGGTAGTTGCCAGAAATCTTTCTGAAAAATGGGAATAGAATAATAATTGATAGCTCGTTGATAAGCTTGTTCGCCTTGCTGTAAATGCTCTTGCAAGGAGCGATGATAAACTTGTTTCATTGCTGCTTCCAATGCGATGATATCCTTCGCTTGAATAAGTAAACCAGTATGCGCAACCACTTCTGGAATACCGTTTACTTGAGTAGCAATGATAGGTCGTTTGGCAATCATCGCTTCTAGTAACACTCGTCCAAATGCTTCTTGAATAGATGATAAAATAAAGCAATCGAAGGCTTTCATATAGCGCATCGCATTATCTAGAAAACCAGTGAATATTACTTGATTATCTAACTGATAATCTTTAACAAGTTGTTTGAGAGAAATTTGTAGTTCTCCATCACCCATAATGATGAGTAAAGCATTTGGGCACGATGATCGCATGCCAGCAAATGCTTTTATAAGGCTAACTTGATCTTTGTTAGGTACAAGGCGCGCGATATTACCGAACACAAAAGATTCCGCAGGCAAATTCAAGATAGATCGCGCTTGAGTTGACGTTAACAATTGGGGTTCAGTTAATTCAACATCAATGACATTATACAAAGTGATAATATATTTTTTTGGCACAAACCATAAACTTTTTCTAAGGTCATCGCGCACCGCATTGGAAACGCCAGCAAGCAACATATTATTACGGCGAAGACCAGCAATTAACAATCGCCTACCTAAGGAGGACATGGTGTGCAATTCATGCATGACACAAATTAATGCTGGAATTTTATAAAATTGTGTTACCCACATCATTAAGTAAATTGGTTTATAACGATGACAAATGACAATCTGGAATTTTTTTTGTTTATGAAGAGCGAGTAATTTGCGAATGGTTCCTATTTTTAAATTGCGAATATTTTTTTTGGATTCATTCAAAAATAATACATGCTCGGCAAGTGTTCGTTGTTTAACCGCTAGATTTTCTTCGCCAGTCAAATAAGCGACAGTTACTTCATACTTATCTGGATCAAATAATCGAGTATATTGGTTGAATACGTCAATAAATTGGGTGGCGTAACTATGTCCTAAAATAAGTATAGATTGACGCACAAAGCGATTCTCCTTTTGAGTACATCATCACATTGTAGCTTGTCCAAACCTGCTCTACGTGCTTAGTATTATATAGGGGATACTTTTAAAATTGTAGATATTTAAGAGTCAGCAAAAAATTGCTGATAGGCTTCTCAATCATCGCTTGCTGAGCAAAGAGCAACCATATACTATTCAGTCGAATGTAGTTGTGAATGGAATTTTCCAATATGCTAAAAATCACTAAAGCGGTCTTTCCTGTTGCTGGACTCGGTACTCGATTTTTACCTGCTACCAAAGCCAATCCCAAGGAAATGTTACCTATCGTGGATAAGCCACTCATACAGTATGCTGTTGAAGAAGCTGTTGCTGCTGGTGTAAGAGAATTGATTTTTGTGACGAATAGCAGTAAACGAGCGATTGAAGATCATTTTGATTCTAATTTTGAATTAGAAGCCACTTTGCAAGAACAGGGTAAGCATGCTTTGTTAGATATAGTAAAAGGCATTCTTCCCGAAGGTGTGTCTTGTGCCTATATTAGGCAAAAATCTCCACAAGGATTAGGACATGCCGTACTTTGTGCTAAACCTTTGCTGGCAAATGAAGCATTTGCAGTTTTATTAGCAGATGATTTGATTGATGGCGGATCAGTACCTTGTCTCAAGCAAATGGTTGATGAATTTGCGATCATTCAATCCAGTATGATTGCTGTTCAAAGCGTTCGACCGGAAGAAACAAAAAAATATGGCATCGTGGATATCTTGGAAAAAGATAAAAAATTATTTGCTATTCGTGGTATTACAGAGAAACCATCCTACCAGCACGCTCCATCTGATTTGGGTGTCGTGGGACGTTACATATTAACGCCACGAATATTGAACCATCTTGCTTGCACGCTCAAAGGCTCTGATGGTGAAATTCAGTTAACAGACGCGATTGCTAAATTGCTGTTAGAAGAAAAAGTGTACGGATATCGTTTTACCGGCCAACGTTATGATTGTGGCAGTAAGTTGGGCTATCTCCAAGCAACAGTAGCTTATGCATTAAAACACCCGGAACTGGCTGACGATTTTAAACAATCATTGGAGACATTAATGACGTGAATAGAGATATTCATTTTCCGCGCGAAAATTTTGTCTATCTGTTTGCTATTTGTGCAAGTATTCTTTTATCACTTTGGATTTCAAGCCATCAAGTTATTATCAATCCCGATGCTATTTGCTATATCAGTAGTGCCGAGATTATTGGAAAGTCCGGTTTGCAAGCGGCGATGCAATTATGTGGGCAAGCTAAATGGCCTATCTACTCCATATTGATCTATGGCTTAGCGCATGTGAGTCATTTTTCATATCCTATCGCCGCCTATACCTTAAATGGATTTTTTTCGCTTATTTCTATTGTGTTATTTATTCTTGTTGTAAAAGAGTTAGGGGGATCGCAACGGGTTTTATGGTTAGCAGCTCTAACGATTTTGTTATCATATGGTTTTAATGATGTACGCGAATATATTATTCGTGACCATGGTTTTTGGGCTTTTTATTTACTCTCACTTTTTTTATTGTTAAATTATTTTCGTCGGCCAAACTGGGTAACAGCATTATTCTGGAATATGAGCATAATATTAGCTACCTTGTTTCGTCTTGAGGGAGCAATATTTCTTTTCTTGTTGCCCTTTTTATCTTTCATGGTTTTTTCGTATTCATTATTCGAGCGATTAAAAAGTTTTTTCAAACTCAATTTATGCAACATTATTATATGTTTCATCTTGGTTAATTGGTTACTGCTACATCCTCAGCATACAGTAGATGATTTTGGTCGCTTAAATGAAATTTTTAATCAAATCCAACGTGGTTTTTTAATTATAGCCGAACGATTTGCAACAACAAAAATAGCACTTGCTCAACATGTGCTGACTGGTGATTCTGCAAAAGAAGCAGGATTTGTTTTATTCATTGTCATGTTGGTTTGGTATGTTTTAAGTGTGATGGCTAACTTATCATGGATATATAGTTTTTTGGTTATCTATGCTTGGTGGCAACATGCAGTGAAATTTTCTTCTTCTGCTAGTTTAGTTTTGTCAGCCTACCTTGGTATCAATTTATTAACAACGCTTAGTTTTTTATTTGAACGACTTTTTCTTTCTAAACGTTATCTCATCGCTTTATCATTGGTTTTAATGTTATGGGTGCCATTTGCTTTTGAAAATTTATTACGAAAAACGATGAAGGCTAATGATCATTTCTTAGCTTACCTATGTGCTTTATTAATCATTATTTCATCAGTAGGAGGCATTTTTGATTTCGGCTATTCAAAGGCCTATATTTATGAGGCAGGAAAATGGTTGTCAAACCATATACCAGAAACTGCTACTTTATATTCGAATGATTATCAAGTGATGTATTATTCAAAGCATTTTGGGAATGCAATTTTTCAAAAAGTGAATACGGATACTGATATTCATGTTATAAGCGATGGAAAATGGAAAAAATATGAGTATTTAGCATTACGAATTAACGTAAAGCACAAAAATGAAACATTAGGAATTCGTCAAGAAATTAAGCAATTACCGATGAAAGTATTTAGCAATAAACGTGGCGATCGGGTAGAAATCTATCATCTTCAGTAGGGAAGGGGTTAGCAATGAATATTACAGTCATCGGAGCTGGATATGTAGGCTTAGTAACAGGAGCATGCTTTGCTGAATTGGGTAATCATGTTACTTGCGTTGATGTTAATCAAACCAAAATTCATCATTTACGCGCCGGTGTTTTGCCTATTTATGAGCCGGGTCTGGAAGCATTAGTGATATCCAATATGCATGCTAGTCGTTTACATTTTCAAACCCATTTATCCGAAATTATGGTTGAACCAGATGTTATTTTTATTGCAGTAGGCACACCGAGTGATAAAGATGGTTCGGCTGATATTAAATTTGTATTGGAAGCAGCACATAGCATTGGTGCTAACATCAAACATGATTGTGTGATCGTTGATAAATCGACTGTTCCGGTGGGTATGGCAGATCAAGTTCGGGCAGTCATCCAAACACAATTAAATCAACGTCAACTAACGATCAAGTTTGATGTAGTCAGTAATCCAGAATTTTTAAGAGAAGGCGCTGCCATTGAAGATTTCATGCGCCCGGATCGCATTATTATTGGACTGGCATCAGATTATGCTAAACGTACGATGCTGGATTTGTATTTACCGATTGTCCGTCATCCGGAACGAATCTATTTTATGAACGTTAAAGATGCTGAAATGACTAAATATGCAGCGAATGCCATGCTCGCTACTCGCGTTTCTTTTATGAATGAAATGGCCGTATTGTGTGATCGTATGGGGGTGGATATTGAAAACGTTCGCCGTGGTATTGGATCAGATGCAAGAATTGGAAATGCATTTTTATATTCAGGTTGTGGTTACGGTGGCTCGTGCTTTCCTAAAGATGTGCGCGCATTAATGAAAATGGCTGAACAGCATGGCGTCAATCCGACCATGTTACGAGCGGCAGAAGAACGTAATAATGCGCAAAAACATTTATTACCCCAAAAAATAATTAATTTTTTTGGAGAGAATCTTTCTAGCATTAATATTGGCATATGGGGATTAGCATTTAAACCTGAAACAGATGATATGCGTGAAGCTCCTTCACTTATATTGCTAGAACAACTTATTCATTCTGGTGCTCGTGTGCAAGCCTATGATCCTGCTGCTATGCCAGTTGCGCGCAAAATATTGCCTAGTCAATGGTTTGCGTCGGGACAACTTTTATTAGCGGAACATCAATACGATGCTTTAGATAACGTTGATGCATTAGTATTAGTAACCGAATGGAAACCATTTTGTTATCCAGATATCACGGCGATGAAAAATTTTATGCGCCAGAACATTATTTTTGATGGTCGTAATCAATATGATCTTAGACAAATGCGTGAAGCTGGATTTAAATATTTTGGTATCGGACGAGGTGCTTCAGAATATGAAAAATTCGGACTAAACCGCGTGGTTGAGACCATCTAAAAACTCAGCTTCATCCATGAAATCATTGATACGGTACTGCATATAGCCTGTGGCTGCTCTTTTTAATAAGCCAAATAATCCATACTGACGGTTGCTAGCGATTCGACATAGATAATCTATTACGCCTGAGCATAGTGCTAAATGAAGTGATAAAGGAAAGGAGTCTGATTTTTTTTCTTGGGAAAAATTATAAAACAATAAAAAACTTGTGCATCCGATTATACCTGCTGCGCTGATTGATTTAATGGTTGCGCATTTCCATGTGTCTTTATTGAGATAATTTGTTAATTGATGCAACCAAATAGTTTTATCATAATCAGGAAATCGATTGATATATTCCAAATTGTATCCATCTAATACTGATTTCAAATTGCTATCATAAATAATTGAATAAATAGGTTGCAGTGATTTTGGGCTCAAAGGAGCACCTTTTTTCTGAAAGAATTCAAGCAATGATTGTAATTCGTAATGATAACCATCTGATGCTAATACAGGATGACGCATAATTTTTTTTGTGATAGGACAATACACAAAATTATCGTCAGCTAAAGATAATAATTTAAGAAATTTTTTTTCATCATATGGTTCGTAACGGTCTTCATGATGATCAGCTTTTTCATCTAATACTTTTTTTAATTGGCGGTCATAAATATAATGAGTAATCGCTTGTCTAGTAATTGGGCTAGTATTGCCCAATTTAAAAATCATTTCATAGAATGCACATAATTCATAATGCTGTCCATCAGAAGCTAAAATAGGGTGTTGAATTAGGCAATAGGTTAAAGGACAGGTGATCAAATCATCATTAATTGCTAGGGAAAGATTTTCATCGAGATCAACAGTATTTATTCGATTATTCATATTTATCCTTGACTATCCGTCCTATATAAAATATCGCAATATAGTATATACCTAATACCCGATCTTGCGAATAAATGCTGTGTTCGCTATAGTAGAGGCGATCTGACCATCGCTTGATTGTAAGGCAGAGACATTATATTAGACAATGAGAAGGACTTGATCATGAGACAGGTACCTCACTACTTGCTTATTGGTAACGGCCGAGTTACACATCATTTTCAGCATTATTTTTCGCTATTAAATTTATCATTTGAAATTTGGCATCGCCAGGAATCTTTCACTCAACTTAACCATTGTTTAAATCGAGCGAGTCACGTTTTATTGCTTATTAACGACTCGGCGATCGATGATTTTTATATAAAACATATTCATTCTAAAGATAAAATATACTTACATTTTTCGGGCAGTTTAGTAAGCCGGCATGTTTACGGCGCTCATCCATTAATGACATTTTCAGCGAAATTATATTCGCTCGAGTTATATCAATCTATCCCTTTTATTATTGATCACGATGCTCCTGATTTTGAGAATTTATTACCGGGCTTACCCAATCAGCATGTGCGATTAGCGACATCTTTAAAAGCTAAATATCACGCGCTTTGTGTATTAAGCGGGAATTTTAGTTGTATGTTATGGAAAAGATTATTCGATGGTTTTGTTAATGAGTTTAACATTTCGCATTCGCTTGCTCATCCATATTTATTACAACAAATGCAAAATATCATGGATGATGCACCATCCGCAATGACGGGTCCATTAGTGCGTGGTGATTTGCAAACGATTAAAACTAATTTACAAGCTCTTCAAGCAGATCCATTTCAAGTCGTTTATCAAAGCTTTATCACATGTTTTCATTTACTCGAGGAGCAATCAAAATGAATATTTTTAATTTCTACGAAATGAAAAAAAATGCGGAAAAAATTAGTATGGTAACTTGTTATGATTATACTAGCGCACGTATTCTAGCTAAAACATCAGTTAATTGTTTATTAGTGGGCGATAGCGTGGCGATGACCATGCATGGTTACAAAGATACTTTGTCAGCAACTTTGGACATGATGTGCTTTCATACAAAAGCAGTCAGTCGTGGGGCAGAAAACAAATTTATTCTTGGTGATTTACCATTTTTATCTTATCGCAAATCCTTAAGTAAAAATGTTTCAGCTGCCCAAGCGCTTATGCAAGCTGGTGCAAATGCCGTTAAACTCGAATGTGCTTCTGGTAATCTCGAGTTAATTAAACATCTTACCGAATCAGGTATACCAGTGATGGGTCATATTGGATTGACACCACAATGTATCCATGTGTTAGGAGGATACAAAGTTCAAGGAAAATCACATGAAAGCGCAGCTCAATTAAAAGAAGATGCATGTCGATTGCAAGAAGCCGGTTGTTTTGGGTTGGTATTGGAATGTATTCCTGCTCTTTTAGCGCAAGATATTACTCAATTATTATCGATACCTACCATTGGTATTGGCGCAGGACCATATACTGATGGACAAGTCCTCGTATTTCAAGATTTACTAGGATTAAATATGGATTTTAAACCAAAGTTTGTTAAGCGATTTTTGGATGGAGATGAGCAATTCATTAAAGGAATTGAATCATATATTGCAGAAATTAAAAATGGAAATTTTCCAGAAAATGAACATTGCTACGAAGAATAATGTTTATGACTAGCTAAGAGGGGAAGAATAACATGTTACTTTGTTTAGACATTGGTAATACGCATGTGTTAGGTGGAGTGTTTTCTAACGATAAAATAATTTTACGTTTTCGTTATGCTACCCAATTAATTGGTACGGCTGATCAATTCGGTATTTTTCTTATCCAAATATTGCAGACGAATAAAATTCAATCGGAAAACATTTCGGCGCTAGCAATTTCATCGGTTGTACCTAGCTATGATTATACTATTCGTCATATGATTTCACGTTATTTTGATGTTCCCTGTTTTGTGTTGCAAGCGGGTGTAAAAACAGGGCTTAATATTAAATATAAAAATCCTAATGAAGTAGGTGCAGATCGGATTGCTAATGCGATTGGTGCTGTCGCCGAATTTCCAAATAAAAATATTATTATCGTGGATATGGGCACAGCAACGACAGTTTGTGTCATGACGAAGAAACGTGATTATCTTGGCGGAGCAATTTTGCCTGGTATGCGATTAGGAATGGAAGCCCTGAAAAATCATACTGCGAAATTAATGGCGGTGGATATCGAAATTCCACCTGACTATATTGGACGCACCACACGTTCTAGCATCCAAACCGGTCTTTATTATGGTCAATTAGGTGCATTAAAAGAAATTATTACTGAATGTAAACGAGAAGCTTTTTTAAATGAAAATGCGGTGATTATTGGTACAGGTGGATTTTCCCAATTATTTAAAGATACACATTTATTTGATGTTATCTTACCAGATCTTGTTTTACATGGACTCAATCAGGCATATTCCTATTCGTTGTAGAGTAAAACAGAATCATTGATTTTAGTTGTTAAGGTTTATGTGGTTTGACCAGGGTTATTGTTAGGCTGGTTTGAAGTTCTTTCGCTTTCAATCCAACTTGTTCATTTATATCGGGTGATTCAAATAATCCGAATAGGCGATTAGATTTTTTTGGTGCCGTATCAACTATCTCTGAAAGTTTGTTAATTACATAGATATTAATTTTTTTTATTTGTTCGTCATCGACTTGTTTTTTTTGCAAAGCAAGCGAGAGCGCATCTTGAATATATTTGTCAAGTCCACCCACGATTTGTTTAATGGCAGGCTTTATATCGGACTGGTATTTGATTTGGTAGGTAAGTTTGTATAATTCTCGAGCAATCATTAATAGAGGTTCAAATTGTTTTCTGATTCCCTTTAATTCGTCATTTAATTCGTCATGTAACTCTTTGGCTTTTAATGCAATTTCCACATGATTTTGAGATTGTGCATCTTGATTTATATGGGATAGTTTATTAACGATTTGATTTTTTATTTTTTTTATTTGTTCCGCATCCATTTTCTTTTCACCGAAACAATGTAAGAATTCATCCTGAATATACTTATCAAGGTCAGCCGCCGCCCTGCGAACTGTAGTCGGTGCATTATGTTGCTGCTTTATAAATTTATTCAATTCCCGACCCATCTTTAGTAGTGGAGAAAATTGTTTTCTGATTTCATCGAAAATTGGATCCGGTTTCACATCTTTCATGCCACCCTCGTTAATTATTAATATGTTTTAAGTATAGTATGAAAAATATAATATCATCAGGAGATTAAGGTAACATGATGGTTTTATTAAGATTTTATTAAAGATTAGACTTTGTTTTTATTTGTTGGTAAAGTCCAGCACAAAAGTAACGAGGGTAGCGTCTTGAAAAGAAGAAACGCAATGCCACATGGTCTTTTGATGTTTAGTGAAAGACCGGAAAGAAAATTATTTTTAAATCAGTTGCCCGATGAAATCCTCGTGCGGATAGGCGATTATCTTACAGAGCGCGAATATAAAAAATTATCGCTGACCTGTCATCAGTTTTATAATTTTATCCATCAATTCTATTTCAATTCAACTTACGGAAAACTTATTTCCTTAATAGAATATATGAATGAACAATTAAGCCAATTAATGAAAAACATTTCGACATATAAAGCGAGCCAACATATTTCAATATGTAATTTTAGAAGATTGAATCGAGATGAAAGAGTTCGATTGTTTTTTCTAACTGCTTCCTTTTTGTCTGGAGCGCGTGGTTTTATTAATCTTGCAAGGCATGTCATTTCATTAGAATTATCCATGGTATTATCTGTTATCTTATATGCATGTCTGATGAAGTCGTGTTTGGATGGGCTTAATTCGAATTTGTCTGAATCATTTATTGATGAAGATACCAAGCGACAGTTGGCAATATTATTTAGCCGCGATTCTTTGTTATCAAGGTTAGATTCATCTGTTTTGTCACATATAAATCCTACCTACGCTGAAGTTAATCAATCACTTGACGATAATCTTAAATATTTTAATGATGCATTTTGTGCATTTGAAAAATTTCATCGAAGTCTTATCGGAAAAAATATTACAATGCTTGATCTTAACGAAATGAATAATATTCTGTCGCAAGAGATTTTGACAAAAATAATTGATAAATGGAATACAAAACAAGTAGATGCTGATTATAAAATTTGTTATAAAAAATAATCCGACTGCTATTGAAGAAATAATCATATTAACGGCTGGATGGCTTAGTGTAACCTGACAAAATTTTCAGCACTGCTTCATTAGCACCTTGCGAAGCTGATCTTGTAGATAAAACGACATTTTCAGTATCTTTTCTACTTAAATTTAAAGCCTGTGCCAATTCTGCTGGTAATCCTAGCTTTACAAAAAAACCAGCTATAGCACCTTGGTAATGCGCCTCATCTAATTTGGATAAAAATGATTTCATCTGATTGCTTAATTCGGCTAGCTCATTTGGAGTTATTTCTTTATTCGAGAAATGTTTATTTAATTGCTCGGTTAATGCTTTTAAAAGTAAAGGCTGAAATTTGAATTTTACTCCATCAATATCAGTGGTTGTATGGATCCAATAATATTCAAAACCATCCCTTTCTTCTTCTACAGTGATCGTAAAGTTCATATAGTCTTGTGGTTCATATGGATTGATTCGATGACGTATAAATGGTGGAGTAAAGGTAGGGTCTACATTTTTACATTGGTAGTGGTAATCTGAAGTACCAGATGGATATATTGTACGCAATATTTGGATATGAATTCTCATTTTAATTTCCTCTCTTGCTGACGCATATTGTCCTAATCAGTTTTATTTTTCAACATTAATAAATTAATAAAACCGTAGATCTGGTGATGTCTGGGAATTGGATTGCGGCATTGATTTTTACTCCAATTTAACAGCTTTTTACGACATTCTTATGACAATCTTACGACATGGTTACGACATATCTTGCGACATTGTTAAGATATAGGGCGGCGATTTTGTGAACCCGCTACGCGGCTTGCAATTCCCACTATCTTCTGAATATAAAAAAAGCCAGTAAAACTGGCTTTTTTTATATTCAGTGGAGGCGGCGGGAATTGAACCCGCGTCCGCAAATTCTCTACTCTTGGGTCTACATGTGTATCCAATCATTTAATTTAACTATTTCACCTCCGATTGGCAGGATGTCAAAATAGCGATCCCTCATTTGATTTAATGGTTTGATCTTGGGCAGATCATTCCACGAGCTTGTATCATATGACCACCCTTGTATGCTTTGCAGTATACATCCGATCGTACAAGCACAATCGGTGGATGGCGCTATGCCGTTTTTTAGGCGGCGATTGCTACCTCTTCATTTACGAAGTGAGTATCATTAGCGACGTTGCGTTTTTTATTGGCAACTATTTGTTTTGTAACATTTTTTACGAGGGTAGTTACATCCTCGACATGCACCTTAAGCTTCGTAATCCACGTCGAAACCAGGTCGCCCCCCATCTACAAGTATAATAGAATAAAAGCGTTAAAGACTGGATAGTATTCACTTTGGTGAGGAATATCAAGAGGTAGGCACAAAACAAGGTGGTCCAACCATGATAAAAATTATATCTGGTTTCGAAATCCAAGAATCAGAGATTAAGCTTGCTTATATTAGGGCACCAGGGCCGGGTGGTCAGAATGTTAATAAAGTAGCAACAGCAGCACAACTACGTTTTAACATTCTTCAATCTTCCTCTATACCGGATACTATTCGGATGCGATTACTCCTTTTGTTAAGACATAAAATAACCAATGCGGGTGAAATAATTATTAAAGCTAATCGCTTTCGTACCCAAGAGCGCAATAAACAAGATGCATTAAAACGTTTAGTTATATTGTTAAGGCAGGCCGCTATTCTACCTAAAAAGCGTCATCAAACCAAACCAACGTTAGCCTCCATTCAGCGGCGAATGAATCACAAAAAAGCACAAGCTAACAAAAAATTATTGCGCCGTAAAAGTAAAAATAGTGAATGATTTAAAATTCTAAATATAATTATGTAACAATGCACTTGTTTTTATTTGTTGATCATATAAACTCCGCAGCAAGCTGTTTAATAAAAGAGGAATCCTATGAATATAAGGACTGCAAAAGATATATCAACACATCTAAGAAAAACTCCCGATATTATACAAGTAGCAAATAATGTTGCAGCAATGTTAAGCAAACAGTCCAATTCTTTTACTCCAAATGAATTATTGGAAATAGGATTGTCACGTGTAGAAGCGGGCAAAGATTATAAAAAAAATGATTTTTTTGACCAAGCATTGAGAATAGCTGCTACCTCACAAATCATTGCGGAATGCTATTTCGGTATAGCTGTTACTGCCCGAGAATTAAAAGAACTGAATAAAGCCTCTACCTATTTTAATTTAGCTCTTGATGAATGTGAAAAATTCAAATTAGAGGATGAAGAAGAATACTTAAGAATTAAAAGCAATGTTCTAAAAAATCGAGGAATTTATTATTTGGTACAAAGAGACAATCAGCAAGCTGCTGAAGATTTTAATCAAAGTATTTTTGTTGCGCAACAATCGCCGAGCAAATTGCGAGGTTTTATTCCAAGTGCAACGGCTTATTATGCGCTAGCGCTGTGTAAAACTGGTCGATATAGTGAGGGATTTTGGCAGTTTGAAATTGCTGATCAATTGTATTGTGAATATCCAAAAGCAGAAAGATTAGTTTCTATGGATTATGCTTCATTTTTTGTTCTTAAGGGACGTGTTTACCTGGAATTGAATTGGTTAGAAAAGGCAATCAAAGTATTAGAGAAAGGATATCAATTACGCTTCGATAATTTGCAAACAGAAAAAAACGCATATAAAATTATTGGCGACGATTACGTGCCGAGCCGAATGGGTGCAGTGAAAGGATTGCTCGAAGAGGCGAGGAAAAAATTAGTTGAAAAAACCACCAAACCGCTCTCAAGAAAAGCAACTCAAGCATTATTTCGACCTTCGCCTAAGCTTGATATTTTATCTGACCTTCCATCTAACATTATTTATCACGTTGGCTGTTGATAAACGCTAGAGGCAATAGATGAGCGTTGTTAGTGAGGGCGTGAACGTTTGCGATTAATTGCTAGGGAGTAGAATAGTCCCCTAGCGTTTTAATTTAAATAAGCGTTGTTTTTCGCGTTGCCAATCACGTTCTTTTTCAGTGGCACGTTTGTCGTGTGCTTTTTTACCTTTTGCTAGACCAATTTCAAGTATAACTCGATTATTTTTCCAGTAGAGATTAAGCGGAACGACAGTATACCCTCGACGTTCGACATTACCTAGTAGCTTATTCAGTTCGCGTTGATGCAATAGTAATTTTCTAGAACGTTGTGGTTCAGGCGTAATGTGAGTGGAAGCGGTTTTTAATGGAGTAATTGAAGCGCCAAAAAGCCAAGCTTCACCGCGTTTTAATAAGATATAGCCTTGATCAAGCTGAATGTGCCCAGCGCGTAGACTTTTTATCTCCCAACCTTGTAAAACCAATCCGGCTTCAAAGCGATCTTCGATAAAATAGTCGTGTAGAACTTTGCGATTGACAGCAATCTTTGTATTTGGGTTTTGTGTTTGTTTCATGTTGCGCAGTATAATGGCAAATCTTAGAATTGGGAACCCAGTTCATTGATTTTCTTGATGGGTACACAATGTTCAATGATACACTTTTCGACTGTAGGCGCATGATGTATACATTAAATAGAAATGCTCTTGTTCCTTATTCAACACGTCAAATGTTTGAATTAGTAAATAATATTGAAGATTACCCACGATTTTTACCCTGGTGTCAGCAAAGTCAAGTGATTAGCCGTACAGATACTGAAGTGATAGCAGAACTGATTGTCGCTTGGAAAGGCATTCATAAAAGTTTCACTACGAGAAATTCTCTTTATCCTTATATACGCATGGATATGAATCTCATCCAAGGACCTTTGCAGCATATGGAAGGAATTTGGGGTTTTCATGCATTGAATGAGCATGCTTGTAAGGTTAGTTTAGATTTAGAATTTGAATTTACTGGAAGCTTTATAGATCGATTTTTTCAACCCATCTTTCAACAAATTGCTAATACCTTAGTGGATGCATTTTGTAAGCGTGCAGCAGAGATTTATGGCAATGCACCCTAATTTAATCACAATCGAAGTGGCATACGCAAAACCAGACCAACAACCTATCATCGAAGTATCAGTGCCAGCAGATAGCACGATTGAACATGCAATTCAATGCTCAGGAATTTTATTACTTTTTCCAGAGATTGATTTAAATCAACAAGCAGTCGGGATTTTTGGTAAACAAATGCAACTAAGTGATCGTGTTCATGAAGGTGATCGAGTAGAAATATATCGGTCATTACTATTTGATCCCAAGGAGTTACGACGAATTCGAGATAAACGCCATGGTACTAAGCGATAATCATTATTTTTTAAATTTCTTTCGAATTCATAATTTCTTGTAGTCGGCCACGTTGAAAAATCAAAATGACGCGCTGCGTTGCCATTTTTTCATAACCTTTTTTATAAGAGTAAACATAATTCAGCCGTTCGGGAGTGAATACATTTATTAATATTGGATTCCCCATTATTGATTTGACTTCGGCTTCAGACATTCCTTGATGAAGTTGAGCAATATTTTCTTGCGTAATAACATTACCTTGTTCAATATCAAGTTTATGAACACGAAACAGAGAACACCCAGAGAACATAAATGCCAAAAGAATCGAAGTAAGCAATAGGATTTTTTTCATGTACAATACCTGTTAATGATAATGGCGTCATTTTAATTGAAATAAAGGTAATAACAAAGAGTTTTAGAAGGAATCGATCATTTGGATAATACAAATTTAAAAAAAGCGGGCCTTAAAATTACTACTCCTCGACTTAAAATCCTGGAAATTATGGAGAAGTCTAAGGATCACCATCTGAGTGCAGAAGATATCTATCGTGTATTGCTTGAATCGGGGGAAGAGATTGGTTTAGCAACTATTTATCGCGTATTAACTCAATTTGAAACTGCTGGATTAGTGATTAAGCATCACTTTGAAGGAGGCCAGTCGGTTTTTGAATTAGATCATGGTACACATCATGATCATTTGGTTTGCGTGAAATGTGGTCAGGTCGAAGAGTTCGTGGATCCGATTATTGAAACGCGCCAACAAGAAATCGCTAAGCAAGCAGGCTATACAATTACTGATCATAGTTTAAATATTTATGGAATTTGTAAGCGATGCCAGTAAACCAAGATTATACGTTTTGCAATATTTCTTGAGCATGTTTTAATGTGGTTTCAGTAATCTTTTCTCCGGCTAACATTCTAGCAATTTCTTGTTGTTTTTCTCGGTCATCAAGCAATCGCAAACGCGTATAGGTAGATTGTTCCGCTATACGTTTTTCAACTAATAGATGATGATGTCCACATGCCGCTACTTGTGCTAAATGTGTGACACAAAACACTTGATAGGTTTCTCCAAGTTTTCGCAGTAATTTGCCTATTTTCTCTGCTGTTGCGCCACCCACACCCGTATCTACCTCATCAAAAATTAATGTAGGAGTAATGGTTTGATGAGCAAGCGCAAGATGGACAGCTAAGCTTAAACGTGACAACTCTCCACCAGAAATAACCTTATTTAATGGCTGTAAGGGTTGATCTGGATTGGTCTTGATTAGAAAAATAATTTTTTCGTAACCGTGAGGAGAAAGATCGGTATTTTTTAGGACAGAATATTTTTCAAGTGCAATGTGACATTCGCCATAAGGTAATGACAATAAGCGAATTGTAGTCGAAATTTCATGTGATAATTGAATGGCAGCATGTTGCCGATCATGGCTTAATTTTGCTGCTAGTTGATGATAGCTTTCAGTCAAGGTAACTTGTTTTGTTTCAAGTTGTTCGAGTTCTTCACCGCTGGTTTGAATAGCATTTAGTTCAGATTGTAATTTTTTGTGTAATATCATTAATTCATTAGGTTGGGTTTTATGTTTTCGAGCAATTTCAAGAATTTGGCTGATACGTTGTTCAAGTTGATTGAGTCGGCCAGGCTCTAATTCACTGCTTTCTAAATAATGATGTAATTCCACTTCTAGATCATTCAGTTGAATGGATGCAGCATCGAGCAGGTTGACCCATGAATTTATTTTTGTATCAATTATCTGCATGGATTCAAGTGATTTGCGTATTTTATTTAAATAGGAGTGAATGCTATGTTGTTCGTTTTCAGTTAAATTTTCTAGAATTTGTTGAGTATGCGCAATGAGTTCCTCAGAATGAGCAAGTTTACGATGTTCGCATTCTAATGAGTCCCATTCATTTTCATGAAGATTTAATGCTGAAAGTTCATCTAGTTGAAAAAGTAAATATTCTCGTTGTTGTTCACTGATTGCAATTTTTTTTCTCAGCATTTGGATTTCATTTTCAAGCAGTTTCCATGCTTGAACAATTTTTTTAATCTCATCGACTAAAGATAAATGTTCCGCGTAGCGATCAAGAATTTCACGCTGATTTTCTGCTTTCAGCAAAACTTGTTGTTCATGTTGCCCGTGCAAATGGAATAAATGTTCGCTAAATTCGCGAATCAATTGCAGGGTGGTGGGGATGCCATTAATATAATTACGTGTTCGTCCATCTTGTATCAGCACCCTTCGGATAATACATTCATTTTCTTCATAAAAGTCATGATTGATTAACCATTTTTGTGCGGGAGTTAATTGACTAATATCAAAACACAAACTAATTTCAGCTTGTTCTTTTCCTCCGCGAATCATTTCAATGCGGCTACGTCCTCCTAAGGCGAGTTCAATAGCTTCTATAAATATTGATTTTCCTGCTCCGGTTTCACCCGTGATCATGGTGTTGCCATTATGTAAATTCAGTTGTAACTCTTCAATAGTGGCTAAATTGCGGATGTGAATTTGTGTCAGCATGTTAACTCCAAAACAATACGTTTATTGTATTGTGAAGTTTTGAGGGCATTACTCCACATATTGTAATTTGTGTCCCCAATGTAATTTGCTACGTAAGGTTTCATAATAATCATAATCTTTCGGATGAATCAAATGCAGTTTTTGGTTTTTTTTACGTATTGTTATACGACTTCCTAACGGAATATTGATGACAGCTTGCCCATCGCAGGTTAATCTTGGGGTGGATGTGTTATTTGGCGTGATGACAATAGTAATTTCATGATTTCCTTCGATTACAATCGGTCGCATACTAAGTGTATGAGGAAACATCGGTACAATGACTATAGCATCTAATTCAGGATGCAAAATAGGACCACCTCCAGATAGCGCATAGGCAGTTGAACCTGTTGGTGTAGCGACAATAAAACCATCAGAATCTTGGCTGCAGACAAATTGATCGTTGATATAAATTTCAAATTCATTCATATGAGGGATTAAATTAGGAATAAGGGCAACCTCATTTAATGCATTATTTTCACCTAAAATTTTACCGTGATGATTGACGGTTGCGGTCAATAGAAAGCGCTTTTCTAAGATATAATCCCCATCCAAAATGGCTTTAATTTTATCAAATTCGGTTGGATGAATGTCTGTGAGAAATCCTAAACGACCCCGATTAACACCTAACACTGGAATTTCATTATTCACCACTGCATGACTTGCATGTAATAAACTACCATCGCCACCGACGACGATGATCAATTGACAACGGTTACAAAGCTCTTCACGAGCAACGGCAGTTAAGGGTATGCCATCGATAGCTGTTGCAGTTTCAGCATCAATCAGGACTTCACGATCAAGTTTTTTTAAATAGGAAATTAATGCTTTAAGTGTTTCAATGACGCCTGGATTTTTGACTCTTCCGAAAATTCCTATGATATTGAATGGTGAGGGCATAATATTCTCAACTATTTTAGCGATGATTGGACTTGAATCCTATTATAATCGTCCATATATAAAGTTACATCGATTTCATTACATTATATGAAGGGGGAGTCAAATTCATGCCACGTGATATTTTTAATCATGAATCTGAAAGGAATAATACAAATAAAGAGGGTGATGGCTCTAAAAAAACGAGTCCAAGTGAAATGGATGGGGTAGAGCTTCTATCTCATCCTTCTTATCAGGAGTTAATGCGCAAATTGGATGAAGCTGAACAAAAAGCTAACCAACATTGGGAACGCATTTTGCGTATGCAGGCTGACAATGATAATGCCGTGCGCCGTGCTGAGCGTGATATTGCTAATGCACATAAATATGCCTTAGAGCGATTTGTGACGGAGCTTTTACCTATTGTTGATAGCTTAGAGCTTTGTGTGAATAATGTACCAAAGGAAATACAAAATGTTGCTTCATCGGTGATAGAAGGTGTGCATCTCACCTTAAAAATGTTTTATGCGGCAATGGAAAAATTTGGTATTAAGCAAATTAATCCAGTATCTGAGCCTTTTAATTCTGAGTATCATCAGGCTATTTCTATGCAAACAGATTCTTCTATCAAACCTGGGATGGTAATTTCAGTTTTGCAAAAGGGGTATACCTTGAATAATCGTTTAATACGCCCAGCGTTAGTGATTGTTTCAAAAGAAAATGATCAGTAGTAAGAAGTATTGAAAAATAAAGAATCGCCCTCATGTTAAACATATATTATAGCGGAGACAATTATGGCTACTAGTACAATCATAGGCATAGACTTAGGAACAACGAACTCTTGTGTGGCAGTGATGGATGGCGATAAGGTTAAAGTTATCGAAAATTCAGAAGGTGCACGCACCACCCCCTCTATTGTTGCCTATTTAGATAACAATGAAGTGAGAGTAGGGCAACCAGCTAAACATCAAGCAGTGACTAATCCTAAAAATACCATTTATGCGGTTAAACGACTCATTGGCCGTCGTTATGACGAACCTATGGTGCGTCGTACTCAGGAAACGGTACCTTATAAGATTGTTAAAGCTGACAATGGTGATGCATGGGTTGAAGTGTTAGGAAATAGAGATCTCGCGCCACCACAAGTATCTGCTCAAATTTTGATGAAAATGAAGAAGACTGCTGAAGATTATTTAGGTCATGAAGTAAAAGAAGCGGTTATTACGGTTCCTGCTTATTTCAATGATTCGCAACGTCAAGCTACAAAAGATGCGGGTCGCATTGCTGGTTTAGAAGTAAAACGCATTATCAATGAACCGACAGCTGCTGCCCTTGCTTTTGGTATGGATAAAAAACCCGGTAATCGTAAAATTGCTGTTTATGATCTTGGTGGTGGTACATTTGATATTTCAATTATTGAAATTGCTGAAGTGGATGGCGAACATCAGTTTGAAGTGCTCTCAACAAATGGTGATACTTTCTTAGGTGGAGAAGATTTCGATCAGCGTTTAATTAATTATCTTGTAGATGAGTTTAAAAAATCCTCCGGAATTGATTTACGAAATGATCCATTGGCATTGCAACGGCTCAAAGAAGGTGCTGAAAAAGCCAAAATTGAACTTTCTTCAACGCAACAAACGGAAGTTAATCTCCCTTATATTACTGCAGATGCCAGCGGTCCAAAACACATGAATGTTAAAATTACTCGCGCTAAGCTAGAGTCTCTCGTCGAGGAATTAGTACAACGGACCATTGAGCCATGTAAAATTGCGCTTAAAGATGCAAATCTGCCAACCGATAAGATTGATGATGTTATTTTAGTTGGCGGCCAATCGCGTATGCCATTAGTACAAGAAACGGTACGTAAATTTTTTGGTAAAGAACCACGTAAAGATGTTAACCCAGATGAAGCAGTTGCTATTGGAGCGGCTATTCAAGGTGCCGTTCTCTCGGGTGCGATCAAAGATGTGTTATTGCTTGATGTGACGCCACTTTCTTTGGGAATTGAAACAATGGGCGGGGTAATGACTAAGTTAATTGAAAAAAATACCACTATTCCGACACGTGCTTCACAAATTTTTTCGACTGCTGCAGATAATCAAACAGCGGTGACCATTCATGTATTGCAAGGTGAACGTGAAATGGCCTCAGCAAATAAATCACTAGGACGTTTTGATCTTGCCGATATTCCGCCAGCACCACGTGGCATGCCACAAGTTGAAGTAACTTTTGATATTGATGCAAATGGTATATTGCACGTCTCAGCTAAAGATAAAGCAACTGGCAAGGCACAATCGATCAAAATTCAAGCTTCTTCTGGTTTGAATGAAGAAGAAGTTAAGAAGATGGTGAAAGATGCTGAGGAACATGCAGCTGAAGATAGAAAATTCCATGAGTTGATTACCACGCGTAATCAAGCTGATAACATAATTCATTCAGTCACTAAAACGATGAAAGAAGCGGGAGATAAAATCTCTGCAGACGAACGTCAAGCCATTGAGCGTGCTATAGATGCGCTTAAAGAAGCAATGAAATCAGATAACAAAGATGAAATTGAAGCTAAAACAAAAGATCTAACGGATGCCTCAGCAAAAATGGCTGAACGTATGTATGCGCAAAATCAATCTACACAAGGACCATCACCACAAGGTGAGCCACAAGCAGATCAACAGTCAAAGAAAGGTGAAAATGTTGTCGATGCTGAATTTGAAGAAGTAAAGGATGACGAAAATAAACAAAAAGGAGCTTGATTCGCATCGAAGCCCAATTTAATTAAAGGTAGCGACGAACGAGTTTGTCTCGGCAAAGCTTTCTTGGCGATTATCGCTAAGCTTTAGCCCATTATTTATGATGAATCATTATGGCAAAACGTGACTATTACGAAACACTAGGTGTTTCACGAAATGCAAGTGACGACGAGATCAAAAAAAATTATCGTCGCTTAGCAATGAAATATCATCCAGATCGTACCCAAAACGATAAACCTGCTGAAGAAAAATTTAAGCAGATTAAAGAAGCCTATGAAATTTTATCTGATAGCAGACGGCGCGCAGCATACGATCAATTTGGGCATGCTGGCGTAGGTGCAGATGGCGCTTCAGGTTTTGGAGGCGCCAATGGCATGAATTTTGGAGATATCTTTGGAGATATCTTCGGCGATATCTTTGGAGGACGAGGAGGTGGGGCTGGAGCACAGCGTGGCTCAGACTTATACTTTACTCTAGAAATCTCTTTAGAAGACGCAGTATTTGGTAAAACTGCTGAGATTGCTATTCCTACCTTAGTACATTGTGAAGAATGTGGTGGCAGTGGAGCGCGTAAAGGTGCAGCGCCAATCACTTGTTCAGAATGTCATGGCCAGGGCCAAGTTCGGATGCAGCATGGCTTTTTTACTGTGCAGCAAACATGCCCTGTTTGTCATGGTAAAGGTCGAGTAATTCATGATCCATGCTCTACTTGTCAGGGAAGAGGTAGACGGAAACAAAATAAAAAACTTTCTGTTAAAATACCTCAAGGAGTGGATACAGGCGATCGAATACGACTCAGTAGTGAAGGAGAGGCTGGAGAAGCTGGAGCAGCCGCAGGTGATTTGTATATTCAAATTCAAGTTAAACCCCATTCGCTTTTTGAGCGAGATGGTAAAAATCTCTATAGCGAAGTACCTATCAGCTTTGTCGCGGCAGCGCTTGGTGGTGAATTAGAAGTGCCTACTTTAAAAGGTCGAGCAAAACTTGCTATACCGGCTGAAACACAAACTGGAAAAGTTTTTCGCATTAAAGGTATGGGAGCGCCATCTGTTCGAGGGGGTGATTCCGGTGATTTAATGTGTAAAGTGCAGGTTGAAACACCAGTTAATTTAACTGCGAAACAAAAAGAATTATTGAGTCAATTTGATAAAACGATATCAGTAGATAATCGACATAATCCTAAATCAAGCTCTTGGTTTGATAAAGTAAAGAAATTTTTTGAAGATATGAAATTGTAAGCATTAGGATTTTTGTTAGTAGGCGAGTGTTAATAATGTGTCAATCAAATTTTGAGGTAATCGGTATGCAAAAAATACCAATGACAGTTATCGGTGCAGAAAAATTACGTGATGAATTGAATCGTCTAAAGCAGACAGAAAGACCTAAGATTATTAATGCGATTGCTGAAGCGCGTGCGCATGGGGATTTAAAAGAAAATGCAGAATATCATGCAGCACGTGAACAACAAGGGTTTGTAGAAGGCCGTATCCTCGAGATCGAAAGTAAATTATCTTCAGCACAAATAATTGATGTTACTCGCATGGAAAATTCTGGCCGAGTAATCTTTGGCGCTACTGTTAAACTTACCACCAGTAGCGGTGGCTCGTTGACCTACCAAATTGTTGGAGAAGATGAAGCAGATATTAATCAACATCGAATTTCTGTTACTTCTCCTGTTGCACGCGCCTTGATTGGAAAATATGAAGGTGATAGCGTAGAAGTGAAAACACCTGAGGGAATAATTTCATATGAAATTATTGCTGTTGAATACATCTAGTTTGCAGCTCTTCCCGCAACAGTATTTTTTTGCTGGAACGCATATTACATCTTGTTTTTTTTTCTATGCCAAATAGTAAAAGTAGTCGTCGTTGGCTTAAAGAGCATTTTTCAGATACCTATGTTAAGCAGGCGCAACAAGCAGGTTTTCGTTCTCGCGCTGCTTTTAAATTACTTGAGATACAAGAAAAAGATCATCTATTTAAACCAGGAATGATAGTGATTGATTTAGGCGCTGCTCCAGGTAGTTGGTCACAGCTCGTATCGCAGTGGATTAAACCATCCGGAAAAATCGTAGCATTTGATATTTTACCGATGGATCCTCTTGAAGGAGTGGAGTTTATTCAAGGCGATTTTTCTGAGGAGATTGTTTATCAGGAATTACTTCAACACTTATCCGGTATTCGGGCGGATTGGGTTATCTCTGATATGGCACCAAATATGAGTGGTAATGAGAGTGTTGATATTCCTCGAGCTATGCATCTGGCTGAATTAGCATTAGATTTTTCACTGAAAATAATCAGCGATAAAGGTGGCTGTATCATTAAAGTTTTTCAGGGCGAAGGATTTGAGGAGTTAGTCAGGAAAATGAGAGAGCATTTTGCAAGTGTCGTTATTCGTAAGCCAAAAGCATCGAGAAGTCGCTCCAGAGAAATGTATATAGTGGCTAAAAAGTGATCTTGAATTTTTGTGAGGTATTTCGAATGCAAGAATGCTTGTATAAATAGTAGCAAAAACTAGAACTTGCCTTTAATTTGATCTAGTATGGCTAGTCAATGGTTTCAACATGGACGCTATAGCTCCAAGTAGGTATGATGATAGATAGCGCGTTAAGTTTATTAAGTTGTCATCTTGGCGTGATTCTAAAGATAGGCTAAGAAAAAACTTGGTTGCTGAAACAGATGTTCACAGCCATGTTTCTATGGCTTTATATGAGGTCAATTAATGTGAATGATGCAGTCAAAACAATACTATTGTGGATGGTGATCGGGATTGTCCTCATCGCTGTTTTTAATAATTTTGGTCCTAAGCGTGAGCAAGAAGAACGAATTAGTTATTCTACGTTTGTCGATAATGTAAAACGTGGCAATATTCGAGCAGTGACGATTACTGACCAAAATGTTACCGGCACATTTCAAAACAATAAAACATTTGCCACCTATTTACCGATGCCACATGATGCTGTTTTACTTCAGCAAATGGTGGATAAAGGGGTAGTTGTGAAAGGTAAACCACCGGATCAACCTGGTTTATGGATGCATTTATTAAATTTATTACCATGGATTGTGCTGTTTGCTTTCTGGATTTATCTATTACGACAGCAAACAGGTGGTGGTAAAGGAGGCGCGTTTTCATTTGGTCGTAGTCGTGCGCGTTTACTGAATTCTGATCAAGTTAAAATTACTTTTGCTGATGTTGCGGGTTGTGAAGAAGCAAAAGAAGAAGTTAAAGAACTTGTCGATTTTTTAAAAGATCCAGGAAAATTTCAACGACTAGGAGGAAAAATTCCTAGAGGAGTCTTGTTGATTGGTCCACCAGGAACAGGTAAAACATTACTTGCTAAAGCAGTTGCTGGTGAAGCAAAAGTTCCTTTCTTCACAATTTCTGGTTCTGATTTTGTGGAAATGTTTGTTGGAGTGGGCGCTTCACGTGTTCGCGATATGTTTGAGCAAGCAAAAAAACAAGCGCCTTGCATTATTTTTATTGACGAGATCGATGCGGTTGGACGACATCGTGGTGCGGGTTTAGGTGGTGGACATGATGAACGCGAACAAACGCTCAACCAATTATTAGTTGAAATGGATGGATTTCAAGGAAATGAAGGAGTGATTGTTGTTGCAGCAACAAACCGACCGGATGTACTGGATCCAGCATTATTACGCCCTGGCCGATTTGATCGTCAGGTAGTGGTTGGTCTTCCTGATATTAAAGGTAGAGAGCAAATTTTGAAAGTTCATAGTCGGAAAGTACCTTTATCAAATGACGTTGATGTTTCTGTTATTGCTCGAAGCACACCTGGATTTTCTGGAGCTGATTTAGCAAATATTGTGAATGAAGCCGCACTTTTCGCCGCTCGGGCTAATAAACGAGTAGTGGATATGGAAGATTTTGAACGCGCAAAAGATAAAGTGATTATGGGAGCAGAGCGTCGTTCGATGGTGATGTCCGAAGAAGAAAAGAAACTGACAGCTTATCATGAGGCTGGGCATGCGATTGTCGGATTAAGTGTTCCAGAGCATGATCCTGTGCACAAAGTAACGATTATTCCTCGAGGCCGAGCGCTTGGTGTAACGATGTTTTTGCCACAAGGAGACCGTTACAATTACACCCGAGAATATTTAGAAAGTAAAATTTCTAGTTTATTTGGAGGGCGGCTTGCTGAAGAAATTATTTTTGGTATGAATAAAGTCACCACTGGCGCATCGAATGATATCCAGAAAGCAACAGAGCTTGCACGTAATATGGTCACTAAATGGGGGTTATCAGAAAAAGTAGGACCACTCACCTTGGGAAGCAATGATGAAGAAGTCTTTCTAGGTCATTCTGTTACACGACATAAAGAAGTATCCGAAGCAACCTCAAGCATAGTCGATGCTGAAGTACGTGGGATAGTGGATCGTAATTATAAACGGGCTGATAAGATTCTTCGAGAGAATATCGATAAGCTACATATTATGGCACAAGCATTAATTAAATTCGAAACGATTGGTAACGATCAGATTCAAGATGTCATGGCAGGCCGAACTATTCGCGAACCTAAGGGTTGGCATAATCCTAAAGATCCTAAGCCGTTACCGAGTGAAGATACTGTAAAAACGGATAATCAGGAAACTGCAACGAGTGATGATACAAGCACCAGTACAAGCGCCACCTAATTATGTCTAATTTTCCTCATAAAATGCGTCGTTATTTTGGTACAGATGGTATACGTGGTCGAGTAGGAATATGGCCGATTACACCCGAATTTGTTTTGAAATTAGGTTGGGCTGTAGGAAAAGTATTAGCCCAACAAGGGAATGGAAAGGTATTGATTGGAAAAGATACTCGCATTTCTGGGTACATGTTTGAGTCAGTCTTGGAATCTGGATTATCAGCTGCAGGTATTGATACACATTTATTAGGTCCTATGCCGACACCAGCAATTGCTTATTTGACTCGAACCTTGCGAGCACAAGCGGGTATTGTCATCAGTGCTTCTCATAATCCTTACTACGACAATGGTATAAAGTTTTTTTCCTCACAAGGAACGAAACTTGCTGACAGTATGGAAATTGCTATTGAAGAACGGTTAGAACAATCCATGACGACAGTTGATTCAGCGGCATTGGGTAAAGCGGTTCGTATTGTTGATGCGCCAGGTCGATATATTGAATTTTGCAAAAGCGTTGTTTCCTCCGATGTCATTTTGAACGGATTAAAAATTGTTGTTGATTGTGCGCACGGAGCAGCTTATCACATTGCTCCAAGTGTATTCCGTGAATTAGGCGCTGAAATTATTGATTATGGTGTTGAACCCAACGGTTTAAATATTAATTTGAATTGTGGCGCCACCCATCCAGAACTATTGTGTCAACAAGTCCTTGATCATCAAGCTGATTTAGGTATTGCTTTAGATGGGGATGGCGATCGCGTCGTCATGGTTGATCATCAGGGTTATATTTTAGATGGCGATGAATTGCTCTATATCATCGCTAAACATAAATCAATGTTGGCATCATTTAAAGGTGGCGTAGTTGGTACGGTGATGTCAAATTTGGGATTTGAATTGGCTTTGAAGCATCTAGATTTAGAATTTATACGCGTACCAGTAGGCGACAGACATATCATGAATGAGTTAACAAAACGACAATGGTTTTTAGGCGGTGAGCCTTCTGGCCATATTGTCTGTCGTGATGTGACAACAACAGGCGATGGTATTATTACTGCTTTACAGGTATTAGCAGCGATGCGACATCAAAATAAAACATTAGCTGAAATACGATCGGGGTTTGTTAAATATCCGCAAATTTTATTAAACGTAGAAGTTTTCCAACAGAGCAACTTTTTAGATCATCCACGTATTCAACAAATGGTGAAAGATATTGAAAATGAATTGGGCAAAAATGGACGTGTTCTGTTGCGTCGTTCGGGTACGGAACCTTTAGTACGGGTGATGGTTGAAGGTGAAAATCAGGCCCATGTTAAACAACTCGCTGAAAAACTAGCTGCAATCGTAAAAGAGGAAGCGGCGCTAGTTGGTGATACTCACTAATCAACCGCAGATAGGCATTATTAGTGAGGGCATGGAACGTTTGCGGCAATAAAAAACCCTCATTTATAAAAAACGAGGGTTTTATGAAAGGTTGAACGTTAGTTATGCGACCATTTCTTTCAATTTTTTTAGAGCTTTTATTTTAACTGCTTTATAAGCGGGTTTAGCTTTTATCATGATTTCTTCACCAGTAAATGGATTGACTCCTTTACGAGCGGGTCGAGCTGGTTTTTTAACCACATTAATTTTCATTAATCCGGGCATGACAAAGGTACCTGGACCACCAGTTTTAATGTGTTTTTCGATTACTTGAGTAAGACAATCAATGACAGAAACGACTTCTTTTTTAGCAAGACAAGTTGCGTCGGTGATTGTTTTAATCATGCCGCTCTTTGATAAAGGTTCTTTAATAAGAGGTACCTTTACCGGAGCTTTTTTTGCCATCATTTTTGGTGCCACAGACTTCCCGTTTCCAGACTTCCTTTTCATTTTTGACTTCTTCACTGCCATAACAATTCCTCATTAGGTTAAATAAAAAGACTCTAATAAAATAGCATTTTTGTAGAATTTTGCGAGTGTTTTTTGCATTAAATGCGAGAAAACACGTGAATTTCTCGGGATTTTTTAAGATTTGCTCTTTTTTGCAGTATTTTTATCCGGGAAGATGAATTTTGATCCTAGATTTGGAAACAGAAATAGTTTGAGATATAACGAATGTGCTTGCTTGTTTTAGCAGCTTCTTATACAATTCTGGCGTTTGATTTCCAGGTTTTTTTCTATAAAAAAGGTTAATAAATGAGAACGTATATTGCTCCACAAAATAGCGAACATAAATGGTACCTTGTTGATGCATCAGGAAAAGTTTTGGGTCGACTCGCCAGCCAAATAGCCAAATACTTACGTGGTAAACATAAACCCGAATATACTCCGCATGTTGATACTGGGGATTATATTGTGGTTATCAACGCGGCTGAGATTCAAGTAACTGGTAAAAAACGTCAGGAAAAAGTATATTATCGACACTCTGGCTATCCAGGTGGTATTAAGGAAACAACTTTTGATAAGCTCCAAGCAAAAGATCCAATTAGGATTATTGAGCTAGCTGTCAAAGGGATGTTACCGAAAAATCCATTAGGTAGGGCAATGTTACAAAAATTAAAAGTGTATCCGGGATCAGAACATCCACATACAGCACAACAACCGATAACCGTTAATTTAGAGCAAGTTAAAGAGTAAGGCGATATTATATGGCAGAAAAAAATTTTTATGGAACTGGACGTAGAAAGACATCAACAGCACGAGTTTTTTTGAAGCGTGGCAAGGGTGCAATTATTGTGAATGATAGAACGTTAGAAGAATATTTTGGTCGTGAGACAGCACGCATGATTGTGCGTCAACCGCTCGAAGCAACGGAGCTTCAACATAAGTTTGATGTGCTAGTGACTGTGACGGGTGGCGGAACGAATGGACAAGCTGGTGCGATACGCCATGGTATTTCGCGTGCATTATTACAATATGACGATTCAGATAGTGATTCAACGGGTTCCGATACGGGAAGTGCGGGAAGTGCGAACTCACTTAGAAAAGTGTTGCGAAAAGCAGGGTATTTGACAAGGGATGCGCGAGAAGTCGAACGAAAAAAAGTTGGAAAACACAAAGCTCGTAAGGGCACTCAATATTCTAAACGGTAATTCATTTTGTGTTAACATGGGGGATCGTCTAGCGGTAGGACAGCGGACTCTGACTCCGCGAACCTAGGTTCGAATCCTAGTCCCCCAGCCACCTTTCTTTTTGCGACTACGCGCGTAATATAGGGTGTTCTTAAGAATGTTCACGGGTACCATTAGGGCGCGTTGTTACAAATGGGGCATTGTTGAAGGGCGTGAACGTTTATCAAAAACTCATGTGAGGAAGGGGTCAATATGGCTGTAATTAGTAACAAAAGATCTATTATGACGCTTTATTCAGGAGCAGTAGATCTTCATAGCCATCGAGTACGTATTGTTCTTGCTGCAAAGGGAGTATCTTTTGAGGTAATAAATATTGAATCCCGCGGAAAGCCTGAGGATTTGCTAGAATTAAACCCTTACGGCAATATACCTACTTTGGTAGATCGAGAATTAGCACTGTACGATCCAAATATTATTACTGAATATCTTGATGAGCGATTTCCTCATCCACCACTGATGCCCGTTTATCCAGTTGCAAGAGCAAAAGCTCGTTTAATTATTTATCGATTTGATCGAGAATGGGGGCCATTAATCAGAAAATTAGAAACTGGAAAAGTATTAGATATTCGAGCAGCGAAAGAATTAGGAAGTTACTTATCGCAACTTATTCCAGTATTCCAAGCTTCTACCTATTTTTTAGGGGATGATTTTACATTAGTGGATTGTTGTATTGCACCAGTATTGTGGCGACTACCTATTTGGGGCATTACATTATCACCATCTGAAACAAAAATTTTAAATAAATACGCGAATCGATTATTTCAACTCGATTCATTTCAAGCTAGTCTTACTGAAGCGGAACAAGAATTAAGAAAACAAATTACGGCAGAAACAGCTTAAGGGAGTATTTGCTATGCTATCTAATAGACCCTACCTATTACGTGCGTTTTATCAATGGATTATTGACAGTGAATGTACACCCATTCTTGTCATTGATGTGAATAACCCGCGATCAAGAGTTCCTATGGAATATGCTGATGGTGTGGAAATCGTTTTTAACGTTTCTCCGACTGCTGTTCGCGATTTAAAAATTTCTAATGAGTTAATTGAGTTTAAAGCTTCATTCTCTGGTGTGATTCATATTATTTCTGCTCCTACCAAAGCTATTTTAGCAATTTATGCCGAAGAAAATGGTGAAGGTATCTTTTTTGATGCAGAAGATGACGGAGATGGGGATGTAGAGGAAATTATTCGTTTCAAAGGTGTTGAACGTTCGCCAGCAGATTTTCTTGAAGCTGATATGCCTCCTCCACAAAGCGCAGGAAATAGGTTAAATAAAAAAGGTAAACCAGTTTTAAAATTGGTTGAATGATGCTAAGTGAATATATTTTTGTAACAATCTTTTTAGGCGAGCTCGAGAAATTGGTTTACTAGCAAATTCATCTGCGCCAGCTTTTAAACAGGCTATTTTTTCTTCTTTTCCAGTAAAAACAGTTAATGCAATCATAGGAATTTGTCGAGTATCATGACGACGTCGCATTTCCTTGATAATCTCAAAACCATTAGTATCTGGCAGGCTAATATCAACCAATATCATGTGATGTTGGTTAACTTTTTCAAGTGCTTCGCGACCACAAGTTGCAGTATCTACTTTGCAACCAAGCTCAGATAACATTTTTTCGTGAATAAATTGGATGATAGGATCATCTTCAATTAACAATATTTTTGGTTGTTTCGTTGGTTCGGTAACAGTAAGCTTTTTAAAATTATTTTTTCTCACCGGGAATTTTTTAGGCAATTGCATTACTTGAGCTGGGTTTTCTCTGGTTTCAAAATCACCAATGAGGGAAAATGTGGATCCCTTGCCTAGTTTACTCGATACTTTAATGCGAATATGGATTAACTCCGCTAACTTTTTAACGATGCTTAAGCCTAAACCAGTCCCACTGCGACTCGATTGTCGGGTATAAGCATCTTCAAGTTGTTGAAAAGGTTTAAAGATGATGTCAAGTTTATCGGAGGGCATGCCGATACCAGTATCCATGACTTTTATTTCTATTTTTACTTGAGGTAATGTTTTTTCTAATAAATTAATTTGGATTTTAACATATCCTTTCTCAGTAAATTTAATGGCATTATTGATTAAATTAATGAGTATATGTCTTAATAAGCGTTGCTCAGTAAGAACAAATTTTGGTAGAGCTGGATCAATTTCAATTTCTAAATTTAATCCTTTTTTCTCAGCTAAAGGTTTTAATAGATAACGTATTTCATGAAGGGTGGATGCAATTGAGACAGCAGTCATATTGATATTATATTTTCCAGTTTCTAAGCGACTGAAATCAAGTACATCTTTAACCAAATTTAGTAAATATTGTGAACAACTTTCGATAGCTGCAATGGTTCGATAACGTTCATTTGGTGGTAGTTTATGTTGTTTTAAAATATCGGTTAATCCGATAATGCAGGTTAAAGGGGTGCGTAATTCATGATTAATGACAGCAAGAAATTGCGATTTAGCACGATTTGATGCTTCAGCTTTATCTTTAGCAATTTTAAGTTCTTCTTCCATTTTTTTTTGTTCGGTAATATCTAATGAGATTCCAAGGAGGCCAATTACTTCATGAGAACGATTAAATAGAGGAATTTTGTGAGAGAAAAAAATTTTCTGCTGATTGTTATTGTTTAAATCTATACCAGCTTCCTCAATAAATTTTCCTTTTTTTGAAGCCATAATCTCTTGATCAGCTTGTTCTAATTTTTTAGAATATTCAGTAGGTAAAAAATCGTTATTATATTTGCCTACAATATCATCAGGGGATTGAAAGCCTAGCCATTTAGCTACATTATTATTACAGCCAAGGTATTTACCCGTTCTATCTTTCCAAAAGATATTACCAGGCATGAGGGCTATCATTTCTTTTAAGGAATCAATTTCAGCATTTCCATCAGCTAATAAGCTAGCTTTTTTAGTTAAAGCATAGTTTTCAGATTGTAGTTTGGCGAGTCGCTCCTTCTGTGCGATAATTATTTTAAGGAGTCTGTTTTTCGAGTATTTGGAGAATTTAGTTTTCATTTTCTTACGAGGCATTCATTCATATAGCACAAAATTTTTTCAAAATATAAAAGTATTTGACTAGTAACATGAAAGCGATTATAAAGCAAATTATAAAATATAGATATTCAGCAACAGACCTAATTTTTTACAACTTTTCTATTTAAACATTATTCATTTTTCATAAGTTAAATAACGGTCCAATATCGGATATTTTGTTGATTAAATTAATAGTTAGTTATATCCTTTATACGTTTTAGGGTATTTGCTATAGTACAAAAGATAAAAAATTTGTACTATTATGTCCAAAGATACAGATCTAAGCTGGAGTGAAATATGCGAGCACGTGATAAAAATCAGAATAATAAGTTAGTACAAATTCAAGGCTGGGACAGTATCACCTCTACTTTTAACGATAAAATAAAAGATGGAATACTGGAATTATATCTATTCGTTCCCATGTGCGTTTACTCAGTGGAAAATAAAATTTCCAATCAACAGCTCGCAGCTTTTGCTCGAGAGTTGCCAGACTACGTAAAGTCATTCCTCATGGAAAATACTTGCTCGTTTAAAGTTTTCTTTTTTGAAAATGAAAAAAATCCAGAAGCTGTAGAAACATGGCGTCTTAATAATCAGGAATCGATACGTATGTTAGGTGATGATGCTATTCGCGTTCCAGAATGGCGGAAAAATAATCGGCTTCGAGGGGAATTTTTTCAACGTTATATTAATTTCATAGAAAATCTTTCCATCGATGAGCAAGCACTTAAATATGATTTCGATTTAATATCTGATATCGATACAGAACGTCGCCTTGGAACAATTTATCTTAAAGCGACGACAGCAGGATTACAGTATGAAGTTATCAAGCCGGATGAAAAAGATTCGAAGAAGATGCTTAAAGTAAATACTATTTCATGGGATAAATTATCAGATTTTCCAAGAAATTCGTTAGATATTGTTCAATCGAAAGAAAAATATTTACTCGATTTATTAAAGCACACATCAAAAGCGGGTCACACGCTGGGTCTTAATGAAGCAGAAGAAGCTATTAATCAAGATGTAGATGAGTATTTAAATCGTGCAAATAGCGATAGCAGAAGAGCATTGCCTGGTTTCCAGGAGACAACGCGAGAGGAAGCAAGAGAGCATGTTATTGCAGAAACAGTAGATACGCTGATGCAAGCCTCACCAAAAGATTCGTTGCGGTTAACGATTGTTTTGCATCCTGAGAGACTACATCGAGCTGTTTATCACGGTATGAGACATCTTGATGAACTTGGTTTTGTGAAGGGTTCTCTTGCGTATCAAAAAATAAAATTTAAAGAAGTTGCAGTGAAAGAAGTGACACTCAAGGAGAAACCTCAGCAGTTTGAAAAAGACTCAACAAAAGTATTCTTTGATATATTGTTTACTCGAGCAGAAGAAGCAAACAAAGCAAAAGATTCTGTAAAAATCGGTTTTTATATGGACATGGCTGCCGGAGTACTGAGTCGTTTAGAAGAAAAAAACGGTTTAAATGAAAAAAAGCCAAAAAGTATAGAGGAAGAAAGTAAACTGAAAGAGTCTACAGGATGGATATTGGAAAAGTTTTCTAAACATAACAACAACAAACCTTCTATTCCAATGGGAAATGTTGTTTCAGTGAAAAATATGCCTGATCGATTAACTCCCGCAGTGATTCCGCAGGATCTCAATCGCCAAGATATATCTGAAAGTCTACCCTCGCCGCAATCACCAGATATTACGACAAGGTCGTCGCTATCACCATAAAGGATTGGCGTGCCTGATATTTATTATTTCCGTTTGCCTTAAGGTGAATGGAAAAAAATAGTAAATGTTTTCGCTAGTTAAATATAACCTCGTGAACGATTACTCTTATTTGGCGTATTGAAAGATTTTTACAACTTTTTGTACACCAACTACTTGTCGAGCAATATCAACAGCGGTATCTGCTTGGTCACGATTGACTATTCCGATTAAATAAACTACTCCGTTTTCTGTCACTACTTTAATCGAACTAGATTTTAAATCATCGGTGGCTAACATTTGGCTCTTAATTTTAGTGGTGATCCATGAATCGCTCGTGCGAGTTAACGTGGAAGTGGGTCCTTCTAGGGCTAATTGATTATAAACTCGTGATACATCCGGCACGGATTTAGCTATTTCTTCTGCTTGTTGTCGCCAATTAGCATCAGGTGTTTCGCCAGTGAGGAGTACTACTCGGTTAAATACGGTGACCTCAATGTGACTGTCATCTTTTAGAGCAGGAATAGTTCTAATTTTATTAATAATAGCATTAGCGATTTGCGTATCTTGTACAGCATTTTGCAGGGTACGATGATCATAGACAATGGCTATTGCAGCCGCTCCTGCAGCCGCTCCTGCGACAAAAATGCAACCTTGAAGGCTTAATGTTAATGCAAAAAAAGCAATTAATTTTTTCATGCTATCGTTTCCCCATGCCCAAATAAGCGAAAATCAACAATGTCACAGATACAATGAATAATGAGTAAGTGCGTTTCTTGTATGCGGGCCGTTTCAAAGGCTGGCACACGAACCTCAATGTCTTTTTCTTGTAAATGATCGGCTATTTTACCACCATCATGACCAGTTAGTGCAATCACTCCAATGTTTTTATCATGTGCTGCTTTAATCGCATTGAGGATATTAATCGAGTTGCCGCTAGTTGAAATGGCTAATAATAAGTCACCTGTATGTCCTAGAGCGCGTATTTGTTTAGCAAAAACGTCACTGAAATGATAATCGTTAGCAATCGCGGTTAGTGTGGGTAGATCCGACGAGAGCGCAAAGGCGGGTAACCCCGGTCTTTCTTGTTTAAAACGGTTAAGCATTTGCGAACTAAAATGCAATGCTTCGCAGGCAGAGCCTCCATTGCCACAACTTAATATTTTATTTCCTTCTAGGAGGGCTTGTACAATTTCTTCACTTGCTTCAGCAATCACATTAATTATCGCATCGGCCGAATTTATTTTGGTTTGTATACTTTCGGTAAAATTTGATTTAATACGTTCGACTATACTATTCATCATGTTAGTTCAGACTTCTTCCCAAAATGCGTTTTTGATCCAATCAATATCCCATTTGCTCGCTAATTGATTTATTGCCACAACATCAAAGCGGCTAGTTACCTGATACAATAATTTTTTTCTTTGTAAAAAATGCGTGGCTGTTTTAATGATTTTTTTTATTTTACTCTTGTTAATACTTTCTAAGGCCGAACCATATTTATTACTTCCACGTCCTCGAACTTCAACGAATACAATATCATCACTATCCTGCATGATGATGTCAATCTCTCCGTAATAACAGCGATAATTCGTTGTTAATAAACGCAAGCCTTTTTTTAATAAAAATTGACAAGCAACTAGCTCAGCAGATTTACCAAATTCCAGGTGTGAAGTTGAATGAGTCACACCATTGTCCCATTTTGGATAGTTTTGCATGGCAGGCGTCGATGGATTTGATGAGTCGATGCCAAGGTTAATGCGCCAGTCGTTCCATAAATGGGGAAATTAGGCAATTGCATTAAGCGATTAAGCGATTGGCTGAGTAAATAAGCATCTAAACCGACGGCATATAATCGATCACTTTGATTATCACTGATTTTGTGGCGAGCAATTTGTATGCTCCAAGGTGTATCACAAATAGTGACGCCATTTAAATCGACATCTTTAATCGGGTTAGGTTTACCTGAATAAACTGCAGAAGTGGCATAAACCGGAACATTATTGACATAGTAATATCGTAATAATGGCACAATGACGCGAGCCTCTTTTGGCTGGGCAAATAAGATAATGACATCAAAATCGTGGCGGCGTTGTTGTTCTAGAATATCTTTATTATTGCCTTCTTGAGTGAGTTTTTTATCGTTATCTAAATTAATCTGCAGCAAATGAGCGATTTCTTTATTAAAATCAGAATGTGCTGAATAGTAGAATGAATCTTGTACTCGACCGCCTAAGGTATGCCAGCGAGAAGAGAAAGAGGCGGTCAATCGCTTACCCCATGGACTTTCTGGTGCAATGATAATGGCATTAGAAAGACCAGTTTCTCGTGCTCGTTCTGCTACTTGTTGGGCTTCGTCTTCTGGTAATAATCCGAATTCATAGAAATTTTTTGGTAAAGAACCAAAAAAGATATCAGTATAATTTAATGCTAGTACTGGAGTGGAAAAACCTCCCGCTCTGCTCAATTGCTGAACATCGCTTTTAATTAGTGGGCCAACGACGAAATCAGCACCATCAGTCATAGCTTGTTGATAAAGTGTAGCCACATCTTTGCCTTGTGCCGTGTCATAGAAAGAAACATTTTGTTTGCCGACCTTTGCTAAATTAGCGTAATAGGCATTTAAAAAACCTTCTCTGACCAGTTGTCCAGATGCAGTGTAATCACCTTGTAAAGGCAGTAGAATAGCAATTTGTTGTGGCGGAAGCGCGGTCGCGAGCTGGTGAAGGGTGCCATCACTTGGTAATAGTTGATTAGCTGGGTGTGAAGGATTTCTTGTGCGCCAGCTTAGCAATTCTTGGGCTAATGCTGCAGTATGATTGCTATTTCGTTTGCTAATGATGGCAAGCTCGATCCAAGCTTGTTGGTCGACATCGCTAGTGGTATTTAGCATGGCAGATAATTTGGCTGTTGAATAATTTTGTAATTTCTCCCAAATGGTAGCAGTATTTCCTTCCCATAGAGCTGTTTTAGCAACCTGGGCAGTAGCAGTAGATGATTTTGAGGGGGAGGGTGTAAACGTTGAGAATGAGAGGGATGAAGAAGAACAACTGATGATGCTAAATAATGATAATGAGATAATGGAAGTTAGCAATACTATTTTCAACCTAAAGCTAATTAAGAAGTTGTCTGGGAGAACGTTTATCCAAGATAGAATACTTATTTTCATAAAGGCAATACTCTTATGCTAAGTGATAAATTAGGAACATTATACGTCGTTGCTACACCAATTGGGAATCTCCAGGATATCACTTTACGGGCATTGGAGATATTAAAACTAGTCGATAGTATTGCTGCCGAAGATACGCGACATACTAGAAAGTTATTAAAGCATTTTTCAATTGATAAACCCGTTGTGGCGTTACATGATTTTAATGAGAGGAAGCAACTGCAAATATTGATTGCACAGTTACAGCAAGGAAAATCGATTGCTCTCGTAAGCGATGCGGGGACGCCATTAATTAGTGATCCCGGATTTCCATTTGTTAGGGAAGCTAGAACATGCGGTATAAAAATCATACCTATTCCAGGCGCTTGTGCGGCAATTACTGCGTTAAGTGTTGCTGGATTACCGACAGATAAATTTGTATTTGAGGGTTTTTTACCTGCTAAGCAAGAAGCCCGTCAGCGACACTTACTGACATTGGTGAATGAAGTGCGCACGATAGTATTCTACGAAGCGCCGCATCGTTTACTTTCAACCTTGCAATCGATGATGGAAGTATTTGGTGGCGATAGAATGAGTAGTGTTGCTCGCGAATTAACAAAAATTTACGAATCCATTATAACGAATAATTTACAATCACTTTTCACTTATTACACTTCACACCAAGTGGAACAGCGTGGCGAAATTGTTATTTTAGTGGCGGGCGTGGATCCCGAGGTAAATACTCAGAATATTGTTTCATCTACTCATGTATTAG
The DNA here is from genome assembly GCA_001801485.1 of Gammaproteobacteria bacterium RIFCSPHIGHO2_12_FULL_37_14. The sequence goes on from MGXV01000086.1 coordinate 49,271, forward strand.
AAATTTTGTTATCAGAATTACCGCTCAAGCAAGCGGTTAAGTTAGCAAGTGAAATTACTGGTCAACGAAAGAATGTGTTATATGAAATGGCCCTCGCTAAGCGCTTGTAAAACAGATAAAAATTTTTAGTCCGTCAAATTCGAGTATAATCATCTTTTATGATAAATATGACACCAAAAAAAATATTATTCACTCAGGATATTGTTCACAATATTCGCGAGCTTTGTGCGCTTGTTTTTAACATTGCAACAGATGAGCAATTATGTAAGATTTTTTGCATTAGCCATGAGCAAATGGAAATGGTCATGAAACAATTAGTTAATCCAATTCCCGATTGGATCTTTGATCACCGATCATTAGCCGAGGAAATAAAAAATATTATTGCAAGAGAATTTATTTTTTTTCAATTACAAGAAAAGTGGGATGATCCGCATTATCAAGATGATTTAGAAAATTTTATTAATATTTTTTCTAGAGATATACAGCATAAAATTGAAGCGTATAAAAATCATCAATTACGCGAGGTGAGATAAAATGGCTTACAATCCAGACGCAATAAAATTAATGAATAAGATAGTTAGCTTAAGCTACTCAATGGACAATAAGTTTATTGAATTGACAGAAAAAGACAAGCAAACGATTGCGCAATTTTTAATGGATTTTATCCAGGGTAATGAAAATTTAAAGAATGCACCCGGATTAAATCAAACGCATTTAAGATTGTTTTTTTACGGTCGAAAATTATCCCAATCAAATGAACAAAAGGGAGAGAGTGATGTTGTGGAATGGTGTCGCAGGGTTGCTATTGCTCGTGATATGGCTACCTTAAAACGATTATTTGATGTATGCAATGAATTAGGCATTATCAAGCAACAACCGATGCTTGATCAAGCATATCAAAGAATTATTGCTGCGCAAGAATTAATTAAAGATGTTGAAAGCAAACAGCATATTGTGTTGCATATTGGTAGCAATGAACCTGGTTTACGTATGTATAGTAATGATGTTAATTATCCATACCCACCATCACAAGGATTATCTTCGCGCGAATGCTTTGAGCAAGTGATTGCATATTTTCAATCGACATTATCGTTTCGTCCTAAACAGGAATGAATTTTTTTGTAAATGTCTGCGTAGCTTTTTGCGATAATGTCCCATGAGAATTTTTTTGCTGCTTCTTGATTGTTTTTTCCCATGATTGAACGTAATGTTTTATTTGCTAACAAATTAGCAATAGTTTGAGCCCAATCATATTTATTTTCGCCATCCACTAATAGCGCTTGCAATCCCAATGATTGTAAATAGCGCACAATAGGAATATCACTTGCAATTAATGCTTTTCCCGCTGCCATTGCTTCAAGCTGAACGATTCCAAAGGGTTCTGTCCATTGCTTGCCTTGAGTAGCAAACAGCACTAATTTTGCTTGAGCAAATAAGATTTTTTTTGTTTCGTTTTTCACATACCCTGTAAAGATGATACTGCGGTTGGGGAGGTGAGACGGGCGATACTCAGTGATGACATTTAGTTGATAATTTTTAGCCTGCTGTTGCAATGATTGTTCACTTGACCCCGTTCCAGCAATGATTAATGAAATATCCATACCTTGTTTTACAAGATTTGCATACGCATCAATCAACACAGAAAAACCTTTTTCAGGTTCCAGCCGTCCTATCGCTAATAGGTAATTCGATTCTGGTAAATCAGCATATTTTATCCAATCATTCCTATCGACACCATTATGAATCAGGGTGCTTTTTGAGGAGACTGAGCAAAATTTTTCTGCAGCCTCAGCCATGATAGGAGAAAGATGAGTAATAAAACGTGCTTGATTTAATATTTTTTGACAGCGGCGACGAATATGAAATTGTCGCATGCGCTTAGAATGACTAGATAAAAGATCGCTATGACTCGTGACCACATAAGGAATATCAAGTTGTTGATCGATATGCATAGCCATATAGCCAGCTCGATACACTCCTTGAGCATGAATCAGATCAATTTTTTCTTTTTTACAAATTTCAATAAGTACTTTTGTTGCACTTTTAGACACGAAAAAACCAGGTTTTAGCAAGGGTCCAACATAGTGAGGAACTTGATTGGTAAGTAGATGAGGGTTGATTAACTGCTTAGACTTTTTCTTTTCAGGAGCAGTATAAATGATGCTATCAATACCGAAAGTTTTTAGAGCGAGTGGCAGAAAATGCAAAAATTCAGCTAAACCGCCTAGTTGTACATCCGTGTAGCGATGACATAAAAAAAGGACGCGTATCATGAATAATCCTATATATGCTAGAATAATCACCGAGTCAGTTAGACAATCGCCTGTTTATCAGGAGGAAAGTCCGGGCTCCGCAGGGTAAAGTGCCAGGTAACGCCTGGGAAGCATGAGCTTACGGAAAGTGTCACAGAAAATAAACCGCTATTTTATGGCCTGTTGATATTCTACTATGCTGGCTCCTTTCAGCTTTAGCAAAATATCAACAGGCCATACTAGTAAGGGTGAAAAGGTGCGGTAAGAGCGCACCGCGTAATTGGTAACAATTATGGCAGGATAAACCCCACTTGGAGCAAGACCAAATAAAAACTCGTTAGTGTGATCCGCACTGAGTTTGGGTAGGTCGCTTGAGGTGCTTGGTGACAGGCATCCTAGATGAATGATTGTCCACGACAGAACCCGGCTTATCGACTGACTCAATATTTTTTCTATATCACCTTGGGAAGGAAATTAAATTGACTTCTTAACCACAGCATAAATAACACTATTTGTGGGATTTAGTGGCACAAAGTGTATATTTGTGGAAAATTGTGGTATATTAACTCTTACCCACAAGGATTTCTTGACTGCTAAAGCGGTAGGGGGGTTAGGCCTTGTGGGCTTTCTCGAGGGGATAATGCGATGTTTCGCGGAATTAACGGGATTAACATCGATGCAAAGGGCCGAATGGTGATGCCGACCCGTTACCGCGAGCGTTTGCAATTGGATAGTAAGAGTACATTAATATTAACAATTGATACAGAAGAACGCTGTTTATTGCTTTATCCATTACCAGAGTGGGAGGAAATTGAAAGGAAACTGGCTGTTTTACCAAGCTTTAATCCTGCTGCAAGACGAATTCAACGCTTACTGATAGGACATGCAGCGGATATAGAAATGGATAATCAAGGACGAATGTTGCTACCACCTTTATTACGCGAATACGCAGGATTGAAAAAACGAGCGGTTTTGGTGGGGCAAGGAAAGAAATTTGAGTTATGGGATGAAGCTCATTGGGAAAAATGTCGTATTTGTTGGTTAGAAGAAGAATCTAGCTCAACTCATTCTGCATTACCAGATGAGGTAAAATCTATTTCGTTATAACTTGATGGAGCGTATACACCAACATGGCAGCCTGCCGTATGCACGAGACTTTTCACCAACATATTCCTGTCCTCTTAATGGAGGCAGTTGAGGGTCTAGTCATTTCTCCTGACGGTATTTATATCGATGCCACGTTTGGGCGCGGTAGTCATTCGCAAGCTATCTTAAATAAACTGAGTGAAAAAGGTCGATTAATTGCTTTTGATAAAGATCCTGATGCTGTTGATTATGCGCAACATCATATCGCTGATAAACGATTTACTATATTGCATCGTTCTTTTTCTCAATTAAAAAATTCCTTGTGTGAAATTCAAATTTCTGACAATATTCACGGCATTTTATTTGATTTAGGCGTATCGTCTCCGCAATTAGATACTCCTGAACGAGGCTTTAGTTTTGCTCGTACCGGATTGTTAGATATGCGGATGGATACCACTCAAGGAAAAACAGCCATGCAATGGTTAACAACTATAGAAGAAAAAGATTTGGCAAATATTCTTTGGGAATATGGAGAAGAACGATATTCGCGTCGCATCGCACATGCTATTGCTTTAGCTCGCAAAGAATCGCCTATCAAAACGACCACCGAATTAGCTAGCATTATTAAACGGGCTATTCCTAAAACTAAACAAACTCATGATAAGCATCCAGCAACGCGTAGTTTCCAAGCGATACGTATTTTCATTAATCAAGAATTAGTGGAATTACGAGATGCACTGATGCAAGCGCAGGAGGTGTTAAAAATTGGTGGACGTTTATCGGTGATTAGTTTTCATTCTCTTGAAGATAGAATTGTAAAGCAGTTTATTAAGCAGCATGAAAAAAAGCAGGATTTACCACGTGGATTACCCATTAAAAATCATATTTTCAACCCCAAGCTCAGAACGATTGGCAAACCTATTAAACCTAGTTTAGCAGAAATTACCTCTAATCCAAGAGCACGTAGCGCCATACTAAGAATAGCGGAGAAACTATCATGAACGCGGCAGCACGCTTAGTTCATCAACGAGCTTTAACTCGTCATCTGGTATTTACTCACTTATTTAGCCGACGGCAGCTGATCTTGTTAATTTTAGTGTTTGCTGTTTTGCTATCAGCTTTAGGCTTAATTTATGTGACACATACAACCCGTGTTTTGCACGCTAACTATCAACGCAATTTAGCGGAACAAACACAATTGCAGATTCAGCAAGGCCAATTATTATTGGAACGCAGCACATGGTTGGTGCAAGCGCGAATTCAACAAATTGCTGAGCAGCAATTAGGCATGGTCATACCTGATCATCAATCGGTAGTGATTATTCGTGAGTAAATGAGTGAACCTAATTTCGTTTATTTCGTGGCGATTTTATCTCGTCATAGCTATCATTATTATTGCTACTATTGGTTTAATGTGGCGAGTTTTCGATCTGACTATCCTTAATCAACATTTTCTCAGGCAGCAAGGCGACGAACGCATATTACGATTAGTAAAAACGCCCGCTTTTCGAGGTATGATAGTGGATCGAAATGGTTCACCGTTGGCGGTTAGTACGACTGTTTATTCAGTATGGATGAATCCGCAAGAGTTTACGCCTACTAAAAAAGATTTGATTAGTTTGCAAAATTTATTAAAGATACAGGCAAAATTAATTTCATCCTTATATCAACGCAATCAAGCAAAGAAACGGGAATTTGTTTATATTAAGCGATCACTTTCGCCTGATCTTGCTAAGCAAATAAAAGCTTTGCACATTCCTGGAATCTATTTGCAACAAGATTATCGACGCTATTATCCTGAAGGTGAGGTGGTTGCTCAAGTGGTGGGATTTACCAATATTGATGATCAAGGACAAGAAGGAATTGAGCTTGCTTACAATCTCTGGCTAAGTGGTAAATCAGGTAAAAAGTGGGTAATCAAAGATAGATTAGGGAGGATGATTTCCGAGATACAAACTATTCATGAACAAAAACCTGGAAATAATTTGGTACTAAGCGTGGATCGACGATTACAATATCTCGCGTACCGTGAATTGTTAAAAGGCATTCTTGAAAATCAGGCAAGTTCAGGCTCGGCGATTATCTTAGATGTTAAAACCGGTGAAATTTTAGCCATGGTGAATCAACCATCATTTAATCCGAATAGTCGTGACGTTTATAATCGAAATAGTTTTAGAAATCGAGCAGTAACAGATATTTTTGAGCCTGGCTCAACGATTAAAGCATTTAGTGTGGCAAGTGCTTTAGATAGTGGGCATTTTCATCCAGATACAGTGATTGATACCTATCCTGGGTGGCTACGTGTGGGTCGTAATGTAGTTATGGATGAACATAATAATGGACCGCTAACGGTGACACAAATTTTACAAAAATCGAGTAATGTTGGCGTTACAAAAATAGTGTTGAGTTTACCGCCTGATCATCTCTGGAGTGTATTACATCGTGTTGGGTTTGGTGAAATTACGGGGGTGGGGTTTCCAGGCGAGCAAGGAGGAGTATTGGTTAAACATCAACCATGGGGAGCATTTACTTTAGCAACTCTCTCCTGGGGCTATGGTATCTCTGTGACTACTTTGCAATTAGCTCGTGCTTATGCAGTCATTGCCAACGGTGGACTAAAATTGCCGGTTTCTCTTTTAAGAGTTGAACAGCCACCAGCTGGTGAACAAGTTATGGATAAAAAAATTGCAAAACAACTGGTGAGCTTGCTCGAATCGGTTGTTACAAAAGGTGGTACAGGAGAATTAGCTAGTGTTCCTGGTTATCGAGTAGCAGGTAAAACCGGAACAGCAAAATTAGTTGGTCAGCAAGGCTATCAAAAGCATAAATATGTATCTTCATTTGTTGGTATGGCTCCTGCCAGTCAGCCTCAATTAGTGGTAGCAGTGGTGATTCACGATCCACAAGGAAAAAATTATCATGGCGGGCAAGTTTCTGGTCCTGTATTTGAAAAAATTATGGAAGGAACATTGCGAATGCTAGATATTCCTCCGGATGCCTAATTGATCCATGACGCATCTTATATCGTCCACCCCTCGAGCTGTTCTTTTAATAGTCACGCAAACAATATCTCTATTAAAACAAATTGCTTATTTTATTTTCAAGTTTTTTTATTTTTATTCTTATATAATTGCATTCTATGCAACTTTCCCAATTACTTAAAAAACATTTGCCTGTCACATGCGATAGAGAGATTCCACGTCTAATATTAGATAGTCGGCAGATTCAGCCTGGCGATTTATTTTTGGCGAAGAACAGCACACAAACAGGTGCTCAGACCTATATTTTTGATGCCATTCAAAAAGGTGCAGTTGCTGTTTTACAAGAGACTGACAATCAAAATGAAGCGATAAGCTGGCAACAGCAAATTCCAATTATTCCTATCTATCAATTATCTCAGCAAATAGGTGAAATAGCTGCTCGGTTTTATGATTTTCCTGCAAAAAAATTGCGCATCATTGGTGTGACTGGGACAAATGGCAAAACCTCTTGCTCGCATTTCCTAGCACAATGTTTACAAGCCTTGCAGGTACCTTGTGGAATCATGGGAACATTAGGAAATGGTTTTTATGGTCAATTGCAAGAAACAGGATTAACCACGCCTGATGCGATTACGTTACAAGAAAATTTACGTCAATTTATCAACAAGGGAGCACGAGCTGTCGCCATGGAAGTATCATCACATGGTATTGATCAAGGTAGAATTAATGCTATTCCATTTGAGATAGGTCTGTTAACTAATGTGACCCAAGACCATTTAGATTACCATGGCGATATGGCAACTTATGCAGGAGTGAAGAGACGATTTCTGGCGGGATCGACAGTTAAACAAGCCATTATTAATGCAGATGATGTTTATGGTGCGGATTGGATTGATGAGTTAGTGCAACACAAATCAGTATTCTCATATAGTATTAGACCAAGCACCCAGTCTCGAGCTGTCCCGAGTGTAGTGACGAAATCGATTCAGCTATTACCTCATGGAATAGTAGCCTATATAGAGAGTCCATGGGGAGAAGGTGAATTGTGGCTACCATTGATTGGCCAATTTAATTTGAGTAATGCATTAGCTGTATTAACTGCTTTATGTGTATTAGGTATTTCATTTCAAGAAGCGATTGCTCAATTATCACAACTCAAACCTGTTGCAGGACGCATGCAAACAGTCGGTGGTTTAACGACGCCACTAGTAGTAGTGGATTATGCGCATACACCCGATGCATTAGAAAAAGCATTACAAGCTTTACGTGACCACACGAAAGGTAAATTAATCTGTGTATTTGGGTGCGGAGGAGATAGGGATAAAAGCAAGCGGCCATTAATGGCACGGATTGCCGAACAGTTAGCGGACCAACTATGGATAACTAATGATAATCCGCGGCATGAACAACCGGAGGCAATTGCTAAACAAATATTGCAAGGATTGACTGTACCTGAAAAGGTGAATGTAGAGCTTGATCGTTCTAAAGCTATTCAAAACAGTATACAATTAGCCAAAGTGGGGGATTGCGTATTAATTGCGGGGAAAGGAGCGGAATGTTATCAACAAATTGGTAACAATAAGCTTCCTTTTGATGATGTCGTCAAAGTAAAAGAATGTTTGGAGAGGCTGAATGTTATTGTGGTTAAGTGAATGGTTGGCCAATTATTTTCATGTGTTTCACGTTTTTCAATATCTCACCTTGCGAGCAATTTTGAGTACATTAACGGCATTAGTGATGTCGCTTACTTTAGGTCCAATGATTATTCGCAAATTGAGTTTATATCGCATTGGCCAGATTATTCGAGATGATGGTCCCCAATCCCATTTGAGCAAGGCAGGTACGCCTACCATGGGCGGGACGCTCATTCTTATCGCTATATTAGTGAGTACGTTATTGTGGAGCGATCTGTCTAATCAATATGTTTGGGTAGTGTTATTAGTCACTTTAGGGTTTGGTGCGATTGGCTATTGGGATGATTATCGAAAACTCATTTTGAAACATAGTCGTGGATTATCGGCTAGACGTAAATATTTATTACAATCCATCATTGGATTATCTGCAGCTTGTTATCTTTATTTTTCTTCTACCTTATGGGTTGAAACCCAATTGATTTTTCCATTTTTTAAAAACCTATCATTGAATTTAGGTGCGTTTTATATTTTGTTAACGTATTTTGTTATTGTTGGATCAAGCAATGCAGTGAATTTAACAGATGGTTTAGATGGTCTTGCTATTATGCCTGCTGTCATGATTAGTGCTGCTTTAGGTATATTTGCTTATGCGACAGGTAACTTCCATCATGCTAGTTATTTGGTTATCCCCTATGTTCCTGGTGTTGGCGAATTAGTTATATTTTGTGGCGCATTGGCAGGTGCTGGTTTAGGATTTCTTTGGTTTAATACGTATCCTGCCCAAGTTTTTATGGGTGATGTAGGTGCATTGGCATTGGGCGCGGCCTTAGGTACGATTGCAGTGATTGTACGTCAAGAAATTATTTTCTTTTTTATGAGCGGTATATTTGTTTTAGAAACAGTCTCTGTCATTTTACAAGTCGCTTCATTCAAGTTGACGGGAAAACGTATTTTTAGAATGGCGCCTATTCATCATCATTTTGAATTAAAAGGATGGCCAGAACCACGTGTCATCGTACGGTTTTGGATTATCACTTTTGTGCTAGTGTTGTGTGCATTAGCAACACTGAAACTTCGGTAAGCGTTTTATGTCTGATTTACATGTTATCGTTGGTTTAGGTGCAACTGGTTTATCTTGTGCGCGTTATCTTAACAAACAAAATATCCCCATTGCTGTCACAGACACGCGCACTCATCCGCCTCAGCTTGATGCAGTACAACAATTTTGTCCGAACATTACGCTAGCATTAGGAGGATTGGATGCTGCATTACTGAATCAAGCAGCTTGTATCGTGCTTAGCCCGGGAATCGCATTACATGAACCTAAGATAGCAGAGCAACTGAAGCGTGGGACACCTGTTATTGGTGATATTGAATTATTTGCTCGAGCGGTGAATGTACCCGTGATAGCGATTACGGGAACCAATGCAAAAAGCACGGTAACGACATTAGTAGGAAAAATGGCAAGCGCTGCAGGTTTTGGTACTCAAGTGGGTGGCAATTTAGGACTACCAGCACTCGATTTGTTGGATGCAAAAACAGATTTATATGTACTTGAGCTCTCCAGTTTTCAATTGGAAACTACCTTTTCGCTTAAACCCATGGTTTCAACAGTATTGAATGTTACGCCTGATCACATGGATAGATATATAAGCTTGATGGAATATCAGCAAGCGAAGCAGCGTATTTACCAACATTGTCAAATTGCTATATGTAACTATGACGATTCTTTAACAGAACACGCGCATGCTCGAAAATTTTATTTTACGATGCATGCTCCTAAAAAAAATCAATTTGGTTTGCTTATCGAAAACGGTGATACTTATTTGGCTTATGAAGACCATCGTTTATTAACAACGGCTGAATTACCTGTTAAAGGCAAGCATTCGTACATGAATGCACTAGCCTCATTAGCTATCGGTTATGGTTTTGGATTACCATTCGAGCCAATGTTATCAGTGTTGCGTGAATTCACTGGATTGCCACATCGATGTCAATTTGTTCGCGAATTAGATGGCGTGTCTTGGGTCAACGATTCCAAGGGGACGAATGTCGGCGCAACGTTGGCGGCGATTGAAGGGTTGGGTAGCGACATATCAGGCAAGCTAATATTAATTGCTGGTGGTGTCGGTAAGAAAGCGGATTTTAGTCCACTTGCTCATGCAATAGAAAAGCATGTTCGACATGTTGTGTTGATTGGTGAAGCAGCAAACGAATTAGCTAAAATAATTGGTACTCGCGCTTCGGTGTCTTTTGCTAACAGTATGGAAGAGGCAGTCGAACAAGCGCGTCAACATGCACATTCGCATGATAATGTTTTACTCTCACCAGCTTGCGCAAGCTTTGATATGTTTCGACATTTTGAGCATCGCGGTGAAGTGTTTATGGAATTAGTGAACGGATTAGCGTAAATCGGAAAGGCTGAAATATTCGACTTAGGTATGATATGGTATAAACCTAAAGAGAAATTATCTCATGCGCTCTCATACTGTTACTCGACACATGGATTCACCTCCTGCTTTATATGATAAGTGGTTGGTTTTTTCAGTCATAGCCATTGTTTTATTTGGCTTGTTAATGATGACATCTGCTTCAATCGTGGTGTCCGATAAGCTTTTGCACCAACCTTTTTATTTTCTCTTTAAACAACTTATTTTTTTAACTTTAGGAATTTTATTAGGTAGTTTTGTTTTGCAGATGGAGATTCTGTATTGGGAAAAATGGGGAGGGTATCTGTTACTGGCAGCATTACTGTTGTTGGCACTCGTCTTGATTCCTGGTATAGGTCATCGTGTAAATGGTAGTGCTCGTTGGCTTGGTTATGGGCCACTGACTTTTCAAATTTCTGAGTTAGCAAAATTCGCTATTGTAGTATACATGGCGGGATATTTAGTGAGGCGTTACACTGAAATTCGATTTCATTTAACGGGTTTTTTAAAACCTTTATTTGTATTAGCAACAATGGCAGCGCTATTACTTCGCGAACCTGATTTTGGCGCCACGGTGGTGGTTTCAGTGACAACATTTGGCATGTTATTTATGGCAGGAATGCGAATAAGGCATTTTATTATGCTGTTTTCAATGGCGCTGACTTCGTTAGCGCTGATCGCTATTTCTGCTCCTTATCGATTGGTTCGACTTACTAGTTTTTTAGATCCCTGGGCGAAGCCATTTGATTCAGGATACCAACTTATTCAGTCGCTTATTGCATTTGGACGGGGCGGATGGTGGGGAGTGGGTTTAGGAAAAAGTATTCAAAAAATGTTTTATTTACCGGAAGCACATACTGATTTTCTTTTTGCTGTGATTGCTGAAGAGCTTGGTTTGATGGGTATTATTGCAGTGATTACTTTATTTCTGATTCTCGTTATTCGAGTGTTATTACTGGGAAAGCGCTCGCAGCAATTAGGTAATCATTTCGCCGGCTATCTGGCTTATGGTTTTGGATTATGGATAGCCATTCAGTTTATTGTTAGCATCGGTGTAAATTCGGGGTTATTACCAACTAAAGGCTTAACCTTGCCGTTAATGAGTTACGGCGGAAGTAGTATATTGGTGAATTGTATTGTCATCGCTGTTTTATTACGCATTGATTACGAAAATCGTTTAACTGCAATGGGAATTCGATGAGTCATAAAATCAATCAATCCTTTCAGCGGGTTCTTATTATGGCGGGCGGGACGGGAGGGCACGTATTCCCAGGATTGGCACTTGCTCATTATTTACGTACCAAAGAAATTGAGATTCATTGGTTAGGCACCCAACAAGGTGTGGAATCGCAATTGGTTCCGGAAGCGGGCATCACGCTACATTGTATTTCTATTGGCGGGTTACGTGGAAAAGGTATGATGACGCTATTGCAGGCACCTTTTAAACTATTGATCGCACTATTTCAATCGTGTCGTATTCTTTATCAAGTGAAGCCTGATGTGGTAATTGGGTTTGGTGGATTTGCTAGCGGACCTGGCGGATTAGCCACATGGCTAATGCGTTATCCTTTAGTGATTCATGAACAAAATGCAAAAGTAGGGTTTACAAACAAAGTGTTAGCGTTTTTTTCTAAGAAAATACTAGAAGGTTTTCCTGCCGCATTTAAAAGTAGATCAAAGGTGGTAGTCATTGGTAATCCGGTTCGACAGGAAATTGAAAATTTATATCCGCCGATCGAGCGAATGAGTGCGCGTCAGTCACCCTGTCATCTTTTAGTGCTAGGAGGTAGTTTAGGAGCGCAAGCGATTAATGAGATTCTGCCTAAAGCATTGCTTCATTTATCTTTCACTGAACGACCTGAAATTTTACATCAAACGGGCAAAAAACATTTTGATGTGACTAAGCAAGCTTATCAAACAAGAGATTTACCAGTTAATTTGGTGCCTTTTATTGGTGATATGGCAGCAGCCTATCAATGGGCAGATATAGTATTGTGTCGTGCGGGAGCATTAACCGTAGCTGAATTATGCACAGTAGGATTAGGAGCAATTTTTGTGCCATATCCTCATGCAGTTGATGATCATCAAACAGCGAATGCACAGTACATGGTGAATCATCAAGCCGCAGTATGTATTCAACAATCAGATTTATCAGAAAAAGGCCTAGCAGAAATTATTAGCAATCTGGCGAGTTCGCCAGCAAAGCGCTTAAGAATGGCACAGGCAGCTTATCAGCTGCGTTTTGTAGATGTTTCAGAGAAAATTTTTGCTATACTCTGCGCTTTGGCTAATGAGCATTAGATATCGTTTACTTGAGGGGGATTTGCATTGAGCTGGATGTTTGAAATGGGACATATTAAGCATATTCACTTCGTGGGTATTGGTGGTGTGGGTATGGCGGGAATAGCAGAAGTGTTATTGCGACAAGGTTATACGGTTTCGGGCTCGGATTTGGTAGAGAATGCGCTGACCCAATGGTTACGGGTAATGGGCGCAGTGATTTATCGGGGCCATGATGCTAGCCATATTAAAAATGCTGATGTATTGGTTCGTTCTTCTGCAGTGGATTGGACTAACCCTGAATTTGAAGCCGCCCGTAAGGCGCATATTCCTATTGTGCCACGCGCTGAAATGTTAGGTGAGTTAATGCGATTTCGCTATGGAATAGCGATAGCAGGTACGCATGGTAAAACGACGACAACTAGCTTAACGACTAGTATTTTAGCGGAAGCCGGTTTGGATCCAACATTTGTTATTGGTGGTCAGCTGAATAGTATTGGTAGCAATGCTCGTTTAGGTCGTGGACATTATCTAGTTGCAGAAGCAGATGAAAGTGATGCTTCTTTTTTATATTTAAAGCCAGTTATTTCTATTCTGACGAATATTGATCACGATCATATGGAAACCTATCAAGGTGATTTTAATCGATTGAAAGCCACCTTTATTGACTTTTTACATCGCTTACCTTTCTATGGATTAGCTGTTCTTTGTATGGATGATCCAATTGTTAGAGAAATTTTGCCGCAGGTTGCTCGCCCTATTGTGACATATGGATTGACTGCTGATGCGGATTTTAAAACATTAACCTATAAACAATCAGGCATGCAGACTGAGTTTACGGTTGAGCGCCCGAAAGGATTACCGCCACTTCCTGTGACATTGAATTTACCAGGTCGACATAATGTATTGAATGCGCTTGCAGCCATTGCGGTTGCATCAGAATTAAAAGTACCCGATAACGCAATTATGACTGCTTTACAACATTTTGCTGGTATAGGTAGACGTTTCCAAATTTATGGTGATTTTCCTTTAGAGAATGGTGGTCATATCACCTTAGTAGATGACTATGGTCATCATCCGCGAGAAATTGCTGCTACTTTACAAGCTGCACGTGAAAGCTGGCCTGATCGACGCCTGGTAATGGTATATCAGCCACATCGTTATACGCGCACGCGCGATTTATTTGGTGACTTCTGTCACGTGCTCTCATTGCCTGATAAATTAATGTTATTGGAGGTTTATGCCGCTGGTGAAGCGTATATTCAAGGTGCAGATGGCATCACGCTTGCTAATGAAATTAAAAAACGCGGACAGATTGAACCCATTTTTGTAGAACGTCATGATTTGCTACCTCAATTATTTGAGCGAGAATTAAAGCATGGCGATATCTTGCTATTGCAAGGAGCAGGCAATATTGGGGCAATTGCTGCACGATTAGCTGCAACCAAGTTAAAAGAAGCAGTCAACACAAAATGAGCTCTCTTTTATTACCTCCTATTATTCAAACTTTGCGTGGTCGGCTTTTAGAAGAAGAATCACTTAGTCACTATACTTCGTGGCGAACGGGAGGCGTTGCGGATTATGTTTACCTTCCTAGTGATCTTCAAGATCTTTCTAATTTTTTACGGCATCTCCCTGAAAAAATTCCATTATTTTGGCTTGGATTAGGAAGTAATACACTTATCCGCGATGGTGGTGTGGAAGGAGTCGTGATTGTTACACAAGGCGGTCTTAAGCAACTTACCCAAATTAACTCAAATGAGATTCGAGCAGAAGCTGGTGTCGCTTCTGCTCAATTAGCGCGTTACAGTGCGCGCCTGGGTTGCGCGGGTTTAGAATTCATGGCGGGTATCCCAGGAACAATTGGAGGAGCATTAGCCATGAATGCAGGATGTTTTGGAGGTGAAACTTGGAATGTTGTTCATGCAGTGGAAATGATTGATCGAGGCGGCAACATGACAAAGCGATCGAAAGCAGAATTTGAAATTGCTTACCGTCATGTAAAATGGACAAGCAAGGAATGGTTTGTTGCTGGCTATTTTTCTGTGATGCCGGGAGAAAAAGAAAAATCACTCAATGAAATCCGTGAATTGTTAGAAAGACGTCATCAAACTCAGCCAACGGGAACAGCCAATTGTGGTTCGGTTTTTCGTAATCCAAGTGGCGATTATGCCGGCCGCTTAATTGAAGCATGTGGTTTAAAAGGGAAGAAATGTGGTGGTGCACAAGTGTCAGAAAAGCATGCCAATTTCATTCTCAATGAGCAACAAGCGACCTCTGCGGATATTGAAGAATTGATTCTTGATGTAGGCGCTGTTGTTGCAGAGAAAACCGGTGTACGATTAATTCCTGAGGTGTGCATTGTCGGACGGCAGAAGAGGTGAATGAAAAGGAAAAGTGTACTTCCCAATTTTCAAAATATCACCCAATTTTGTAAAGTAATCTTATTGGGCATGATGGTTCTTGGTGTGATTTTTTCCCTGAATGAGTTTAAGTTATCTCGTTTTTTTCCTATTAAAGTAGTGCGTATCTACGGTATTCATCATCTTGATCATCAAGACATTCAGAATGTTTTGCTCCCTTTGGTCGAGCAAGGTTTTTTTGCTATTAATGTTGAGAATATTCGCGATCGACTAACCCAATTACCTTGGGTAGCGAATTCTTTTGTTCGGCGATCTTGGCCAGATCAGCTTGAAATTTTCATTAAAGAAAAAACCGTACTTGGATTATGGAACGATCGTAATTTATTGAGTGATGCTGGAGAGTTGTTTTTTCCCGATCAAGAAACTTACCCTGATTTTCTACCACGATTAATCGGACCAGACGGCATGCAGATGGAAATGATTCATTATTTTAAGGCTATTGACCAGCTATTAAAACCGATACATGTTAAAATTGCATCGTTAGAATTGACATCGGCTTCAGCTTGGAAAGTAATATTAACAAACGGAATAATTTTATATATAGGGCATAAAGATGTCTTGACTCGCCTCAGTCATTTTGTGAAAGTGTACCCTAAAATTATCGGTGATCACGCAATAGATGTAGAATATATTGATTTGCGTTATTCTAATGGAGTAGCTGTCAGGTGGAAACCGGGTGACTTAACCAGAATGGCTGGGAAGAACAAATATGGCAAAGAAGCCAAATAAAGATTTGTTAGTGGGTATCGATATCGGAACTTCTAAGGTAGTCACGCTTGTAGGTGAAGTGGCAAGTGACGGTAGTCTAAGTGTGATTGGTTTTGGTACTCATCCCTCGCAAGGCTTAAAAAGAGGCGTAGTAGTCAATATTGAATCTACTGTTCAATCTATTCAACGTTCAGTTGAGGATGCTGAACATATGGCAGGTTGTGAGATTTATTCTGCTTTTACAGGCATTGCTGGTAGCCATATTCGTAGTATTAATTCCCATGGAATTGTTGCTATTCGCGATCGTGAAATCTCTCAAAGTGATGTTGATCGTGTTCTGGATGCTGCTAAAGCAATTGCTATTCCCGCGGATCAAAAAATTCTGCATGTTCTTCCACAAGAATTTATTATCGATAGCCAAGACTCCATTCGTGAACCGATTGGAATGTCAGGCGTGCGTTTAGAAGCAAAAGTGCATATTGTGACAGGAGCAGTGGGTGCAGCGCAGAATATTGTGAAATGTATGAAGCGTTGTGGATTGGCAACGACGGATATTGTGCTAGAGCAATTTGCCTCGAGCCAATCGATCTTAACGGATGATGAAAAAGAATTGGGTGTGTGTATGGTAGACATCGGTGGGGGAACCAGCGATGTTGCTGTCTTTACGGATGGCGCGATTCGTCATACGGCCGTGATCCCTATTGCCGGCGATCAAGTGACGAATGATATTGCCATTGCTTTGCGCACACCAACACGTAATGCAGAAGAAATTAAAATTAAATATGGTTGTGCATTACAAGATTTAGTAGATGTTAATCAGATGATTGATATTCCTAATATTGGCGATAAAGTAGGTAGACGGTTGCCAGGTAGGGCTTTGTCTGAAGTGGTTGAAGCACGTTATGAAGAATTATTTACATTGGTATTAAATGAATTAAGACGTAGTGGATTAGAGCATCGAATCGCTGCCGGTATTGTATTAACTGGGGGTGCCTCTAAAATTGCAGGTGCGCAAGAATTAGGGGAGCGTATTTTCAAAATGCCGGTACGAATTGGAAAGCCATATAATATGACTGGTCTTGCCGATATTATTCATAATCCAATTTATGCAACTAGTGTTGGCTTGTTAATGTATGGTTTACGTCAACGGCAAAATCAGCGTGATATAGCAATTGGTCAACCTAGTATTAAAAGTTTGTGGTCCAGGATGAAGAATTGGTTTCAGGGTAACTTTTAGTGGAGTGATACTATGTTCGAATTATTGGATACTTGCCAACAAAATGCGGTGATAAAAGTGGTTGGTATTGGTGGTGGCGGCGGTAATGCAGTTGAGCATATGATGGCAGGCCATATCGAAGGAGTAGAATTTATTTGTGCTAATACAGATGCTCAAGCTTTAAAAAACTCTTCAGCAAATACGATTATCCAGTTAGGTGAAAATATTACTCGTGGTTTAGGAGCCGGTGCAAACCCTGAAGTGGGACGGCGCGCAGCAGAAGAAGATCGAGAAAAAATTAGAGCAGCCTTAAGTGGTGCAGATATGGTATTTATTGCTGCTGGGATGGGTGGCGGAACGGGTACTGGAGCAGCGCCAGTATTTGCTCAAACAGCAAAGGAATTAGGTATTCTTACGGTTGCTGTGACAACTAAACCGTTTTCATTTGAAGGCAAAATGCGATTACAAACAGCAGATCAAGGTATTGGGAATTTATCTCAATATGTGGATTCGCTCATTACGATTCCGAATAATAAATTACTAACCGTGCTTGGAAAAAATGTCACTCTCATTAATGCATTTAAAGCCGCTAATGATGTGTTACGTGGTGCAGTACAAGGTATTGCTGAATTGATTACTAGGCCGGGATTGATCAATGTCGATTTTGCAGATGTTCGTACGGTAATGTCTGAAATGGGAATGGCCATGATGGGAACAGGCGTTAGTTCAGGAGAAAATCGGGCTCGATTAGCCGCAGAAGCTGCAATTGCTAGCCCTTTATTAGAAGATGTAGATTTAACAGGGGCAAAAGGCGTGCTAGTGAATATTACAGCCGGATTAGATTTATCTATAGGTGAATTTGAAGAAGTCGGCGAAGTGATCAAAGGTATTACCTCAGATAGCGCAACTGTTGTAGTTGGAACTGTCATCGATCCTGAATTACGTGATGAAGTTCGAGTGACGGTGATTGTGACAGGATTAGGTAGAAAGCAAGTTGTTGCTACCCTTAAGCCTCATATTCCAGATCATATCAAACCACCTGAAACAGATTATACCCAACTAGATAAGCCAGCTATTTTGCGTCGACAAAATACACTTTCTGGCACGAGCAACAATATCCCTAACTTTCAACCTAGCAAAAGTTTGGATAATAATACTCATGATATTGATTATTTAGATATCCCAGCTTTTTTACGTCGAAAAGAAGAGGAAGTTTAAAAATACTTGGAAAAGCCAGAAAGCAAATGTTCGAGTTTAAATGAGAAATCACGTAACTCCCCAGATGTCATCCTGAGGAGCGCTTTTTGCGACGAAGGATCTCGATTTATTTAAAAAAACGAGATCCTTCGCACTAAAAAACAGTGCTCAGGATGACAATCACGTATTTTGTTACAAAACTAACCCTAGTTTATCCACAACCTAGGGAGTTACGAAATCACACCATACTGTAAAAAATAGGAGCAACCAGCAAGCTAAGTTGTATGGTCATAAAATAATAGTGGATATGAAATAATAAAGATGCTACAAAACCACTCAGTGGGTATTCTACAGGGATTGTTGCTCGTCGGCGGGGAATCGCTAGGGCTAATTTTCTTTCCTAAAAACAGCATATTATGATAAAATTTCAATTATGAGTAATTCAAAACAAAGGATGATTAAGCAGCGGACGCTGAAAAACGTCATTAAAGCGACAGGTATAACATTGCATGGGGGTGAGCGAGCAGAAATTATGCTACGCCCTGCACCTATCAATACTGGCATTTTATTTCGACGTGTCGACCTCAGCCCTATCGTTGAGATTCCTGCTCGTGCGGAGTGTGTGGGTGATACGACTCTTTCCACTACCTTGGCAAAAGGTAAAGTTAGGGTGGCAACCGTTGAACATCTCCTATCAGCATTTGCAGGGTTGGGTATTGATAATGCTTTTGTGGATGTAACAGCCTCTGAAATTCCAATCATGGATGGTAGCGCAGGGCCCTTCGTATTTCTTATCCAATCAGCAGGTATCGAAGAACAAAGCGCACCTAAACGTTTTATTCGTATCAAGCGAAAACTTAAAATTATGGATGGGGATAAATGGGCTTGTTTTGAACCATTCAATGGTTTTAAAGTAACTTTTACCATCGATTTCGATCATCCTTTATTTAAATCAAAGAACAAAACTGCTACTTTAGATTTTTCCAGTCTTTCTTATGTAAAAGAAGTTAGTCGAGCTCGTACTTTTGGATTTATGGCTGATTTTGAAAAATTACAAACATTAAATTTAGCTCGAGGCGCAAGCTTAGATAATGCAATTGCTATCGATGATTTTCGTGTTTTAAATGAAGATGGTTTGCGTTATGAAAATGAATTTGTTAAACACAAAATTCTTGATGCGGTGGGCGATTTATATTTATTAGGTTCTAGTCTTATCGGTTCCTTTACAGGTTTCAAATCAGGTCATGCGCTTAATAATAAACTTCTGCGACAGTTATTACTCAATGACGATGTGTGGGAGTATGTCACCTTTGAAGATAGCAAAACCGCTCCTATTTCCTATGTGCGACCTATTTTATTAGAAGTATAATCGCCGCTTACTTTTTATAATGTTGAGCAATTTTCTCCATGATATTTCGCAGTGTAAGATCTTCTATCGTTTGAGCGGTATTTTTAATTGTTTCTGCTGTTTCTCTGGATAATAAAAGCGGTGGTTGGTTGATTTCAATTAAATAACGTTTGGAATAGGACGAATTTAATGGTCGAACTTTATAATGAATATCTTGTATATGTTTTAATGTGGGATCGTGTTTGAATTGAGTAATAAGATTAGCTGTTTGAAAGCGGAGCTGAGTGGCGATGGCAGCGTTCTCTACGAGCATGATTAGTCGATTATTTTCATCATTAACAATTTGACAATATTTTTTTAAATTCGGATCTAAATAAGTAAATATTTTTTGTGTTAATAATTCGATTTTTTTTATTCTCTCATACAGTGATTTTAATCCTTGATGATCAGTTTTGAGATAGCCATTTATTTTTTTTATTTTTGGATTTTTCATTAAGATGAAGGGCGTGAGGGTAATGTTTCTGCTTGCATTTCGGTTTCATTGTCACAGGATTTTTTAGAAGTTTGGGAAGCAAATATTGTGTTTAAGTAGGGATAAGATAATTCAATATTGAAGGATGTTTCTGGTAATGGAAGTTGACCAAGATGAATTAAAAAATCATCTGTTGTTTGTAAATCGCTGATAGGGAGATAATCAAAATAATTAGCATTTGATTGCACAGGAACGGTATTGCTTGCACAACAATCGGCATCATTAGCTTTTGATTGCACAGGAGTTGAGTTGCTTGCACGATAATCACCTTCAAAAAGGCTTTGCAAATATTTTTTACTTATATCAGATATCACCACTGCTGCGGTGCTTTTAGGTGTTGTAGTGACGTTGCTGTATTCAGTCTTGACGATAGTTTTGGGTGTTGTCGTGACCTTACTGGGTTCAATGGTGACGATTGTTTCTGAATAATTGCCTGTTTGTATGGGGGTTTCCATGATGGGTACGGTATCGAAAGGCTGAAAACGCCACGTTAGCCATGCAGATCTTGGCATAACTAATCCATGCTCCTTGGCAAATTCTAATGGGAAGCCACTGAGTTGAGCGGGTGCCCCAGATGAGATGACTACTATTTCTTCTTCTGAGGATGGATGACTGGGGTGGCGATTATTCATAGCAATTCCTTTTAAAGAGGTAACTAGTTTTTATTTAACTAAATCTATCGTGTTTTTAGTTGGAGATCAAATTTTCGGTATAGTTGGCTAGCTTTTTTACAGTTAAGATTGACGAAAAACAGAGGACCAGGTAATGTCTTCCCTTTTCAGGTATAAAACTTAAAGAGAACCTGTTTTGGTTGGGAGTGATTGATTCTTATGCTGAATCGTATTTTCACAAATGTATTAGGTAGTCGCAATCAACGCGTATTACGCCGTCTATGGAAAAGTGTCGAACTAACTAATGCACTTGAGCCACCAATATCACTGTTAAGCGATGCTGAATTACACGCTAAAACTAGCGAATTTCGTCAGCGGCTTCAAACAAAAACGAGTCTTGATGATTTATTACCTGAAGTGTTTGCCGTTGCTAGAGAAGCAGCAAAACGAACCCTGAACATGCGCCACTTTGATGTACAGCTGATTGGCGGGATGGTATTGCATGGCGGAAATATTGCTGAAATGCGAACAGGTGAAGGTAAAACATTAGTAGCCACACTGGCGGCCTACTTAAATGCTTTACCAGGAAAAGGGGTACACATCGTTACAGTGAATGATTATCTCGCTAAACGAGATGCGGAATGGATGCGTCCTTTGTATGAGTTTTTAGGCTTAAGCATAGGAGTAAACCTTCATGGTATGAGTGCTCAAGAAAAACAACAAGCTTATGCGGCAGATATCACTTATGGTACCAATAATGAATTTGGATTTGATTATTTACGCGACAACATGGTTTTCCACTTAAATGAAAAAGTTCAACGGGGACTCAATTATGCAATTGTAGATGAAGTCGATTCTATTTTAATTGATGAAGCACGTACCCCACTCATTATTTCTGGAGCAGCAGAAGATAGTGTTGATTTGTATGTTGTCATAAACAATATTATTCCTAAACTAAAAAAACAAGAAGTCAAAGATGGTCCGGGAGATTATAGTTTAGATGAAAAATCCAAGCAGGCTTTTCTTACGGAAGAAGGCCATCAACATGTTGAAGAATTATTGGCAAGTACTAATTTATTGAAAGCGGGTGAAAGTCTTTATGACGCACATAATATTTTGCTTATGCATCACATCTATGCAGGGCTAAGAGCACATACTCTATTCAACCGAGATATCGATTATATTGTGCAACAGGATGAAGTGGTGATTGTTGATGAGCATACTGGTCGAACGATGCCAGGAAGACGCTGGTCAGATGGTTTACATCAAGCGATTGAGGCAAAAGAGCAAGTAAAAATTAATCAAGAAAATCAAACGCTAGCCTCGATTACCTTTCAAAATTATTTCCGTCTCTATAACAAATTAGCTGGAATGACGGGTACAGCAGATACTGAGGCCTACGAATTTCAGCAAATTTATGGTTTAGAGGTTAATGTTATTCCAACACATAAACCAATGGTGAGAAATGATTTCCCGGATTTGGTTTATATGTCTGCAGAGGAAAAATTTGCAGCGATTGTCGCAGATATCAAAGTGACTCACAACCATCAACAACCTATTTTAGTGGGAACAACATCGATAGAAACATCAGAATATTTATCCAATTTATTGAAGCATGAAACCATTCCACATCAGGTATTAAATGCAAAATTTCATGAGAAGGAAGCACAAATTGTTTCAGAAGCAGGACGACCAGGGGCAGTGACAATTGCTACTAATATGGCGGGTCGTGGAACGGATATTGTACTTGGCGGTAATCTAGAAGCTGAGCTGAAAGCATTGAATCAACCTAGCGCCGAAGAGATTGTACAACGTAAGAAAAATTGGCATGAGCGACATGAGCAGGTAGTAAAATCTGGCGGTTTATATGTGTTAGGAACAGAGCGACATGAATCTCGTCGTATCGATAATCAATTGCGAGGACGTTCTGGACGTCAAGGCGATCCTGGTAAATCACGGTTTTATCTTTCATTGCAAGATAATTTATTACGTATTTTTGGTGGCGAGCGCTTGAATGCGATTATGCAGCGCATTGGTATGGATAAAGGGGTGGCATTAGAGTCTCGCATGCTCTCAAGAAGCATTGAAAATGCTCAGCGTAAAGTTGAAGCTTATAATTTCGATATGCGTAAGCAATTACTGGAATATGATGATGTTGCTAATGAGCAACGTAAGGTAATTTATCATCAGCGAGATAGTTTATTAGCAGCAGAACATATTACAGATACTATCGTAGATATGAGTGAATCAGTGATTGATCAAGTTGTTAATATGCATATGCCAGTTCATAGCATGGAAGAAGAGTGGGATATTCCTCAGCTCGAAAAATCATTGGCCAATGATTTTAATTTGCACTTACCCATACAAGCATGGCTGGATCAAGACAAGATGATGCAGGCCGAGATTATTAAAGAGCGAATTCAAGCTGCATTTAAAGAAGCCTATCAAGCAAAAGAAACACAAATTGGCTCAACTATCATGCGACAATTTGAGAAAGCTGTTACTTTGCAAACATTAGATATTGCTTGGCGTGAGCATTTAGCCGCAATGGATTATTTACGCCAGGGTATTCATTTGCGCGGGTATGCTCAAAAAAATCCAAAGCAAGAATACAAGCGTGAATCATTCGAATTATTTGCTCAATTACTAGATAAAATTTATTACGATGTTATTTCTTCATTGAGTAAATTTGAAGTAAAAGTAGAACAAGATATTGCACAGATAGAAGCAAAGCGTCGGCAAGCATTGAATCAACAGCAAATTGAATATCAACATACTGCTGTCGATACCTTTCATCATCCCAAGGAACCTGTTGAAGCACTATCTCAATCTGTCGTTTCCCCACCTCTACCATTTATTCGCGGTGTTCCCAAAGTGGGTCGTAATAGTCCCTGTACCTGTGGATCAGGGAAAAAATATAAGCATTGTCACGGTAGATTAGAATAAAAAATGGAAGCTCAGCTCATTAAAGTTGCTGTAGGCATCATTCAACATGAAAATACAATACTGGTTGCCCAACGGCCACACGATAAGCCATATAGCGGTTATTGGGAATTTCCAGGTGGAAAAATCGAACCATATGAAACGAGTGAAGCAGCATTAAAACGTGAATTGCATGAAGAATTAGGAATTGAAGTCATCAGCACAAAATTTTGGTTTCAACATCCGCATTTTTATCCTGATAAAGCAGTATTACTCGACATATGGCGTATGATTTCATTTAATGGGGAGCTGTATGGTAGAGAAAATCAAATACTTCGTTGGGTGACTTATCCGGAATTATTGTCTCTTCGCTTGTTAGAAGGAAATAAGGGTATTCTGAAGCACTTTGAGCAAGACGCTAACGCGATTGCGAATAATATTCGATTGTTTTATTGATTCCTGCTTCCATAGAAACTAGTGGAAGCCAATTCAGTTCTGTTTTGATTTTATGGCTATCGATGGCATAGCGAAAATCATGTCCTGGTCTATCAGTCACATAATTTAGGAGAGCTTGATAAGCAATTTTATTTGGTACATGTTTCTCCATTTGTTCACAAATATATTGAGCAAGAGTAATGTTTTCCCACTCATTATCACCTCCCATATTATATGTTTCGCCAATTTTTCCATTTTTTAAAATAGCTAAAATTCCACTGCAATGATCATCAACATACAGCCAATCTCGAATATTTTTTCCATTTCCATAGATGGGGATAGTCTGTTTTGCTAAACAGGAATGAATAATAGTTGGAATAAATTTTTCAGCATGTTGGCGGGGACCATAATTATTGGAGCAATGAGATAAAGTGATGGGTAAGCCATAGGTATGATAATAAGCAAATACTAAATGATCTGATCCTGCTTTAGTCGCAGAGTATGGCGAGCGTGGTTGATAAGTCGTTTGTTCATTGAAAGGTTTGTCAGCAGATTTTAATGATCCATACACTTCATCTGTTGAAATATGGTGAAAACGGCACTGTGTCATGGAACGATTTTCTACTGTAAACCACTGTTGACGGGCTGCTTCAAGTAAAGTAAATGTTCCTAAAAGATTGGTTTCAACAAAAGAATTGGGCTCGGTAATGGAGCGATCAACATGGCTTTCAGCTGCGAAATGAACAATTGTATCGATAGAATAATTTCGTAAAATCTGATGGACCAAATTGCTATCAATGATATCGCCTTGGCAAAAATGGTAACGGTTAGGAGAATCTAAATTTTTTAAATTAGTGAGCGAACCTGCGTAAGTTAATTTATCGATATTAATAATTTTTATAGTGGGCTCATGCATTAAAACATAGCGAATAAAGTTGGACCCGATAAATCCAGCCCCGCCAGTCACAAGCATATGATGCGATTGGTAGTGATTCATTTGCCTTTGACTCATGTTATACTATTTTCTTGTCCAAGTTTGGCGTTAGGGCGGCATCAGTGTCAAGAGTTTTATCTATAAGGAATTGGCTATGAATCTGACCGTATTTGAAATAACTCTGTATGCTTTAATTCCCGGTATCTGTATGGTAATTGGTGGTCTCGTTGGTACGATATATTCCTTTGGTGTAAAGAGCAAAAACATGACGCAACATTTAGTTGCAGGTATCGTGTTCGGTGCTGTTTCTGTTGATTTGTTGCCAAAAATTTTAGATAGTAAATCTCCTTTGACAGTGGCAATAGGTTTTGTCGTGGGAGTAGTGCTGATGCTTTCACTAATGCAATTTACCAAACAAATGGAACATATGTCACTCAAAAGCAAATTGCCCATGGGATTACTATTAGCCGTTTGGGTTGATGTTTTTGTGGATGGTTTATTAGTGGGAATTTCATTTGTAGCCGGAGAAGATAGCGGTATTTTAATCACAATAGCGCTGAGTGCTTGTTTGCTTTTTTTAGGAATTTCTACAGCGATGGTTTTGAAAGATCGTTTAGTTGGTTTAACACAAAGCATGGGTTGGCTTATTTTTATTTCTATCATGATGCCAGTTGGTGCATGGGTTGGCGCTTCTCTAATGAATTCAGTTCCACAAACTTGGATGGTTGAGTTTTTGGCTTTTGGTGTTGCTGCTCTTCTTTATTTAGGTGCCGAAGAGCTTTTGGTGGAAGCACATGAAGGCGAAGATTCTGCCTTGATTACTTCATCTTTTTTTCTTGGATTTCTCGCTATTTTACTTTTAAAGTTATAGCCTTTATTCCACAGGCTATCATTTTTGTTGCGCACAAAAATAAATTATTGATGAGAGATGCTGATCCCAAGAAGATTGGGTAATGCCGTAATCATTATAAATTTTATTGCAATTTAAGACAGAATATGCAGGACGTTTAGCTAAAGCAGTATATTGTGCGCTCGTCATGCCATCTATCTGTTTAACGGATAATAACAAATCTTTTTTTGCTGTTTCTATAATAGCAATGGCAAAATCATACCAAGAAGTTGGTTGAAGATTACAATAATGATAGGTACCCCAATATCGCAATGTTTTTATCAGAGTAAAACACATAGTTGCAACATCATTAGCATCAGTTGGACAAGTGATTTGATCTCTTACAATTTGCAATTTATCTTTTTTTATTGCTAAATGAAGTATGGTTTTCAAAAAATTATTTCCATATTCGCTAAATAAACCGCTGATTCGTAGAATAATATGGCGCTGTACATGATTGCGTATCGCTTCTTCCCCTAAGTATTTACTCAAGCCATAGACATTTAGCGGATTAGCCGCATCGTTTTCATGATAAGCAAGTGTTTGTCTACCATCAAATATATAATCTGTAGAAAAATGTATTAAAGGAATTTGATTTTCTTCGCAAGCAATCGCAAGATTTTTTGCTCCACTATGATTAACCAATAGGGCAAGTTGATGTGCTTGTTCGGCTTTATCTACAGCTGTGTAAGCTGCGGTATTAATCACCACATCAGGCTGATGCAATTGAATTGCTTGCTGAATAGAGGATGGCGTGGTGATGTCCAATTCGTTTTTTGAACAAATCGTTAATGCATGCTGATGAGCGAGAGGATGATGTCGTAATGCCGAAGCTAATTGACCTTGTCCGCCGGTAATGAGTAATTTAAGTGAACAATTGTTCAAGTGAAACCTCATGTAGCATCGGAAGCATTTGATCTTTAGGCGATAGAAGGGGTTTTTTCAGTGGCCAAGGAATTTTTAAATGCGGGTCATTCCAAATAATTCCATGTTCATTTGTTGGGATATAAACATCAGTACATTTGTAATGCACATCCGCCAAGGGTGTGAGCACACAAAAACCATGAGCAAAACCGGGTGGAACATAGATTTGTGTATGATTTTCCTCACTGAGTACGATGCTATACCATTGGCCAAAAGTAGGCGAGTTCACTCGAATATCTAAAGCAATATCCAAAATTTCACCATGTGTTACCCAAATTAATTTACCTTGAGGATTGGGTAATTGATAATGCAATCCTCGCAAAACATGTTGGTTTGAATGAGAGAGGTTGTCTTGTACAAAATGAGGAATGTTTAACTCACTATAACGATGTTGATGATAGGATTCTAAAAAATAGCCGCGATCATCATTAAATAGTTTAGGTTGAATGATTATAAGACCACTGAGCGATGTGTTGAGAATGTCCATAGTATTAGGTAACCAAATCTAGTAAATATTGACCGTAGCCACTTTTGCATTGCGTGATGGCAAGCATTTCAAGTTGCTCTGAAGTAATGAATCCCATGCGCCAAGCGATTTCTTCTGGGCTACCAATTTTTAAACCTTGTCGTTGCTCAAGTGTATGGATAAAATTCGCTGCTTCTAGCATGGATTGATGTGTTCCTGTATCTAACCATGCAATGCCGCGCCCTAATTTTTCAACCTGTAAAGTATTTGCTTTAAGATAATAATTATTGATATCGGTAATCTCTAATTCTCCCCGTGCAGATGGTTTTAATCCTTTAGCAATATCAACTACCTGTTTATCGTAAAAATAAAGACCAATGACTGCATAATGAGAGCTCGGATTAATTGGTTTTTCAATGATCTCAATGGGTTTTTCTTCTGGATTAAAAAAAATGATTCCATAGCGTGATGGATCAGAAACATAATAACCAAATATAGTCGCACCGCTTGCTTGGTTGGTCGCTTTTTGTAATTTTTCTGATAAGCCATCACCATACAAAATATTGTCGCCAAGAATGAGGCAACTTGAAGAATTATCAATAAAGGATTCACTGAGTAGAAAAGCTTGCGCGATTCCTTCTGGTTTAGATTGTGTTGTGTAAGATAAATGAATACCCCATTGCGATCCATTTTTGAGTAATGCTTTAAATAAAGATAATTCATGTGGCGTTGTAATGATGAGGATATCCCGAATTCCCGCGAGCAATAGAGTACAAAGAGGATAATAAATCATGGGTTTGTCATAAATAGGTAATAATTGTTTATTAATGGATTGTGTTGCCGGATAAAGCCGTGTTCCCAATCCACCAGCTAAAATAATTCCTTTCATAAAATGAACCTCTAGGGTTTTAGCAAGAGACATATTATAATCGTTACCAGGGTAAACTCAAACCAGGAGTAATAAAGATTGGGAACGATGCAACCATTAGTAACTATTTTGATCCCAAATTTTAAAACTTTGGAATTAACCAAACTCTGTTTACGTCTTTTACGAAAACACACGGATCTTAATAAAGCCAATATTATTGTTATCGATAATGATTCTCGAGATGCCTCGCTGGATTATCTAAAAACACTTTCCTGGATCAATTTGCTGGAACGTAAAGCAATTCCTGGCGAATCACCTACCCAATCTCATTCGAGGGCACTGGATCAAGCTTTAGCCTATGTCACAACGCCCTACGTATTATCTATTCACACAGATACATTAGTGAAACATTCTGGATGGCTGGAGTTTCTGATTACACAGATGGAAAAAGATCCTCATATCGCTGGTGTTGGTTCATGGAAATTAGAGTTGAAGCCTAGTTGGCGGCAAATTCTAAAATGGATAGAACACAGTACTCAGCGAATTTATTATGCAATGATCGGCAAAAAAAACCATGGCTTGCAGGGAATAGGTACTAATTATTATTATTTACGAAGTCACTGTGCGATGTATCGTACTCAGCTGATTAAAAAATTAAATTTGCATTTTTCTGACGGTGATAGGGTTGCTGGTAAAGATATGCATAAAAAATTAACTGATGTTGGATATAAAATGGTGTTTTTGCCTTCAGGAACGCTGATTCGTTATCTAGAACATATTAATCATGCGACTACGGTATTGAATCCGCATCTTAGTACCCGTACAAGCAGTGTTGATAAGGGCATGCAACGGATTGAAAAAAGTTTGGAACGAATGAATGCGCGAGCGATTTTACAAGACGCTAGTTTGGATAGGTAGCTAGTACTTGGTATCTTGCTTAAAACCAATACGATCAAAATGACCTTCTAATTCATCAATATTATTGAAGCGAATTTGTAAATAACCACCACCACGTTCTTCGTATTCGATAGCAACACGATTACCAACATGTTCTGAAAGTGCTATTTCTAATTTTTTGATGTTTGCATCTTCATAAAGATTTGGATTGGTTTGATCAGTTTGTTGTAATTTTTTCGCTTCTATCTCCATTTTGCGAACATTCCAACCTTTCTGCACACAGCGTTCGGCAAGCTCGATTTGTTGATGGATAGGAAGCCCGGCAATAATTTTTCCATGCCCCTCTGAAAGTTGATCATTAATCAGCATCTGTTGTATACGCGGATCGAGTTTTAATAATCGGAGAGCATTGGTAATCACCGTTCGTGATTTGCCTACGGATGCTGCTACTTCTTCATGTAAATATTGGAATTCATCAATCAAACGTTGATATGCTTGAGCTTCTTCAATAGGATTTAAATCGGCGCGGCTAATATTCTCAATGATGGATGCTTGTAATGTTTGTTCATCTGAATATGAGTAGACTAAACAGCTTACTTCTGTAAAACCAGCTAATTGAGCAGCGCGCCATCGTCTTTCACCAGCGACAATCTCGTATTTGCCATCTGGTTTAGGTCTGACAACAATCGGTTGTAATAATCCATCCGTGCTTTTGATAGAATCGGCTAATTCTTGAATTTTAACAGGATTAAATAATTTACGCGGTTGGTGTTTCCCTTGGATCAGTAAATCCACAGAAATTTGTTGTAAGATTGATTTACGTTTTGTCATAAAAATTTTCGTCACTCCTCAGGGCAATCACGTAATGCCGCTATACGGCTCCTTGGTACGAACGGTTCAGTTCACTCATTAAAATACTAATCGGGGTGACAGGATTCGAACCTGCGACTTCTGCCTCCCGAAGACAGCGCTCTACCAAGCTGAGCTACACCCCGAATCTCATTCGTATCTATTAATATGTTCTTTCAATCACAAAATCGCATAATTTTTCCAGTGCATTTTTGTAAGGAGAGGAAGAAATTTGAGATAATGCGATTTTTGCTTGTTGACTATAATGTTTTGCTATATCGGTAGTGTATGTGATTGCATTAGTAGATTCAATAATCTCGATAATGGCTTTAAGATCATGACTTGAACCTGATTGAATAGAGTTTTTCAGTAATTCTAATTCGTGGCTTTTACATTTACTCATGGCAAATATAAGGGGCAAGGTTACTTTGCCTTCAGCAATATCTTGACCGATATTCTTACCAGTTTGTTCAGGGGATCGACTATAATCCAGGGCATCATCTATCAATTGATAAGCTAATCCAAGATATAAACCATAATGAGACATGGCGGTAATTTTTTCATTGCTAGGTGTAGCAATAATTGCAGCGAGTTGTGCGGCTATTTCAAATAGCTTGGCTGTTTTACGTTGAATGATTTCAAAATAAAGTTTTTCGGTTGTATCGGGATTATGACAGTTGACTAACTGCATAATCTCACCTTCAGCAATGTAATGCGTCGCATGAGCAAAAATATCTAAGATAGTTTGATGTTTGAAATCAACAACAATTTGAAATGCGCGTGAATAAAGAAAATCGCCAATGAGCACACTGGCATTGCTACCCCAGATAGTATGAGCAGTTTTATGACCTCGCCTTAAAGTTGAATGATCAACCACATCATCGTGTAATAATGTTGCTGTATGAATTAATTCAATGACAGCAGCTAGTTCTATATGTTGTTTTCCTTGGT
Organism: Gammaproteobacteria bacterium RIFCSPHIGHO2_12_FULL_37_14; assembly: GCA_001801485.1. The sequence goes on from MGXV01000086.1 coordinate 80,103, forward strand.
AAGATAAGGCCTGTGCGCTAAGAAGCAATATCATCGGACGAATACGTTTACCGCCACAGGTCATCACATATTCAATGACTTCTCTAATAAGTGGTATGTCAGATTCAAGCCGCGAAACAATACATTGATCTGTCAATATCAGATCTTCATTTAACAGAGAACGAATGGTTTCTAACAGCATGTATATATCTCATTTTAATAACAATTACTTACATGCATCGTAGTGTCCTCTGAACGCACTGTCAAGTTACTTGGGCAGATGTCCTGGGTTCTCATCGAACTCCTAATTCTGAGTAAAAGGATTTTTGCTTCCTTTAAACTCAATGAGGACGGGAGTACCGTGCAATTTAAGTTTCTTTTGAAAAAATGCCGCAAGGAAACGTCGATAGCTTTCAGGTAAATCCTCGACTTGATTCCCATGAATAATAATGGTTGGAGGATTATGTCCACCAGGATGAGCATAGCGTAGCTTGATGCGTCGTCCTCGTACTAATGGTGGTGTATGTGTGACCAATGCTAGCTGAAGTAAACGAGTTAGCTCAGGTGTCACTAATTTTTTCATGGCGGATGCATAAGCTTCATTAATCGAATCAAATAAATTTCCAACACCCGAGCCATGTAGTGCTGAGATATAATGCATTCGTGCAAAGCGAACAAAATCCAATTGTCTATCTATACTATTTCTAGTTAGTTCGCGTGCTGAATCTGTCATGCCATCCCATTTGTTAATCGCAATGACTAATGCTTTACCACAGTCGAGCACAAAACCTAATAATTTGAGATCTTGTTCTGATACGCCACTACGACCATCAATCAAATAAAGCACAACATGAGCATCTTCGATAGATTGTAATGTTTTAACAATAGAAAATTTCTCAGGAATATCGGTTATGTTTTTGCGTTTACGAATACCGGCAGTATCGATCAAGGTGTAATGCTGATCCAAGCGTTCGAGTGGAATATAAATGCTATCGCGTGTTGTTCCAGGGGAATCATGGACAATCACTCTATCTTCACCCAGCATACGATTGGTAAGAGTAGATTTTCCGACATTCGGACGTCCAACGAGGGCTAATTTAATGCCAGAGACGGTTTCAGGCGCCATGTCTGATGATATTGTGTCGTGCGTGATAGGAAAGAGAGCTTCAACTAAATTGCTAATACCGAGGCGATGCGCCGTGGCAATGGCAATGGGTGTACCCATTCCTAATTCATGTGCATCAATCGTGCTCAATACAGAATCTAAGCCCTCCGTTTTATTCACTACCAGTAAAATAGGTTTATGAGCACGGCGAATGATGTTAGCTATTGCCTTATCTTCAGCAATGATGCCTTCTCGTCCATCAACAAGAAAAACGATATGATCTGCTTCTTTAATAGCTAACAATGCTTGCTGCGTGATTAGCTTGCCAATTTCATCTGGTTTTTCGACAATTCCACCGGTATCGATAATAATAAATCGATGATCATCATAATTGGCTTCGCCATATTTTCTATCACGAGTGGTACCGGGATAAGCAGACATTAATGCATTTTTGCTACGCGTTAAACAATTAAATAAAGTTGATTTGCCGACATTAGGTCGACCGACGATGGCAACAACAGGTAACATAATCCAACAATCTCCGCGGGAAAATCCCTCGATAGCATACCCGTCGCTGGATTAACTAGAACGGCTAGGCAAAGAGTAGGTAGTCAAATGACCGCTATTAGTCAGTGCGTATAATACACCATTTTTTACAATGGGAGCGGTATACATGGACCCAACATATTTGCGAGCAGCAATGCGGCCATCACGTTTGTTAAGCCAATGTAAATAGCCTTGTGCATCGCCTACTACTATATAATTATCTTGAATCGTGGGGGCAGTAATCACACGTGCTTCTAACTTGTCTTGTCGCCAATTGACTAAGCCACTACTTACATCGAATGACCAAACATGGCTTTTTGCATCAGTAATGTAAATGGCGTGATTGTCAGCAATCATGCCAGTATAAGAAGAAATATTATGAGACCAAAATATTTTTCCTGTCGTCCAATCAAGAGAGTTGATTTTTCCTTGATAAGTAGCTGCATAAATATGCTGTTCAAATAAAATGGGGTCCGCATCAATATCGATCATACGTTGAATAGCAAAAGGACCTTGCGGTATGGCGAGTGCTTGAGTCCAAATAGGTTGTCCATCAGACAAATTAAGTTTTGTCAGATTACCATTCGCAAAGCCGACGAAAAGATTTTGATTGCTAATGAATGGATTGCTTGCGCTTCGTAAAATGAGATTGGGTTCAATTTGTTGAAATGACCAAATAAGATGCCCATCTTTAGTGGATAAAGCTCGCAAATAACCATCGATAGATTTAATTACAACGATATTATTTTTGATCGCTGGTTTTGCAAATGCTTGACTAGGTAGATTCGTTTTCCAAACTATTTGGCCAGTATTTTGTTGTAGTGCGAGTATTTCGCCTCGTCGACCACCTATCACTACTAGATCATCACCGATTCCAGGACCAGTAGTGATAGGAAAATCAGTATTCATTTGCCAATTTTGTAAGCCTTTCTCTTGGCTAATCGAGGTGACAGTTCCTTTTATGCTAGTAGTAAAAATAGCATGATCACTGACTGAAAAACCCATTTTCAGATAATCATCACCTGTTCCCGTTCCAGCTCTAGTTGACCATCCCTGAACAGGTTGTATTTCAGGGGTCATATAAACAAGCGGTGCAGGCTCTGGCGTATTATCCTTTTCAAAAAAGCCATTACATGCAGTGATAAATAAGACAAATATAAGGTAGCAGAAGATTTTCAAGAGAATATTATACATAGATTGATTAACCCAAAAATTCATGAGGTGGTTTGATTGACAATAATGTTATCGTATTTCATTTGTAATAAAGGTCGAATGGTTTCAGAATTTGGTAATTCAGTGAGTGCTAATTGATAAGATTGACGTGCCATGTCCATATTTTTCATAGCAAGATAAGCATCGCCTCGGAGCTCATTAGTTAATCCGTTAAAATTTTTATCATCAACTTTTTCTAACACTTTAATCGCTTCTTCTGGTTTTTGCTCAACCATGAGGACTCGCGCTAATCGTAAGCGTATGATTTGACGAAAAGAGGCGATATTACTCTGGTCAAGGAGAGCCGTTAGCTGTTTTTCCGCTACTAGGTAATTTTTTTTATCGATAGCCTCTCTAGCCAGCATTAGAGAAGCAATTTGACCATAGATAGTTTGAGCGTAGTGATCATGGAGTTTTTGAGCTTGTATAACGGTAGTTTGAGCATCGTTTTGAGCTCGCTTAGTTAGCATTTCATCATAAATAGCTGAAGCATGGGTCAGTATTTTTGCTTGTCGTTGTTGCCAGTATCGCCAACCGGATATACCAATAATAGTCAGTAAAACACCAGTTAAAATAACCAGACTATATTGCTTGATCCAGTTTTTTAGGAGCTCAATTTGTTCTTGTTCAGTTAAGTACTCTGTCAAGGGGTGGTCCTCTTAAGCAATCTGACAGTATCCATTTGAGATTTAGGGATGGAAGTTTTTTGTCAATCATAAGATATGTTGGTGCGTATGACTAGTCTTTTTTCTTAGTTATTTTTAACTTCAAATATTCCGCTAATTCATCTTGATATAGAGTTTGTTGAGGAATGTTTTCTCTCAACGATTTAATTGAAACAGAATGAGTTTTACGTTCGTGTTCACCAATAATGATAGCGTAAAGAGCGCCGCTTTTGTCAGCTTTTTTAAATTGGCTTTTTAAGTTACCCCCACCGCAATGTAGGATAAGTTTTAATCCGGGAACTTTGCTTCTTAAGTAATTTGCCAATTTTAGACCAACGATAAACGATTCTTCGCTATCAGTAATAAGATAACCATGTTGAATCATTTCAGCTTTGTGATTATGGTCGGTTTGTTGTAGGAGCAACACCGTGCGCTCTAATCCAAATGAAAAACCCAGGGCGGGAGTAGCCTTACCCCCTAATTGTTCGACTAGATGGTCATAGCGCCCCCCGCCACAGACTGTTCCTTGTGCACCCAGCTTATCAGATACCCATTCAAAAACTGTTTTGGTGTAATAATCTAGCCCTCTGACTAGACAAGGATTAATTTCAAATGCTATGCCAGCATGGCTAAGATAGTCTTGTAGCATTTCAAAGTGTTTTAGAGAGGCATCATCTAAATGATTTAATAGCTTAGGTGCATGCTCGATGAGTTTTTTCATATCTGGATTTTTACTATCCAAAATTCGCAAAGGATTTTTATGCAAGCGACGGATGCTATCTTCATCTAAATCAGCTTGATTGTCGTTAAAGTACTTTATTAATTGTTTGCGGTATATTGTTCTAGCTTCTATTGTTCCTAAGGAATTAATTTGTAGGGTAGTAAAATTTTTAATTCCCAATTTTTCGAGGATGAGTCCAGACATGAGAATCAATTCAGCATCAATGTCAGGTCCAGCTAAGCCAAATACTTCTGCGGAACATTGATGAAATTGTCGGTAGCGGCCTTTTTGCGGACGTTCATAGCGGAAAAAAGGGCCTAGATACCACAAGCGTTGGACTTGATTATAAATTAATCCATGCTCTATTCCTGCTCGAACACAGCTTGCTGTTCCTTCTGGACGCAAGGTTAGTGTTTCTTGATTGCGATCGAGAAAGGTGTACATTTCTTTCTCAACAATATCGGTTATCTCGCCAATCGATCGTTTAAATAATTCGGTGTATTCAAGAATTGGAAAACGAATTTCTTGATAACCATGGCTTTGAAGAATTCTTCGCATACTATTTTCTATGTGATGCCATAGATAAGATTCTGCAGGAAGAATATCATTCATGCCGCGAATGGCTCGGATGATTTCTGGCACGCATTTCTCCTCTTTTAGATGGGATAAGCTTAATCGCTAGTATCATTATCATCAGCATCATCATCAGTGGTATCTGATTTGTCTGATGCAGCAGGTGATTTGCTACTGGTTGAGGTAATGTTTATTTTATGAGGGCTATTATTTTCCGAAGGAGTAACTTGTGCAAGCACTGGTTTAACTGTCTCTTGAATTATTTTAGGAGTTTCAACGAGCTGTTGCAGGTTCGAAGGGGGATGGGTATACCACCAAGTTCCCGCTAGCCCTAAAACGATAAAGACGATTAAATAAGTAGAAAATTGCATGAAATAGCTATCGTTGGGGATAGGTTTGTATGATTTTAAAATGAACGAACTGGAGTGAGATTTAAGCAGCTTGGTTTTAATTTGATCTATTGCTTGTTCTATTTCCTCTGTTGGGAGTTGTAATAATCGTCCATACGCGCGGAGATAACCAGAGATAAAAGTTAGAGGTAAGTTCTCCGGAAAGCTTTCTTGTTCCATCATGTGAATGTATTTTTCATTCAATCTCAATTGAGAAGCTACTTCTTTACTTTCCTGTCCTAAGGCTTCGCGAGCCAGCTTCAAGTGTGCTCCAAACGATACCTTAGAAGAATCGGTTAAATGCTGAGTTTCATGATTCATGCTTTGACATCCTTGTTAAATCAACCCGTTTGATATAAAGGTAGACAGAATCCAATAATATGACGTTAGCACATTCTCGCCAATGATTTTTTTTAGATCCTAAGAAATATATCTTATAATGAATGAGAGTCCAATTTTTGCTGGTAGCGTTGTTGACGACGAGTTCTATCCTTCACTTGACCAACTAATTGGCCACAAGCAGCATTAATATCATCCCCACGTGTTCGACGTATCGTCGTATTTAATCCAGCCTTCAGCAGGGTATCACGAAAATGAAGAATGGTGTCATTCTCAGAACGTTTATATTGGGTATGAGGAAAGGGATTGAATGGTATAAGATTCATTTTAACCCGTATGCCATTGAGTAATTTGATCAGTTGCCTAGCATGTTCTTGACTGTCATTGATGCCGTGCAACATGACATATTCCATCGTAATAGACCTTCGAGCATCCTCTTTAAAATATTCTTTGCAGACGGCCATTAACTCATTCAGGGGATATTTTTTATTCAGTGGTACTAATTGGTTGCGCAAAATATCATTTGGTGCGTGCAAAGAAACAGCCAAAGCGACATCACTTAGTTCGCGAAGTTGATACATGGCGGGAACCACACCGGCTGTACTGACAGTCACGCGGCGTTTAGATAAGCCATAGGCAAAATCATCTAGCATTAAATTTAAAGCAGGAATGACGTTATCAAGATTTAATAAAGGTTCACCCATTCCCATCATCACTACATTGGTTACTTGATGATCGTGAGCACCCTTATTTTTTGATAAATGACGAATGGCTATCCACAATTGAGCGATAATTTCTGCAGTGGTAAGGTTACGACTAAAACCTTGTTTTCCAGTCGAACAGAAATCGCAATTCAATATACAGCCAACTTGAGAAGAAATACAAAGCGTGCCACGAGTTTTTTCAGGAATAAAAACTGTTTCGATACAATTTCCATCGCTCAAGCGTAATAACCATTTATAAGTGCCATCTTCTGCTTTATTTTCATAAGCAAGTTGTGGCAGAACAATTTCTGCCGTATCCATCAATTTATTTCGCAACACTTTACTGAGATCAGTCATCTGTTGAAAATCTTGGATGCCGATGGTATGTATCCATTTTAAAATTTGCTTAGCGCGATAAGGCTTTTCGTCTAGCTTAGCAAAAAATGCAAGCATGGATGCATAATCTAAACCCAGTAAATTGATTTTGGCAGGCAGATTTTCAGTCATTAAGCAAGTTCACTTTCTGAAACATAAGCGAAAACGTCGCTTGGTTGGAAAAAGAAGGCAATTTCTTGTTTGGCTGTTTCAGCTGAATCAGAACCATGGACTGCATTATGATCGATAGAATCAGCAAAATCAGCACGAATGGTTCCTGCTGCAGCTTCTTTAGGATTCGTTGCTCCCATTATTTGACGATTAAGAGCAATTGCATTTTCACCTTCTAGCACCATGATGAATACAGGACCAGAACTGATAAAGCTCACAAGAGATGGGAAAAAGGGTCGTTCTTGATGAACTGCATAAAATGATTCGCCTTGTGATTTGCTCAGACGGCTCATTTTAGCTGCTGCTATTCGCAATCCATTTTTCTCAAAGCGACTGATAATCAGACCGATCACTTGTTTTGAGACAGCATCAGGTTTGATGATGGATAAAGTACGTTCTATAGGCATAATTTGCTCCTCTGGTTTTAAAGTTGGCATCATTGACCTCTTTCTAACTCTCGACTTGGTAGAGGTTTGGAAAGCGGTCAATTATACTAAGTTTTTATCTTTTTTTGCCAACTTTTTGCTTTATCTACTAATTTTTTCTTATCTAAAGTGAGTAATTCACGATCTTTTAGTAGCTGTTTACCAGCTACCCAAACATCAGTCACCTGACTTCTAGGCGTTGCATACACGATTTGAGAGATCGGCTGATATAGCGGTTGAGTTTCTATTTCATCTAAATTAATAGCAATAAAGTCAGCAGCTTTACCTGGTGCGAGTGAACCAGCTAGGTGGTCTATCCCTAATGCTTTTGCGCCATTAAGCGTCGCCATTTTTAGCACGTGATCGGCAGAAACTGCTTTTGGATTATTTGCTGTCATTTTGCCAAGAAATGCGGCTGAGCGCATTTCACCAAACATATCAAGATCATTATTGCTCGCAGCGCCATCCGTGCCGAGGGCAACATTTATTCCTAATTGCGATAGTTTTTCGACTGGACAAGCACCGCTCACCAGCTTCATGTTGGATTCAGGACAATGCACGATAGAAGGGCGAGCGCGTTGAAGAATGGCGAAATCATTGTCATTAATTTGTGTCATATGAATAGCAATAAGATTCGGTGTGACCATACCGATCTCATCTAATAATTGCAGAGGAGTCTTATTGTGTTTCACTAAGAATTGTTGCACTTCAGAAGGAGCTTCTTGTAAATGAATATTAATTTTTAGGTGATACTGCATTGCAATTTCATTTACTTTAATTAGATTTTCTTTTGAAACAGTATAGGTTGAATGTGGCGCCATCGTAGGAATGATACGATCATGATTTTTATATCGATGATAAAAATCCAGTGCTTTTTCAAAATATTCATCGGTAGTCTTGGCCCAAGCAGTAGGCACATCAATGATTGTCATGCCAATATGTGCTCGAATACCCGCTTCAATCGCTGCTTGTGCAGTAGCATCTAAAAAAAAGTACATATCATTAAAACATGTTATGCCACCTCGAATCATTTCTGCCATAGCGAGTAAGGAAGCGTCATAAACCAGCTCATGACTTACCCATTTACCTTCTGCTGGCCAAATATGATTCGTTAACCAATCCATTAATTCTAAATCATCTGCTAACCCACGAAAGATATTCATCGAAATATGCGTGTGGCTATTAATGAATCCAGGCATGATTGCATGAGCAGGGTAGTGACAAAGTTCGGCCTGATATTTTTGTT
>MGXV01000087.1 GCA_001801485.1 Gammaproteobacteria bacterium RIFCSPHIGHO2_12_FULL_37_14
GTAAGAAAGCGCGGTGAAATCAGCTCTAAATTGATTGAGCGATTGACAGAGTAGTGAATCATCTTGCTTTTTATTTAATGCAGCTTGTACATCCGCAGCTGAACCTTGGGTGATCGCATTAACAATCACGCTAAAATCAAAGGATGTTTGATCCGCGAAATATTTTTCATGACCTTCTGGAAAGATTTCTTGATATTGTCGAGCAACTTCTTCAGATGTCATATACTTCTCTAACATCTCCCACATCTCATCATCCCATGCACAAAGTGCTGCTTGGAATGGGGTGACATCGCTAACGAGGCGCCTTGAATAATCGATAGCTTCACCTTTTGCGGAGGATAATTCCGGTTTTTGTGCAATGAGGGTTTCAGTCTGATTGAGATCACCTTGCACGACGACAAGCACGATAGAGTTGACTAATTCCTGAAACTTAGCGAGTAAAGGCTTATATACGCGCATCCCTGGATAGTCGCTGACTTGATTCAATGCAGCGGCATTTTCATCTTCTTTGATGATCCTTGCGATTTCCTCACTACCATAGGTGTTTATTAATTGATTAAATGAAAGCTCTTGTAAGCTTGGAAATAGTCTTGTATTCATGCAACTACTCTTCATCCGATCGTGTGTATAAAATTGAATCTTACAGATACTTGCTTAAGGAAAAATTAAATTATCAGAAACGGATTATTAGAAATAGTCGAATTTGACAGCAAGTATTGAATGGCATGGTTACGATAAAGATATTTCTTCATTTGAATCATAACACTTTGCATCTACCCGCAACTCGAAACCAAATTTAGCTATTGGCAAGTTACCGTACCCGTGGCTTGGAATGCATCATGATCGTAATTCATGCCACCGCCAAAAGTTGTATATTTGTAAGGTTCAACGCTATATTCTATTTGAGCATGTTTTGGTTCGCACAATTGTATGGCATGCTTTTGGAAAGCTTCATCCAATCGATCTTTTTCTACAAAGCCTGTCCCTTTTGCAACAAGCTTATATTTGTTCGGTGCTAAGTCAGTGACCTTATAATAGATATTTCCAGCACAGCCTGTTAACAAAAGAACACAAAAGATTACCTCTAATCCCATCTTCAATGATTTCATGGTTTTCTCCTTGCCAATTTTTCATTCTCATTTTTATATTCGCTAATGTCCTCGCGCCATGAAGAAATCGTACCAACCATCTAAAAGAGTTTCCTTCGTTGCGCCATTAAGAATCGTACCGAAGAAAGTAGAGTACTGTCAAGAATCGTCCATATATGCTACACTAGCCTCATCAATTAAGTTTATTGTCTATCATAACAACGATGTAATCCATTCATACGTTCCGGAGAAATTTTACCGTCGTGTGAACTCAGATAAAGCTGTATCAGCTATTCCTCCCGCTGAAGATTTATAAGGAACCTGCATAACCATACTCCAACAATTTTTGGTATAAACATTAGAAACCTCATCCGGCTTTCAGCAACCTTCTCCCAAAATGCTTGGGAGAAGGAATCATCGTCGCTCTGCGGATAGGCTGAATAATTACTTTATTTTCCCATGCTGAAATAAACCAAGTTCTCAACCGCGTCGTTTTCTTGAGAAACAGCCAAACGCGCAGCTTCAAAAGCTGCTCTTTGCGCTTCAGTCATAGGAGGATATTGCAGAGGAAGTTGAGTGGCAGAATTATTTTGAACACCTTGGTGGAAGGTGGTATGAGGATTATTTATTACATAATAAAGAGCCATATTATGTTGTGGTTGTTGTGGTTGTTGTGGTTGTTGTGGTTGTTGTTGTGCCCTCTGCACCTGATGTAAGTAATTGACATATGTTTGAATGTTCTGTACAAACACTGCCTGCTTTTGAGCCTGCTCGATAGCTTGTTGAACCATCACTATCTGCCTGTTAGCTTTCTTCCTTTCGTTTTTTGATTGCGCAGATGAATTATTATTATTATTTGAATGATTGTTTTGATGAGATTTCATTTAAAAATTCCTCTTAGGTGTTAGTTGGTACGCTGAGTGCAAATTAAGACCAAATTATACCTATATAGAAAGAAAATGTCTACGCTCTTTTACTCGTGAGATGGTTGAGCAACTCATTATGCTTCCGCACTAGCCCAACTTCATTTCTTTAGACAATCTTGCATCTGCTCCGCCCCGGAGTTGGGTGTTGCTGCGCAAGTTCTACAAGCTTGCAGTTTTTGTTCGACACAAGATTTTCAACCGGCCTCTCCAGCACTCGCCCGGCCGTCAGCACCCGCATATGGGCACCATAATATGTATCAATAAAAAAATCAAATCCGAGACGAAAATTAGGATATTTCTCCAAGTTAGTAAAATCTAAATCGTACTGGCGATTATTAAATTGAATGTGTAATTTGAAATCGCCGAACAAAGGATTTTGCTCATCGAGCTTATTGCAGAATCCTTTCAAAAGTCGCAGCAAATCATCCGCTGTAAAAACTCGTGGTGCAAAACCAATTATAAATCTTGAATAGCAACTTAATTGATTATCACTCCAACTATAATCATCCAAATGGTGACAATATACCTCACATATTTTTTCCATTATTTCGAGAGGGAAAAATTCGCCAGTTTTAATCACCTGACCTGCCTTATTTTCTTCAGCAAAATGTTTACGCATCATTGCAAAAGCATCTAATGTTGTTTGCAAAGTTGGTTTCTCATTGGTACATGGATCCCAAGTGAATGCTGCTTCAATTGCTTTTAAATCAATATCCAGCTGTACAAGCATACGTGCTTTTCTTTCATCAGGTTGGCCGAATTTTTCTTGATATTGTGCATGTGCTTCTGCTTGGGTATGGGTTTTTTCAATCACTTCTTTATTCAACCAATTTAGCCAACCCACCGCTTTAGTTTGCATAGCTGCTTGCAACAATGAACCTTCAAAACCTCGTTGTCTCATATCAGTAATAGTTTTATCATTCTCTATTTTGACAAACGCTAATTTTGGATTAGCCAGTAACATCGCCATAGCTTTCTTAACATTTGTTTCCGTCGGCATAAAGAAGCATTCTAATAATTTTTTGACTGCACGTTTTTCTAATTCTGGTTGATAGAGTGAATAAAAATATCGGCAGGTTTGCGATAATTTAGACATCACTTTAGTTTCATCGCGGGTTGCTGAAACAATGGAAACACCGTGTAAATTAGTAACTAATACTGGTAACCATAATTCGATGGGGAACTGAAACTTGAGTATGAATGATGGAATGACAATACGCTTTTGTATAATAGCTTCCTGATTGTTAACACGGTTTTTTGATATTTTCACAGTCATTACCTCGTTTATAGTTCTATAATGATCATTAAATTATCAGTATTAGCTTAAGTAAATCTCAAAATATAGGGTAAGCTATTTGAGCTATTTGAGCTAGACATTCAAAACCTTGCTAGCTAAAATGCTTGATCAGAAAATCTAATCGTATTTTCACTATTATCAGGATGATTTCATGACTAATTTCTATCAAAATAAGCGCGTACTCGTCACAGGTGGCACAGGTCTCATCGGTCGTCCTCTCGTTGACATGCTTCTTGAATATGGAGCAAATGTTACCATCGTCTCACTGGATCATCCTTCACGCGCTCCTCAAGCGGTAGCATTTAAACAAGTAGATCTACGCGAATTTAGTGCTTGCCTAGATGTTTGTAAAGATCAAGAGATCGTATTTCAACTTGCTGGAGTAAAAGGCTCACCCGCCATGACAGCAAAACGCCCCGCCAGTTTTTTTGTACCCACGATTACTTTTAGCATTAATATGATGGAAGCTGCTCGCCGTTCAGGTGTTGAACGATTTTTATTTACTAGCTCAGTTGGTGTTTATTCGCCCGCTGAAGTGTTTTATGAAGACGATGTATGGAAAACCTTCCCTTCTCCCAATGATCGTTTTGCTGGTTGGGCCAAACGTATGGGCGAATTACAAGCTGATGCGTATAAAATTGAATATGGCTGGGATAAAATTTCTATCGTACGTCCAGCCAATGTTTACGGCCCTTACGATAATTTTGATCCTGCAAACGCCATGGTCATTCCTTCTCTGATTAAACGAGCAATGGATGGCGAAAATCCTTTAACTGTTTGGGGCGATGGTTCGCCTATTCGAGATTTTATTCATGCTCGCGATGTCGCTCGTGGTATGTTATTAGCAGTGAAAAATGGCATTAATGAGCCGATTAATTTGGGTAGTGGCACTGGTGTAACCATTAAACAAATTGCTGAAATTATTGCTGCCAATATTCCCGATCAATCCATTGATCTGATCTGGGATAGTAGTAAACCAAAAGGTGATGCAAAGCGATTAATGGATATGACACGTGCAAATGCTTATGGGTTTAAACCGGAAATTTCTATTGAAGCAGGTATTATTGAAACCATTCAATGGTATGCACAAAATTATTCCATGACGGATAATCGTTATAATGCTTTTACCGAAATAGCACATTTACCAAACAATGCGATTCACGCTGGGTAGCAAATTCAAGATTGCTCTCCATTAGGGATAAAAAATGTATTCTCCCACACAGCCATTGATGAATGTAAATAATTTGTCTCTTGCCGAAAAAAAGTCTCATATTCAAGAAATTTATACATCGACGAGTTACTTTCAGACATTATTTAATCAAGATCATCTGGAAATTGATTTTCTCCATTACTCAGGAATGTTTCGTGCTGAATTGTTTCGTTTATTACTCGAAAAAAAAATTATTCCGTCAACTATTGATCATTTAGAACAATTACATGAAACTTTATCTGGTGAAATGAAAGCATATAATTTTGATGACGGCGTTAATAAGATTAGCACTCAATTTTATGATACCGATCAGCAATTTATTGCCGTTTATTATCAGTTTATAAAATTTTTACGACAAAATTTACTCCATGAACCATTTTGGTTTCAGGCAACACCAACTATACGCATCCATTGTCCTAACGCAGAAAATAATCATCACTATCCTCGGTATCATAGTGATATCAGTTATGGTCACCCTCCAGAAGAAATTAACATTTGGTTTCCATTAACAAAACTCTTAACGGGACATGGCTTTAGATTCATTCCAGTGAATCATTCGCAAAAAATAATTGAATCATTTAACTATGATTTCGCTAGTTTCATTCATAGTGCCATCTATGACAAAAAATTTTCCGCTCATTGCCAACGTTTTTCCCAGCCTGTTACAACTGAATATGGAAAATTGTTAGCATTTGATTCGCGTTGTATCCATACTGGAGAACCCCTCACTGCTCACACTCGTGTTTCAATCGACATCCGTATTCTTCCTCTAGCACGATATGAAAGAATGCGTATACAATATCAAGGCCAAGGCCGAAGAAAAGTTATTTTTGCTCCTGGTTTTTGTTACCATGAATTACACTCGGATGAACTGCTATGAACAATCAATCAATTTTAAAATTTATTGCTGGTAACCAACCACTTTTCAACATGGATCATGCTATTTTGAGTGCACCCGTACGGCATGTATTTATGATTGGTATTGTTTGGTATCTCACGCAAAAGCAGAAAAAAAATAATTTGAATATACTTGAAATTGGTTCCTGGGTAGGCGCTTCGACACTTTCTTGGGCACAAGGTTTAAAAGAATACAATGATAGTTGCGGAACGATATCATGCATAGATGCTTGGCAACCCTTTTTCAATCGTGATACTCATCAAGCTGACCTGTATCACACCATGGAATTAGCGCTGAGCTCGGAAACAGCTTATCACCTATACACGCACAATGTGAGCACACTTCCTTCAACAATGACTTGCCAACATTTTCGTGGTAAAAGTGAGCATATTCTTCCCTTATTGCGTGAAAAATCGTTTGATATTATCTTTATTGATGGCGATCATACTTACCCCGCTGTACGACATGATATTCAATTATCACTGCCATTAATCAATGAAGCAGGCATTGTATGTGGAGATGATTTAAATTTGCAACTCACACAAATCGATCGAGCTCATGCTGTAGAGCATGCAGAACTTGATTTTGTGACTGACCCTAAAACCAAACGCAATTATCATCCTGGCGTGACTTTAGCTGTTGATGAAATATTTGGTAGCGTTTCCGCTTGGGGTGGATTTTGGGCAATGCAAAAACTTAATCATCAATGGCATAAAATTTCATTAAAAGATATGCCCATCTGTTATCCCACTCATTTTCCTGAGCAAGCATTAAACAAAGCTAAAGATCATTTACAAGATATTCAAATCACTTGATCTTTCAGAGAATATGATTAGACTCGCCATCTATACTGATTGCATAGCAAGATGAACAAAAAGGTAGTGATCCGTGGTACTCCCCTGGTTAGTCAATCATAAACAACATAGCGCTTATCAACTACTGCTAATTGATCCTCATCACTTCAATCAATTAACAAGAGCTGAGCAACAAGTACTTATTCGAACGCAATATCTTAAGTTGGCTCGTCGATACCATCCGGCCGCCAATATGCTTTTCGAAAAACAATTGACTCCTATGTTTCTTGCGCTAACTCATGCTAAAGAATATTTAGAAAATCTCTATTACCAACTCGACACAACTGATTACGTTAATAATTTGTTTACTCGCCTAGCTAATCAAGCAAGAGATTTGGATGAAATAGCATTTGACAAGCTAATCGATTTTATTATCGTAGATCATGAGCCTTCAATCGAACGAGAACGCAATATAACAAGAAATTTTCTTGAACTTAAAAGTAACTCCAAGAAATTATTTATTTTTCCTCCCGAATTGGAAAAGAAAAGTTTTCTTGACATTATCCGTATCATTAATGAAAAAAATGTGGATAGCTATTTCGCTTGTATTAAACAAAAAATGAATGATCCCACTTCTCCACTTCCATTTAAAATGATAGAAAAATTTTTAATACATCTAATGTTTATAAAAAGCAATATTGGTTTGCATGCATTTAAATTATTAACTGAAAATGTTCAGAATAACGATGAACTAGAATACTGTTTCGAGTATTACTCGAATAATAGCAATCCAACAGCTTCGCCTATTCATTCCTTTATCATGCATTTTGTCCTCATGAAAGCTTATAATGTATCTAATTTCAATCAAGCATTAGCACACTTTCAATGCATTGACTCACAGCTAGGCTTAATTGGCAAATTAATTAAAACCTTGGAGACATTTTGCCTAGATACAATTAATTTTAAATTCAAACAGAACACACATGAATTTTTTATTGATCAAGTGAATGAATTTATTCGTTGCTTCATTGCCAATATCGATCTTCCGATTTTTCCAATCGTTGAAACGAACATGGCTAGCTATATAAAACTCAACCATCTCAATATCCAGCAAGAGCTTGTCCCGCTAGAAAATGTATTAGCAAAACAACGACAGTTAATGGTTAATGATGAAGATAGACAGACCTTAGATAGATATTGCATTATTATTTACAATTCATTATGCAATTTAGGTTTTCATAGTCAATCATTTGCTCCCTATTGTTTACCCAACTGGAATGCCACCTATCAGCAATTAATCGAAACCATTGAGCCTTATATAAATCATGAGGATTTGCTCTCTGTCTCATCGATCCCCACTAAACTCAAACAATCTTTAACTGTTATCCAAAGCTCTAACTGGAATGATTCGCTGAAAAAACAAAAAGCATTGGAGCAGGTAATCGATTACTATCATTTATTGCGCTCAACTGAAACCTATACGATGCTACCTTATTCTTTTTCATCACTCTTTGTTAAAAGACATCCCTTAGCTGAAAAGCTAATGCCAATTCTTGAAAAATACTTTCTTGCCTATAGTTATGAACCAACCCGTCAGCGATTAAGCTATTCCCAGCATTTTGTTCGCAAACTTACTATTAACCCGTTCGCTGAATTAATTTTGCAACATCATTATAATTTACCTTGCAAATACCCGGCTCATTATGCAGCATATGTGAATAAGAAATTTAGATAGCTGCAAATTTATGTTATTAAATGGTAAGGAGCACTTATGATATGGGTTGTCAATTCTAATTCAATCGTTTGTCGTATTCATGAATTTTACAAAAAAGGTGCTAAATTAACTTTAGTGAAAGAATTACAACACCCAGAAAATAAGCTTAAAAGTGGTGATTTAACTGCAGATAGACCAGGTCATTATCAATCCAGTCATGCAGCTCGCGGCTCTTATTCCCAACCATCTGATCCTAAGGAAATAAAAATTGATAATTTTTATCGTGAGATTGCTAAAGACCTTGATCAAGAAAGATGTAAACAAAGTTATGATGAGCTCATTATTATTGCACCACCACATTTAAATGGTTTGTTGTTTCAACATCTCGATAAACATGTAAAAGATCTTGTCATCAATAATATTAAAAAGGACCTTGTGCATCTGCCAGATCATGAATTAATACAATTCTTAGCTACTCATGCACAATTTCATACTGAAATATGAATAAAGTAGTCATTATCACTGGAGCAAGTCGTGGAATTGGTGCGACGACGGCATCCTTACTCGCAGCAAATGGCTACCAGGTTTGCGTCAATTATCATCAAGCAAAAGATCGAGCAGATGACATTGTTAACGATATTCGCAAAAAAAATGGTATAGCGATAGCCGTACAAGCTGATCTAGCTTCTGAGCAAGATATTTTAAGGCTTTTTACAACTGTTGATCAACAACTCGGGCCGGTTTATGCACTAATCAATAATGCTGGTACCAATGGCGGCATTTGCGAGATAGAAAACATCACGACCCATCATCTTCAACAAGTATTTGCAACGAATGTTTTTGGCACATTCATCGCCTGTCGTGAAGCGGTGAAGCGCATGAAACAACACGGCGGCGGTAATATCGTTAACATTTCTTCAGAAGCTGCGCGATTTGGTGGAACGAACCTAGCCCATTATGCTGCTTCAAAAGCCGCCATCAACACGTTGACTATTGGTTGCGCGCGCGAGGTAGCTGCTTACAATATTCGAGTGAATACCGTCAGTCCTGGTGTGATTGATACGGAATTGCATCAATCATCTTCTCCAGAGCGTATAGAAAATTTGTTAAAAAGTTTGCCTATGGGTAGAATGGGCAAAACCCTAGAAGTATCTGAATTGATTCTCTGGCTTATTTCTGATGCAGCATCTTATATCAGCGGAGCAATCATTCCAGTTACAGGAGCGCGATAGCAAGAGGATATGAAGGAAAAATGTTTTTATCTATTTTTTTAGCGACCTGTCGGCCAAATAATATTATCTCGTTTCTCAATAATCTTGTTGAAACAGCTAATGATCCCAGCTCTTTTGAAGTATTAATTAAACTGGATGAGGGTGGTGATCAAACATTAGTTCAATTATTAGATGATTACAAAAAATCGACTCCGCTTCATATTACCTACCTCATTACGCCGAAACGAGATGGTTATTACTCGCTGCATATCGGTTACAATGAACTTTTAAAAGTTGCTCAACCCGATACTTATTTTTGTTGGTTACTAACAGATGAAATTCGTCTTAAAACCCATGGCTGGGACACTATTTTAAAGCAATATATCTCTTTTTATCTTGATGATATCTTTCGCCTTAAATTATCTATTTTCCAGCTAAAAAATTACTTGGATTTATATGAGTGTCTTCCTTGTCCAGATAATTATGCTGTTACCACGCGAAAATGGCTGGAACTTACCGGTGGTTGGGGAGAATTTTGGGGACCCGACTCCTGGCATCAATGCATTGATTTTTATCTGGCACTTTGTAAGAACAAATTTCATGAATTTGGTATTTGGCGTTCTATTCCAGTTTTTGGCATTGAAGTATCCGGCCAAGAAGCTGGTCAAGGATCGCAAAGTCGCAAATCGAAAGAACAACGCGTTATTCGCATCAGACAAGGCTGGAAACAACATAGCACTCATCAAGCACAAGAAAATTTTTATCGACTAGCGCAACATTTAAATGCTCACATCTATGCGTACGAATGCAAAATCGCAAATTATATTATTCGGGATAATCCTAAAACAAAAATGCTTTCCCTCATTGATTCGGATAGCAACACGTATCATGAAATTTGGTCATATCGTTTGCCAAAATTGAGAATTCAATTAGTCACTGGCTACAAAATTATGCGGTTTCGTCGTTTTCTCGGTTATTTGTACGTTAAATTAAGACGTAGCACTAATTTAACTCTTTTAGCTCCTTCTCGATTATGTCGGGTACTTCGCATCCATTATGAATCCTTTTTTCAAATTGAAGAAAATTCAAATACACATCATTTTCTTAAAAAATGCGAGCGTAAACTTTTATTACCCAATTTGTATGTAAGATTGATAGAGAGACGAGCACGAAAAAATCTCTACCGTTATCGATTAAATAAAAAAATGCGTAAAACGCAGGAAGGCGCCACTGATTATCAATATCATGATAAAAAACTACGCCAGCAAATTGGTAATCATTTAACTATCCAAAGTGACTGAAATGTACCCGTTGAATCTGTCATTACTAAACAAAAAAAACTTCATATTAGTATGTAAAATTGCTGTTTCAGGGTTAGTTATTTGGTTTTTGATCACCACTTCATTGCTACAATTTAAATTACTGATCGGCATTCTGCTCCACCCTGCTTGGCTACTCGGTGCTTTATTCATTTTTTTGGTCATGCTTTTAATAAACACATGGCGTTGGTATCGATTGAATTCGGCACAAAATATTCAATTAGGACTATTAAAAACTAGCTGGATAACCTATCTCAGTACGGCATTTAATAATATTCTTCCTGGCAATGTAGGTGGAGACGTGGTTAGAACATACTATTTATTTAGAAATATGCCACAGCAAAAAAGTAAAATACTGCTATCAATCATGTTTGATCGTGTAATGGGGTTAATGGGAATTTTTACCGTTATATTTTGTATTATTATCAGTAAACTTTATTTAATTCCTTTGGATAAAAATTTACTTTACATCTTCTTAATTTGTGCAGGATTTTGTATTGTCGGGCTATCCATCATTATTTTATCGATTCTATTGCCGCAAAAAGTTGGTCTATCTACCTGGTTGAGTAGGCGTTTTCCTCATCAAATATTTGTAAAATCGCTCCTTTCCTTTTTAGATGCAATTCGGGTTTATAGAAATTGCAAGTTAATTCTATTGGAATGTTTACTTGCCTCTATACTCATTCAATTATTGATGATGATGACTATTTTAATTATCGTTAAAATGCTGAATTTTCCTATGATTCATCCTACTGATTATTTGATTGCGATTGGTATCACGCAAATTGCCAATTTAATTCCAGCAGCTCCTGGAGGGTTAGGAATTGGCGAGGCAGCATTTTCTAAAATACTAATATGGCTAAATCCAGCTATTCCTGCGGCTTATGCTACTATTTTTATTGCTTATCGTTTAATTGGCATTTTAGTTTATTTACCAGGTATACTAGGGTCCATGATTTTAGTTAGAAGGTAGTTTTGCCTGCGAACCTGAGAGCATTCATCCTAGCCCACTTGAGAAGCATACCTTATGCAAACAAACAAACGAAAAACTATCACCTTATTACTACCCACTTTAAATGAAGTAATTGGCCTCAAAACTATTTTTCCTACCATTGACCAATCATTGTTTGACGATATCTTGGTTGTCGATGGTGGTTCCACAGATGGAACGGTAGAATATGCTATCACAAATAAGATTCGCATCATGACACAACTACGCAAAGGCCTAGGCGCTGCCGTGATGGACGCTATTACTACTCTTAAAACAGATTGCGTCATTGAATTTAGCCTAGATGGTAATTGCATGGTAGAACAATTACCCGAAATCGTTAAAAAATTGCGTGAAGGTTTCGATCTTGTCGTCGTTTCACGATACTTACCACCAGCAAAATCTTTTGATGATACCTTGATAACTGCTTTAGGTAATTTTATTTTCACCCGTATTATTCGTTGGCTAGGCAATATTCCCGTGACAGATGTGCTCACAATTTATCGTGGATTTGATATAAAAATTGCTAAATACCCTGAATTTGAACGAATTCTACAGGGCCCCGTTTTTGAACCCTTAGTGTCAGCCGTTGCTGCTGTCAGAAATTTAAGTGTGTGTGAAATTTCTGGTGATGAACCTAAACGTATTGGTGGGGTGAGTAAAATGCATGTGCTTTATAATGGTTGGTGTATTGTTGTGATGATTTTTAAAATGTATTTATTTAAATGGTTCGGCGACTATGAAATATATCAAACCAGAGATGCTTGAGTCTGAATATAAAAACCTTGCTCCTAATCTTGTCATCACTAAAGATTGTTTTGAAATAGATGTGCCAAACTTTTTAGTCGACATGGAATGGAATCATATGGATCAACTCCATCGACCTTATATTCATCATACTTACGAAGAATCTATTAGAATTGCACTCAATAAAGATTTCGCCGTTTCACTGACTCGCTGGAAGCGTATTCCGCTTTTCATTACTGTCAGTGATATACGAATTAAACCCGGTATGTATTATCAAATAATGACTATCGCTGGCCTTATCTTGGTACACTTAGTTATTTCAATGGAGGAAACAAATGAAATCGTTCATTTAAAAATTGAATGGTTTATTTCATCTCACAAATGGTTAAAGTTTTTACACAAACCATTAAGTAAAAAATTTTTCAGATTGAATACTCGATTACAAGCAGAAGATGATCAAATTAGAAAGCAACGGTATGAATTACGCAAAAAAGGTTATCATTTTGCATCTGATCCAGTTGATTATTACACTGCCAACACCTTAAAGTGTAATACTATCTATCCAACTATCGCTGACAAATTAACCATTAATATGGAACATTTACTACCTGACCAACTGACTAAATTTATAGTTGGCGCGCATAGTTTTATGATCAAAAAAAATAATGCTAACGAATATTTTATTTGGCCGGCTGTTTGTCCGCATGAAGGGGGCGATCTCCTCAAAGGAAAAGCCTGTGACCAATATAAAATACAATGTCCTTGGCACGGATTAAAATTCACTGCAGCACAGCTTTCTAAACATACCCCTCAAGCAGTGCAATATGGATTTAATTATCGATTAATTGATGATACTGTTCTCCAAGTGAGCACAAACACGCCTCGATCCTCGTAAATGCATGTTCACACACTCTCACTAACAACACTGCGCTTAAAGCCTGCTGAGGCAGGTTTTAACCGGGGTCATTTTTGATTGCATAGTGGTAAAAATTACGGCATAATTTACAGAATAGTTGTCATTATTCCAATGAAGGGTAAGTGATGTATTTGCCAAGACAATTAAAAGCTCCAAAGAAATCCTTTTTTCTGCTGGGCCCCCGCGCAACTGGTAAAAGCACCTGGCTTAGGCATACTTTCGAAAACAAATTGCATATTGATCTGTTGCGTAATGATGTTTATTTCTCATTACTTAGCTCACCTAGCACACTCCGAGAAAAAGTATTAGCTACTCCCAAACAAACATGGATTATTATTGACGAAATTCAACGTTTACCTATTCTGCTAAACGATGTTCACTCATTAATTGAAGATGACGGCTATCATTTTGCACTAAGTGGATCCAGTGCTCGAAAATTAAAACGTGGACAAGCCAATTTGCTAGCTGGGCGTGCTCTTGTAAAACATTTATATCCTTTAGTTTATCCTGAATACAATAACAGAATCACGTTAGAAGAAGCTCTACAATTTGGTACGCTTCCTAGTATTATTACTAATCCTAATACACGCATAGAACAAATGGAAGCTTACGTTGGCACTTACCTACGAGAAGAAATACGAGAGGAAGCTTTGGCGCGAAATGCACAAGCCTTTGGTCGCTTTCTGGAAGTTGCCGGATTGATGAATGGTCAAATTACCAATCTTTCTAACTTATCAAGAGATGCTGCTGTACCACGTACAACTATTTCTACTTATTTTGAAGTTTTAGTGGATACATTGCTTGGTAATTGGTTGCCAGCATGGCTACCAAGAGCAAAAGTAAAAGAAGTCGCCCATCCAAAATTTTATTTTTTTGATTGCGGGGTAGCAAGAGCTGTTCAAAAAAAATTACATGATAAAATCAGCAATGAAGAGCGTGGCATATTATTTGAAACATTAATATTTAATGAATTAAATGCATATATCTCGTATGAAGGAACGGGTGGCGAATTATTTTATTGGCGTACAACTGATGGCATGGAAATTGATTTCATCTGGAAACGCTCTACTAATATTATTGCTATTGAAGTCAAAAGCTCAAAATCTTGGAAAGATGAATATAATGTTGGTTTTAAAAGTTTACTTTCATCGAAAATCAAACCCATAGCTTGCTATGGTATTTACCTTGGTCAAGACGTATTAAAAAAAGAATTTGGACTGGTTCTCCCCTGGAAAGATTTTCTAAAAAAATTATTTGATGGTAAAATTCTGCCAAAGTAATTAACAGTGCATCCACGTTTCATACAATGTCAGATCTGTTGGAGAATCTACTTCTCCCCACGTACCAGAAAAAGGAAGCGCTTGAATTTTAATATCAGTAAGCAGTAAATGCTTTAATAAACCAGTCATATCGAGATTATCGACTTGATGTTCATCCAAGGTTTTAAGCAATAAATTAACTGTTTGCCAACCCTCAGGAGTAAATTTTAATAATCCCATATATTGTCCTTGAATTTCATCTATCGTTTGGGCACGGCTACCAATATCCTGAAGAATATGTAAAGAATCAACGCGGAAAGTTTCTAGATCTGATAAAGGACGAGTAAAGCGCTGTGACCATAATGTTTTAAAGTTACTATCATAGAGGATAGCAATAGAAGTTTTTGCAGTCATTAATAATGGTATAGCAAGAGGTTCGTAAAATATATCGCTATAACTCACCATACAAGTATCGTTTTTTAGCCACTCGCTTGCCGCAATTAATGAACGCACCATATTAGAGTGTTCCCAGCGGCGATTTTCAAATCTTCTAGTAATATGCTGATTAAAAATTTTTTCTTTTTGATAACCGCAGACAATTCCAATTTCATTAATATCGGCAAACTTTAAAGCTGCAACTTGGTAATCTAATAAAGGCTTGTTTTTTAGTTTGACCATACATTTTGGCTTATCCTGGGTCAGTTCATGCATTCGACTACCACGTCCTGCTGCCAGAATAATTCCTTTCATTTCTTACTTCCCAAAAAAATATTCTGCATGAGTTCAATATCTTGTTGTGCAAATGGCATCATTCTTTCTGGATGCCACATGATTCCAAATATGGGTAAAGTATCATGTTTAATGGCTTTCACGATACCATCATGAGCTCTCGCCCATACCGTTAATAATGGATTCGTTACGGTAGTTCCATAGTCATGGTAGCTATTTACAATTGTTAACTTGTTATGGATAAAAATTTCTTGCTCAGCGCATACATGATGACTGATTTTTTCGAGAGAAATTCCAAAAAATTTTTGTATTTGTTGCATACCATGACATACTCCTAATAATGGCAACTGTTGTTGTTGAACAAAATCAAGTAAATAATTCTCTATACTCTCTCTTGTTGGTGAATGGCTTCCTCCTGTTAACAATACACCTTCCACATTAATTTTTGAGAGAAGATCGCTAGCATGAGTTAATTCATTCGGTAAGATAAGAGGAGTGAGACCACAAGCATTTAAAAACAGCCACCAACGTTGATCCAAAGCATCACGAGTTTCATCTCGAGCGTGAATGTTATCAGATCGTTGAGTAATCGCAATTAGTTTCATCATACCAATAATACTTGTTTATTTTCCGCATCAATTTTTAAATGCTTGGCTTTGCTCCATTTCGAATAACATGTTTCACCGGCACCAATCACTGCTGGAATACCAAGCTCTCCAGCACGAATCGCCATGTGTGAATTAACACCACCAAATTGAGTGATAAAACCGGCGATTTTATGCGAGAAAATCCAATCAAATCCTGGATCGGCATTCGGTAGAAACAAAATATTATTGGCCAGAAATTGCTTGGGAGCATCAACAAAAACCACCTCTCCTGTACACGATTTTTGAGTAATAAAATTTGGCATGGTTTCAGGATAATGAAAATACCACGCATCGCTTGGCGCGCATAATAAGGGAGGTAACGCTATTGATTTACAAATTAAATATTGCTCTTTTCCTGCTTGAGTATTTTGTATTAATAGCTTTCTGGGCTCTGTTGTTGATCGATATAAGGTATGGATCACATTCATATCAAGATAACTACAATCTTGACGTGATAAACCATGTTTTTCAGCAAATGTGGCTAGAATTTTTAAAAATTCACTCACGCTTCGGGTAAAAACAAATTTAGAATATTCACGAGATTCGATTGCAATTTTGATAAATTCAAGCAAATCTAATACGCTAGTATGCAATTGGTCATGATCGATATGTTGCTGTATAGCACGTAATTGCTGAATATTAAGTGAAAAAGAAGTAGATTTTTTTGATGTCAAATGTTTCTTTTTGTTCCAATTAAAGTAAGTCTCGGGGGCTTCATCGTAACGCATAGAAAGAATATCGTAAGTACCTGGTCTTAAATGACCGTACAATTGTAAAAATTCTTCTTTTGATTTAGTTTGAAAATCATGCTTAATATGTAAGCTGATGGAATCAAGTGAAGAAAAAAAGTTAGCATAATCTTGTTGAGTAATAATACCTATCGTGGCAAATGATTTGAGCAATTGCACAGCAATAAACCCGGCTCGAGCTAAACCAGCAAATGGCAAGGTACCATAACGCTTACAATCTTCTAATATCCAATACATTTTATAAACATCGTCAAGATCGCTTTCAAATAATTTAGTTTGACGGCGTTCTAATTCATAAATTTTATCTAAATCATGTTTCCATAAGCCATTTTTATTATGAATAATACCATTGGTTAGCTGAATAAGTTCATGAAACAAAATATCTTTATCTTTTTCATCAAAATGATAGTTATTTAAAATTTGTAATCGTTGTTTCAAATCGAGTGTGTAGCAGGAAAAAATAATATCAAATTCAACTTTATCATGTAAGGCAGGTGATTCGATTAAACGATCGATATAATAATTAACCAAACGCTCTGCTAATTCGGGTGGTAAACTTTTCGGTAAAAACGAATTAAAGCTAACTCTCACGTCAACATAAGGTAAGCCTTCAAAATCAATGAGTAATGGAAAACTTCGTAGATTATTATAACCATAATTATCTCGTTGATATGCCCAAATTGAATCTGTAATTAAATTACGATAAAGAGAGAGAGCCAAAGGCCGCGGCCGTATACCAATAATTTCAGCTGGATTCCAATCTGGCATCACACCAAAAATTGTACGTGCGCCATATAAATAAGGATGGGGTTTATTACCTAATACAATACGATCAGCAATTCGCTCGATATGAATTGCATGCTTTTCAAGTGGGAATTCAAGCATATTAGTTAAGATTAATGGCCTCACTTGAAAAAGATAGATACGTTGATCCGCCGTGACTGCAAATTCAATATCTAATAACGAAGTTAACAAAATTTCTTCAAGTTCACGAATTAAAGAAATAATTTGTTTAAGAAAACCATCTGGTTGATATTTAGCATGTTTATGCCAAACAAAACATTTGCTTTCGTGATGTTTGCCGGACGTAATACTGTTAAAAGATCCTGTCGAGTCATCATAGTTAATGATGACATATGGACCCAGTGTATTCGGATCAGTGCTAAATGCTACACCTGACACATTAATATTTGTTAGAAAAGGCTGGATAAGAACTTGATGATTGCCATTCTGATTACCATAGGACGCTATCACCTCGTCAATAGCATGAATTAAAGCAGTTTCGCCATTAATTTTTGCAATCGAAGTATAACAACCAGCCAGTGAAGATTGATGACCATCTTCACCAATTGCACTGCTACGAACAATTAAAAGTTGATCTATCCAAGTTAGACTACGAAGTTTGGTTATTATTTCAATCTGATTATTACGCCACTCATCCACTGTAAAAATATACAATGGTAAAATATTAGCATGAATCAACTTTCCTTGCAGAGCAGCTAATGTATTAGCTTTTGTCGAGAAAACAATAGTAGCCTGCTCAGTCAAATTTTTTGTTACCAGCTCCAGCATAAAATATTATTTCCTTCTAAAAATCCATGCGCGTGTTTGATAGGTACAATCAATTGCCGTGTATCCTTTTATTTTATCGTGAACAAATCGAATAAATTCACGAAAATTGCTTTCTCCTAGTTGGGATCGAACATCATTAACAGATTCCCATACACCAATATATTCATCTATCGCTAACCTAACCGTATGAAATCCCTCAATATGAATTCTATCTTCAAATAAGGGACAAGATAATAGCTGATTTGCTAATTGATCAACATGTTTAGATTTTCCTGATGATATCCGTTTCATATCCGGTTGCAATTGAATAATATGATTTTCAATTTCTTGCAATAAAGGGTTATTTTCAAAATATCTTGGATTCCAAAGAATAGCAAAATGACCTTGTGGTTTTAGAATACGATAAAATTCATTGGTAGCTAAATGGAAATCTGCCCAGTGGAAGGATGAAGCCATCGTCACTAAATCGGCACAATGATCAGCTAATTGGGTATATTCAGCTGATCCAGGTAACCAAGTGATATTCAATTGTTCATTTGCCTGTATTCCCATGGTCCGCATGGCATCATTTGGCTCGATAGCAATAGCTGTCTGGCAGCCATGCTTGAAAAATTGTCGTGTCCATATACCCGTTCCCGCACCAACATCCACAAATTTTATCTGGTTAATAGGTTTATTCAGGATACCAAGCATGGCCTGAATAACGGTCTCACAATAACCCGGCCGATACTTAGAATATTTATTTGCTAGTTGTGTGAAATCACCTGCTTGCATCCGATCGGAAACTGCCATATAGGTAATCCTTTTTTAAATAATTAATAATGAATGATACTGCTTGTTCAGGATCAATATCTCCATAGTTCTTGATAGTCAAATCAGGTTGTTGCGGATAATCTGCAGAAATATCGATACCCACCACATTCTTTAAATACCCATTTTTTGCTTGTTGATAGATTTTTTTAGAATCACGCCGCAAAAGCTCCGTGAGTGGCACATCAATAAAAACCTCGATATAACGTTCAATATTTTTTCTATTCCATTCCTGAGTTTCATGAAATAAAGATATCGTTGCACAAACAACATGTATATTTTGATTAGCCAGCATTTTACATAATCGTGAATATAAAAGACTTGCTTGTAATCGTTGATCTCGCTCATGACCAAACAATTGTCCGCTTACCTCTCTCAAGTGGTCTCCATCTAGAAATACTACCGTATGACCACTTAACCGTAAGGTCTTTGCTAATGCTTCTCCAATAGTTGTTTTTCCTGACCCAGATAAACCAGTCAGCCAAAAAACCGTTCCTGGTTCAGGCATACACTACTCCTCGAGCTTCTGTCTTAATTTGTGCATAAATAATCGGAAAAATTTCTTGTGAACTTGCAACAATACTATTGACTCGAGTGTGCAATTGATTAAAAGTAAAGTCACGTTGATATTGATCAGTAGCAATACCGCCAGCCTGCTGAACTAACAAAACACCTGCAGCAATATCCCATTCGCTTTTAGGACCCAAACTAAAAGTTGCGTGAGCCTGACCTGAAGCAATTAATGCGAGTTTATACGCAATTGAACCCATAGGCTTAATAACATTTTGTTCGGCAAATGAATTCCAATCACCATTTGCGAATTCCGTACGGCTCGCTAATATAGTCAGCTTCATTTGTGCTGAACAATTGCATTTGATCGGGTAATGATTAAGCCACGCTCCTTGATTTTTAATTGCATGATAGAGCTCATTGGTAGCTGGATTGAAAACAGCAGCCAAAATAGGTATTCCCGCTTCTATCAATGCTACGGAAATGGCATATTCAGGTATGCCGAGAATATATTCCTTGGTGCCATCAATAGGATCAACCACCCATACTCGTTTGCAATGAAGACGATTAAAGTTATCAACTGTTTCCTCTGATAACCAGCCGTCATGCGGAAAACAA
Source organism: Gammaproteobacteria bacterium RIFCSPHIGHO2_12_FULL_37_14 (assembly GCA_001801485.1). The sequence goes on from MGXV01000087.1 coordinate 20,003, forward strand.
CCCAGAAGCTCTTCTTGAAGAATTTGATTCGCTGCCAAATCTGCTGTGGTTAGTGGATCATGATTGGCTTTATAAGCAGCCGTAAAACCTTCGCGTTGCAACTTGGCAATTTCATTACCAGCTCGCTGAATTGCTCGCAGTAAAACACTTGTTTCATTCGTTAACATGATGTACCAGCATTATAATAATTTCACAAAATTTTCTTGTCGACTGACTAATGATTTCTTCCAAGCAAGAAAAAGTAATTTTCTACAGCTCATGTATGCTACAAGATTATAAATAAGGATAGTCAATACATCGACAATTTTCGACGCCGGAAAATGATAATTAAGACTCTTACCTAAACGACCTAATATTTTTCTAATTTCCGGATTATTCGTTTCTCGAAGCTGTTTAATTTGTTTTTGATATCTACTGATTAATAATTCCATTTTAAATGGCAAAAATAATAGCGGAAAAATAGCAACTAGACCTATTTTTTTAAAAATAGTAAATTTTTTCTGATAATTAAATGCCAACCCAAAAAAATTTGAAATAAAGTTCAACCGAAATTTATCAAATGACATGAAAATGTCATTATGTTTCTGAGCCAATGTTTTGGTGCCCACGCCAAGCTGTCTAACGCTTTCTCTTCGATTATGCCAAAGTTTTCCATCAAAACTACTCTCGAGCAAGGTATCAGACCATGAAAGATTTAACCATTTACAAATGGCAGATAAACTCATTGCTGAGTTTTTGTGGAGATCTTCTAAGCGAATGGCGCGACATTGCATATTGCCATCGATTACATCATTCACATAAGGATACATTCCATGAACTTGATAACACCCTGCATGAATGGCGATATCATGTAACATTTGCGAAATCACACAAGATAATAAATATAAATTTATCCAATGGCCATATCGATTAATATGTTTTGCAGTTGAACCCATATTTTGTATCGGTTCACGTATCATATGTAAAAAATACACTTTTGAAAAATCGCTTGTTAGCTGCAAGGCATATTTTTTTGGTAAACTATGAATAGGATATAAAATCCATGATGATGAATCAATCGTCCGATTTAAGGCTTGGTTGTAAGCAAGATAAATCGAAATAATAAAATCTTTTCTCGTTAACTGTGTCAGATCATTCCACATTGAGCTGAGATAAGTCGAAAATAATTCTTGATCGACATGAACTTGCTCATTCATATTGCTTCCCATTTGCAATAGTCCGTATTCATCATGACGATTTTCAGGATGGAACCAATATTGATGATCCTGCAAAAATGCCTGCAATAAATGAGTCGCATCTAATTTGTCATGATTTTCCCAAAAAATAAGCAATTGCTGCCCATGCAATGCTGGAAGAGATAAAATTTGTGGATGATTATCTAATAAACTTTGAATCAGTAAGGTTCCACTAGAACCGCAATTTTGAATGGCAATCACCTTATCAAAGCTAATCAGCATGTTTGACATGATTATTCTCATTTTTTTTAAGTGTGAGTCGCAAAATAATATTTTTGAACCATAAATTAATTTCACGTAAAGGAAATGTGATGCGCCATGATAAAGATAATTGTTGATTTAGTAACTGGGTTTGTATCTCACTCATTTCTGCTTCCTGATTTTTCAATGATGATTGAGCTAAGATCATTTTGGCATTTAAGATAAGCATTTGCTGTTTAAAGAAATCGACCTGATGAATATACTTTCTTTCACCATTCATATCTGATAACCAGCAATAGTCATTGGGCCATAATGTAAATTCCTTTAAACTAATATCAAATGAGTTTAAAATTGCTTCGATTTTTTCGATATCAGCAATAGAAAAATATCGTTGCCATTTACCAACTTCACCACCACGAAGATGCTTTTCATTGCCTATTTGATCACCCACGAATGATCGATTCAATACTGCTTCAACTGCCATTAATGAATCTTTTTCAGCAAGCGCTAATGCCTCATTAAATTGCTGTAATTTAGCGGAAGTATTGGGCGGCGATCCGATAAATGAGAGAATTTTGTAAAACACATGGTAGGGATTGAACATTAATTCTTCGTAAGATACTAACATGACCTGCTGAGGATAACGAATTTGCATCTGCTTGTAAGAATAGTAATGCTTAATAAATGCACTTAATTTATCATACCCAAAGACAAAATCATGAAAATCCTTAATTAGCACCTGCGTTCCATCTGGAAGAAGTTTACTACGCTGTTTTTCATCTACATGATGATGAACATGCCTATAATAAGAAACTAAATGATCCAAAGGATTGCGATAAAGATAAACGATGCGTGAATTAATATTCATTTTTGGATTCAGTGCATCCCATTCACCATGGTGGCGAATTAATGTCTCGCCACCATTATATGCTGCTGCACAATAATTTAATGCCTTCCAAAGCGGGTAGTTTACTTCGTGATTTTCTGAAAATCCCGGACACACACTATGGCAGGTGAATAATCGATCAACACCAAACGTTGATTGATGGGTGGAGGTTTCAGGAATATTGCGATTAGCTAAAGCATTGACTAAATCCAGTTTAAAATTACCTTGAAGATAATCTTCCGTATGTTGCAATAGTTGATCATAACACCAAAAAAAAATACGGGCATACCAGGTACCGGATTTTGGTAAGGTAGCGATCAATACAACTGTAGAATTTTTAGTAGCTTTCATATCCATTTACTACTATTCGCCACCCATTGTTTCTTTGATAATCCAAAGGATAAACTGTTCCAAACTCGTTCATGTAGATAAAATAAAATAATTTTTGACATAAAATCAAAAAAACCGATATATAATGAAAATGAAACCCTGCCGGTAATGATATAACTAATCATAATGGTAATAATTGATCCGAAAATTCGCCAACTAAATGCCTTCATGAGACTACGCAAATGAGATTCCATTATGATTGATTCCTTTTTTCTTCCTGAAATAAGGGCTCTCGTGTAAATGAAACAACTTTATCAGGTATTCGCAAATAATCATTAGCCAGTAAATATTCCATAATAATGTTGACTGAATCGACAATTGAAATAGTAGATGTATCAATGGTTATCTCAGGATGTTCAGGTGGTTCGTAAGGATCATCCATCCCAGTCAATTTTTTTATCTCGCCACATCTAGCTTTTGCATATAATCCCTTCGTATCTCTTTTTTCACAAATCGAAAGTGGTGTCGCTACATACACTTTAATATAACCACCAAATTGGGAAATTAATTGACGATTTTCATTTCTTGCAGCTGCATAGGGGGCAATTGCTGCACAGATTGCAATTCCTCCCATTTTAGTAATTTCAGCAGCCACAAAACCAATTCTACGAATATTCAAATCGCGATCTGATTTCGAGTAACCTAATTCCCCAGCTAAAATTTTCCGGATAACATCACCGTCGAGCAAGGTAAGCTTTCTCTTTCCAGCACTCATGAGTCTTGACATTAATGCGTGAGCTAATGTGGTTTTTCCTGCTCCAGACAGACCCGTAAAAAATAATGTGAAACCACGTTTATATCGCGGAGGATAGGAAGCTCGTAATTCCTCGATTATTTCGGGAAAAGAAAACCAATCTGGTATTGGCTCATCTGCAAGCAATGCTTTTCGCAATGCGGTTCCAGAAACAGTCAGCGCTGTTTCATTTGGTTTTCGTTCTGATGCAAAACAATATTGTTTACGTTCTCTCATGTAACTCATTTCTTCAAATGCAAGTATGCTTATTCCAATTTCAGATTGATAACGAGATGCTAATTCTTGAGCTTCGTAGGCAGTATAAAATGATTTCGCTTCGTTTTTTCTACCCGGTTCAGCATGATTACGTCCCACAATAAAATGCGTACAACCATAATTTTTACGAATAATAGCATGCCATAACGCTTCTCGAGGGCCGGCCATTCTCATTGCTAATGGTAGTAAGCTTAAAAAAGCTTTTTTTGTTGAGTAGCGATGCAATATTTTTTGATAACAACGCACACGGGTAAAGTAATCAATGTCGCCAAGCTTCGTTAAACCCACTACAGGATGAATTAAAATATGGCCAGACACTTTTTCAGCTGCTTTGAGGGTTAGCTCAAAATGAGCTCGATGAATAGGGTTTCTTGTCTGAAATCCTATTATTCGTTCCCACCCTAGCTGTAAGAAAATCTGTCTCAAAGAAGCTGGCGTATGGCGAAACTCAACAAAATCGTAATATTTTGGCTGCTGCACTAGCTCCACTGTCCCACCCAGATACCAAGTACCAGCATGATGAAATAAATAATTAACACCTGGATGCTCAATATCTACGGTTGCAAAAACTGTTTGCGCTTCTAGTGATTTGTCAGGTTTCCACTTATCTGCGATATTCATCTTAGCCAAAACAGTGTGATCAGCATCACATAAAATAATTTCATCGCCTAATTTTATTGTTTGCGCAAATTGTTCATCAACATCCAAGGTAATAGGTATGGGCCACACTAAACCATTAGCAAGTCGCATTTGTAATAAAACGCTTTCATAATCTATTCGTGAAAGAAAGCCCATTAATGGATAAAAGCCGCCCACGAGTAACATCTCTAAATCACAACGCTGTCTTGGTGTCACCATCCATTTTTTTCTATCCATACAAGCGTCCTTTTAAATAGTAAAGATATGACTCATACATCTTTTCTGTTGCTGTTTATCAATTAACCACGATTGAATAACGTTTCCGTGAACTAACGCTGAGTTAACCACGCCCTGCCAAGACTGTATCTGATGATTTTGTTTAGCAAGTAGCTTATCCCACAAACTTAAATTTAAATTTGCTAGAGGAAGGCTATAACCAACAATTTTACCGTATTGATCAGTAAATACCAAATTGAATGATGATAGTAGCTTAGAAGAGATAAATTGAGATTGTATTACTATTGCCGGATTACCCATCTTCCGTAAATCTGCTTTAACACTAGCTAGCGTATGATTTACTTTGCAACTCGCTGAAATAGAAAATGGCATTTCATCAATGCTTTTATTTATTTGTTGCGCTACCCATAAAGAATAAATACCTTTTTGGTTCTTTTTATAAATATTATCAATATAACTATGATCAAATGAACTTTGATCGCCATTGGCATAGGATGTTGAGTAATCAATAAAAGCTTTATCGACTGGAATGCCTGCAGATAAAGCAATAGCATGTTGATTACTTATACTCGCATTATAGATATTCCGATCTGCAGGAATAAAAAAAACTACCAGCCAAATACCAATCGCGCCTGAAAATATACAATTCGCTAAACTAATTCTATGATTTTCCACTTTATAATAGAAAACATAAGCGCTCACTAATAAGCATAACCATAAGATTAAACTTGCAGTGACAAACCGTCCACCGACTTCAAAATATTCGCCAGGAATCCAAGAACGCATCATTGAAATAATAATCAATGTGGCAAAACAAAATAATAAATATGAAAATATAATCGTATCGCTTGCTGTCCACTTTGTTAGTTTCCAATATTTAATTAAATAATAAATGCTTAAAAATGAGATAAACAAACCAATCAGCACCACGCCCATTGTCACCGTAGTGGATGCATTCGCAATCAATGGAATGCTTAATATGCGACTCATATACAAAAACGGATGAATCGGATGTAAGATAGAATTTTTTAATCCCTGATCAGTTGCTGTAATACCTGGATGCCAACCACTCCAAAAATAGGCAAGATAACTAAGTACTGCCATTATTCCCCACAAGAATATATGTTGACGCCAAACTTGTCGCTTGAATAAAACGATAAAAACAATAGGCCATAAAATAAGGCCGATATTAAATGTAAACAATGTAAAGAGAATGGAAATTGAGACCAGTAGTAAATGCACCAAGGCTAAAGTTTTTTGTTGATGCTCACAAACATAACAATATCGACTAAGCATAATAAAACAGAATAATGAAAACATCATCACCAATGGCCAGGTGAAACAGATTGTCAAATAAAAATTAGAAAGACTGACGCCGGCAAACAAAAGCGTTGCCGCACAGCCAGTGATTATCAACTTGATATTGAATGGAATTTTTTGGATAGTAAATATTACGGCTGAAAATAAACCCAATATCACCCAAAATACTGCCACTTCTCGATAAGGATGAATATTTTCCATACCCTGATGAAAGAAAAAATCATACATTATTAGCAATCGTTCTATGACAATACGATGATCCGCAAATGGCTGAAATAGGTAACGCCACGATTTTTCTCCTGTTAAGATAGGATAGATTATTTCCGCCATATCTTTTGCTTGATCTCCCAGAGGCGCAAGAGAAAAATTATACTCTAACAAAAGCTGATAAGAATGATTGATTGCTACATAACTTCCAAAAAACAAACAGATCAATGCTACTGTCCATAAAAACGATTTCATTACCATTTGTTGAACCATACTATGACATCCATTTAATCAGTGAAAGAATCCCTGCTCGTCCTACTCGTCGATGCCCAGTTAGCATTTTACTTTTTTTGATAGCTATTCGATTCGCAATATAATAATTATAATTATCCACCATGATTTCAATATTTGATTTAGTAGGATGCCAATTTAACTCGCGTTTAATTTTACTGGTATCACCAATATAAGTATTGGCAATCATATTGTATTGATAAGGCCCTAAAGGTGACAAACCTAACTTAAAAAATAATTTCATCGCGGGAATAAAAAATGTTGGTGACAAATGAAATAATCGAGTTTTGCTATTGGTTTTCTGAATAATATTTAAAAATAATTCATTCAACGTAGGTACATGATCACAACCCACATTAAAAACTGCACTATGTGGATAATGGACAGCTAACTTGCAAGCTTGAATTAAATCCTCACTATAAATAAATTGATATCGATTTTCGCCTGAACCAATTAGCCAAAGTTTTCGTCCCTCATAAATAAAGTCAAAAACGATAGATAACACACCCATTCGTCCTTCTCCAATAATTGTCGGCGGACGCAGGCAAATGCTATGAAGACTGTTACTAAATTCTTGCAAAATTTTTTCAGAAACCACTTTTGTTTTGCCATACTCTTCGAATGGTATAAGCGGGGATTCTTCGGTGATATTCATACCATTAATTCGACCATAAACACAATTTGAAGAAATAAAAATTAAATGGCTTATTTGATAACGAACACAATTTTCCGCCAAATACCGTGTAGCAGTAATATTCGTAGCATAAAATTGTTGGTAAGTTTTTCTAGTCAGTTGTAAATGTGCAGCAGCATGAAACACTGCAGCAAATGGCGCATGCTTTTTAAATATCGCCTCAAGAGCCTCTGGGTTAGAAATATCAATCTGCTCGTGAATTAAATTGGGATGTTGATCACTATCCGCTTGGGTATCCACATTAATGCAGATATGACCATCTTTCAGCAATGAACGTTTTAATTCACCCCCAAAATAACCTGACCCGCCTGTAATAAGATATCGCATAGTTATCCTGTAAGATCAAAATATTTTTGTAAATTCTGTTTTCTAAACTTATCCGAAGTGATATTTTTCATATCAATAATTAACGTATTGTTAGTTTTACTAAATAGCGTGTGGGCATAACTATAGGTAACAGCAATAACATTGTTAGATTTTTCACGAATGCAAGTTAGCGCTGCTGATTGATAATCTTCTTCTTTACCATTAAACCCCCGGGGTAGCGAGCACCACTTTATCTCAGAATTTTCTTGACCTAACATATTTAATATGGCTCTCGTCATGAAAAATTTAGTATAAGGATACTCTTGTTCCGCCAAAATGAAGTGAACTCGCTGAAGTTTATTGCCGCGTGTTAAATAATTATTAACCTTTTGCACAACGACATGCATATATTGTTCAACTGCTAGTGCACTCACAAAAGTATGAACGCCGGCTTCATAACTTTCAATTAAAAAAAAGCTAATAATAATGCCGGAAATGAGTCGTTTTTGCATATAAGTCGGAAGAATACTATCCCATTGTCTCATGCACCACAGTATCAGCATAAAACCAGCCGCCAATGGAGCAAATAAAAACCTCAACATAATGGGTGATTCCGCACTAGGGATCGTGAGAAAAAAACCGCTTGAAAGTACCATTAACATAAATAGGGTAAGTACAATTTGTCCGGATTTAGCAAGATTTGTTAAACTTGGTAAGCGCGATAGATATTGAAAAAAAACGCGATAGTTTAGCCTGATCAGTATTCCACTAGCAATTAACGCAATCATCATCCATCCCTGTGTATTACCAGGATGCAAACGCATAACCTCCCATTGCCTACCAAAAACATTCATCAAGTAACCCAAGCGATTTGCCATTTCATGAATATTTAAATTAGGGTGATTCAGTTGATACTGGATGGGTACAGGAGCTAAGGAATGAAAACGCATATTTAAGTAAGCTAGAACAAAATAAACAGCGCAAACCATGCAAAACAATAGCATTTCCTGAAACAGCTCATTTCGTAAACGCATCCAATCTGAAAAATTTGAAAATAAAAATTTAGTTAGTATTAAGGTAACGAAAAAAAATGCCATTGCTGGATAGGTCAGTAACGCCAGCATCAGTAAACTCGCTGCTAACATTTGTTTCTTACTATTTGATATATTCAGTAAATATAAACAACGGTATCCCAACTGCGCAAATATCAATGCGATTGGCAACGATAATGCTCCGACTAATACTGTATCTTCATATAAATGAGGCAACAAAAACAAACATCCCGCTGCAAAAAAAGCACTCCATACCGTTAACCCTAAGCGATAAAGCCATTCAGCAAATAATCCTGTTGCACATCCCATCAAAATGATGGAAATCAAACGAATAGTTTTCATGCGCTCTAAAGTATAAGCAAATTTATAAACGAAGCAATCCAGATACGCTTGCAAAGGACGTCCCAACGTTAACATAAATTCAAACCCATCATCTGATTTGCATGATTGGCCAAAACCGCCGTACACATATCGAAATGCATCGCCATTATAATAGAGAAGATTGATAGCAGGAGCGAAAATAAAATACATCGCCATGACGCCTACTATCGAAAAAGCTAAAATAGAGCCATTATAATGTCTAATATTAGTTTGATTCATTCATCGCTATTCCTTTCACATTCAACCTAGACATGATTGACCCGAATAAAATGACTAAGCAATCAAATTGCGTAACTCTTCATTTTGTTGGTCAAAATTATTCTGCATCATTAACATGCCATCTGTTTTTTTGATAGGCTCATCAGGGCGGCTATAAGTAACAGCAATACCATCTGGAGACAATGCCTGCATACAAGACATCATTTCTCGTTGATGATCTTTTTCCATACCAGAAATACCTCGAGGCAATGAACACCACTTAATCTCATAGCCTTCGTGTCCAAAAAGTTGAACTAATGCTGCGTTAGTTAAAAAGAACTTATTATAAGGATGCTCAAGTCCAGGAATAACAAAATGAACACGGCGTAGTTTCTTTCCTTCTAATAAATATTGGCTAATTTGTGTTTCTACGAATGTCAGTGTTTTAGCATAGTAGAGAGCATCATGCATAATTTTAATATTCGCTTGATAACCTTCGAAAAAGAATATCAAACCGATAACAAGGCTAATCATTGTAAATTTGAGTTGCGTCGACAGTATGTCTCCACAACGAGAAATACTCCAAAATAACAATGGAAATCCGGATGCAACTGATGCAAATATCAAACGAGACCCCATATCTTCGCGATTTGGAATAATGAAATAAAATGCGCTACAAAAAACCAACATTCCAATCACAAAAATAATGACTTGTCCCAATGTTAATAATGCGCGAGTTTTGTTCTTAAGATAAAAATTGCTTTTGATAAATCTCATGTATCCACTCACCACACCACCTGCTAATACTAAGATAGTCAACCAGCCTTGTACTAGACTACCCCCTAAAGGAAATCCCAAAGGAAATAGCAACACCCATGGCCCCCCATTGAATACGTTAATGAGTGGTAACGCTCGACTATACAATTCATTTAGATTCAAATTCAAATGCATACGATATTGCTCAGGAATGGGTGCATGGGCATGGTAATGCATGTTATAACTCGCCCAAGCGAAATAGATGAGACAAACTAAAGAAAACAAGAGTACATCTTGTATAACTTCTCGACGCGTAGTTACCCATTGACTTAGATTAGAAAATAATAATTTAATTAATACTAACGTCCCAAAAAAGAAAGTCATTGCTGGATAAGTTAACAATGCTAATATAAATAATAAACTTGCATATATAAAATATTTTGTTTTGCTTTGTCGAATCTGATCATCTAATGCTAATGAACACTGATGCGCTTTTGCCAAACAGCGATAACCGACTACCACAAACAATACTGGCAAAGGCAAAGAAAGCGCCCCTGTTAAAATCGTATCACTATATAATTTTTGAATTAGGAATAAACATCCCGCTGAAAAAAAAGCTAGCCAAAAAGAAAATCCCATCGTATATAGCCAGTCTGCCAGCAAGCCCATGCCGACTCCTAATAAAACAACGGCGAGAATACGGATAAATACCATTTGCTGCATCGTGTGAATAAATTTATAAACGACGCAATCCAGATAGGCTTGGAGTGGACGACCTAATGTTTTCATGAAATAAAAGCTATCATCATGTCGGCATAAACGTTTGACTCCTCCCACCGCATAACGAAAATCATCACCCCCATAATATAAAATGTGCGTGGCTGGAGCAAAAATAAAGTACAAAAGTACGACGCTAACAATAACAAATATTCCTAGACGATTTCTATCAGATAGATTTTGGATACCTAGATTACGCATACTCATTTCCTTTCAAGTTTTTTAAATCTAAACTTTCATAGTGATTTTTTATCATCACCATCGCAGCTGTTTTAAGAATTGGTTCATTTTCCACACTGTAAGTCACCGCGATATGGTTTTTTTTCAGATGTGCTAAACAATTGGCCGCTTCGATCGTACGGCTTTTTTGCAAAGGAGCCCAGGCACACCACCGCAGCTTAAAAGAATTATTCTTCAATAGAGAAACTAAAGCTGCTTGCGCTAACGGGTAGCGATCATAGGGTGAGTTAGATTGAGGAATAATGAAATGGATGCGCTTTAAAGGTTGTCCGCTATGTAAATAATCGGCAATTGTGTGGCGAGTTCCATCCAAATATTGAACATGGCTTAATGCATTGACCAGCATGACAGTACTTGCCTGATAGCCTTCAATAAAAAATAGTCCTCCCATACCCATTAAAATGACTGCCTTTCCCAGCTTAAACGGAATAAATTGTTTCCATTGCAACAGTCCCCAAAATGCCAGAAGGCATACTGATGCAACGGCAGCATATAAAACTCGATTCTCAACAATTTCGAGATTAGGCATGATTAGTAAAAAAGCACTACTCAGAATTAACAAAGCCATCACACCGATAGTCGCTTGAACAATGATCATGCTAGGCATAGGTTTAAATAAAAGCTTTATCCCAGCAACGATGATGGATGACAAGCCCGCAATCATGATCCATCCTTGTATCAGTGAATCACTCATCGGTGATAAGGGCCACCATGAACTAAATAAGTTACTCAATAAAATAAGACGCTTGAACATTTCGACAGGATGAATATTGGGATGGCCGATTTGATAGGCGGGAGGAATCTCAGTGCGAGGATGATAATGGACATTATAATAAGCCCAAACAAAGTAAATGATACAGCTGACTACAAAAACCATTGTTTCTTTCAGTAATTCATCTCTGGTTTTGTTTAACTCCTGTAAATTTGAAAATAACAATTTGCTTAACATTAAAGTAACGAAGAAAAAAGCAAGCGCCGGATAAGTTAAAAGAGCTGCTAAAACTGCTAAAAATGACCCGATTAACCAACTCATCGCTTGCTTGCGCGTGTGTGGATCCTGTAAGGAATATAAATGAGCATGATTAACGCATCGATACGCGATGAGTGTCAGCAGAAGTGTAAAAGGGAGTGGTATCGCACCCATCGGTACCGCATCACCATATAAATGAGCAATGAGTAGCAAATCACCCGCAACAAAAAAAGACAGTGCTAAAGAAAATCCCAGCGTACAAAACCAATCTGCAAGCAATCCCATCACGACGCCCATCGTTGCAACTGTGGCGATACGAATGATTCTCATACCATTTAGCGTGTAAGCAAATTTAAATCCTAAGCAATCGATAAAAGTTTGCAGGGGGCGACCAACCGTTAGCATAAAATGATAACCATCGTTTTTAGCGCAGGATTGACTCATACTTCCAAAGCTATATTTAAAATCATCGCCACTATAATGAAGAATATGAATGGAAGATGAAAATATTAAATAAAGGATAAGCATGCTAGCAAAAATTAAATGCCAACAAGATGCTCTATTCACTATTGGTGTGCTCTGTGGTAGTAAATGTGTAGAAAAAGAGGTAAGCATACTACTTTTTCCTACAAGGCTTCGGCCAATACGTTATCCACATTTAATTCAAATCTAGCAGCAAGCGCATCTTGGCGAAACATTTTAACCGTTTCCAAGGAAAATTCGGCTAAATCTTTTCCTACTAAAGATAATTTATTAATAATATCATTCGTAGCTGTAATAATATGACAACCAATCTCATCCGATTGAAAAATATTTAATAACTCTCGTGGACTTGCCCAGATTAATTCGAGCTGTGGATAGGCTGACATAATATTTAGTGCAGCACTCATCATTGGTAATGGATCACGACCCGTATCAGCAATACGACCAGCAAATACAGAAATACAAGCTGCCGGACCCTCTGCCAAAGCCCTAGTAACTTCTTTCACTTGATCTAATGTCATCAATGCCGTGACATTTTGTTTGACATTTGCTTTTGCTAATTTTTGAATTAATAAATAAGCTGGCTCACCTTTCGTATTGGAAACCGGAATTTTAACATAAACATTTTTTCCCCAGCTTGCAATAAACTTAGCTTGCTCATACATCTCATGGAAATCATCTGAAAATACTTCAAAAGAAATGGGTTTGTCCTGAATAACGCTTAAAATATCCACTGCAAATGCTTCATAATCAGCGATATTTGCTTTTCGCATCAATGTTGGGTTAGTCGTAAATCCTTTTACGCAGGGATTAGCGTACATTTCCAACATGCCTTTCTTATCTGCACCATCTGCAAATATTTTTACTTTCAATTGAGATAATGATTTCATTTTTCACTTCCTTTGTTTGAGATGAATGATAGCAATAACTAATCTGGCTTGCGAACATTATCAGCGATAATCCAATTTGCTGCATGAGACAATGAAGAGGTGGTAAAGTCAGGCTGACTACTTAAAAATGGCTCTTGATAATGATAATCAAGCCATACCGTTTTACATCCTGCTCTTTTTCCTGCTTCAACATCTCTCCAGCGATCTCCAATCATGTAACATGATGTCAACTCTATATTATAATCAAGAGCTGCTTGAACTAATAAACCCGGTAAGGGTTTACGACAATCACAATGATCTGCATCATCATGGTAACAAACACGTATAGAATCGAGTGGCAACATTGTAAGTAATTGACGATTAATAGACTCCACCATGAATCGTGAGGTTTTTCCTCTTGCAACATCCGGTTGATTACTTGCGCCAATTAATAAAAAATCTGCTTGCTTTAATATTTGCAAAGCCGAAAAAGCATCCGTCGGTACAATAACTGTTTCCAAAGAATCGGGTGGATACGGTTTACCATTTTTGATGATTACTTTATTCAGTACACCATCACGATCCAGAAATATTGCTTTCAGTTTCATGTTAACGTACTGATTCCCATTTTGTCTGACCTATCTTTAGCTTTGGATGGGAAACTAGCATATGCCAAATAATGGATTGGAATGCTTCGGCATGCGGAGTCGTATTTTCTGCATTAATCGTGGGAATAAGTACACAAGCATCGGCAATTTTAGCAGTATAACCACCATCACGACCAACAATGCCCATCACCGCGGCACCCATTTCCTGTGCATAGCGCAATGCAGCCACTAGATTAGGACTGACATTTTTCTCTAGATTACCACCACCCACTGATAAAACCATCAATGCATCCTGAGCTTTCAGTCGACTAACCGCCAACCACTTAGAAAATACTGATTCCCAACCATCATCATTGGTGCGAGCAGTTAACTCCGAGACATTATCGGTAGGCGCATAGGCTTCAATCCCGACTATTTTACGGAAATCATTCACTGCATGTGAGGCATTTGCCGCACTACCACCGACTCCAAGCACAAACAAACGACCTTCTTGTTGACGCGTTTTTACTAAAAGATCAACAATCTTTTCCACTTGCTTCATATCTAAAGTATGAATAATTTGTGATGCCTCAGATAAAAACTGTTTGATGAACTCCATTAAACCTCCTTATTGATATACTGTATCTTTTATTCACTGATGAGAATATTTTTCCACAATCCATTAACTCAAAGAGATGGTTGCAAAAATTGTCCTAATTCTTGCATGCCCTTAAATGATCCTGCTTCATAAAAACGTTGATGAATTTCATAAGCAGCCAATTGATTTTCTTTTAACAAAATCTGATAAAAAAATTCTAAATCATAAGAACCTTCGGTCGATATTTGATGAAAAGCTTGGGCACTTATCACCGCTAATCCATAATCAATATAGTGCATTTTTTCGGTCCGATGTTTTTTATCATACGCAATAATCTTATTTTCACTATATTCAATATTACTGGTATCCCATAAACCATCATTGTGAAATACAGTCATTAAAGCTAATTTTTTTGACTTCTCAAAACTAGTCTGTACAGCAAGATAATCACAAGGAAGATAAGAATCCCCATACAAAATAAAAAAAGCTTCCCCTAAAGCCGGTAAAGCTTGTTTGATGGCACCACCCGTACCGAGTAATTGTGGACCATCAAAAACATAACTCACCTGCAAACCAAATTGATGTCCCTCACGAACAAAATCTTTTATTTGTTCGCCTAAAAATCCTACACATAACACCACCTGCTCAATTTTACTTTTTTGTAATAAACGTAATTGATGAGCAATAAATGGTTCGCCAGCCACTTCCAATAACGCTTTGGGAATTTTTTCCGTAATAGGACGCAAACGAGTGGCTAATCCTCCTGCAAGAATAGCGACAGGATACGGCTTGATCATGATTGTGCAACTACTTGTGTTCCCATAAAATCAAATCGAAAACGCACTTCTTGCAACCGTACTTCACGCATTGCATGACGCAATTTGACTTTATCGTGAGCATAAAACATTAAAAAACCGCCACCACCCGCACCAATTACTTTTCCACCAAGTGCGCCATTCTTCCGAGCTAATTCATACCATTCGTCTATTTGTGTATTACTCATATTAACTGATCGCTGTTTTTTATGGTCCCAATGAACATTCATTAAAGCAGCAAATTCATCTAAATCACCTTTTTCTAACGCTTCTTTACTTTTGAATCCCAGGTCTTTTACAAAATGTAAATTTGCTACCATATCGCGATTCTTTTCTTTACTTTTCACATCTTGTTCTTTCAAAATGCCTGAAGCTGATCGTGAATAGCCCGTAAAAAAAAGTAGCAAATTATCTTCTAAGTTATATAAGGTTTCTTCACTAATCTTAAGCGGCCATGCTTCTACTTTGTCATCCGGAATAAAGCTAAAACAAGTAATCCCACCATAAGCAGCGATATATTGATCTTGTTTACCAATAGGTTCTTTCAGTTGATTTAATTCGATATAGCAAGCTTGTTCAGCTAATTCACGTGGATGAATGAGATTTTTCTTTAACGTATGTAATGCTTTCAATAGTCCGGTGGTAAAGCTTCCTGAGGAACCCAAACCTGTGCCTGCAGGTATATCTGCCATGCTAGTGATTTCAAGGTAAGGTGCACTAATATCCATGTGCTTTAAAGCTTCACGAATAATTGGATGCTCAACATGATCCACTGAGCTAACACGTTCTAATTTTGAGTACTTGATAATTAATTCTTCAACAAACGTTTGGTGTAACGTAATATAAACATATTTATCAATTGCAGCAGCTATTAAAAAACCTCCATGCTCGCGATAATAAGAAGGAAGATCCGTGCCACCTCCACCAAGAGAAATACGTAACGGACTACGAACAATAATCATATCCAGAATCCTTGTAAATTTTTTCCACAATTTTTAACGCTGCATAAGCATCATTTAAAACCGCTGCCGGTTGGCGTTGTTGTTTAATATCCTCTAAAAATTCTGCAAATTCAAATTCCCACGAATCATCTAACATCGGATATTCCCAAGTAAACGTTTCTGGAGGCCCCATCGCCGCTAACATTTTATAAAATGTTAATTGCTCAACACCATAACTGCCACCCAATCCTTTCACTTCAATTTTTCCATTTTTTCCAAAAATTTCGAATGAAAAAGTATTTTTCCATTCAGTACAACTGGCATGTAGAAAGGCGACTTGCTTGGTTGCTGTGTGAAGTATCATAAAACCATTATCATCTACGGGCATATCCCAATAATAAGTATACGCCTGGCCCTGAATACTAATAAAATCACCTAAAAACCATCGAGCTAAATCAATTAAATGTACCCCTTGATCAATTAACTCGCCCCCTCCTGAAAGTTCTGGATTGGCTCGCCACTCTTGATGATAACCTATACGACCACCATGACCATAACGTCCACGTAAATACATAATCTCACCGATAGCACCTTCATCAACGAGTTGTCTTGCCTGACGAAAAGCTCGATGATAACGATGATTAAAACCAACTCGTACACGAACATTCGCTTTTTCCGCAGCAGCTATTAATGGAGTCAGTTCCTTAGCTTGACGTGCAGCAGGTTTTTCAATGAGTACATGTTTACCGGCTTGAATAGCTGCTAAAGCAATTTCCGCTAATGAGTCATGAATAGTGGCAACAATGACGATATCGACATTGGCTTGATTCATTACTTCTCGCCAATGATTCAGTGCAATACATCCTGAAAATTGACTAGCCAATGCGGTAGATCGTTCCTGGTGAATGTCCGCGCAGGCAATAAGACGGCCACTTTTTAACGCCTTTGCACGTTTTTGGCCTATCAAACCACATCCAATGATAGCAATATTCACTGCGATTCATTCCATGTTTTACCTCTATCTTGAGGTACGATACGACGCAAGGTATAAATATCTGAATCTTTTAATTCATCCGTAAATTTTGACAAAGATTCCCATGGATCCCAAACCGCACTGATTAATTTTCCAGTAATACCATCACTAGCAGCAGAAGCCAAAAATACACACAAAGAAGCACCCGTAGATAATGGTGTGCCACCATTTTGTTTTTGTTTCAATGCTTGGTCATAATAAGTTTGACCTACTTTTTCCGGTCCTGCTGCTAACACTTCATCCAACAAACGCGTATTAAGAGCACCAGGCGCAACTGAATTGACATCGATACCAAATAAACCAACTTCTTCCGCCAAGGTTTCTGCAAAACGAACAATAGCTGCTTTAGAGGCAGCATAAGCACTAAAATATGGCATCGGCTTAGTCGCTCCACCCCCGGATATAATCATAATTTTTCCATATCTTCTTTTTTTGAAATAGGGTAAAACAGCACGACATTGCAATACTGTTCCTTTCAGATTAATATCGATTGCTGCAGACCATTCATTCCAATCAACTTCCTCAACTAGGCCTTTTGTCCCATACACACCAGCATTGGCAACCAAAATATCTACTTGACCAAATTCACTGATTGCGTATGAAATTAACGCCTCGACTTGTTCAGGTTTGGATACATCCGCCGTTTGCGCTAACACTTTCGATGGCTGGCTGGACAGATTTTGTAGCTCTTTCTGTGCTGCATACAGCTTATCCGTGTTTCTTGCGCATAACATAACATGCGCACCCTCACTAACAAATTGTTTAGCAATCTCAAAACCTAATCCTTGATTTGCGCCAGTCACAATAGCGCAGCGTCCTTTTAATTTCATATTGGAACTCCTACAGAAAAATACTTAATGCGCGCATCCTGTTTAATAGAATTTGCAATAAAACCGCCTGGATCAAGTACAATAGGTTTGTTGAGATAGGTAACAAACTCATCCGCGGTAATAGCATGAAATTGCGACCACCCTGTTAAAATAATCACCGCATCCGCATGTTGTATGGCTTCTTTTATGCTGGACGTCAGTTGAATAAATTGAGCATAACTTTCTGGTAGTTGATGAATAACAGGATCGTAAGCACGAACATTACTGCCTTGCTGATGCAACCATTGACATGTTTCAATCGCTATTGAGCGCCGCAACGTATCTGTCCCGGCTTTATAAGTCAGACCTAATACAGCAATTTGCTTATTTTTAAGATCTTTGAAAACATCCAGCAATTTTCGACATGACCATTGTTTATGGTACTGATTGCTTTCTATAATAGCCGATAGTAAAAAAGTATCATTTCCACATTCTTTTCCTAATTTTGTTAAATAATTAATATCGCGTAAAAGTGTTCCACCGGCTATGGCATCACCTGGTCTCAGATATGCTTTACGTCCAATTCTATTTTCGCTTTTTAATCCATTTTCTACTTCACGAGCATTTGCTCCTACCGCTTCACACAAAACTGATAATTCATTAATAAACGTAACAGAAATAGCAAGAAATGCATTAATCGCATGCTTAGTCATTTCGGCAGAAATAACGGACATCCAAATGAGTTGATCGGTGAAAGGAAATAATAAATCTTGAATAAGATTTTTATATTGAATATTATCCAACCCTATTACGATTCTGTCTGGATGCATAAAAACTTCAATCGCTTTTTCTAAACGTAAATTTTCAGGAATATAAGCAAACGTTATTTTTTTTTGCGGATATAATTGATTACACTTTTTTTGTAATTGATTGGTCGTGCCCACTGGAATTTGGGAGGAAATAATAACTAAACTATTCATTTTCAAGTCAGCAAAGAGCTCTTCTACCGCATCCACAACAACATTAATATCAGCGTCATCATGTTGATCTACCGGCGTATCAAAGGTGATCCAAATCAAATCTGCAGAAGAAACGTTTTTAATAGAATTTGTAAAAACTAATTTACCCGCCAGTAAACCATCGCTTAATAAAGCATCCAACCCTGGTTCGAAAATAGGTGCTTTGCCTTGTTGTAAATTCAAAATAGTTTCTAAATGTGGATCATAGGCAATGATCTCATGACCAGCTTTGGCTAAACATGCTGCCGTGACACAACCAAGATGCCACAAACCAATAATGACAATTTTCATATTCTTTTCTCTAAAACCCATGAATTATTTTTAAGAAAAGCGACCGTTTGCGCCACACCCTGTTGAATATTCAATTTTGGTTTCCAACCTAGTTTACGAATTTTTGCACAATCCAGAAAAATAAAAGGGTTATCACCAATCCAGCCGCGTTCGCCTCCTGCATAAATTCGTTCAGGAGAGGTATTCAAATAATTACAAATCCAACTAATCGAATCATCAACCTGACAATATTCATCGGTACCTAAATTAAAAATATTTACTTTTTCAGTTGCATGATGAATAGCAAATAATATTGCATCAATACAGTCTTTAATATAAAGATAGGATTTACGTTGTTTACCATTACCTAATATATTTAATTTTTCTGGGTGTTGAAGTAGTTGACGATAAAAATCGAAAACATGTCCGTGTGTATAGCGTTCTCCTAAAATTGAAACAAAACGAAATATATACGCTTGAAGTCCAAATCCCTCGCAATAGGCTTGTATCATTCCTTCAGCAGCTAATTTTGAAGCACCATATAGGGAAGTTTGTATAGGAAAAGGCGCGTTTTCTGGCGTAGGAAAAATATTAGCTTCTCCATAAATCGAACCTGTCGAAGCAAAGGCAATTTTCTGCACTTTATTAGCACGCATGCCTTCTAATACATTAAATGTAACGAGAGTATTTTGCTCTAAATCTTTATGAGGATGATCTGTGCCATATCTCACATCCGCATTCGCAGCAAAATGCAAAACAACATCTACTCCTTTCATTGAATCGACGAGCAATGCTTGATTTAATAAATCACCAGTAATTAATTTAAAAGATTTTGATTGCTTTGCATTCGTTAAAAACTGATGAAAACCGGTCGAAAAATTATCAATACCAATGACTTCATGGCCTTGTTCTAACAAACAATCCACCATATTACTACCAATAAATCCTGCGCAACCTGTTACAAAATATAACAAAATATTCTCCCTGCGAACTAAGATTTAAACTGCGAAAACCCAAAAACGCGATAACAAATAATTGATCATGACTGTTACACCTATCGCTATAACATAAGCAACATAAGGAGATACATGGCCCAATTCAACAACACTATGGGTGACACATAGCGTCACGAGATATCCCATTGCTAATAATCCTAAATATCTCGGTATTTGATTATAAAAAGCGACTCGTTGGCTTTTAAAAGTGAAATATCGATTGGCATTAAAATGAAAAATAACACCTATAATGAATGCTATTGTGATGGCAACTTGGTAATGGAATTTCAATAAACCATAACAAATCGAAAACAAACTAAAATTAATACCTGCTGTAATGGTGCCCACTATTAAAAATGAAACAATAGTATTTTTATCTGAGAGAACAAATTGATACAATCTTTTCATATTATTTTTAGTAATAAGACTAATCTTATTTTTATCCCTATTAATAAAGGTAAATATTCTTCGAATGATTGACATTAGCTAATGCTAATCCTATCTGATTCTTGTATGAAAGAAGGAGTTAATTGATTAGTCGATGGTTTCTCAACAACATAATCAACAATAAACATCGGTCGACGTTTCACTTCATCATATATCCTACCAATATATTCTCCCATCAATCCTAAACAAAGTAATTGCACACCTGAAAAAAAAGTGACAACCAACACGGTGGTAGATAAACCTGGACTAATATCTATACCATATAGCTTTTGAAAAACATACCAGCCGCCTAATAAAAAACTAAAACCGGCTAGAAAAGCGCCAATAATAGACATGATTTGTAGCGGCCTACTACTAAAACTAATTAACCCATTTAAACCTATCTTTAATGAACCAGTGAAGCGATTATAGTTTCCTTTGCCTGTCAAACGTTCATCCCTATCATATTCAATAAACGCTTGTTTGTACCCCACATAAGCTACTAATCCACGCAAAAAACCATGTGATTCATGTAGTTTTTTAATTTCATTCATCACTCGTCGCGTAATAATTCGAAAATCCCCTGTATTGCGCGGAATAGAAACATCACTCAACTTATTGATTACTGAGTATCCAATATGGGAAATTAACTGTTTGATGATGGTTTCACCCTTACGCGATTTTCGTTTCGCATATACCACTTCATAACCATCTTGAATCTTGGCGTATAATTGCTGGATCAACTCAGGGGGATCTTGCAAATCTACATCAATCACGACGCAACTATTGCCCTGACAATTCAGAATACCCGCGATGGTTGCTGCTGGTTGACCAAATCGTCTGGAAAATACAATAAGTTTAATAAATGGATTACGATCAATTTCTAGACGTATTATTTGTTCTGTTTGATCCGGAGAAGGATCCAAACAAAATAAAATTTCATAATTCGAAGTAATCTGTGCCAATACCTTTTCTATTCGCTCAAGAAAAGGTTTGATATTGGAAGCTTCTTTATAAACTGGAACAACGATAGACAATTCAGGATGATAAGTAGTCATTTCTTCTCATATCCTCATGATAATCCTGCAAGCACTGCTTAGTCTAATGATTGATTAAGGTATGTCCCCATACCCAAAATTAAAACGTTACGAGTATATATTAATTGATGCATGCATCCAAGAATTTTGTTCTCGATTTTGTTCTCGATTGTCTTGCATAGATGTGCTCAAATACTGAATAATTTGTGCCTTCCTAAGAAATGGAAGAAGCGCTAAGCTAATAACAGCAGTTTCCTCATTAATAACGGCTAGAAGGCTAACATTACACAATAGGCAACAAAACAGGAAAAGATAAAATGCAGCAAAAAAATAAATCTTTTGATCGCTCAAGGCATTCATTTATTGATAATCCCAGCAAAGCATTGGAAGATTATCATCAACTTGGCTATCACATTGAGCTTGATATTTTTACTGCAGACGAATGTGATGCCTTAATTCAAGCAGCGCATAACTTAGCTGATGCAAAAAATCAAATTTTTCGACCTAGCATGATGCCACATAAACAAAATGATATCTTTCTCACTGCCATGAAAGCGCCATTTATTGTCGATACCGTTTCAACCTTAATCAATGGCGATGCTGTCGGATTGCAAAGTGAATTCTTTTACTGTATGCCTCATACTCGCGGTTTTTCTTTACATCAAGATAATTTTTATGTGGAAGCAAGCTATGGCGTATTTGCCTCCGCTTGGATTGCTTTAACGGATACCTATGCGGAAAAAGGTGGCTTGATCATTTATCCAAGCAGTCATGAAACCGGAGCATTACCTGTGAAAAAGTTAAATATCGGTCCTAATCATTTGCAAGATCCTAATGCAAATAACGAAGAAACCATCGTTCCAGAAAAATACGTCCAATATAATGTTGCTATTGCAAAAGGTTCGGTACTATTTATCCATGGTCACCTCGTGCATGGTTCTCACACAAATGCCACTGCTGATTGGCGGTACGTTTTATTATGTACTTATATTAAAGCCGGAGAAGAATTTAGACCAGGACGTTATGCAAAAAGGGAAAAAGTTTTAGTAAAATAGAGGACAAGATATATGTTTCATCAAAAAAAACAGGCCATGAACCATCTCTCTCAGCAAGAATGTTTGAATCTTTTAATTAAAAATACACCCTACTGTTATGATGAGCGCTTTCCTCTTCTTTCTATTCATCTTACTTCAAACAGGCCTGATCAATTTACTGAATTTGTCAATAATATTCATTCCAGCTGTCATCATAAAAATGCTTATGAAATTATAGTCAAAATTGATACTGAAGATACGACGATGATAGCGTGCGTCAGCGCCTTATCCAAACAATATGGTAAGGATAAGGTGAAAGCTTTTATCGGCGCCAAAAAACTAGGACCTTGGAGTGCATGGGAGTTTTTTAATGATATGTTCCATCTTACCCATCCTAATACCTATTTTTTATGGAACCCTTCTGATGAAGTGAGAATCAATACTCCGGAATGGGATAATATTTTAGCAAATTATATTGGTTTTTATCCCGATCATGTTTTTCGCTTGAAACTTTCAGATAATCGTTTAAGAAATTTCTATAAAATGGCTGATGTATTAAGAGATCCGGACAACTTCCCATTCATGACTAAAAAATGGATGGATATTTGTGGTGTATGGGGTGATTGCCATAGTCCCGATGTATTTCATCAAGCTGTATCATTTTATTTAGGTAAACAAAATATTTTTCGTGATGTGCCAATTTTTGATATTCAATTGAGCGGTATAGAAGCTGGCTTACTAATCCCCTCTTCCCAAAAAACAAATAGAGTGCTGAATGTACGTCGGCTATGGCTAATCGCTTTATCGAAAGAAATGCGAAGCCGTTACATCGCGCATGCGAATAAATTACGTTTCTACATTCAATCCGTTCAACGCGGGGCAACTGAAGTAACGATAAACGATTACACTCGCTATCCATCTCGAATCGAATGCACTAATAACGTTTATATGCAAGAAAATATTCGCTGTATTGATAGAAGCATCATGACGTATGCTTTAAAACTAAGAAATGAGTATATTCAACCCAAAATTAAATTTTTAAAATCCATATTAATTACTAAACCAATAAAGATTATATTTCTCAATCCCATCATGTCGTTTGTTTTTATCGTTTCTTTAGTTATTTTATTGAAACATAATATCTCTGTAGCAGCAAAAATAACTAGCTTGTTATTGTTATCCACAAGCGCTTGGCGTTTAGGATTTAGTTATAAACGAGAATGGAGTATTCTTAAATCAAGATTACGATTTTAGTTGAGCTTCAAGAAATTAGACATGACGTTTTTTTGTCGCGCGAATATCACCGCATAAAATCTGTCCTTGCTCTCGTTTTTGCTTGACATAAGTTTTAAAACGCTCACCCCTCCCAAACCACTGCCGCCCGCCCCACTTCTCCACCGCGCCTAAAACGCCTACAAAAAAATGAAAACCAGGAATAGAATCAGCCTGACGACGAAAAGCATAATAAGAAGAATTATCGGATAAGGTGCAACCCGTATTTTTTGTCTGGTTCACGATTCCTTGTGCGTGCGACCGTAAATAACCGGTCGGCAACAAGCCTGCTAAATATTCCTCTACGCGGATGCACCAAAATAATCGTTGATCCCAGTGATTACGATTCTTAAAATCCCCAAGGTTATTTTCGAATAATTCCAATGCTTCCGCATAAATATCAGCATCAAACACTAATCCGACTCGATGTTCTGGTATTGGTTTGACATAAGCATATAGATTATTGAGTGCGGATCGAGTTGATTCATTCATGACATCCCGATTATTTTCATTGATAGATGTATCGTTGATTACTTCTGCAAACACTACTTCTAATCGCTTTTTAGCTTCATCATTATCACAATGGTGTTTCACTATTTTTCCGTCTGGAAAAACTTCAAGAAACTGCTTGTCTACTTCATCTGCATCTATGTGCTCACTCATTTCTGTTGCCATTTCCCATTCTTCATTCATCAAAGCAATTTTAAAGGGAGTGACATCAACATATTGATAGCGACCAGAGTTTTGGTCGGCTGGAACATCAAAAAGAACGTTACCTTGGTCATCATAAATGCGATTCGGGTGATAAACAGTACCGCGACAAGTCAAAAGAGAAGGATCGTTTTCCCATATCTTTTTAGCCTTCCA
>MGXV01000088.1 GCA_001801485.1 Gammaproteobacteria bacterium RIFCSPHIGHO2_12_FULL_37_14
AATTTATCCATGCCAAAGTCGGTCATCGCCAGGCTTTTATCACTAAACCCCTCTAGGACTTTCTTAGAGGGGTTTTTTTTAATAGCTTCTAGGGTCTGTTTAAAACAGGCTCTCATTGACTTCAGTATTGCCTAAAAAGGCTTTAATACATCGAGAAACTTAAAAAATGCTTAGATAATAGTCAGGTTAATTGATAGGAAAGTGCTCATGCGATTTAAACATTTATTATTATTTTTTGTTTTATTAGTAGTGACGACAAGTGAGGCGCAAACAATTCATGATGAAGAAAGTTTTGTTGCGAAAACCATAGATGGCATTCATTTCATTGAGCAACATCAAAAAGTAATTTGGCCAGCATTTCATATGAACTTGCGGCCAGTCATTATTCATTTTGCAAATCAACACTTTTATGCGCTCCATTTTAAACCTGTGCGTCCAGAATGGCAGAAAAAGCGGATCAATAATGAAGATGTTTATTTCGTGGATCACGATGTTGATAATTTGGCAGATACTGCAATGGTTTTGCAGATTGCTGTAGAAGGCCAGCCTAGTTATCTTTATCGTTATATGGACTACGGTAGCATCAATGAAAATGACAATTTACATACGCTTTTTCATGAACGATTTCATGCCCATCAACTTCTTGAGCAACCTTTTCCGATAGGATTTTTTATTTATCAAGGATTTAATCAAGCAGATAATGTTGTGCTTGCCAATCTGGAAGCGGAAATTTTAAAAGATTATGTCGCGAATCCTAATCACGAGCTATTAAAAGACTATGTCGCCGTTAATCAAATTCGCTTTTCATTGTTAGATGAAGATTCTAAAAGATATGAAGAACAAAAGGAATATTTTGAAGGTTTAGCAGAATATGTTAGTTGGCGAACGGTATTTCAAGATGGTCGAAATTCAACCGCAATTATTAATGATTATACACAAAAATGTAAGATCGATAAGCTGGTGAGTTGCATGATACATAACCGATATTATTTTACCGGTTATGTTATTGGGGTGGCTCTTGATCATGAATCGCCAGGTGATTGGAAATCGATATTTATTCAGAGTAATATATCTCCTCACATGCAACTACTTCAGCTATTTCCAATGAGTAAAGAGGAGCTATCACAACGCCTTGCCTCAGTAAAGATTCGTTATCGTTATGAGGAAATGATTAAACCAATAGAAGATGCCGTGAAGACCTACCAAACAGAATTAAATGATCACCAAAAAAAATTCAAAGAAATGCCTGGTATCGTCCTCCGAATAGATCCTCTTCCTTGTTCCTTGCAAGGATATACTAAACTAGCCCAATCTTATTACCTGAATAGCGATGATCAGTTAGAGATAGGAGTGAGCGTCACTGCATTATGTTCAGATAAAAGCATTATGCTGACTCATGTGGATTTGCCTTATCGTTTTGTTTCTACCAGGTTTAATCAAGAGTGTAAAGTTTCAAATGATGCTTTGTTAGCTATTGATGAGAAAAAAATCATGTTGAATGAGATATTGCATCAATCTACTTCGCTTCCATTCTCGACGCTTTACTTAAAAGACGGTACAACAGAATTAAAAATTGAGCGATCAGGTAAAATAGTCCCTCATGATGGGAGATTAACTGTGCAAGTAGATAATTTTTCCAAAAAACACTTGCGGAGCTACTAGTATCTTAGGCTAGAATAGCCGATATTTATCTCAAATCTATCTACATAGATTATACAGGGGCAAATTAACATGAACGGGCAGGTGAAAGAACGGCTAATGAAAAAGAATAGTTCGCTTATGCATACAGATACCAATGGAAGTTTAGAGATAAAAAGATTAATGACGGAAAATCAGGTGGAGTTTGTTGATTTACGTTTCACCGATTTACGTGGTAAAGAGCATCACGTCACGATACCACAAAACAAAATAGACGATGGCTTTTTCCAGTATGGTAAAGCTTTCGATGGCTCTTCCTTATGTGGCTGGCAAGATATTAATGAATCCGACTTGCTACTGGTTCCAGATGCTAGTACGGCAATTTTAGACCCTTTTTGTGAAGCGATTACCCTCATTATTCGTTGCGATATTTATGATCCAAAAACTCAAGCGAGTTATAGTCGCGATCCTCGAGCTGTCGCACGTCGCGTTGAGAAATATATTCAAACGAGCGGTATTGCCGATACTTGCAATTTTGGTCAAGAAGTAGAATTTTTTATATTTGATGATGTTCGTTGGGATGTACAGATGAATGGCTGTTTTTATCGAGTAGATTCTGAAGAAGCTAGTTGGAATACGGGTACGCTGATGGAAAACGGCAATTTGGGACATAGACCGCGGATTAAGGGGGGATATTTTCCCGTACCGCCGGTTGATTCATCACATGATCTGCGTAGTGCCATGTGTCAAAGTTTAGCGGCTATGGGCCTGGTACCAGAAGTGCATCATCATGAGGTAGCAACCTGTGGACAGAATGAAATCACGACTCGTTACAGTACTTTATTGCGTAAATCAGATGAGATGCTCATTTTTAAATATGTCATACAGAATATTGCGCATAGCCATAATAAATCAGTGACATTTATGCCAAAACCGTTAGTAGGTGATAATGGTAGTGGTTTACATTGTCATCAGTCGCTGTCATCTAAAGATGGTAAAAATCTTTTTGCAGGCGGTGAATACGCAGGTTTGTCTGAGATGGCGCTCTATTATATTGGTGGAATCATTCAGCATGCGCGCGCCTTAAATGCTTTTACCAATCCAAGTACCAATAGTTATAAACGTCTTGTTCCTGGTTTTGAAGCACCGGTAACGATGGTTTATTCGGAAGGTAATCGTTCTGCTGGTATACGTATTCCACATGTTTTTAATGATAAAGAAAAGCGTATTGAAGCACGCTTTCCAGATGCGATGGCAAATCCTTATCTGGCTTTTTCTGCTATGGTAATGGCGGGATTAGATGGTATTAAAAATAAAATACATCCTGGCAAAGCTGTCGATCAGAATTTGTATGATTTACCACCTGAAAAAGTTAAAACTTTTCCAAGTTTATGTTCATCACTCGAGCAAGCATTAGATAGTCTCGAAAAAGATCAGGCTTTTTTACTAGAAGGTGGCGTATTTACCAAAGAACTAATCGAATCGTATATTGCAATCAAACGTGAAGAAGTTACTCGATTGAATATGACAACTCATCCCATTGAGTTTGATCTTTACTACAGTTTGTGATCACGCGATGACATTTAAAATTGCTACTTGGAATGTGAATTCCTTACGCGTACGATTACCGCATGTCTTGACCTGGTTAAATGACGTGCAGCCGGATGTGTTGGCTTTACAAGAAATCAAACTATCTGATCCCGAATTTCCCTTTGATGCGATACAAGAAGCTGGTTACACAGCTGTATGCTCAGGTCAGCGTACTTACAATGGTGTTGCTATTATTAGTCGACAAGAAGTAAGGGATATTGTGACAGAGATTCCTGGATTTGATGATCAGCAACGACGTATTCTTGGCGTGACATTTAATGACATCAGGATACTAAATATTTATATTCCTAATGGTGAAAGTATTGTATCGGAAAAATACCAATATAAATTACGTTGGTTAAAAAATTTTGATAGTTTTCTTAGAGATGAATTAAAAAAATATCCCAAGTTAATTGTAGTGGGTGATTTTAATATTGCTCCGGATGAAATCGATGTGCATGATCCTGCGCGCTGGCAAGGACAAGTATTGTTTAGCGACTTAGAAAGACAAGCATTTCGTGAGATGCTACAAGCGGGGTTTAGTGATTGCTTTCGTCAAATAAATACCACTGAGAAAAAATTTTCTTGGTGGGATTATCGTTTAAATGCTTATCGACGTAATCTTGGAATGCGTATTGATCATATTCTTGCTAGTACTGCACTTTCCTTAAATTGTCATCATTGTTCAATTGATACTGCTCCTCGTGCTTGGGAACGTCCTTCGGATCATGCACCTGTGGTGGCGGAGTTTCGATGATTTTTCAACTTACATTTTTTATCAGGATGAAGATTTACAAACAGCACAATTAAATCACCATGTTTTTTCTGGAAGTTCACACGTCAGAAGCGAATGGTCGCCTTAAGAGTTGCTAAACCCACTTCCGTTTCCAAAAATAAAACATCATGGCAATGACAACCAATCCCATGATACTCATGATGGTTGTAAAACCATATGACCAATGCAAACCGGGCATGTAAGTGAAATTCATACCATAAATGCTGGCAATAGACGTGATGGGAATAAAAATAGTGGAAATAATAGTAAGGGTTTTAATAATTTCATTCATGCGATTGGTGAGGCTGGATAAATACATATCTAACATGCTAGATAACATATCACGAGAAATTTCGAGGGCATCGATAGCTTGCATGGTGTGATCATAAACATCGCGTAAATATACGCGAGTATATTTTGTAAATAATTTATCTTCGGAATGCATTAAATGATTAATGGCTTCTCGCATGGGCCAAATTGCTTTTCGTAATAGTAATAATTGTTGTTTTAAGCGATATATTGTACGCGTGTTTTGTGGGTTGGGTGCAGTAATGATTTGTTTTTCAACTTGCTCTATCGTTTCGCCTAGCGCTTCTAATACTAAAAAATAAGCATCTACTACGGTATCAATTAATCGATAAACAAGATAATCAGCGCCTTGTTTACGCAGCCGCTGATTAGGAGAGCTTTGCAAGCGTTCACAAAGAGAATCAAAAAGCGTCGTGTCGAGTTCTTGAAAAGATAAGATAAAATTCTTGCCAAGCACGAGACTCAATTGTTTAACTACAAAAGTGGCATTTTGTTGTCGCCATAACAATACTTTTAAAGTAATAAATAAATAACCTTCGAACTCTTCCACTTTAGGACGTTGATCAACGTTAAGAATATCTTCAACCGTAAGCGGATGCAGATTAAATAGTTTTCCCATTTGTTTAATGAGATCCGTATCATGTAGGCCTTCCACATTGATCCATGTAATAACATTTGGTTTTTGTTCGGTGAAACAATCTTCTAATCGTGTACCGGTAGTTTGTTGATAATCGTTAGCGTTATAAGTGACAACAGTCAGTTGAGGAGCAGTATTTGCTGGTTCACCGGTATAGAGTGCGCTTCCAGGCGCATGTCCTGTTTTTTTAACGCGTTTACGGATTTCGGAAAACATGACTGCTCCTTAGATCATCTGATGATTTTGACTGGTTTATTGTTTGGGCACAAGTTTGTTGAGAGAAGCGCGAAGCAAACCAGCCAGACTTTCGCCCTGCTGATAGCTTATCGCTATAGATTTTGATACGCTGGATCATCAATCCGTGGATGGAGGTGACTAAATATGTTTTCAAAAAAATCAAATAAAGTAAGTGAGTATTCTATGCGAATCTTAGAAAGCAAGCATATTCGCGATGTTTTAAAGCATTGTACATATAATAGTATGGTTATTTTCGATCTTGATAATACTATCGTGGAATCAGCTCAAGAATTAGGTGGTGATCAGTGGTTTGTTAATTTCATCGAATATGCTGCGGGCATTATCGTGGATAGGGCTGAAGCGATTAGTGTCGTGCTTGGTGTTTATCATGCTGTACAATATCATGTTGATTTACGGGCGGTGCAAAGCGAAGCAATGCGTATTATTCAAATTCTCCAAGATGTGGGTATTCCTGTTTTAGCATTGACTGCGCGAAGCACGAACATTAGTGAACCAACGTTGAGGCAACTCGATAAATTAGGAATACAGTTTTCTAAGCAATGGGATGATGAGGTATTTGTGGTGCTAAGGGAAAGTCAGCATGTATCTATTTTTGAGCAAGGAGTTGTTTTTTGTGATGGATTAGATAAAGGACGATGTCTAGATGCATTTTTAAAATATAAGCAACTGAGTCCGCAGCATGTCGTGATGATGGATGATAAAGAAAAATACCTTTGGAGTGTAGATTCAATTATGAGGACATTTGACGCTCAATTTATTGGGTTACGCTACGGCTATCTTGATGAGAAAGTAAAAGCATTTAATTTAGAGAAATCAATGCAAGAATTAACAGAAATTGCTCATGAATTACCAAAAGAGATTCAGAGTCATTTGAATAGGTTAAATATTTCTATGTTTTCGACCAAACGAGTTCAAGAGCCAATCATTCATCTATCTCCTACCTCGATAGATATTGGTCATCCAGGGATGGGTTAATGAGACATTGTTTTAAGAAGTAAAATTTTTATCAGGAGTAAAATCCTATTATTTACTTGCTAAATAGCCCTTTTATGGTTTATGATCTCTCACTATTTTATTCAGTCTTGACTATTTATTGTCTTATTTATTAAAGGGTTAGTTGGCATGAAACCAAATATCCATCCAGCATATAAAGAAATAAAAGTGGTTTGCAGTTGTGGCAATTCATTTGTGACGCGATCGACCCTAGAAAAAGAACAGCTTTCTCTTGAAGTGTGTTCTAAATGCCATCCCTTTTATACAGGCACCCAGAAACTAGTTGATACAGCCGGTCGAGTGGATCGTTTCCGCCAGAAATATGGCAAAAAAGATAAAGAAAATAATAAAGCGGATGATAAACAAAAATAATCTTAGCTAAGGCAATCCATTTTAAATCAGCAGATCCTTTTGTTTAAAAAATAAGAATAATCATGTCCGATTCTTTTCGCAAAGCAGCACTTGCCTATCACTCTCATCCTGTACCTGGAAAACTTCGTATTGAGCTTACCAAACCGACTGAAACCCAGAATGATTTATCGCTTGCTTATACACCCGGGGTAGCGGAACCCGTCAAAGAAATTGAAAGAGATCCACAAGCGGCTTATCAATATACCAGCAAAGGCAATCTTGTTGCTGTGATTACTAATGGAACAGCAGTGTTGGGTTTAGGTAATGTTGGAGCGCTTGCCAGTAAACCAGTGATGGAGGGAAAGGCTGCCCTCTTTAAGCGATTTGCTGACATTGATGTATTTGATATTGAGATAGATTGTAATGAACCAGAAGAACTGGTGGAAACTATTGTGAGGATTTCGCCAACATTTGGTGGAATAAATTTAGAAGATATTAAAGCGCCAGAATGTTTTTTTGTAGAAAATGAATTAAAAAAACGATTAGCTATTCCTGTGATGCATGATGATCAACATGGTACAGCTATTGTGATTGCAGCAGGATTGTTAAATGCTTTGGAATTGCAAGACAAGCAATTGCCTCATGTCAAAATTGTTTGTCTTGGTGCAGGAGCAGCCGGCATTGCTACGATGCAACTTTTATTAGCATTAGGTGCAAGACAGGAAAATATTTTTTTAATTGATCGTGAAGGAGTGATTCATAGCGAACGAATAAATTTAAATTTTTATAAAAATTTATTTGCAATTTCTACGCATAAGCGTACTCTATCGCATGCCATGCAGGATGCAGATGTATTTATCGGTGTGTCAGGACCGAAATTAGTTTCAGCAGAGATGGTGGGCATGATGGCAAACAAACCTATTATTTTTGCGCTTTCTAATCCAGTTCCTGAAATTATGCCTGAAGAGGTGTGGCAGGTACGTCATGATTTGATTATGGCAACAGGTCGGAGCGACTATCCAAATCAAGTGAATAATGTATTGTGTTTTCCTTACCTTTTTCGTGGCGCGCTCGATGTACGAGCTCACACAATAAATCAAGCGATGCAATTGGCTGCTGTCTATGCCATAAAAGATTTAGCTAAAGAGCCGGTGCCGAATGAAGTGCTTGCTGCTTACGGAGTTGAGCGGAGCTTCTCATTTGGGCCGGCTTATTTACTTCCCAAACCAATGGATCCACGTCTTAAAGAAAAAGTGGCTACTGCTGTAGCAAAGGCTGCTATTCATTCAGGAGTTGCAAAGGCAGATCGACTTTAATCATGATAAAGAGGTGAGCATGTTTAGAGATAAAACAAATCATAATAATCACGCGAATAATAATAGCATGACAGGTGATTCTCCTGCCAATATATTTCCTAATTCAATCGACGAATTTTTTAATCTTTTGCGAGAGGATGAAAATGAACTAACTCGTTTAATTGACACTAGACATGCTGACTTAATGAAACTTTTTAAAAAAGGCCAGGATATCATTCGTTTTGTCGATACTAATATGATGTTGGCATTACGTATGTTTCAACATTACCAGGGCTATCTGAATGAATTGCTAACACCAGCAGAACAAATTGAACTCTCAGAAGTAGGAGATAAAAGGATTGCCGAAATTAAAGAAGCGAATAAAAAAGAATATGATAGTATCGCAGATGAAGAAGGCTATGACGAGGATACTGCATTGCGGCGTGCGATCGCGATGTCTATGGGTAAAGAGGATGATGGCTATTCCAATCAGATAACCGATAAGTATGACAGGAATAACAACAATAATAATACGAACTTTCATCAAACAATGTGGGATGAATTAGGAATTTCTCGAGACGAGTATTTCGCCTCTCTTTATGTGGAACAACAGTATCAAATAAGTGAATCACAATCCATGGAAGTTGAAACGACTGTAAAACAATTCAGCGATAGAGCAATCATTCTCGATGACATGGTAAAACAATTAACTGTTTATACATCAAAGGATATGATCGATAGACGGAAAATAGAGAATCTCCTGATTCCCTATAATCTTTCAGAGATAGAAGTAATTTTTAATGCATGGAATGAGCTTTGTATGCGATATCATGAATTTGTGCAACCGGCAGATCTTGAATTGCTTGCTCAATGTTCTTTTGAACATATAGGGTCAATTTTAGCTGGACTCCTGTCTCTCTATTCAGCCGATCCGGTATTAGTTAATCAACGAACTCGTCTGTTATTAGATGCTTGCCCGAAGTATGCAAATCGGATTGGCCACGGAATTGAAATTTTAAATCAAGCGCATCCCATATTAGTCAGTCCACTTAATATGACATTACTGAGAACTCATGCTAAGGATGCCGTGCTATTGGCGATGGGAATCAGAACACTATTTTCATTAGGCTTGGCAAGTGAGACAAATAATTGCTTTCTTGCAAATAATAGTAGTCATGCTGCGGTAATTGCAGATATTTTAGCAATTCTTTATCGTGCAAATCCAACATTTGCATTAGAGGCAATTGAAATTTTTGATGCCATTCCATTTACGGTTGAGCAGCAATTATCTGGTTATGTGGCTAATTACTATTTAAATATTTATAATCGTTTAGATAATTTAATAGAAGATCGAGCGCTTATCGATGAAGACAGTTTTCATTCTATTATTCATTCTTCTAAACAATTTTGTAAAAATAAAAAACCAAAAAAATATTCAGATTCAACACAACAGATCACTAGTGATCTAATGCGTGCTTCTCTTAATACGTTATCACTTCAATCCAGTCAGGAATGTTGTAGCGAAAGCAATGACGCTAATTCACCTATTTCTGAAACTCAGCCTAGAGGCCATCTGGAGAATGGTAAGGATGAGATGATAGAAGATGAGCCACAGCATAATAGCTACCAATTTAGTAATAGATAGCATTGGCTACGGGTGGACTCGAACCACCGACCTCAGCATTATGAGTGCCGCGCTCTAACCAGCTGAGCTACGTAGCCTTGCCTGAGAAGGTCGCATATTTTTGAAGTTTTTAGAGGGGTTTGTCAAGAAACTATTTTTAATACTGAAACATTCATACTGAAACATAGTGTTCACTATCCGTCATGCTTGGCAATTCTTAAAACGTAAGATTTAATTTATCGAAATACCAACTGCTCACATTTGAAACAATTGTAGTTTTTCTAGTATTTTGAGTTATTTCATTGAAATATACCCCTGTTTTCGCGTACAATTTCCGGCTCGAAACGTGGTGGTTACTAAAAAGCAAAGTTCCTTCCACTCCTTGCTTTACCGATGGTGGTAAAGCTTTAATCCATAAGGGGAAATTATGAAAGAAAATAGTGAAATAATGCGACATTATGAAGTTATCTTCCTGGTTCATCCAGATCAAAGCGAACAAGTTCCTGCAATGATTGAACGCTACAGCAGTTTAATTTCTCAGCATAAGGGTAAGATTAATCGATTGGAAGATTGGGGCCGTAGACCGCTAGCTTATCCCATCAACAAAGTGATGAAAGCCCATTATGTGCTTATCAATATCGAATGTAATCAATCAACCATCAATGAATTAAAAGAAAATTTTCGCTATAACGATGCAGTCATTCGTCACATGATTTTAAGAGTTAACCGAGCCATTACCGAATCCTCTCCTATTTCTAAAGAAAAAGAGGGCCGTGATGAGTCAGAGCAACACTTTTCTGCTGACAGAGAAAAAGATGCGATTACCTCTCGAGGCAAAGCTAAAACTGAAACATCTGAAGACCAACCTAGTGCGGATAGATAGGAGAAACATATGGCTGCTCATTTTCGTCGTAAAAAAATGTGTTATTTCACTGCAAACAAGTTAAAAGAAATTGATTACAAAGATGTTTACTTGCTTAAAAAATTTATTATGGAAAATGGAAAAATTGTACCTAGTCGCATTACCGGTACAAAAGCCAATTACCAACGTAAATTAACCAGAGCAGTGAAATTAGCACGCTATATTGCACTGTTGCCTTATTGTGATAGACATTAAATCACATGTGGCTACAACGATTTACAAATTATATTCTCTACAATCGGTGGCAAACGATTGCATTGGTTTTTTTCGGTACTTTTATTCCTATTTTTGGGATGATAGGTATCTTAATCGCCACGTTGGTAACGCTACGCAAAAATATTATTGAAGGTGCAATATTAGTTGTCGCTGCAACAGTTCCATATGCGATCAGCTTTTATTTCTCTGATCATTACCACAAAGCAGCGCCTATTGCCATGTGGGCTGCGATTAGTGTGGCGATTTTGAGCAATGTATTGACATGGATATTTGCTGTGATGTTGCGTCAGCGCTCGAGTTGGAGCCAGATTTTGCAAATTGCAGCATTGCTCGGTGTGTTGGTAATTAGTGTTATTCACTTGGTTTATCCGGATATTACCGATTGGTGGGGCACACAGCTGCAATCTTATTATCATCAAGCGTTGGCTACGCCGGGCTTATTGAAAAGTCATATAGGATCCAGTGAAGTCCAATTGGAAACAATTAATGCGACTAAGCAATATGCAACTGGGTTGATTGTCGTCGGGATTTTATTTAATGCTATATTACAATTGATTTTTGCTCGATGGTGGCAGGCTATTATTTTTCAACCAAGAAGCCTACATAAAGAGCTGCAAAACATACGGTTAAGTCAATTAGCAGGGATACTTTTTGCAGCGAGTTTGGTACTGTCTTATTTGGGAAATAGTGTCGTTTTAGATATCATGCCAGTTCTTTACATGTTATTCGGCATGGCAGGATTAAGTTTAATACATTGTTTGTTCAAATTAATGCGATCACCAAGTGCTTGGTTTTGGTTATTAGTTTTTTATATGATACTTATTTTTTCGTTACCAATTAGTATTATTATGGTCGCTGTTTTAGCTTTATTTGATGTATGGTTAGATATACGTAATCGATTTAAAAAATTAAATTTACGATAAACGATAATGTTTGCTTTTTTATTAAGAGGTGTTAGCTGTGGAAGTTATTTTACTTGAAAAAATACGCAATTTGGGTGATCTTGGCGACAAAGTTAGAGTGAAGGCTGGCTTTGCTAGGAATTATTTAATCCCAAAAAATAAAGCTGTCTATGCTACTGACGTGAATGTGATTAAGTTTGAAGAGCGACGAGCTGAGCTGGAGCGATTAGCAGCCGAACGTCTGCAGCAAGCATTATCACGTCAACAAGCTATTCAAGCATTACCACCGATTGTGATTATCATGAAAGCTAGCGAAGAAGGTAAATTATTTGGTTCGGTTAGTGTTCGCGATATTGTTCAACGTATTGATGCAGCGGGTGTAGTTGTTGAAAGACGTGAAATTAATATGCCAGAAGGGGCATTACGCATGCTGGGCGAATATGAATTAACTATTGAGCTCGAGAGTAATGTCACCTCAACGGTTAAGGTTAATATTGTTTCCGAGACTTAATACTTACGAGCCAGATCTAAGCGATTTGGCTCTTTTTAGCAATATCATCATCACACTACATTATTGTGCACCGTGGTGACGGCGGCCGGCGATTTGCCGGTTGCATAA
This sequence comes from Gammaproteobacteria bacterium RIFCSPHIGHO2_12_FULL_37_14, assembly GCA_001801485.1. The sequence continues at coordinate 12,130 of MGXV01000088.1, forward strand.
GTCTTGCAAGTTTGATGTTTTTGCTCGACATAAGTTTTGAACCCGGCCGGCCGCCCCGGGCCGCGCCTCCCGCCCGTTAGCAACGAGAAGGGCGTGCCCGTAATAACTATAAACAAAATGAGCCCGACCGAGATCAGAATGAAAAAATGGAAAATCCGCTGGATACTCCAACTTTAACGAACGGCTCAACTTGGCCTTATTATCCATCACCTTGCCAAAACCATCACACGCCGCCTGCGCGAGGTTGGCCGTGAATAAACACTCGATACCACCGATCAC
>MGXV01000089.1:0-42806 GCA_001801485.1 Gammaproteobacteria bacterium RIFCSPHIGHO2_12_FULL_37_14
CGTCTAGAAATTGCGTTTTTAAAGCCAAAAAATTGGTCCTGGACAAGTGGAAGTGAATATGGCGGAGAGGGAGGGATTCGAACCCTCGTGGGAGCAATGCTCCCCATCCGATTTCGAGTCGGCGCCGTTATGACCGCTTCGGTACCTCTCCATTATTTTTTAATAGGCCTTCTTTAACTATATACATTATACGTTCGATATGTTCGCAATGGTTTTTTAGGGATACAATCCTGGCGGTATAAGGCTAACACGCTTATTCTTGTTCAGATAGTATTTATCGGATACGGAATAATAGTTGTGAAAAGAATCAGAGGATAAGCCAGGTGGAATTTTTAAAGGCGGTATGCTTTTTGCTGTTAAGTATTGATTGCTTCGACCATAGGTAGTGGATTGCATAGATGAGCATGCGGTTAAGCTGACTGCCAAAAAAGATATTGTCAAAATAGTCAGAAAAGATTTTGAATGAAATAAGCTATCACGCATGATTTACCACTCCAAAATTATTTTTTAAACTTTCACTCCTGCTTGTTGCATCGCTAGTTTTAGATCTTCTTGATATTTTTCATCTAATGGTAATAAAGGTAGGCGTATGCCTGTATCAATTTTACCCATCATATACAATGCCCACTTTGTAGGAATGGGATTGGACTCAAGAAATAAACATTTATGCAATAACATCAAATCATCATTGATTTTTTTTGCCAAAGCAACATTACCACTTAATGCTGCAGCACACAATTCATGCATTTTTTCAGGTGCAACATTTGCTGTGACAGAGATCACCCCTACGGCTCCATGCAACATTAAATCTAATGCAGTCATATCATCACCGCTATAAACTTGAATTTTTTTATCACAATTTTGTAAAATTTTTTCAGTACGTTCTATATTACCAGTGGCTTCTTTGACACCGATAATATTTTTAAATTGAGATAAGCGCTCGATGGTTTCAGGCAACATATCGCACGCTGTTCGCCCTGGAACATTGTAGAGAATCAGTGGAACATCTACTGTTTCTGCAATCATCTTATAATGTTGATATAAACCATTTTGCGTTGGTTTATTATAATAGGGGGTGACAATTAGACAAGCATCTACCCCTACTTTTTTAGCTTGTTCAGTGAGTCGTAAGGTTAATTTAGTTGAATTTGATCCGGTTCCAGCAATCACAGGGATTTTTTTAGCGACTTGTTGTACTACGAGAGAAATTAATTCTGATTGCTCATACGGTTCTAGTGTTGCTGATTCGCCAGTTGTTCCAACCACCACAATAGCGTCTGTTTTTGCATGAAGATGCCATTCAATCAAATCATGTAATGCTTTCTTATCAATTGTCCCATTTTTATGCATGGGAGTGATCAGTGCGACCATACTACCTTTAAACATGTGGTTGCTCCACTTTAGATTTGTCGATATGATCATTATCCTAGAAATGGGAATAGGGTGCGAGTATAAGATCGCCACGTTATGAACTTATTTTCGTTTCTTGGATTAGCTCATAATCTAGCACAATCATTCGGTAGATTAAATCAATGAAATCTTTAGTGATAGAAGACTATCTCTGGGGTCGCAAGGCGCGTTTAAGTTATTTAATGATCGCCGCTACCATTTTACTATTTACTCTGCTTGGCACCAAAGATATTTGGACTCAAGAGCACCGTTGGGCAGATATTGTTTTTGGAATGTTTTATCGACATGATTTTTTGCATCCTTATCTCGGTGAAACGAAATATTACGATAAGCCATTACTATCTTATTGGCTGATTGCATGCATCGCTCAATTCACTGGCGTATTAACGACTTGGACCCTACGATTGCCTTCCGCATTAGCAGGTCTGTTAGCTGTTTGGTCAATTTATCGTTTAGGTTGCAAAATACGTAATAGAGAATTGGGATTATTGGCTGGATGGTTACTGCTCACTACATTTTATTTTGTTTTCTGGGCTCGAGTGAGCAGCGCGGATATGTTGAATCTTGCTGGTTCACTATTTGCTGTGTCATGGTATGTTGATCATCGGGAGCAGCAAAGTTTTTTTAATTATTCAATTTTCTTCACCATTTTAGCCCTAACATCATTATGTAAGGGATTAGGGGGTGCGATTATCCCACTCATTGCTGTATTGATTGATTTGATTAAGCAAAATAGTTGGAAAACGCATTTGAGATTCTCGTGCATAGCTAGTGTATTACCTGCTTTAATTATTTATTTAACTCCATTTTTAGCGTCGAGTTATTGGGGCAGTGAAAGCTATGATCAAAATGGCTTATATTTGGTTTACCGCGAGAATATATTACGATATTTTCAACCCTTTGATCATCAAGGACCAATTTATACTTATTTTATTTATTTGCCGATTTATCTGCTACCTTGGGCAATTTTTTTTCTTCCCGCTTTGTTTTCATTAAAAATTCGCTGGCCGGTCATGTCAACTTCTTCTCGATGGCTAACATGGACCTTATTCATATTATTTTTATTTTTTACCTTCAGTGGTTCTCGTCGAAGTTATTATATTTTACCAATCGTACCTTTTGCTATTTTGTTTATAGCAGATTGGATGTTAGCGGATACGAATCAAGCATGGGGATTGACCTCGTCAGCATGGCTAATCGTTTTTTCGCTTATTTTTCTCGCGATAACGATTATTATTTTTCCTGCTTGGTATTATTCGCAATTTGGTTTACAACGTTTTGCAAATACGCTGATGAGCGAAGCTTCTCATATTAAACCTTGGAACGAATGGAATGTTGTGATGCTTGATGCAGAAAGTAAATTAAACTTTTATCTAAGATTACCTCCTAATATACAAAATTTAGATATTCATGGGAAAAGAGATAGTCAATCTATTATTTTATTGAAAAAATCTTGGCCGATTTTAAATAATCAATCTGTTGAGACAATATTTATTAGCCGAAAACGGTATGCCATGATATTACGGAATTTTTTCCCACACTATCGAGTTATCACTATTCCATCATCCTCTCTCAATGCAATATTCGAGGATGGCGATGCACCGATTGCTTTTGTACCAGTAGTTGCACGTCAGTGATGCTTTACGTTTAAATAAAACTTATGTTAGATAATATTTTACACGCTAATAAATTTTGTACTATGATATGGCGTATTGATATTTCATCGTTTACCCTTAGCGACGTGCGCTTTGCGCACTCCACAGGGTAAACGGGAAATCATTATGCGATGCTGGGAATAAATTTAAATTGGATAAAAAGGAAGTAAAGAATGACTGAAAACTTGTTTCGAGAACTAGAAGAAAAGATGATGACCGTGCTAGCAAAATTAGAAAATATTCAGAAGGAAAATAATCGTCTGCAACATGAAAATGCTGCATTAAAGAGCGACCGTGAAAACAACACAAAAAGGCTTTACGATTTTATATCATTACTTGATTCTGTCAATGCGTCAGAAAGCACATTGTCAAATATGGGCATGCCGCCAGCTAAACCCATTTTGGTTCAAGGATAGCGGCAAAATTTTTTTTGTATAAGGAGATGCCATTACTTTACCTTTTCAACAAGGCAATCAAGTATACCATTCATCAACCGTACTTTTATCATTGTACCTGTAGTGACTTGCTTGATATCGCGGATGATAGCGAGATCTTGTTTCATTGCAACGGCATAACCTCGCTGTAATGTTGCTAATGGACTTAACGCATCAAGGGTTGCAGCAGCATTTGCTAATCTTTTTTGTAGTTTACTGAGTGTAGCTAACATCCATTCATTCAGTTGATGTTGTAACACGTGTGTTTGCTGATTTGCTTTACTGATGGCATAACGCGGAGTACGTTGATGCAATCGAAGATCGAGATCATTCATGCGCATACGAAATTTGTTAATTAAACGTTGTTGAAGTTGGACAAAATTCATTTCGTATAAATCTAATTGCTGAGCACGTTCAGCAAGTCGGCGTTTTGGATGTTGTTGATATAAGTGTTTATTGATCCAGATTAATTGTTGATTTTTAGTAACCATTTGCTGCTTGATGCGGTGTAAAAAATGTTGCTTATTTCGATGCAAGGTTTGTAGTAATTCTATCTTATCCGGTGTGAGTAACTCAGCAGCCGCAGATGGTGTAGGCGCACGCTCATCTGCAACAAAGTCAGCGATGGTAAAATCAACTTCATGGCCAATTCCGGTAATAATGGGTATGGAGCATTGATAGATAGCTTGAGCAACACTTTCTTCGTTAAAAGACCATAAATCTTCTAGTGTACCGCCACCGCGAGCTAGAATGAGGACGTCACACTCATTACGTCGAGTTGCTATTTGAAATGCGTTTACAATATGAGGTGCTGCTGCTGTGCCTTGTACCAAGGTTGGATAGATAATGACAGATGCGCAGGGATAGCGTCGCTTTAACACCGTTAAAATATCACGGATAGCGGCACCAGTCGGCGAGGTGATGACACCGATATGTCGGGGAAATGCAGGTAAAGTTTTTTTATGTGCAGGATCAAATAAACCAGCCAATTGCAATTTTTTCTTCAAAGCTTCAAAGGCGCGGCGTAGTTTTCCTTCTCCTCGATCTTCTATATATTCAGCAATCAGTTGAAATTCGCCGCGGTTTTCATACAAACTGACTCGTGCTCGCAATAGAACATGCAAGCCGTCTTTAGGAAGAAAATTTAATTTTCGTTGATTTCCACGAAACATGGCACAGCGAATTTGTGCATTAGCATCTTTCAGCGAAAAATACCAATGACCTGAATTAGGAGCGGCAAAATTTGAAATTTCTCCTTCAATCCAAACCAGTGGGAAGGTATTTTCTAATAAAGTACGTACTTCGCTATTGAGACGGCTGACAGAATAAATCGATTCATCTTGTTCAAGGTCGATGATTTGCATAAAGTACCCAACTATTTGCTAGTATGTTTTTTTTAACCATTGATAAATCATCTCATGTTGTTCTGGATCTAATAAAGCAGGAGCATGCCCGGCATCGGGTATTTCAATCACATCCACATGAATGTGTCCTCGTTTCATCCTGTCAACCGTACTCATCGATAAAATATCTGATTTTTTACCACGAATAATCAGTACCGGACATTTTACAGTTTCCCAAATTTCCCATAATTCAACATCAAATAATACGCCTTCTAATGCTTTATGAGGATGCAATACCGATGACCATGCCATTTTACTCTTGAGAGAGGTCGTTTTAATTTTGGGATCAAACTTCAGGGTAAATATACCTGGTTTCGTCTCATAAATACTATTTTCAGAGATTTCTTGCCACTGGGCTTCCGTTAAATTACCTAAATCCGGAAGGGTTTGTTTGTGATAAAGAATAGCTTGTTCAATGGTAGAGAAATAGGGATGACTACCGACTTGAAGCATGAGACGCGTTAAGCCTTTTAGTTGAATCTGCGGTCCAACATCATTGAGGATGAGGCGGCGAATAGGTGAATTGGGCAAAGAGGCCAAAGCCATACCAATGATGCCGCCCATAGAGGTTCCTACCCAATCAATTTCCTGAGTGTGTATTCTGCTAATCATGACATTACAATCAGCAATATACTGTTCGAAGGTATAATGCAAAGGATTGTTGAGCCAATCACTATCACCACGTCCTACTATATCAGGGCAGAAAAGATGAAATTCTCGTTCACTAAGATAGTTTGCTAAATGATCAAAGTCGCGCCTATTTCTAGTCAAACCATGCACGCAAATCAGCGGTGTATGGCTAGAAGAAGGTGTTCCCCATTCTGTATATGCTATTCGATGAAATCCTTCTTCACATACACCCAAGTAATAATCCGTTTTCATGTTAAGCAATCCTTATGTGATGAGGGGTTTTTGGAGTCGTGATTCTGCTTATACGAGATTTCTAGATTAAAATGCCATTTTGTCTAGTATTTGTCACGCTATAAATGTTTGCTTTTTCTATTGTCATCTAAAAAAATGAAACAACACTATGAGGTTTATAAAGAAATGTGTATAATGGGTCGTTAATTTTAACCTACAAATAAGTGGGGGAATTAACATGATTCGTTTAGCACAAAATGAGCTAGCTTTAACTTTCGATGACGTTTTATTGGTACCTGGCGCGTCTTCTGTTTTACCTCGCGAGATTGATTTAAAAACCAAATTGGCACGTGATTTTATTCTGAATATACCATTACTTTCGGCTGCGATGGATACAGTGACCGAGGCAAGATTGGCTATTGCCTTGGCACAGGAAGGAGGAATAGGTATTATTCATAAAAATATGCCGATTGAAGAACAAGCGGCACAAATTCGTAAAGTTAAAAAATTTGAAAGCGGTGTCGTCAAAGATCCTATTACCATCTCCCCACAAACAACAGTATGCGAAGTGATTGAACTGAGTAAAAAATTCAATTTTTATGCATTTCCAGTGGTAGAGTCTGGTAATCAATTAGTTGGAATAGTGACTAGTCGTGATTTACGTTTCGAAACCAATTTAGATCAACCCGTCGCTAATCTGATGACGCCAAAAGCACGTTTAGTGACAGTAAAAGAATTCGCAAAACGTGAAGTAGTCAAAAAATTATTGCATCAGCATCGTATCGAAAAAGTATTGGTGGTGAATGATCAATTTCAATTGCAAGGCATGATTACGGTGAAGGATATTTTGAAAGAACAAGCTAAACCCTTTGCTTGTAAGGATGCTCAAGGGCAGCTCTGTGTGGGAGCCGCTATTGGTACCAGCGAGGATACGAATGATCGTATGACTGCTTTAGCTGTCGCTGGTGTCGATATTATTGTAGTCGATACGGCGCATGGACATTCAAAAAATGTGCTTGAACGTGTGCGTTGGATTAAAAAACATTATCCAAAATTATTGGTTATCGCGGGTAATATTGCTACTGGAGAAGCTGCAAAAGCTTTAGCTGATGCTGGTGTAGATGCGGTCAAGGTTGGTATAGGCCCAGGTTCTATTTGTACAACCCGAATTGTTACTGGGGTGGGTGTACCACAAATAACAGCTATTTCAAATGTCAGTCAAGCGTTGAAAGGACGGGGTGTAGGTATCATTGCAGATGGTGGAATTCGTTATTCTGGAGATGTCACAAAAGCATTAGCCGCGGGCGCAGATGTCGTGATGGTAGGAGGTTTATTTGCTGGAACGGAAGAAGCACCAGGCGAAGTTGAACTTTATCATGGTCGTGCGTATAAATCTTATCGTGGTATGGGATCGCTAGGAGCAATGTCTCAACGTCATGGATCAAGCGACCGATATTTTCAAGAAGACGCAAAGGATACCGAGAAATTAGTACCAGAAGGGATTGAAGGTCGTGTACCTTATAAAGGCTCTATGGTTAGCATTGTTAATCAATTGATGGGCGGATTACGTTCAGGAATGGGGTATACCGGTTGTTCAACGATACCAGAATTACATGCTCACTCCTGTTTTGTTAGAGTGACGCCATCTGGTGTACGAGAAAGCCATGTTCATGATGTGCAAATTACAAAAGAAGCACCCAACTATCATCTCGATGAGAATTACTCGTGAAACATGCACAGCGTATTTTAATCCTTGATTTTGGTTCCCAATATACCCAACTCATTGCGCGGCGTATTCGCGAGATGGGAGTATACTGTGAAATTCATCCTCTCAGTGTCGCTCAACAAGAGATAAAAAAATCTTTGCCAGCTGGCATTATTCTTTCAGGTGGTCCTGAAACGGTAACAGAAACATTTACACCGCGTACACCGGAAGCAGTATTTTCTGCAGGATGTCCAGTCCTGGGTATTTGTTATGGTATGCAAACGATGGCGCAGCAATTGGGAGGTAAAGTTAGTCCTGGTCATCAACGTGAATTTGGTTATGCTCAAGTGAAGATTTCAGGTTCATCTGCTTTATTAGAAGGGATAGACGATCATTTGGCTGAAGATGGATCAGCATTATTAGATGTATGGATGAGTCATGGCGATCATGTTAGTCAATTACCTCAACATTTTAAAACAATAGCAAGCACGACCAATTGCTCAATTGCAGCCATGGGCGATGAGAAACGCCACCTATATGGGTTGCAATTTCATCCAGAAGTTACCCATACCCGACAAGGGCAACGTATTTTAGAGCGATTTATTTTAACAATTTGTAAATGCCAGCCAAATTGGACATCTAACAATATTATTCAAGAACAAATTGAATATATTCGGCAACAAGTAGGTCAAGAAAAAGTAATATTAGGACTTTCTGGCGGGGTCGATTCAGCTGTAGCGGCGCTGCTCTTACACAAGGCAATTGGTCATCAACTTAGCTGTGTTTTTGTCGATACAGGATTATTGCGTCTTAATGAACCTAGCGAAGTTCAAACTGTATTTATTAAACATTTCGGTATTCAATTAATTACTGTGGATGCAAAAGATTTATTTTTTCAAGCATTATCAGGTGTGGATGATCCAGAAGAAAAACGTAAAGTCATAGGAAAAAAATTTATTGAGGTATTTGATCAACAAGCTGAAAAAATTAGCCAGATTAAATGGCTGGCACAAGGCACAATTTATTCTGATGTCATTGAATCTGCAGCTACTAAAACCGGTAAAGCTCATGTCATCAAATCGCATCATAATGTAGGCGGCTTACCAGATTTCATGCAGCTTAAGTTGATTGAACCATTACGTGAGTTATTTAAAGATGAGGTACGCAAAATAGGGATTGAATTAGGCATGCCTTCGGAATTAATTTATCGCCATCCATTTCCAGGACCGGGTTTAGCTGTGCGTGTGCTGGGTGAAGTGAAACCTGAATATGTAGAAAAATTACGACAAGCCGATAATATTTTAATTACTGAACTTCATCGTCATCATCTGTATCAAAAAGTGAGTCAGGCATTTGCAGTGTTTTTACCAATTAAATCGGTAGGTGTCATTGGTGATGCACGACATTACGACCATGTCATTGCCATTCGTATAGTAGAAACTAACGATTTCATGACAGCGCATTGGGCAAAAGTTCCTTATGAATTTTTAGAAATTATTTCAAATCGTATTATTAATGAAGTATCCGGAATTTCTCGAGTTACTTATGATATTTCCAGTAAACCACCCGCGACAATAGAATGGGAGTAAATGATGATGCTCAAGGAAGAGCAGATTCAGTTTGAGAAATATATCGACAAAGTGATCAAAAAGATCAAAATCATCAAATCCGGACCAGTTAAAACATTAAATTGTTTGTTGCAGGATTATCTTCATGAAAATAGTTGTCGATTCTCATTTTCTGTTCCCATTCCAAACCATTCGATTTTCGATATTTCACTGGCAAAAATATTAGTTAAACGCTTAGATTCGCTCTGTGATCATGAAGATAAAAAAATTAATGCAGTGATTATCTATCTTAATGAATATTACGAAAAAATGAATCATAAGGGAACATTAAGGCTATTATTAAGTGCGTTTTTTTCTATATTTGAATGTTTTCGCGTGAGATTATCAACAAGATTGCTTGAATGGTTATTATACAAGGATGTTTGGAACGATTATATTAAGCTGCAGTTGAATTCGATCGTCTGGAATATTTCAGAAGGTCCGCATATTGATAAAACTAAAATAATTATCAAATTGGCTGCCTGCGAGGCAATCGGACGAATTGCATCTTGGATTCCAAAAGAATTACGCAATGATGTTACTAGAAGTTTATTGGAATACGTAGAAAATCATAAATTAAAAAATCAAGTAATCAAATCTATTGTAAAATTAAAAAATTGGATCATACCTGAAAAAAGATTACTCATCATGTGGCGTTTATTTAATAACATTATTATTAGCAATGAATTAAATAGCATGGAACAAGAAGTTTGTTTAGAGTCATGTGATGCAATTATTCAATTAAAAGAATGGAAGAGACCTGTTAACTATTTAGAAAAAATAAATATCTGTATGGTAAAGTTATCTGATTCAAATCCAGAAATTGCCATTGCCGCTTGTACGGTGATTGGCAAGTTGATAGACATCATTCCGCGTCATTTGCAGATGACTTTTGCAAAAAGTGTATTTAAAAATATTCATCATGAAAATGATGCTATCGCTTGTAGTAATATTAAAGCCTTAGCTAAGATACCTAATAATATATTAATTCATGTCAGGTCAGTGGTGTTTCAAAAATTTTTAGTTTTATTAGACTGCTCAAATAGTCATATTTGCCAAGCGACCTGCGAAACAATAGGAAGAATGTGGAAATTTATTTCACTGACGGATGCGACAAAATTATTGTTTTTGTTGAAGCACCTAATGGATTCCACTGCAAACGTCGCTATGAAGATTTCAATCATCCATGCTATGGCGCAGTTTTGTCCCTTAGCTCCGCCCTCCATTCGCACTACAATAATAGATAAATTATTAGCTATCATCAGCAGTGAGAATGAGGAGAGTGCCATTAGAATTGCTGCTATTCATGCTCTTGCTCAATTAGGTGATGCAATTACTTTAGAGATTCGCGATTCAGTGGCCAATGGCATGTTAACTATTTTGCATGATGAAAAATCATCAGCAAAGACAAAAGATGCAACATATGAATTATTGGGTCGATTGTGGCGAATCATACCAGATGAAATTCGCAACCAACTATCAGAAAATATTTATCAATCCATTAGCCAAGAACTTCTTAAAATTAGCTTACATACATCTCATGCTACGCCATTGACTTACTGGCCAAGCAAGGAAATTGCATTAGATACGGTAGTTGACAATAAAATAAACCATAATCATGATCGGATTTACAGTGTCCTAATACGTTTGCGTGGTTTGTTTTCGGCTACGCAGCGTCGTTTGATTGCCATAAAATTGCTAGATCAATTAAAAAAAGAAACTTTTTCTAATAATTTTTCTTGTGATTTTTACCAGGCATTTGAATCCTATGTTGATGAGATGAACTTGCATCAAAAAATTTGTGCATTATGTTGTTTGTTACCGTTTACTTCTCATGAGAGTAGTTGCCATCATCATGCAAAAGTATTATTTATATATATTTATGCTGCTTATAGGAAAGATTTATTGCGAAATATACTTAAATGTGTTCCAAGCGAACAAAACAACTATTTACCTGAGGAAATTGTTAAGCAGGTAATGGCTTATACACTGTAACGAGAGATGTGAGTACTATCATGAGTAGATGCTAATATGTTTTCAGAACAAGATAAAATTTTTATGCAACGCGCGATAGAGCTGGCACAGCAAGCTGCTGCTCATCATGAGGTGCCGATTGGTGCGTTATTGGTTTTAGATAATGAAATAATTGCGGAGGGGTATAATTGTCCCATTTCTCAGCACGATCCTTGTGCTCATGCGGAAATTATTGCATTACGCCATGCTTCGCGAAAACTGGCAAATTACCGCTTAATCAATACGGCTTTATATGTCACCTTGGAGCCATGCATGATGTGTGCTGGAGCAATGGTTCATGCTCGTATCAAACGGCTTGTTTATGGCGCAGCAGATCCCAAAGCTGGGGCGATTGTAAGCAAAGCGCATTGCCTAGATCAGCCATTTTTAAATCACCATGTTGAATATAGTGGTGGATTGCTAGCGGAGCAATGTGGAAGTTTGTTAAGTCTTTTTTTTCAAGCTAAACGTGGTTAGTCATGAATGTTTTTGCTAGTTAAAAACTCGCGAACAATGACAACACTTTTATTCTTTCTTTTTTTTGATTCTCTGCAAAATACATTGAATAATAGTTTTATAAAGATGGTCTCGCAATATGCCATCTTCGATATTGAAATCAATGCTTGGATTATCGTTAATTTCAATGACCATGACTTGATTGCCCGATTGTTTAAGATCTACCCCGTATAAGCCATCGCCGATTAAGCTGGCTGCTCGTTGCGCCATTTTAAGCACTTTGATCGGTACTTCTTCTAGAGGAATCGCTTCATGTTCACCATCTCTAATATGATTGCCTTGCCAATGATGGATTTGCCAATGGTCTTTAGCCATATAATATTTGCATGCATAAAGAGGTTTTTTATCTAAGATACCAATACGCCAATCAAAATCAGTCGGTACAAATTCTTGAGCGATGATTAAATCAGATTGCATCAGCAGTCGATGCAATTCATCATCATTTTCTGTAGCATTATTGACTTTTATTACTCCATTGGAAAATGAACCATCGGGTTGTTTAATAATATAAGGAAAGCTTAGTTGTTGCATCAGTAAATTTTTATTTTTTTTATGAACAATAATGGTTTTGGGTGTAGGAATATTTGCATTTTTTAATACTTCAGCCATATATACTTTATTCGTACATTTAACAATGGAAATAGGATCATCAATGACCACTAAATTTTCAGCATAGGCACGACGGGCAAATCGATAAGTATGATGATTCACTGATGTTGTTTCACGGATAAATAAAGCATCGAATTCGGGAATACGACTAAAATCATTTTTACAAATAATCTTAGCACGCATTCCTTCTTCTTCTGCAGCTTGTAAAAATTTGTTTATAGCTTTTTTATTGGAAGGAGGGGCTTTTTCTTCTGGATTTGTAAGAATGGCAAGATCATAAATCAATTTTGAATGGGTAGATGAGGATCGAATGCGTTTTCTTGCAAAATATTCTTTCGCAAACTCAAGTAAATATGGTTTGTGTAAATCTGGAATTTGGTTAACGGGCAGCGGAAAAATATTTTGTACTAGCCATTTATTTTGTTCATTATCTCGAACAAAACAAACTTTAAGTAATGGGGCAGGAAAAAGATTTGACAATTGTTTGCTCAAAATCTCATGCTGTTTGGCTATATTTTTACCAAAATAAATATACAAATCGAATTGAGTTGACCGTAAACGAGCAAAGCTTCGCTGAATTTGCTCATCTAGTTCATCTGAAATAATACGAATAATCGATTGCGATTTTAGATCCTGGATGGTGGTGATATTGGGAAAGCTGCGATGACCTCGTGCTTCAGCTAATAAAGAGACGTAGTAACCTAAACCTTGGTATCGATAAGATTGACAAAGGTTATACACCCTGACATTCCGTATTTCAGAATATTTGCTGTGTGTGAGGTAATCCTTTGCTGAAACCACCTCAACGTCTGGAAAATGGAGACTCCAGTGCGTTGGTTTGTTTACAATCACTAAACTATGCATGTTCAGTTTATCTGAAATAATTGGCACACACTATGCATTAAGCTTATCATCTCGTCAAGGGCATTTCTTAGGGTTTAGGTGCAGAAGGATAATTTACCTTTTTTTGTCATAGGTAACCCCAGGTGTCCTAGGAGGTTACATTTTATCTTGGATAGCAACTAACATTAGCTGGAAATTTTTGGTAAAATCACATTTATTTAAAATTAACGTAACTCGGTTGTCGTTGTCATGTATTTTGTTACAAAATAATTTAACAGGATCTTACATACATGCGGATTTTAAATCTTCGAATTTATTTAGAAACGCAAACCATTAAAGTTACATTAGATACCTTGCGTTTGGTCGAATACTTAAAAAATGTCGTTGAACCTCCAGTTATTTCTATTCACGACAGAATGGCCGATAAATATTTTTACAACCACGGTTCCTTAAGGAGCAAGAGGCTAGGTGATGTTGACTTTGTTGCCGAATATAAACAAATGCCAACAAGAGTGTTGGTAACTGGAGAGAGATATAGGTTACCTACCAATCGACAACAAGCCTTTGATTTTTTAAGTTGTCTAGATGATCACATGAAATATATGCAGTTTGATCTCATTACCTTTAATCAACTTACTTTCGTTGATCTTTCCATAGAAGAATTTTTGGTGAGCGGTAAAGAAATAAGTAGCCCACTTAAGAAAGTGATGGAACATATTTTAGCTATTAACTCTGCGCCAGATTATCAGGATGTGCAGCATGATTTAAAAAAGATTTGTGATTGGTATGCCGTTAATCATGATATTGATATGGGTAGATGTATATCAGCATCAGAACGATATGGCATTCTTCTGGAATCGTTAGGCCATGAAAATTTGCTATCTGATCAATCAACGTTGGTACAAAAAACAGTTGCTATTTTTAGCATGATTAAAAAGTGTTTGAGTATGAAAAATGAAATATCTTGTGAAGTAATCATAGATACTCTCCACAAAAGAGCAAAAAAAGAACTTTTTCGAAATGCTATTGGCAAAGATTCGCTCGATCCTGTTTGGCGAGATAGTAATGGTAAAATGAAACCATATACCTGGAATTTTACGGAATGGTATGTGATAAGAGATGGTGAGTTTAGCATGCGGCCAGATGGAAGAATGTGTATTCGACTGAATGATAATCCAGGTTATAAGGATAATTATGCTCGCCATCCGGATCAAACTATTTTTGAACGTGAATTCAAACATTTAGGAAATGTAATCGGTTTTGAATTTGCCAATGATAGTGACTTCAAAAAGGAAGTTATATTCACAGCAGGCTGCACAAAAAAATTAATGGCAAAGTGGCTACATCTGAATGTCGATTATTTTAAAAATTTATTGAAAATTAGTCATCATGCCGGGTTCTTTGCACAATTGTATCGCAATACTTCACCACTAAATGACGCTGGCATCAATTATATGAGTTGGCTACCACCTGAAGTGGTGAAGTATATTACTCGTGAGGCGGATAAAGAAATATATCAACAATTAGATGCGAATGATGCTCGTGAGGTTACTGAATTAACTTGGGCTCGCTATCAATAATAAAACAGCGAAGCGCGGCATATTTTGTTGAGGGTGTTCATTTTGGCGCGTGTAATGAGCTAATTTTTTCTGAGATTGAAATAGCATCTTGTAATTGATGTAAATGATCAGCTGTTCTATGGCGAAATATGCCTCGCAAAACAACAGAATGAGGTGCTAGCAGTTTATTAATTTCATCGTTCGCAGATTGATCATCATTAATACATTCCAACGCGCCTTTCAAGGCTAACATTTTCGCTATTTTTTGATGTTTAGAGTAACTTCTGAATAAAGCGAAAGAACTGTTTTTTCCAATATTATGGATACCATCTTCTAGACGAGTGATTTCCATACGCAATACTTGCTCCACTTTGTCTTGTATCGATAGTTGGTTCGATTGAATGGTCTCGTTGAGAATTTCTTCTCGAATCGCTCGAGCATAGTTGCTGACTGTTTTACCGAGTATCCAGATATTTGGATTACGTATTTTAAAAATACCGAGATGAATATAAATTTTCGTAGCCAATTTTTGTAGTTTCTGGGACTTATTATCGTTTGCTGCTTGTAATGAAGAAATAACATAATCGGCACAATTGTTTTTTCTCCTGCTAAAAAGCTCTGGATTTACTTTTTCGGCAACATGTTGATAGAATTTAATTTCGTCTAAGCCATAAAAAAAATTATCTTGCAGGGTGGGAAGAGTAATTTTATCGTTAGGGTCAATTACCTCAACCTGAGAAAAATAAGGTAGCTTTTTTACTTCTAAATAATATTTTTTTTCTGTTTGCTGAGGAGTTCGAAGTAAGGTCCGTCGCGTGAGTTGATAATTGACAATCATATTGACTACAATTGAAATTTCACCTGATGTTAGATAGGTGTGTGGTGGTTGTAATTTTTCCTTTGCAAGGGCTTTATCAATCAGAAAAACATAAGAATCTTGGTCTTTCTTTATCACGGTAAAAGGTAGTTGGACTTGCTTGCTGCCGATATTAATCGATAGCGTTCCTGTTTTGTCATCTGGATTGATCACAACAATATTATCCGCATTAATGAATTGCTGAGGAATTTTTGTTTGAGGCCTAAATTTTTTTTCTAGTGCTCGATATTTTTTGATATTTTCTTCTTCAGCTAAAAGATTTCCCCAAGAACCAGCACTTAAATAAATTTGAGTTCCTGCCGCAGTAGATTCTGCAGAAACATGTGTCCAAAAATTAAATGCTCTTACGATAATTGACACGGTAGACCATTTTCATCTGTTATATAAATAGGTTATTATTAAATTATACTTTATAATCATTAAGATAAAGTTAACGAGACGATGGGAAAATTAAGATGTAACAGATTGATTATTAAATACTATTTATATGCATAACATTAAAGCATTACGATCTTATCTCCGCTGCGTGTCATTTTGCACGGCAGATAATTACGATATTTTGGGTCTAGCTAGCTTTTTCAAACGAAAAGGCTATTTTACTCGCATGACGCGCGATGTATTACATGTTACTAATTTAAAAAGAGTGGGCGATATTTTTTTCTTCAATCATGGTAGTTTTGTCACCTGGGGGTTTAAAAAACATTTTGAAGATAAATTGCTTGAACAAGTGAAAGAATTTTCAATTCATCCATTATCACATATTGAATCGGATCATTTTTTTTATCGATATGGTGAAAGCACGTCGCTTGATACTCATGAACGATTAAGATTGGATATGATCACGCTTGATTCTGAAGATTCTAAAATTAAATTAGCTCTCTCGTATGGTTTAGCCCAATCAATTAAACTCGAAGCATTTGAAGAAGCAATTAAAGATGCAATAAAGAAAAATAGTCATTTACCAGAAGAGATTGCTACGCGCGGTGTGATATCTTTATCTAGACGCGCTATATTTAAGCGGATTGGTGAAATATTTCTTGCAAGAAGCTCCATTAATATCAATATTGAATATCTTGATGCCCCCGAATTTTTTTGGCGTAATCCTGGTTTAGAACCTTACTATATCATGACGAAAAAATTTCTTGATATTCCTAGCCGTGTGATGGCGTTAAATCAAAAACTCGATGTCTTGCAAGAATTATTGCATATTTTAAATAGTCAGGTACAACATCGACATTCAAGTTTATTGGAAAGCATTATTATTATTTTAATTGCTGTTGAAATTATTATTAGTTTATTTCAATTCCATGTGGTTTAAGTACTTTGCGCATCCTTAACGCATCTTGTCCATCTTCATAATATTTTTTATATTCATCAAATTTTAAGTAGCCATTACGTTGATAAAATCGAATGGCACGATGGTTATCTCTTCTCACTTCTAAACGTACTTCGGTACAATACTGTTTAGTAATAAAGCGCTCAATGTGCTGATAAATTAATCGCGCTATACCAGAACGTTGACAATTTGGATCAACAGCAATGGAATATAATCGTGCGATAGTTGAATTTTTACGAAATAATATGATCGCGTAAGCAATAATAGATGATTTTTTTTTGACGATAAAAATATCGGTGCTTTTAGCTTGATTAATCAAATAACGAAGTTGTGGACGTGATAATTGATCTGACTTAAAGCAAGCCTTTTCAAGTTTAAGCAAAGCATCGATATCCTTATCTTGTGGATAGTCGATTTTAACTTTGCTCATGTTTTAATAGTTGTTCCTTAATTTTTGCAAATGGCCCACTGATATTGCCCACATAGCCGCCCAAATGATGAGTAGCAATGATACGATGGCAGGGAATAATAAGAGGTAGGCGATTGGTGCGACAGGCTTGGCCAATCGCCCGGGGACTAGTTTGTAATTTTTTGGCTAGAGTACCGTAAGTGAGCGTGTTACCACTTGGAATTTTTTGTAAGGCTTGCCAAACACGTTGTTGAAAAGGCGTGCCTTCTATATGCAAGCTTATTGTAAAGATATGCTTTGCATGTTCAAAGTAGTGTTGCAGCTCATTTGTGATTTGTTGAATCAATGACGATGAATTGTTTGAATCATCATCTGGATGCTGAATGACATGAGAATGGCTAGGCTCGAGAAACGTTAGCCTAGCTAATTGCTTAGCGCGCAATATTATCCCAATAGGCCCCATGGGAGAAAAAAAAATAGCAGAATAGGCAGATGCTTGCATACTTACTTACTTTTCATCAGTTTATTCTGTGACAGAGCCCTGAGTATCATCCGTTGCTTGTGTAGTGGAATCATTAACAACGTTAGCGCTCAGTTTGTTATTGCCAGTTAATTTTTCACGGATACGTGCTGCACGGCCAACTAGGTTGCGCATGTAATAAAGCTTAGCTCGTCGTACTTCACCACGACGTTTAATTTCGACAGACTCAATCACAGGGCTATAACTTTGAAATACACGTTCTACACCCACGCCATGAGATACTTTACGTACAGTAAAAGAAGAATGATAACCACGATTGCGTTTTGCAATGACAACGCCTTCAAAAGATTGTAGCCTAACGCGTTCACCTTCTTTTACTTTTACTTGTACAATGACTGTGTCACCCGGACTAAATGCAGGTAAACCTTTATGCGATTGCATGAATTCAGTTTCTAATGTTTGAATAATATTGTTGCTCATGTTTATATTCCATCTACGATCATCATGTTAGAAAGCGAGATTCTATACGAATTTATGGCATTTTTCGAGAGTTTTTTTGTAAAAATTCTTCTATAAATTCGTTCAGGGCGCTAATTTCTTCTTGAGAGAGCTGTTTTTTGGCCAATAGGTCAGGGCGTTTTAGCCAAGTTTTTCCTAAGGATTGTTTGAGCCGCCAATGCTCTATCTGTTGATGATGGCCGCTCAATAATATTTCTGGTACTTTGTCATCTAAAAAATGTTCAGGGCGAGTATATTGAGGGTATTTAAGCAAGCCACTGGTCAGGGAGTCTAGTGAAACAGAATGATGGTCGCCGACGGTACCAGGGATTAATCGGCTAATCGTATCAATGATGACCATCGCGGCTAATTCGCCACCTGTCAAAATATAATCACCTATTGAGATTTCTTCATCAATATCCTGCTGGATAATACGTTCGTCAATACCTTCGTAACGTCCAGCCACTAAAATAAGCGAGCCTTTTGCAGCAAATTGACTAGCAATTTCTTGATCAAAACGTTTTCCTTGTGGAGATAAGTAGATAACAGAGGTGTTTTCTGGGGCAGCTTTTTTTGCATCGCAGATAGCAGCATGCAATGGCTCAGCCATCATCAACATACCGGGTCCGCCACCGTAAGGTTTATCATCGACTGATCGATGTTTATCAGTAGCAAAATCGCGGGGGTTCCAACAGTTAATTTGCAATAGTTGATTTTGTTTTGCTCTCCCCGTCACGCCTGAGTTGAGTACACCCAATACCTCGGGAAAAAGAGAAATTACTCCAAACCACATTAGATTGCTTCCCAATCGACGATAATTTGGCCATTAGCAAGATCAATTTTTTTAATTACTTTGCCAGGAAGGTAAGGAATCGCCTGCTCTGTATCTCCTTTAACAACTAATACATCATTTGAGCCAGTAGCCATTAAATAGATAACTTTTCCCAGAACAATACCGTTTATATTAACAACGGTTAATCCTTCTAAATCTGACCAATAATATTGATCAGGATCTAAGATAGGTAATCGCGAGCGTGGAATAGCGAGTGCTTTTCCTGTTAGTAAACGGGCCTCTTCTGGCGTATTTATCCCGGTAATTTTAATAATGATGTTAGCATGTTGAATTTTTTGATCTTCAATATCGATGGGATGCCAATCATGCTGAGTTTCAAGATACCAAGGTTGGTAATCGAGGATAGTCGTACCTAATTCTGTATACGAGTAAATTTTCAACCATCCACGTATCCCATAGGCCGAGCCAATATGGCCTATGGTGATCAGAGCTTTATCCGCCTGATTTTTCATAAGGGATAGAAATTAAGCATCCGAAGCTTTTGTAGATTGTTCAGCAGCTACTTTTTGATAGCTTTTTATTAAGTATTTGACGCGGTCAGATGCTTGTGCGCCATTTCCAATCCAATGCTGGGCTCGTTCCATATTAATGGTTAAACGGACATCTTTGCCAGCGGCAATGGGATTAAAATAACCGATTCGTTCAATAAAACGACCGTCACGAGAGCGTCGTTTATCAGCAACAACAATATGATAAAAAGGGCGTTTTCTAACTCCACCACGCGATAAACGGATAACTACCATGAACTATTTTCCTCTATATGAATGACTGACATAAAAGTGCAAAATTATACGTGAGAATTGACGGCTTGCAAACTAGAAAAATCATATTATGGATCGAAATCAAATGATATTTGCTTAAGCCTAGCCTCTCTTTTTAAAACATTCCTGGCGGCATGCCA
The DNA here is from genome assembly GCA_001801485.1 of Gammaproteobacteria bacterium RIFCSPHIGHO2_12_FULL_37_14. Next base: position 19,971 of record MGXV01000089.1, read on the forward strand.
CCACTAAATGGAAGTTTGCCTTGAAGACCACGCATGAGTTTCATCATGCCGCCTTTTTTCGCCACTTTTTTCATCATTTTTTGCATGTGATCAAATTGCTTGAGTAGTTGATTAATTGCTTGCACAGAGGTGCCTGACCCAGTGGCAATACGACGTTTATGGGAATTCTTAATTCTATCTGGAAAACGGCGCTCTTTATGCGTCATAGAGTTAATAATAGCTTCGATTTCGACTAACTTTTTATCATTAAATTGATCTTTAACTTGTTGTGGTAACTGATTGATTCCAGGTAATTTATTCATAATTCCCATCACACCACCCATGCTATGAATTTGCTTTAATTGATCACGAAAATCTTCGAGATCAAACGATTTACCCTTTTTAATCTTCTTAGCAAATTTTTCTGCTTTAGCTTTATCAATATTGCGTTCAGCTTCTTCAACAAGAGTGAGAATATCCCCCATACCAAGAATGCGGGATGCAATCCTATCCGGGTGAAAAGCCTCTAAAGCATCGATTTTTTCGCCTGTACCGATAAATTTAATCGGTTTCCCTGTGATGTATCGAATAGAAAGTGCTGCGCCGCCTTTTGCATCTCCATCCGCCTTCGTTAAGATGACACCAGTTAATGGAAGCGCATCGTTGAAGGCTTTAGCCGTATTGGCTGCATCCTGACCTGTCATGCTATCTACCACAAAAAGTGTTTCAATCGGTTGGATGGCGGCATGTAGACCCTTAATCTCAGCCATCATTTGTTCATCAATGTGCAAGCGACCAGCTGTATCAATCAACACCACATCAATCACTTTATTTTTGGCCATTTGGATAGCTTGTAAGGCTATATCAATGGGTTGTTGGGAAGCATGACTAGGAAAAAATTCAACGTCTATTGTTTTTGCTAGTGTAGCGAGCTGATCAATTGCTGCTGGTCGATAAATATCGGTACTGGCAACTAATACGGATTTATTTTGCGAAATCTTCAGCCATTTTGCTAGTTTAGCAACAGTAGTCGTTTTGCCCGACCCTTGTAATCCAGCCATTAATATGACGGCAGGCGCTTGAGTTTTTAGATTTAACTCTTCATTTATCTCTCCCATCATAGCGACTAGTTCATCATGCACTAATTTAATCAGTACCTGACCTGGGCTGAGACTTTCTAATACTTCCTTTCCAATAGCTTTGGCTTGAATATCATGAATAAATGCAATCGCGACAGACAACGCTACGTCTGCCTCTAATAAGGCAATCCGAATATCACGCAAGGTATCTTTAATATTATCTTCGGTAAGACGTCCTTGACCGGTTAGATTTTTAATTACTTTATTTAAGCGTTCAGATAAATGTGTAAACATAAGATGAACCATTAATCCTAAAATGAGTGTATAGCGAATCAGAAGTATACCCAAAAATAGGGGAGAGCGGAAAGCGTTGCATCAGGATTATTTTAAAAAATGCCTGTTCGCTGATCATTGCTGAAAATAATATTATGCTTAGGTATGATAGTATCCTCTAATAGGCGATTCACCACCAAGGATATTGCTTGAGTCATTTTGAACTTATTTTCTACAGCGCGATTCTTACCTTATTAATCATTTTGGCTGCTTTTTTTGCTGGCGCTGAAACTGGCTTAATGGCAGTGAATCGCTATCGCTTGCGGCATCATGCACGATTAAAAAAACGTTATGCAATTCGAATATTACAATTACTCAAGCGTCCGGATCGCTTACTAGGTGCTATTTTAATTGGCAGTACGTTTACAACCATTTTAGCTTCATCGTTGGCGACGATGATTGCTCTGCATTTCTGGGGAGATCAGGGTGCTTTTTTGGTAGCAATTGTGCTCACTTTTATTATTTTAATTTTTGCAGAAATCACTCCGAAAACGTTAGCGGCAATTTATCCAGACAAAGTATCACGATGGGTAGTGTACCCAATCCAATTTTTATTACAATGGCTCTATCCTATTGTTTGGTTGGCTAACACCATTGCTAATCGTTCATTGCGTCTACTTCATATTAATGTCAGCAATTATTCGGTTGAGCCATTATCTCGCGAAGAATTGCGTAGCGTTGTTTATGATGCAACTGATAAAATTTCGCGACAATATCAACATATGTTACTCAGTATTTTAGATTTAAACCGCTTAACGGTTGATGATGTTATGATTCCTCTGCATCACATTAAAGGAATTAATATTGAACAATCCTCGGAGATAATTATCGAGCAAATTAAACAATCCAGACATGATTGGATACCCATCTATCGAAGTCATATCAATCAAATCATTGGTATTTTATATATGAGTGATGTGTTGAAGTTACTTCTGCTTGGGCTTACCTTAGATAGGGATTTGTTGCAGCAACAATTAAAAGAACCCTATTTTATTCCGGAAGGAACACTATTACATATTCAGTTGAATTATTTTCAACAAAATCCAAACAAAATTGCTTTTGTAGTCGATGAATATGGTGAAATTCAAGGACTGATTACTTTAAATGATATTTTAGAGGAAATTGTGGGTGATTTTACTTCTAGTGTTTCTATTGGGAAACGAATAAAAAAACAAATTGATGGCAGTTATTTAGTAGATGGAGGTGTCACGATACGTGAATTTAATCGTTTGACTGGATGGGAACTACCATTACGCAAACCAAAAACAATTAATGGACTCATTACCGAACATTTGGAATCGCTACCACACATAGGCACATCCATGTTAATTGGTGGTTATCCTGTTGAAATTATTTTTGTAAAAGATAATCGAGTGAAGCAAGCAAGAGTATTTCCGCTACTATAATTATTTTACTATCAATGCAGCGACAACATTTCGATTTTCTGAGGATAAGGCATTATAGGTACGACAAGCGGCGGCTGTATCCATTATTTCAACACCAATATGCGCATTAATAAATTCTCCATAAATTTCAACGGCGGGAAATATTAATGTACTTCCGGTACCGATCAGAACGATATCCGGTTTCAAAGCTAGAATGGGGGACAATGTTTGAGCAGATAACTCAGTAATTGTTTGTGGTGACCATTGTTCTATCAATGAGCGAGGTGTAATAATCAGGCTATGTGTAAATATTCTGTCATTAATTTGGATTGCGCCGGGTTTAAATGAGCGTATTTGATAAGTAGCATCATTGTGGTCAAGCATGAAGGTTGGCATAAACAAATTGACAGATATAAGATTGATGTTTATGTTACCAGAATTATCTCAACATTGATAAGGATTTTACATGGGTTCATCTCCTGAAATTCCACTTAAAAGTACAGCTGTAGCGTTATTATTTAGTGTAATTTTAGGCCCCTTGGGTTTGCTTTATGCTTCTTTTTGGGGAGGAATTCTGATGATTTCAATCGGAATTGTTGTCCTGAGTAGTAAATTTTTTTTCCCCAGCATAATTTTTTGGATTGCTTGCAGTGTTTGGGCTGTTGGGGCGGTGGAGATGCATAATAAGAAAGTAGTTGCTCTATTGAAAGACGGGACCGGTCACTCCCACTGACCAATCTTATTGGATGATAAAATAATTCTATGCAAAAAAAAATTATTAGACGCGATTATCCAAAAGATATCGCAGCAACATTAGAAGGTATTCATCCATTATTGCAACGCATTTATGCTGCTCGACATGTGAATAGCATTCAAGAATTAGAGTTATCGCTTGCCCATTTACTTCCCTACCAATCGCTTCTTGGTATCGAGCCAGCTGCGCATTTATTAGGAGAAGCAATTACGCAAAATCAGCGAATATTGATAGTCGGTGATTTTGATGCCGATGGTGCAACCAGTACCGCGCTCGCCATGAGAGCATTACGTAGTTTAGGAGCAAAGCAAGTGCAATATCTTGTTCCTAATCGTTTTGCTTTTGGTTATGGTTTAACTCCTGAATTAGTGGCAGTTACTAAAGATTTTATGCCGCAATTAATTATTACGGTTGATAATGGAATTGCGAATCACGCCGGTGTTGAAGCAGCTAAGGCACAAGGCATGCGTGTCTTAATCACAGATCATCATCTACCCGCTACAACACTTCCGCCCGCAGATGTTATTGTGAATCCCAATCAACCGGGCGATCTGTTTCCCAGTAAGCAGTTGGCAGGAGTAGGAGTCATTTTTTATGTGATGTTGGCTACACGTCGCTATTTAATTAATCTTGGTTGGTTTGAGAAGCAGCAACTTCCTGAAGCCAATTTATCAAAATTATTAGATTTGGTTGCCTTAGGTACAGTGGCTGATTTAGTCGCATTAGATCGTAATAATCGTATTCTTGTGGATCAAGGTATGCGTCGAATTCGAGCAGGCCAATGTGTGCCGGCTATTGTTGCCTTATTAGAACTATCCAATCGTGATTTTCGTCGAGCATTCACTGCAGACCTTGGTTTTTCCGTTGCATCACGTTTAAATGCAGCAGGACGATTAGATGATATGTCGCTGGGCATAGAATGTTTATTGTCTGATGATGCGATTCAAGTGCGCGAAATGGCACGTACTTTAGATACATTAAATGTAGAGCGCAAGAGTATCGAGCAAGATATGCATACACAGGCTCTTCATATCTTGCGTGAGTTGGATACGCGTTTAAATGGTGAATTGCCGTATGGATTATGTTTGTTTGATGAGTCATGGCATCAGGGAGTAATAGGGATTCTAGCTTCACGGATTAAAGATCGCTTTCATCGTCCCGTAGTCGTATTTGCGCCAGGTCAACAAGATGAACTCAAGGGATCAGCGCGTTCAATTGCTGGTCTACATATTCGAGATGTTTTCGCACTCATTGAGGCTCGACATCCTGGACTGATTCTGAAGTTTGGTGGACATGCTATGGCAGCAGGACTATCAATCAAAAACACATCATTGCAGGATTTCATTACTATTTTTGATAAGACAGTGGCTGAGCAAATAACCGAGACTAGTTTGCAGCATGTATTGCTAAGTGATGGTGAATTAGCGCTAGAAGATTTTAACTTGGAAGTGGCGAGTTTAATTCAACATGCTGGTCCATGGGGACAATCCTTTTCTGAACCATTATTTGATGATACTTTTCAAATTATCGAACAGCGACTGGTTGGGGACAAACATTTAAAATTAAAATTGGCCAAACAAAATAAGATGTTTGATGCTATTGCTTTTTTTATCGACACTAAAATTTGGCCAAATAATCGATGTCAGTCTATCCATGCTGCCTATCGATTAAACGTTAATGAATATAAAAATCAAAAAAATATTCAGTTGGTCATTGAATATTTAGAGCAAAGGTAATCGTTCCCATTATTACGTGATACATGTATAATTTCAATCAGAACCTATAACATCAATCAGAGAGGTGGTTAGTGGCTAATTCACGTATAGTTGATTCACATCTCGAATCTATCACCGATAATATGGTTGAATTGATACAAAAATTTCAAATAAAAATCTCGGAATGCCAACATATTGAATTGAAAAATTTTTTGGAGATGAAAATCCAAGATATTTTTCAATTAATGATACCCAATCCGGAGTCTTGTGCTAATGTTGCAAATGAGTTTTGTAATCTTAATCTCGCAATAAAAAAAGAAGCACTGAAAATAAAAAAACTGTCAAAAAATCAAAAAAGAATAATTGATGAATTCAAGGAATTACTGAGCACTTTGCAAAAATTAATTTTATGCAAAGGTCGATTCGAGGCTAAACTCAATATACTAAATGAAAATGCTGAAGTAACTCAATCAACTGCGATAGCTGCAATAAATAATGAATTTGCTGAATATCAAGCTCTATATGCAAGGTATCAATCAAAAACACAAGAGATGCAAATACAATATAAAAACAATATTATTGGTGTCGCGCAGCGCATCATTCAAGAGCAATTAACTAGTTGTACGGCGAAAGCAATTTACTTGAAAAGTTGTGAACAATTAGATATTTTAACAGGCGTTTTTCTTTTGCGACTGGATGATACTAAAGCAGGTTGGCCACATCAGATAAGCGAGTATTACGCTGCGTTTCAGATTATATCAGAAACGCTTGGTAAAGAAATTGAAATTTTGAAAAATAATCAAAATGTTTTAGCCGGTTTTTATTTTGCGTTTTATGGCAATATTCTTTTTTCTCAATTAGAAGAATTTATTCATTCATGTACCAGTTACGCAAAGAAATTGCAGAATTTAGAAAATTCTTATCGAACTCAAATCGCCGAGCTTGAGAATGTCTACACAAAGGAAATCAAGCAAATGGTTGAAAAAATAACAGTAGAAGCTCAGCCATTTTTAATGAAAATCGATGCCATTACTTCTGAGTATCAGCCTTTAACCGAGGAAAAGAAAAATATTTTTTTTAGGTCTGTGCAAAATAATTCTGAAATAAAATTAGCAATGAGTCATTTTAGTCGCGAATGCCATTCTCAAATGGATTTAATTAATAATGGACAAATAAAATCGGCGGATGCTATTGCCAAATCCTTAAGTGATATGCAAGTCTTCAGGAAAGATATGGATGATATTTTTAATCAATTACTATCTGAATTGGAGTTAGCTAATCCTACGCAAATACATTTTGACAAGCCGTCAAGAATGACTCTTCGTCAACAATTAATAGATAGGCAAACCAGTTTAACAAACAATTGGGATAAGCAAATTCAATTAATGAGCGAATTATCAACAGATACCTTAGATAAAATGCATCAGTCTGATGTTGATATTGCTGCCATTCCTCATTTTTGCGAGGGTCTTCGAGAGCATATTTTGTTAATAGCAAAAACTGAATTAGTCGCATTAGACAAATTGGCAGCTAGCCAATATCAAGCGTTAAAATATCATGAGTTATTGGAAAGTAATAAGAAGAAAGCTGGCGAGTTTATTTTATCCAATATCAATGAAATGTTGGTAAGGCCTGCTCAAAAATTAGATTTTTTATCGCGCATTCATGATTTGAAGTATCTATCATTAGGGAGCAATAATAAAAATGTTTATGAACTTATTGATGAGCTCACTCAACAGCTGAATTCACTCAAGCCATCAACGCGCGAGTACGCTTCATCGAAGCGACAAGGTAATCACTCTACATTACCTATCCATTCATCTGTTTACCCTAATGTATGCCCATCCTATTCAGCGAATCAAAAAAAGTTACTAAAAAAAGCATTTTTCTATCGTCTTTTTGCTAATCATTGGAAGGCAATGAGTATAATAGGATTGCTGGCGGCAATAATATTTGGCACAGTTTTCACAGGTGGGATGCTCTCATCAGCTATTGTTGGTATCGTGGGTGGAACAAGTTTCCTTGCGTCAGTAATGAATTCTTCATTAGGGATAGCTGCAGTGGTTGGTAGTGTTGTAACCACCTCAAGTAGTACTTCCGTGATGATTGGCAGTACGGTCATCAGTCTTTTAGCGGGTGTTGTTGCCGGATTGAAAGCAGGCATTCTGATCACGATGATGGAAAAGGATGAAGATTCAATCGACGCTAATCTGAAAACGGTTGTTGAGACGAAAGAAGACAATCAAAACTCATCAAAAGCAAATCAAAGCAAACACAATAGTCATGCTCAAATAAAACAAAATCTACATCATGTGCCAGTGGTTTCTGCTCCATCTGATGTGAAGGAGGAGAAATCTGTTTTCGATGCGATTCCTCAAAGCATGTATATTTTATTAGGCTTGTTTTGGGGTGGATATGTGAATAGTGCACGATCTGCTGAAACGTCTAAGCATCTTTCCAACCCTCCACTAGAGGCTAATCTTTGTGAAAAAATTCGCTCAAAATCCTCTGCTTCAATGTAAAATGTAAACTCTAGTTTCTCGCTCGGTCCAATTAGTTGAATTGCGATGCCAAGTAAAGCGTGTTTTTATATTAGCGTCCACCATAGCGCTTGGATACTTTTTATGCTGCGACTCTCCATGGGGACGTAAGGCTGAGATGCTACATGGCTGCTTTCACATTTGTCAGAAGAATATTTTTTGACAATTCGGGTAAATTCCTATAATCTTACTAGTAAGATTATAGGAGGTATTCCATGAAACCACTTGCAACAACACGAATGTCCTCAAAAGGCCAGGTTGTCATTCCAGAAGAAATCAGGAAGGCTTTAAAATTAACAGAAGGAAAGCAGTTCGTTGTTTTGGGGGAAAAAGACGTTATTATATTAAAGATCATAACGTCACCGTCCATGAGGAATTTTGATCATCTTATTGCTCAAGCCAGGAAGCAAGCTGGGCGATTAGAAATTAAAAAGTCAGATATTCAAAAAATAATTAAAAAAGTGCGAAAAAAGTCGTGAAAATTGTTTTGGATACAAATGTTTTTATCTCTGGAATATTCTGGTCTGGGCCACCGTACCAAATTTTAAAAGCGTGGCAACAGCGAAAAATTGAGCTCATTGTATCTCAAGAAATTCTTAATGAATATGATCACGTGTCAAAAGCATTATCAGAAAAATACCCAGCGATTGACTTATCGCCATTTATTGAATTATTAACCATACATGCCGAGCTTTGTGTGCCAGAAAAATTAAAAGAACCGATTTCTCGTGACCCTGATGATGATAAATTTATTGCCTGTGCATTATCGGCAAAGATTAAAATCATTGTTACTGGCGATAAAGATTTATTAAGCGTCTCTGGTTATCAAGGCATTAATATAATGAAGCCAAGTTCTTTTGTGAAAAAAGGTTATTTTTAATCAGGTGATAGGAAGGTTAGTACTGCACCCATAGAAAAGTCAGAATAACCTTATTTTGTATGTTTAAATTGGGTTTCTCGCAATATTTGCACCGCACTGAATGTGTTTGTTTCCGCATCGGTAACTTGATTGCCTGTTAGGCTATTACCATTTTTAACACTGTTAGCAAATATTGAAAAAATCGGAGATAAATTAGTATGGCTAAGATCTCTTTTAATTCCCTTGCTTAATTTTCCAATAGATTGTGCCACTTGGCTGACGTATTTCGTGGTGGTTTGTTCTTTTAAAACTTCAAGAGTGTTGAGTTCAGGAAAGACATCAACAAAGGATTTTAATTTTTTATATCTATTATAATCAGTGGTTGTTTTGGAAGTAGTACGAGTCGGCTGCAAATGGTTGTTGAGATTATTTTTCTTACCATCAAAATGAATATCCCATATAGCTTCGGTATTATTCTTTTTCAATGCAGGGTCGTTTGGCCGTAAGAATTGACCTCCTTGCTGTGTTTCATAAAAATAAAAATAATCTTGGCAGGCATTAATTTCTTTTAATACATTCATCATATATTCATTCATTTTAGCTAAATTGGTTCCTTTCAGCAAGGATTCTAAATTATTGTTAGGGGGATTGTTTGAAAAATTGATATATTGATCAAGAAATTCTTGAGTAGATAATGTAAAAAGGTCATTTTTAAATTTCAGAATATCTTGCGCTTTTTGAGTACTCTCCTCCGCTAGATCTCGGGGATAAATTGCTTTTAATAAGTTTTCAAGATGAGCTTGATCGAGAGATTTTAGAGTATTATGTATAATTTTTTTATATAATTTATTACCAATAAGCGGTGTTAATTCAGTCATTAATAATCTTTTAATTTGATTTTTATCTATTTTTGCTTCTATATCATTAAGAAAGTTTTTATTTTCTTCGATTGCTTTTTTGGTAGTGTCGATTATTTTGGTTTCTATTATTACAGATCGAGAATCAGGTTGGATGGCTTCTTCTTTACTCATGGGTGCTTTTGCTTGATCTAATATCATTACTATGGTATCAAATTTATTTGTTTCATCTAGGGTATCTTTTTTTAACGAAGTAAACCATTCTGGATGAGCGCTGTATACTGTTTGTAATGCTTGTTGCATTTGTTGAGGTGAACGTTGATCTTGCGAATAAGATTGTTTTACTGCGTAATTGTCGGGTACTAAAGCCAAGACATCTGCTTGGATAGTTTGAATAAAGTTAATAAGTAGATATTCTTGTATGTTGACTAAGTGTAGTAAAGTATTTTTATCATCTTTATCAGTTACCGTCTCGTTAATTAACGTAGTCAATATATTGACAATGGCAATCGGATCATCGCTAGTTGAGAATTCGGCGAGGTGATTCAATAAGCTCTTGGACCAATCATATTTTTCGACAATAGCTTGCATTTGAGTAGCAGAAGCATGATCCAGAAGAGGGTAAAAGCAATCCTTTAGTACGCCTTTAAAAAAAGTATCTATTATTTCTGTGTCTCTTGAGATGAATGCATACATCAGGACATCTTGATTGTCATGAAGTTTCTTTTTAAGTTTTTCGGGAAGGGTATTGACTTGATTTGAAATATTGTTCACAGCATTCAGAATATTGTCGCGATGCGTTTTAATACGATCATATTGAAATAAAACTTGCTTGTCTTTTATATAAGTGGCAATTTCTTCATCTTGCTGAATAATGGGTAAGAATACTTTTTCAAAATTAAGAGCATGGTCATCAAGATTGGTTGCCTCTGCAATTTGCTCATCATGCGCAGCATAATATTTTAGCATCATGTCTAACCAATTAGCTCTTTTGCAAATGAGTTTATAAATGGCGTCACGTTGTTCTCTGGATTGACAATGTAATAACATAAAGGGTGCGATTTTATCTTTAAAGTTATTTTCAAAGACATCAGTTTTTTCTACTAAGTATTTTGATGGAGCAATTACTATTTTTTTCATTAATTGCTCTGATTTTGTTGCGGATAATAAGCTAAATTTATTTGCTATGCGCTCAATGCTGAGCGTTTTTTTCCAGTCATAGTGGCTAATAATCTGGGCGTAAGTTTTTTCATTAGTCATCGTTTGAATTTTTTTCGCTTCATTCTTGAGTTTATTGAACGATTTTACCTTTTTAAAAAAGGCAGTAATGTTAGTTAAAGTATACGCAATGATGCCGATTATTTTAGCTGTTCTAGGTTGATTAAAGGTAGATTGAATATGGTGGGTTGTTTGATGAAGATGCTGCTGAATGTTTTGCAATACAGTGACAAATTCACGACGAGTTTTAATAAAGTTATGTTCGTTGTCGTTATATATCTCTTCGAAACCATTAATCAATGTATCAACGCATCTTCTCTCAAGCGCGTTTTGATCAATATTACCTTCTGCATCAATGTTGTTTTCTATATATAATTTAATTTCTTCGGAAAGCTTTATCCTTAAATTATTGATAATTTGTTTATGATGTAAAATTTTTGCTTTTGAATAAAGTTGTCTGGCATTATTACTATCGAGATCGTTAGGATTAAAACTTAATATATGGCCGCGATTGGTTGTGGTAATACAATGGGGTCGTCGCGCAGGGTTTAAGCCGCGATTACGTCCTGCTGCTTGCACAATAGTTTCAGGATGATTAATGATGTCATCATTTGTATTAACCAAAAGACCAACATGTTGCAAATTGGGGTCATTAAAACCCACTATTTTTTGATTGGTAATATAAGCGCCTATTAATCCTTTTTTAAAAAGAATATCCACTAACTCCGTATCATAGCCTTCTGGAGCAGTATTGGTTTTATAAGTATATTGTTGCATGGTCGGGTCAAGTTGCTCAAATACGCCTAATTTCCTGTTATTTTTTTCTAAGTTAAGTGGTGTATGGTTTTCCGTTAAACTTGAAAATGGTTGTTTTGGCAGAACGGTCGGCGATTTTTCTAAGCCATTCATAAGAAACATCGTTCGATGTTGTTTGATAAAATTCTCAAATAAATCTTTTGTTTCTTGGAAATGATTAGCCTGGTTATGTATTCTGGTGAGAAAATTGGTGTGCAACACCTTGTCTAATGGCCAATTATCAATTAAATTTAGGCTAAATGACTCCTCAATTTGTCGCCACATTAAAACGATTGTTTCAGCTATCATGGTGGCGATTTGCGTTCTTAGCGCTTTTGATTTGATTCCATCGTGACTGAGTTGATTTTTAATGCGAGTAATAAGTACATTTTCAAGATCTTGCTTCCTTATCTCATTTACGTTAATTTTGTTATTAGCAGCAACTTCTTTCAGGATCCCATCAATTTTTTTTCTTACCTCTTGTCTTAACGCATCTAAATTATCGAAACGTTTTCTATCGAGTGTGACGCTATCATATCCAGTTAAAAACTGAAGTGCATTTTCAATAATGCCGTGCTGAATCCGAAAATTAAGGTAGTGGTGGTGATTAGAAAAATCAATCGTATCTTCAATAATTTTATTAAGATTATCACCGTTGCTTACCCGGATCTTGTCTTTGACTAAATTAAAGACACGCTCTTTTCGGTTTGTTAAGTGTTTTGTTTGATGATGAGATAAATAGTCGGCATCTAAATTGTTTGATTGCAGCACCTCATAAACATGGCCGCGTGGTACTCGATTACCATTGCCATAGGCATCTGTAATTAAAGGATTGTCTATATCTTCTTCAGGAAGCGCGATATGATTGTCTGGTAGCAATGGCTTTAATGCCGTTAGAATACCCATATTCATAACCGCATCATGACTGGTTGCATGAATAAGTGCTTTTTCTCCAATAGGTGATTCAAGATTCCATCGCAGATAATGTCGTATCTCGGATGAGTGCGAATAGAAGTTGCCTGCGTCACGTAAATGATAAGTCTTTTCTACTTCGTCCACATAGGCATGCGCTGGGCTAGTACGTTCTGGTTCAATAGAGTCAGCGAGTAACAACATTAATTTTTGTTTGATTTGCCAAGGCTTATTGCGTGCTTTATCTTTTATCCGTTGTGCAGTGACGGTTATATTTTTAATAGGTTTAGCCAGTCCTAATTTTTCTTTTTGGGTATGTGATAATTCAACGACGGCAGTTTTGGCATGTTTATTTTCACCAATAATGATGCGATATGCATTTTCAGTGGGCGTAGCGCTTAGAAAAATGAGCGGATTTGTTTTGGATAAGAGTTCAATTCTGCGCGCGAATAATTCTGTTTTTACTAATTCTTGTTGTTCATCAATGATAAGAAATAAATTGTCTTTTTCATCACTTAATGATTGCCAACCATTATTAAATAGTAGTGCTTGATGTGTTAAGATGGTGGCGTTATTTTTTATGTCATTTGGAAGTAATTTATTAAAATCCGTTGTTAATTGCGCAACCAATGATTCACTCGGAACGGCAAATTTAGATTGAACATTTGCGAGCGATAAGACGATATACCATAGGGCTTGGGTGTAGGATTTTCCCGAGCCTGTTGTCATTTCAAATAACATGTGTGGTTGCTGACTAGGATCTTGTAGTTGGCTAATGATGTTATATAGATTGCGAACATGAATGCTGTAAAGATCAATTTTTTTTGATCCACCAGCAGTATAGGTTTTATTATTAGATGCAAATTCAACGCCTAGTTTGGATGTTGCGACATCAAATTCGATAGGATAATGTGCCCATATATTCATGGCATCACTTTCATTGTAATGATCTAATGCATTAAATTCAGGGGCTGGTAAGTCGGTTCCATCACTATTTTTGATAGAAACGGTATAATTGTTGTTTTGGTTGTTGGTTAACGTGAGCTGATATGATTTTTTATCTAGGGTAATGTTAGCAGAATATTTTTTTTGAGTGATCAAATCTTTCAAATATTCATGAAAATACTTTCCTTCAATTTGGATCTTGCCTCTAGGGTCAGTAGCAAGATTTAAGGCGGCATAAGCTAAGTAGACGTTTTGGCCTTCTTTTATAATGTTTGCACGATTTTCTTTACTTAAAAGATTTTCATTGTTTTTATTGTTTTTGTTATTTGCAGCCAGCATATCCCATTCCTCGTTTGTTTTCTTCTATCTCATCTAAGTAGCGGTTAATTATAATAAAAATTTATTAAACTTTTCTTATGGATAGCCAAATGAGGAATATATTTTTTATTAGAGCATTATATTTTTGTAATTATTTGATAATATTGAATATTTTTAGATGGTTGCGGGGCTAACATCCCTCAACATTGAATGGATGTGTTCTTGTTTGCTACTAGCATGCTAAATTTTTCTGCGATAAAGTTACCTACATGGATACTTATTTTTCGTCAACCGAATTAGCCTACTATGCAAGGCAAATGAATCTGTCAGAGATTGGCATGACGGGCCAATATAAACTGAAGCAAGCTCGTGTTGGATGTGTTGGTGCGGGTGGCTTAGGTTCTGCCGTCATGATGTATTTAGCTGCGGCAGGTGTCGGTACGATTGGGATCATCGATGATGATTGTGTAGACATTTCTAATTTACATCGACAATTGCTTTATACTTATGCAGATAGTGGATGTAAAAAAACTCTAGTCGCAAAAGCTCGCTTACAACAACTCAATCCTGCTATTGAGATTATTACACATGATGTACGATTAAACACTGCGAATGCACTCGCTATCCTTAATCAATATGATCTTATTGTCGATGGCAGTGATAATTTTACTACTCGATATGTAGTAAATGATGCTTGCTTTTCTTTAAACAAGGCGCATATTTATGCGAGTATTTCGCAATTTGCTGGCCAATGCGCTACCTTTGTACCAAAGAAAGGGCCTTGTTTTCGCTGTTTATTTGCTATCCCACCTCCAATAGATTTAATACCAAATTGTGCTCAAGGTGGTGTAATAGGCGCGCTCCCCGGTATATTGGGAACTTTACAAGCCATGGAAGTAATAAAATTAATTTTATCTATTGGGCAACCATTAATTGGCAGATTATTATTGTTTGATGGTTTATCCTTACAATTTCGTGAGTTAACTATTTCACCCAATCCGGAATGTAAAGTATGTCGTTATGAGCAACTGTTTAGTGATTTATCTTACGCAGATAAACCAGTTTGTGCAGTTGATTCTCCTGAAATATCAGTGTATGAATTACAGCGATTAAAACAAGAAAACATAGATTTTTTATTACTCGATGTGCGTGAGCCAATGGAATATGAAATTGGTAATTTACAAGGAGGACAGTTAATTCCGCTTAATCATTTACCTCATAGATTAGCAGAATTAGACCGAAAGAAGTTTACAATAGTTTATTGTCAATCAGGTCAACGAAGCAAACGCGCAGTAGAATTACTGATTCAGCATGATTTTGTCAATGTACGTAGCTTACAAGGAGGCATGAAGGCATGGATAGAGCAAATTGATCCGCTGATGGAAAAATATTAAGTAGAGAGGTGGGAAAGTGTCGCTCGCATTCAAATTGTAGAAAGGTATTAAATGAAGGTAGGAAGCCAATGCAAACATCTCAATCCGCTGAGCCTAAATCAATATTGATTAAACTATTAACTAAATATCATGGACAAATCATTTTGTTTTTTGTTCTTCCGGTTAGTTTTCTATACGATTTTATCTTGGGGTGTCGAAACTGGATTTTTTGGAATTTCGTTTCCAATCCAAAATTGCATCATACACGCGTTAAAAAAGTGCAAGAACAAGTGATTGCATGGAATCAATCAGGTTCAACGAAACCCATGTGCACTGCTCGTCCTGCATGGATGACGATGTCTCTCCGAGTGGCAACTTTTAAAAAAGATTGTCATCGCATTAAAATAAATTTGCGCGATATATTAGAAATTGACACTCAAAAGAAAACGATTCGCGTAGAACCTCTCGTAACGATGGGCCAAATAACGCGATATCTTCTTGGGATGGGCTATGCTTTGGCAGTGATGGTAGAAATGGAAGATTTAACAGCCGGTGGTTTAGCGATGGGCGTAGGTATGGAAACCAATTCTCACCGTATTGGACTGATCCAAGAAAATATTGTTGCTTATGAATTGGTTCTTGGTGATGGAACATTAATCCATGCCACGTCTACTGAAAATGAGGATCTTTTCTATGCGCTCCCATGGTCACATGGGACACTTGGTTTTTTAGTAGCAATCGAACTTAAAATTATTCCGGTTAAATCCCACATGCATCTTACGTATACGCCTTGTTATAGTTTAGATGAAATGTGTCAATTAGCTGAATCTTCAGCAGTCTCTGACGATGGCCCAGACTTTCTTGAAGTGATTATTTTTAGTAAGGAAAAATCAGTATTGATTAGCGGGAATTTTGCTGATGTTAAGACGCCAAAAGAAAAAACTAAGGTTAACCAGCTCAACTTTTGGTTTAAACCTTGGTTCTATAAACAGGTTGAAGAATTTTTAAAACGCGGAAAAGATGATGAATATATTCCTTTGCGTCATTATTATCATCGATATACTCGTTCTATATTTTGGGAGTTAGAATCTCTTATTCCATTTGGAAATCATCCTGTTTACAGATGGTTGTTTGGTTGGCTCGGTCCACCTAAAGTTTCTTTTTTAAAGCTAGTGGGAACACCTGAGTTACGTCGTGAGACGGTTGAAAAACACGTCGTTCAAGATTTTATTCTTCCCATCAGCGAGTTGAAACGTAGCGTCTTATTGGCCGATGAATTATTTACTATCTATCCATTATTGGTATATTTCATGCGTATTTCAGCTACTCAATACCAAGGATTCCTTCGCAAACCGGAAAAGATGTTACTAGAGCACAATTATGGTATGTATTTTGACTTAGGAATATATGGTATTCCAGCTGCTGTAAAAAACAATCAACCATGGGATGCAAAAAGTACGATAAGAAAGGCTGAGCAATATGTACGAGAAGCAAAAGGGTATCAGTGTTTATATGCGGATATATTTGCAACGCGAGAAGAGTTCGAGCAAATGTTTGACCATACTCTCTATAAGAAAATGCGAATAAAATATAAAGCAGAAAATGCTTTTCCTTATGTCTATGATAAGGTAAGAGGCCAATGGTAGACACAGTTATCTAAATACTACTCAATATTGCCTAACAAAGCTTTAATACATTGAGAAATTATCGCGCTTTTTTCATACTTTGGGTCTTTTCTCGATAGAAGTACTAGTATTTTTTTTCGATGCGTCAGTATCAGAAAAATACATAAAGGGACTATCGCTTAAATTAACTGGGGTATATTTTTTTAATAAGTTAATAATTTTACTATCGACATTAATATGCTGAGCATATTCTAAAGCATTGCCTTCCATCATGCGATTATCTAGTATGAATTTTGATACAACTTTCAGATCGGCTTGATGGTTAATGAGGAATTTGATATGTTCATATCGCCTATTCTTTATGGCAACCATTAAAGGAGACATCATGTTTTCATCAGATCCATTAATATTACCTTCATGGATCAATAATGTTAGCACCTCTAGAGGAAGATTCAGTTCTATTCCTACAATTAAAGACTTATTGTAATCTTGTGTTCCATAGGTAGATAATTTTTTGAAATGATAAAGTAACGATTTTATTTTATATAGGACTATTCC
Source organism: Gammaproteobacteria bacterium RIFCSPHIGHO2_12_FULL_37_14 (assembly GCA_001801485.1). The sequence goes on from MGXV01000089.1 coordinate 37,216, forward strand.
TTTTGAGGAGCGATGCTTGCTATGCTTACTATACATCTGAAGCTCCTCTTTGTATTTCGTATATTTCTCAAATACACTAATAATTAATTCCTCACGTTGCTTAACGGAGAAAATAAAATTATATTTTGATTTAATATCGTTAAGAAATTGTTCTAAGAATTTAAGCTCAAAATTACCTTGAATAATTTGTTTAAAGAGCACGATTATCCCTTGATGATTAACATCGACTATTTCGTATAATGAAATGATTTTAGTTTTAATTGTATCAAACTTCTTTGCATAGGCTAATCGAATACAAGCATTTCCATCTAAAGTGGATAATAGCAGTAATGCTTCTTGTGTACCTATTTGGGTGATGTAATCTTTCATTTTAATCAGTATTTCTATTGCTTCAGATTCACTCTCGGTTATAGCACACTTCAATGGTGAGGCATGACATTTTACATTAATGCCAGCATAATAGGTGATCGATTTCTCAAATAATAAAGATGGACTGTTGACAGAGGTCGATGTGTTATCAGTTGGTTGAGATGGTTGGACGTCATGAATAGTGTTTTCCTTATCAGTCGAGAGAATTATTTTTATTTTTTTATGTAGGCAATAAAAAGCATCATCAATAAAATCACCAGTAGTATTATTTGTATGGCTTAAGGACTCAAATTGATACATCTCACATAAATCAGTATAAACTGGGTCCTTCTTTTCAAGGAGATCATAATTTTGCGCATCGATAAAAAATGTCTGATCAGGTGTGACACAGAAGGCTATAATATGATAGAGGTTACTTCTACCTGGGCGGAAAAATCCAATATGGCCTAAGAGTACAATACTTTCTTTCTCATTCAATTTCTGAAATTTTAGCTCTTTCTCTGCCAGATTTTGTAGAGTTTTATTGATATCATGAACATGTATTTTAATTCCGTTCACTTTGTCCGCTTCTAAATCAATCAAATTGCTTTCATTATTTGTATCAATATTAATATAAGGAAATGTCTGATGAATGAGAGAATTGATACTTGTGCCAGATCGAAAATAAGAAACCGCATTAACCCAGTACCTCGATTTTTTTGTATGTCCATCTTCAGTTTTAATTGCTTGGAGGTGACGTGTTATCTCTGCTTCATCTTCACTGCCTGTATCGTTAGGAGGTGTCTCTACGTCATCTGGCGGTTTTCCTACTAATAAATTATGTAAAGCTAACAATGCCTCTTTTGCTAAAAAACCGCAATTTAGTTCTGAATCTTTAGGCTTTTTATTTTTTAATTCTTTATTGCGGCATTCTTTAATAAATTGATTTAATTTTTTCATTACTTCGTTAATGTCAACGGGCTCTTGTTTTATTTGAACAAAAGAGGGCTGAACTACTGATAAATCTTGATACTTATTTTGCTCACTAACATCCTCATCACTCGTTCTGTTGTTGCGTGGCTTTTTGTTAAATAAAGATGCTAGTTCTTTTTGAGTTTTTCTTTTACCTTTGCCAAGCATTCAGTCTCCTTGTATCAGTTAAGTAAGCGTTTAGGTAAAAATTGATAATGCATTATCATATCAACAAAAAATTAATAAACACTTAAGTCGCCCTGGTAAAGATAAATTAATTTTAATTATAAATCAGCATCTTACGATGCTTTGGTTTTTCATTACCGATTTAAATGAGGACGATTGAGCGTTCATCTGCGTTCAAACGAGATTATAAGCGTGTAAAAGCGACGCCGCGTTATAAAAAAAATTTGGATTCTTTAATTTCTGAGATTCTAGAATTTTTAATACCCTGCGGGTATTCTTTGTTATTTATCGCGCCCGGAGAGATTCGAACTCCCGACCACCTGGTTCGAAGCCAGATACTCTATCCAACTGAGCTACGGGCGCAGCAATAGCAAAGCGATGTTAAAATAGCTATGTTCTTGAGTCAACCAATAAACTCGAATGATTGATAATGTTATTTAAATTTGAAAGACCAAAAAATCGAATCTGTTAGCTATTTAGTGTGGCATCGCATAACGAGATTGATTAGCAGGATCAGACATATTTTTGGGTATTCCTTTTTGACGATGAGGAGAGAACAGGCCAAGGCCAGTAGAGACTAGTGCTATCTATGTCTGTAGTAATTTGATCAAATGCATCTTTAAATCTATTAACGTGAGTCGTGTAAGCTAACTGTTGAGTTTCACCAGAAGATTTTTGTAATATCAAACCCGTATCACCAATTCCAAAGCCAGCACAATATAACCGGCTATCTTTTTGATAGGTGATTGCAATCGACATAGTAAATTCAGAACCTGTAGAATGCGTGGCACGCAAAGTATAAATGGTTCGAATGAGATCTTTTATCGTTTCCTCAGGATCGTTATTTTTCGATAGTTTTTCGGCGTAATTATCCATTAGCGGTGTAACGTGTTTATCGATGAATTCAAATGTCTTTTTAGTCTCACCACCATAAAATCCATCTACAACAATTTGAAACGGTAAGCCATCGCAAGTATAACCAATGACAATTTTATCATCTGTATCTTTAGTTTTTTCTGTTTGCTTTCCATGATCGAAATGTGCAAAAACGCTGGTTCCATAAAGACAGCTACCTAGAGGATCTAATTCATTACGGCATTGTTTTACGACTTTACCCGCTTTGACGCCATCCAGTTGCTGGGCAATGAGGATGCCTGGGGCATTTAAATTGCCTTTGATAGGCGTTGGATTGGAATGGGATGGCATGTTTTCTACCTTTTTTAATGTTAGCGTAGCTTAACATAAGCAATCTGAATTTGTCATCAAAGAGGCGTTCCTATTCTCCCGCTACGACGGTCAAAATTTATCCACTCAATGCTCATAGGCCGTGCAAAATAGTTATTTTTTCTTAGTAACATGTTACAAAATGATTATAATGCAGGATCGATAATTCAATCCGTAAAAATGATTTTATCAGCATACATGGTAGACAAACATCTTTCCTTCAGGGGATTTTATAAAAATGAATATACGTTTTGATGAATATGAACTAGTCAGATTCAATGAAAAAAAAATAGATGACTATTTTTTATTATATGCTGATAAAACTAGCGGTAAGGATAAGGATATTGCTACTTATAAGAGCAGGCTAAAACAAAATCCTATCATTTGGGAGCTTGCTCATTTTTCTATTAACTTGGCGCTGATATTAGAGTTAGTCTCATGGCCCACGAATTATTCTGATTTAACTTATTTTTGTATGCGAATAATTTCAAATATAGGTCGTAATAATTCTCCTGCTCACCTAATGAATTTAGATTACCAAGCCTATTTTGCCCGCTTTCACCAAGAAATAAGTATTACTTCTTCCTGGATTTATCAACAAGTAGAACATCCCGATTCCTTTATTAATCAACCAAAAGAAGTAAAAGATTTTTTAAAAGATCCTTATCTTGCCTGCTCATTTTTAAAATATTATTTTGTTGCAAATCATATTTTTAATTTAATATGCGATAAGAATAAAAGTGATGAAGGATGGTCGTTTATAATAAAGCATGCAAACAATACAAAATGGACATGTGCATGGTATATGCTGGCAGCCTTTTTGAGCAAGGATTCATCTCCATATAAAAATTTTTTATTGCCAATTAATAAAAATGAGCAATATAAGAAACAATTAAGTCGTTTGTTTGATATTTTTATTGAAAAATTACCTAATAACGAAGAAAAATTATATTTTCTTTTATACGGTTGGGCAGAAACAGGGTTTACTCCTTATTTACAAGCCAAACATTATTTACAACTAATAGAATTGGTTAATCTATATTTATCAATTGAAACAATTTCAACAGAAAAATTTCAACATCTATTAAGATTCTTAAATTTATTTATACCAGAGCTCAATATTATTGATTCTGAACAAACTTTCACTTTTAATAAGAATAAATTAATTTGCGTCTTAGAGAAATTCGTTATTTTTCCAGATCAATTAGATCAATTATTATTAGAGGGCGTAAATAGCGCTGATATAAAGGTAGTTAAAAAAGCACTGTATCTTGGTGTTGATATTAATACTCAATATGATCAAAGGAATACGGCATTGCATATTGCTGCTCGCAATAGAGAACTTAAGATATGTTCACTTTTAGTAAAACACGGAGCTTCGATATCCTTGACTAATGAAGAGGGTAAGACTGCATGTGAAGTAGCAGCTGATTTTATAACGAAAATAATTTTGCAGGATACTGAAAAAAGCGCTCATATTGAAAATAGTATATTTTCACAATCTTCCACAATTAATGCCAAGGAATCCTTGCCCAATTCAACATTTAATTATTCGCCGTCCAAATCGTCATCCTGACGATTTGTCGAAATGTGACAAATTCCCTACACTGTTAATGAGGATGTGTTACTTGCTTGCTTGGTCTTTCCCAGTTGGGATGTTCTCAGGACTAACCCAAACTACTTTGCCATCTTTCCACTCACAGACGGGGTTTCCTGCTTGTTTGTGCTGTAATAAAGCCGCATGAATACCAGCTTGAATGATTGTTCGCACTTTCTCACTATCACTCATAATTTCAGAAATTATGTCATTTTTAGGACTTGGCTTCATCATATTTGTTCGGTAAGCGATATGAATATTGTTGTATAAAAAATCCCCCGCTTCGCTGCCCCCTTTATTATTTATCGCGCCCGGAGAGATTCGAACTCCCGACCCCCTGGTTCGTAGCCAGATACTCTATCCAACTGAGCTACGGGCGCATTTGTCACTTATTCGTTCACGTTTTAACTACGAATATATCCTGTGAATACAAATTTTTAAAATTCGCACTATCTTCCTTAGCTTGCGCACTTTCGCTACGTCACCACTACAGACACGCAAATTGCTGCGGTTCGTTCAATATAATTGCAGCACAACAACATAGCTGCAACGGAGAGGGAGGGATTCGAACCCTCGATGGAGCTTTTGGCCCCATACTCCCTTAGCAGGGGAGCGCCTTCAGCCTCTCGGCCACCTCTCCATCAATAATTACTCTTTATTTTCAGTCTTATCAGTTTTGCTTTCGCGTTTTTTTCTTGTTGTCACGGGAGCAGTAGGTGTAGTAGTAGCAGCAGGAGTTGGCGTTATCGCTTCTTCTTGTTTTGTTGGTGTTGCATTTTTCTCTTGCTGAATACGTTGATAAATTTCTTCACGATGCACTGTGACATCTTTAGGCGCATTAATGCCAATTCGCACTTGATTACCTTTAATACCAAGTACCGTCACGACGACATCATCACCAATAATAATTGTCTCACCCACACGTCTTGTTAATATGAGCATTCTTTCCATCTCCTTAAAAAAACTACCTTGTCCATATATAAGCCACTTCCCCCCGTTTGTTCCTTGAGGCGCCACACTGGTTGTTTAAATTTATGAATAGTTTTCTAGAGAGAGCGGGGACCATCCTTCTAGTATTACTGTCTACTCATAGTCTTCAAGGTGTGCAATAGTAAACAATAAATCGTCATTCTGCAAATAGGATTTGCATTTATTTATAACTTATTTAGGAAGCATGTGAATCGGTCGAGCAAAAGGTACTGATAGTCCCTTATTCGATATAGCGTGCTTCTGCTACTGCTGGCTGCTTATCGAGGTCAAATGC
>MGXV01000089.1:42834-71863 GCA_001801485.1 Gammaproteobacteria bacterium RIFCSPHIGHO2_12_FULL_37_14
CATTTGAATAGGAATACCCGCTTCACCTAGCGCTTTAAACATTGTGCTGGCAACGCCAGTATGCGATCGCATGCCTATACCCACCAAGGACAATTTAGCAACTTTAGCATTGGTTTTGACAGAAGTGGCCCCCATTTTTTCAGCCACTTCTTCAATAATTTTGAGTGCCTTGCTATGCTCACGTCGTTGAACAGTGAAAGTGAAATCAACGGTATCTTGTGCCGTCGTATTTTGCGCTATCATGTCAATTTCAATATAAGCTTGGCTGATTTTTTCGAGAATCAGTCCTTCCAAACCAATTTGTTTAGGAATGCCGGACAATGAAATAATGGCTTCTTCCCGGCTAAAGGCAATACCTGATACTAATTGTCTATGCATAATTTTGTCCTCAAAGGTAACTAATGTGCCTATACCTGCTGAAAAAGTGGAAAGTACGCGAATAGGCATATTATGTTTGCTTGCTAATTCCACTGAGCGCATTTGCAACACTTTTGCACCTAAACTTGCCATTTCTAACATTTCCTCAAAGCTAATGATAGGTAGCAAACGAGCTTCTGGTACTAAATGTGGGTCAGTGGTATAAACACCATCGACATCGGTATAAATTTGGCATTCATCGGCTTTTAGTGCTGCAGCGATAGCCACGGCAGTTGTGTCAGATCCGCCTCTCCCTAGAGTGGTAATATCGCCATGCTGATTAATGCCTTGGAAGCCGGCAATGACAACAATGTGACCTTGTTGCAGCTCACGTTTAATCACATGAGTTTTAACATCTAATATTCTAGCCTTATTGTGAACATCATCGGTTTGAATACCAATTTGTGGTCCTGTAAATGAGCGAGCTGGGCAATAGATAGCATTCAGTGCCATGCTCAATAAAGCCATGGATACTTGCTCGCCAGTGGAAATAAGGATATCAAATTCTCGCGGCTCAGGGTGGGGTGTCAAAGCGTTCGCTAAATGTATTAATCGATCCGTTTCACCATACATGGCTGATACAACAACGACAATATCATGCCCGCGGCGTTTCTGTTCTGCAATTTTACTGGCAACATGGTGAATGCGATCTAGCGTACCGACTGAGCTGCCACCATATTTTTGTACGATCAATGCCATTCTTGCTATTCTCGCTAACCTGAGGTTATTTTCTCTTGTACCCAAGTGTAAACAGACTGTAAGGCTTTTTCCAATGCTTCTGGTTGATTACCGCCAGCTTCAGCAAGATCAGCGCGACCACCACCCTTTCCGCCAACTTGCTGGGCAACCATACTCACTAACTCTTTTGCATTAACTTGTTGAGTTAAATCAGTGCTCACACCACAAACGATACCAATTTTGCTTTCTTTGACGGTGGCAAGCACAATGATGGATCGGCCTAATTGTTGCTTAAGATGATCGATAGCATTGCGTAAAGCCTTACCATCGACACCTTCAAGTTGGGTGGCGAGAATTTTAATATTATCAAGATTTCTTGCTTGAGTGACTAATTCTTTGCTAAATAATAGCCCAAGCTTATCTTTAAGTTGTTCTATCTCCTTTTCTAGTGAACGGATACGTTCATCCGCTTGTTCTAACTGATGCTGAGAATCGGATTCGCATTTTTCAATATATCGAAGTGCAGCATCACCTGTTACTGCTTCTATGCGACGGATACCGGATGCAATACCAGTTTCTGACGTGATTTTAAAGATACCAATATCACCAGTATGATCCGCGTGGGTGCCGCCACAAAGCTCGACAGATGAACCAAAGCTAACGACACGAACTTTGTTCCCATATTTTTCTCCAAACAATGCGATAGCACCTTTTGCAACTGCTTCTTCAGGTGTACTGATATGCACTTTACCTTCGTAGTTAGCGCGAATTTCATCATTGACACGTTGCTCTATCAGACGTAATTCGGCAGCAGAAAGAGGTGTAGCATGTGCGTAATCAAAACGTAAGCGATCAGGTTCAACAAGCGAGCCTTTCTGAACAGCTTGTTCACCTAATATTTGCCTTAAAACCATATGTAGAAGATGAGTAGCAGTATGATTTAATATCGTGGCTGCCCGACGTTTGGTATCAACTTCTGCAATCACTTCATCACCAATTGTTAGCGAGCCTTTTTCTAATTTACCTAGATGTAAATGAGTTTGCCCTTGTTTTATCGTATCTAAAACTTTAAAAAAAACCGAATGATCTATTCGCAAGATACCTTGATCACCAACTTGTCCACCTGATTCAGCATAGAAAGGAGTTTGATCCAAAACAATCGAACCTTTTTCACCCTGGCGTAATGTTTCAACAAACTTACCTTCACGATATAGTGCAATCACTTTGCCAGTATCAGGTGCGATACTGCCTAATAAATTTTTATGTCCAATAAAATTAGTTGGTGGCTGAGTTTCTTGGGCAACAGTGTATTCGGTTGTAAATTGACTCGCTAACCGCGAACGTTGGCGTTGTTCGGACATGGCTACTTCAAAACCTTCGTAATCAATCATCAATTGACGTTCACGAGCAATATCAGCTGTCAAATCAGCAGGAAATCCGTAGGTATCATAAAGCTTGAATACGGTTTCACCAGGAATAATATTACCTTTTAATTCACTAACGATTTGCTCAAATAATTTTAAGCCCTGTGAGAGAGTTGCGCTAAATTGTTCTTCTTCTTGACGCAAAATGGTTTCAACTTGAGTTTGAGCTTTGACAAGCTCTGGATAAGCTTCACCCATTAATATAATTAAAGGTTGTACGAGTTTATAAAAAAAAGCTTGTGTGATACCTAATTTATTTCCATGTCGTAATGCGCGTCGAATAATACGGCGCAATACATATCCGCGGCCTTCGTTAGATGGCATCACACCATCGGTAATTAAAAAGCTACAAGAGCGAATATGATCGGCAATCACTCGTAAGGAAAAATTTTTTATGTCATTCGTATGAGCGAGTGTGGCAGCTGCCCGAATTAAGGGTTGGAAAAGATCCGTATCGTAATTGTTATGTACGCCTTGCATAACGGCAGCAATTCGTTCAAGACCCATGCCAGTATCGACTGAAGGACTAGGCAAAGGAGTGAACGTGCCATCAGTTTCTCTATTATATTGCATGAAAACAATATTCCAAATTTCAATGTAACGATCACCATCCGCTTCGTCGCTTCCAGGAGGACCACCAGCAATATTTGGGCCATGATCATAGAAGATTTCTGTGCAAGGACCACACGGACCGGTGGGTCCCATTGCCCAAAAATTATCATCTTCATTGCAATGACTAAATTGCATTGGATTAATTTTTATTTCATTTAACCAAATATTTTTGGTTTCCAGGTCGTCTTTAAAGACAGTTATCCATAATTTTTCAGGTGGTAACTGCAATCGATTAATCAGAAAATCCCAAGCAAATCGAATGGCATCTTGCTTAAAATAATCGCCAAAACTGAAATTACCTAGCATTTCAAAAAAAGTATGATGACGTGCAGTATAACCTACGCGTTCAAGATCATTGTGTTTGCCACCGGCCCGCACACAACGTTGTGAGGAAGTGGCGCGTTTGTAAGGCCGTTGATCTTGCCCAAGAAAAACATCTTTGAATTGCACCATGCCAGCATTGGTAAATAACAAAGTTGGATCATTGTTTGGTATCAATGAGCTGCTAGGTACAATGGTATGTTCTTTTTCATGAAAATATTCTAGAAATTGTTGGCGAATTTGTTTACTCGTTAAATGTTTTTGCATGGTTGCTCTTTAGCGATTTAATTTGTCTAGAACGCTTTCAATTTGTTCTGTAGTAAAACCTCGATAGAGTAAAAAGCGCATTTGTTTAGCATGATCTTTAAAATTATCAGCTTGTTTACCTTTAAAATGTTTTTGCCACACTTTGCGTATTTCAGCAAGCCAAACATTATCGTTGATTTCAAGTTTTTCTGCAATTAACTCAGCACTTAGCCCTAGTGCTTGTAATTGTAAATGAATCCGGCGTGGACCATAGCCTTTGTTACGTTGTTTGTGAATATAATTTTCGGTGAATCGAGGATCATCGATGAGATTATTTTGAGTAAATTCTATGAGGAGCGTTTCTATTTCTTCTAGGGGATAGCCTTTCGATTTTAATTTCCTCACGATTTCATTACGAGAATAATCGCGCCCGGTAAGCAAACGTAAGGCTACTTCACGAATGGATTTCTGTGACATATATCGACCTGAAAAAAATACTAGTGAGTCTTGTTATGTTGATGATGAGCGCAAACTAAGTTTGCGCTTCACCCCTGAATGTTAAGCTACTCCTTCTTCTAATTCTTCTTTTTGTTCGTTTTGTATCAGCTTAGCGTGCAAATTGATCATTAATTCACGAATTTTTGTTTCAACTTCAGTAGCCATGCTTCTATGTTCTTTTAAGAATTTGCGCGCATTTTCTTTACCTTGACCAATGCGTTGACCATTATAACTAAACCAAGCACCTGCTTTATCGATTAGATTTTGTTGGACGCCAAGATTAATGATTTCACTTTCACGCGAAATACCTTCGCTATATAAAATATCAAATTCAGCTTGTTTGAAAGGTGGAGCGACTTTATTTTTAACTACTTTCACACGAGTTTCGCTACCTACAATTTCTTCACCTTCTTTGACATTACCAATACGACGAATATCTAAACGTACAGATGCATAAAATTTCAAGGCATTACCACCAGTAGTTGTTTCTGGATTGCCGAACATAATGCCTATTTTCATGCGGATTTGATTAATAAAGATGACTAGCGTATTGGAGCGCTTAATGTTTGCAGTTAATTTACGCAAAGCTTGTGACATTAATCGTGCTTGTAATCCCATGTGTTGATCGCCCATCTCACCTTCAATTTCAGCTTTAGGTGTGAGCGCAGCCACTGAATCGATGACAATAATATCAATTGCGCTAGAACGAACGAGCATATCTGCAATTTCTAATGCCTGTTCACCAGTATCAGGTTGGGAAATGAGTAAATTATCAACATCCACTCCTATTCGTTTCGCATAAGCAGGATCTAAGGCATGTTCAGCATCGATGAAAGCAGCCGTGCCTTTTAGTTTTTGACATTCAGCGATCACTTGTAGTGTTAATGTGGTTTTACCGGAAGATTCAGGGCCGTAAATTTCAACAATACGTCCCTTAGGTAAGCCACCGATACCAAGAGCAATATCCAAAGAAAGTGATCCGGTTGAAATGATATCGATATCTGGAATAGTGGCAGCATGATCTCCCAATCGCCAGATAGCACCTTTTCCACATTGACGTTCAATTTGTGAAAGCGTTGCAGCGAGTGCTTTTTGTTTGTTGTCTTCCATAAAACGATCCTTATGTAATGTTGCGAGATTTGATAAGATTACCTCAAGTTGGATTGATTGAACAATGAAATGTTCAGTCTAGCCTTGTATCCAACTAATCAGTTCGGTGAGTATAAATTGTATGGTTTTTTCTCGAATCAGTTGTCTGTCCCCAGAAAAAACCTTTCCTAATACTCGAGTAGGTTGATTGTGTTTTGCCCAAGCCATCCATACGCTGCCAACAGGTTTTGCGAGCGTGCCGCCATCTGGACCAGCGATGCCGGTAATGGCAAGACTAATATCCGCATGACTATGACGCAATGCACCATCTGCCATTTCGATGGCAACTTCTTCACTCACTGCGCCGACAGTTTCAAGAGTCAATGAATTCACGCCTAATAATTCAATTTTAGCCGCATTGCTGTAAGTGACGAACCCTCGCTCAAACCAATCGGAACTTCCAGGAATACTCGTTATCCAATAACTTAAACCACCGCCAGTGCAAGATTCAGCAGTGACTAACTTAAGTTTACGTATTTTTAATTCATTACCAACTTCTGCGGCGAGTTTTTTTAAGATGTCCATAATTTTATTTTGTCAGTGAAAGCGACGGAAGTGATGTCCTTTTGGTTGACTCCTTGCGATAAACGCGACATTCTTATCGCATTTCTTAATCGGACACTAGCGTTTATTATTTGATGCGATAAAACCATGACTCAACTCATTGAGAATATACAGACTCACACACCCATGATGCAACAATATTTGCGTATCAAGGCAGAATATCCACATATGTTGCTTTTTTATCGAATGGGAGATTTCTACGAACTTTTTTATGATGATGCACAGCATGCAGCTCGTCTTTTAAGTATTACTTTAACTGCTCGTGGGCAATCCTCAGGCAAACCGATTCCCATGGCAGGCGTCCCATTTCATGCTGCAGAATCTTATATTGCAAAATTAATTAAACAAGGGCATTCGATTGCGATTTGTGAACAAATGGGTGATCCAAAAGAAAGTGTCGGCCCAGTGGAGCGCCAAGTCGTACGAATTTTAACACCAGGTACGGTAAGCGATGCTGCTTTTTTAGAGGACAATCAAGATAATTTATTATTAGCGTTATATGTTCAAAACAATTGTTATGGTTTGGCGACATTAGATATCAGTGGTGGACGTTTTCATTTACAAGAAGTAGAAGGCGATGAAGCCTTGCAAAGTGAATTAGCGCGTTTGCGACCTGCAGAATTATTAATTGCAGAGGATTGGGATCATTCTATTTTAAATGAATCGACGTTGTATATTAGCCGTCGCCCACGATGGGAATTTGATTATGAATTATCGGTGCGCTTACTCACTGAGCAAATGCAAACGCATGATTTAAGCGGGTTTGGTTGTCAAAATTTGCAGCCAGCATTATGTGCTGCAGGCTGTTTGTTGCAATATTTAAAAAATACTCAACGCGCAGCGATACCGCATATTCGTTCTATACAGGTGGAGCAGCGTTCTGATAGCTTAATTCTTGATGCGATATCCCGACGTAATTTGGAATTGGTGATCAATTTAAATGGTGGTGAAGAAAATACATTATTATCGGTGTTAGATCGTACTTTGACATCGATGGGGAGTCGATTATTAAAGCGCTGGATGAATCGTCCTTTACGGGATCAAAAAACAATAGTGGAGCGTCAAGCTTCCATTCATTCATTGCTGTTACAGACTGCTTATTTGCCTTTACAAAAAATCTTGAAAGAAATAGCTGACATTGAACGTATCCTTACACGAATTGCTCTCAAAACTGCGCGTCCTCGCGATTTAGTAGCATTGCGATCATCGTTAGTATGGTTGCCATTATTAAAGCAGCAGTTACAAGCCTTCACAGCAAAACGATTAGTGCAGATGTACGAATCGCTGGGTGATTTTTCTGATGTATATGAGGAATTATCACGAGCGATTATCGATCAACCACCACTGACTATTCGAGACGGTGGCGTGATGGCTTGTGGTTATGATGCAGAACTTGATGACTTACTAGCAATAAGTGAAAATGCTGGTGATTATTTGCTTGAATTGGAAGAGCGAGAAAAAAAGCGTACAGGGTTTTCGACGCTTAAAGTTGGTTATAATCGGGTACATGGTTATTTTATTGAAATGAGTCGTTTACAAGCAAAAGATGCGCCTGCTGATTATATTCGCAGACAAACATTAAAAAATGCAGAACGATTTATTACGCCCGAATTAAAAACATTCGAAGATAAAGCATTAAGTGCGCGCGATCGAGCATTAGCGCGAGAAAAGTTTTTGTATGATGAATTGCTCGAGAAATTAATGCCGGCAATACCAAATTTACAAACATGTGCGCAGGCGATTGCTGAAATTGATGTGTTGACAAATTTTGCTGAGCGCGCTGCTACCTTGAATTGGTGTTGTCCTGCTTTGACAGTAGAAGCAGGTATTAAAATTATTGCTGGGCGACATCCTGTGATTGAAGCAGTTGCTAAACAAGCATTTGTTCCGAATGATATTCATTTCAATCACCAGCAACGTATGTTGATGATTACCGGGCCGAATATGGGAGGTAAATCAACCTATATGCGACAAACTGCCTTGATTGCTTTGCTCGCTTACATAGGCAGTTTTGTGCCTGCCCAATCAGCAAGCATAGGACCCATTGATAGAATTTTTACTCGGATTGGTGCAGCAGATGATTTAGCCAGTGGACGTTCAACATTTATGGTGGAAATGACTGAGACCGCGCATATTTTGCATCATGCAAGTGAGCACAGTTTAATATTAATGGATGAAGTTGGTCGTGGTACTAGCACCTTCGATGGTTTATCGTTGGCATGGGCATGTGCAGAGTATCTTGCAAAACAGGTACGCGCATTTATTTTATTTGCTACGCATTATTTTGAATTAACGGCACTCGCAGATGGAATAAGCTCAGTGCAAAATGTACACTTAGATGCAACAGAATATGGTGAAAAAATTGTTTTTTTACACACAGTTTTGCCAGGACCAGCTAATCAAAGTTATGGTATTCAAGTTGCCCAATTAGCAGGTGTGCCACGCATTGTTATCCAACGAGCCAAACAAAAATTGCGAGAATTAGAACAACAAGCTGTACCGGTTTCTTCATCTGCACAAGTTGATTTATTTGTTGTAAAAAATGAACTCCATCCAATTATTTCGCAATTAAAAACGATTAATCTTGATCAATTAACGCCCAAACAAGCGCTAGATTACTTATACCACTTACGGAAGATGATATAATATTTTCTTATGGCAGTTATTCAAAAACCAAAAATTAATAGAGGTGTTTTTTACCACTTTGGCAGGGTTATCTATCCGGCACGCTGGTTGATTGTTACTCTCTTTGTTATATTATTTTCAATATGCATTCCGGTATTACCAAAAGTGTCGTCATTATTTACTGATACGGGGTTAACTGATCCGCAATCTCAGAGCGCAAAAACAGATAAATATCTCAATACGCATTTACATTACTTTAGCAATCGCTTTATTATCATGTATCAAAGTAAACTTCCATTTGTTAAAAATGGAACGTTTGATCAAGAGATTCATCAATCATTATCAGGATTAAGTAAACTCCCTTCTCAATATAAGATAATTTATCCAGACGAAAATGAAAAACAAATTTCTAAAAATAAACACAGCGCCTATGCCGTAATTTTATTGAAATCTAATCATGAGTTGTCTAGTAAATTACTGATAAAACTTAAATCCTATATTAAAAAGCCACCGCATTTAAAAATGTTAATTGGCGGCGAACCTGTTTTTCAGGCAGATATTCAAACTCAAACACAACTTGATTTGATTAAGGCAGAATTTATTGCAACACCAATTGCTGTTATTACCTTATTATTTGTATTTGGATCGGTCGTTGCTGCATTGATCCCTATCATTTTGGATGCAGTGTGCGCTATCTTCATTTTAACAATTTTATATTTCTTAGGTCATGCCGTTTCACTGTCACTTTTCACCATTAATATCGCTTTATTATTGGGTTTGTGTCTGAGTCTCGATTACGCACTATTTATTATTGGTCGATTTCGGGAAGAGCTTGCTCATGGTCGGGAGGTTAGAGAAGCATTAGCTGTTACACAAGCTACGGCAGGTAAAGCAATTTTTTTTAGTGGCTTGGCTGTGCTGATTAGTTTAAGTGCATTATTTCTTTTTCCGATTAACATACTATTCTCTGTGGGGGTAGGTGGTGTGACGGCTGTTGCCTTTGCCGTACTTGTTTCAATTGTGCTGCTTCCAGCGATACTGGCCATTTTGCAGAAAAAAATAAATTATTTACCCATAAAAATATTTAAACATAAAGATAGTAAAAAGGAAGGTTATTGGTTATGGAGTGTGGCCAAAATCACCAAACATCCTTGGGTATTTTTTGTCATCATCATGACTGTGCTTTTATGGTTAAGTTATCCTATTACAGAAATCAAGCTTGGTTTGTCTGATTTTCGAATTTTACCTAAATCTCAGGCTAGTCGTCAGGTATTTGATGTTTTAAAAACTAATTTCAATGAAAATGAATTATCGCCGATTATTGTTATGGTTAAAGCACCGACAGAAGATTTTTTAACTAAAAATAATATTCGCTCATTATACTTGTTCACTAAAAAATTAAAAACGAATCCTAATATTGATAATATCAGCAGTATTGTCACCACTGATCCTCAGCTAAGTGTTTCTCAATATCAAGGACTTTACACTGCACCGAAACAATACCAAAGCCCAGCTATCAAAAATTTATTAATGTTAACCACACAACATGATTTTAGTGTGGTCACACTGACGAGTAATTATCCAAGTATGTCTTCCCAATCTAAACAAATTGTGGAATCTCTGCGTGATGCGAAGTTATCTGGTGGTTTAAAAGCGCAAGTAACTGGTGTAACGGCTAATACGATTGATGTGATGAATAAAATTTATAAAATTTTTCCATACGCATTGTTATGGATACTCGTACTAACATTTTTAATTTTACTTTTTCTGTTACGTTCGCTTGTCTTACCACTTAAAGCGATCATGATGAATATACTCAGTCTCACGGCTAGCTATGGCGTCTTAGTTTTTATTTTTCAACAGGGTTATTTTTCGAGTTTACTAAACTTTGATCCACAAGAAATCATTGATATTAATTTGATCGTCATTATTTTTTGCGCCTTATTTGGATTTTCTATGGACTATGAAGTTTTTTTGCTGACGCGAATCAAAGAATTTTACGAGCAAGCACATAATACTAATACGAGTATATGCTATGGTATTGCACTTAGTAGTCGAATCATTACTAGCGCAGCGGTGGTCGTGATATTCATTTGTTTTGCATTTATATCAGCAGATATCGTGATGGTGAAAGCGTTTGGTTTGGGTATTGCCGTGGCGATTTTTGTGGATGCATTTCTTATTCGCACCATTCTGGTACCAGCTACCATGGCGATTTTACAAAATTGGTGTTGGTATTTGCCTAAATGGTTGAATCGTATACTCCCACAACTCTCCTTTAATCCTGACGACAAATAATTGGATTTATATTCAATTTATGCTATTTTGACCAAAATATAAAAATTGGAAAACGAGTCATGCGCTCATCTAATAGTATGCCTAACCAGGAAGAACCAATATTAAATTTGCCAATATTATCTAGCGAGTTAATATTAAATATCATTTTATACACTTCAATTATTGATTGTTGTCAGATTGCCAGAGTCTCGACACGATTTAATAATATTGCTTATGATGATGTGTATTGGAATGCTAAATTGCAGTCTGAATATAAAAGTACGACGGGTATGGCTCGCAACATTTTTTTTGCGCATCCAGCAAAACGTTCTTTTGAATATTTATTTATTGATAAAAAGGGATGTCATTTTGTGACAGAAATGGCAAAAACGATTATCGCTCAAATGAATACACTTCAAGAAAACATTTCTCTCGCGGTTATCTTAAGCCCTGCAAAAAAATCCTTAGAATCGCTTATTCCACTTAATTGTCGTGATCAGCTAAACACTTTTACTAGTATTTTTATGGGAAGTTTAGTATTAGCGATTGCTTACAAAGAGTATGATGAAAATCAAACATCATCATTAGCTGATTATACATCTATCTTACAGCATCAAGTGTACCCTAAACTAAGAAAAATAAATGTGCAAAATCTAGAAGATTTTATGGAAAACGATGAAACACTTCTTTCTTTAATAAACGAAATTGGCTTAGATGTGTTGCATGGTCAATATTCCCGCATGAAAGTTGATGCGATGATGAAAAAAGAATTTCCTGATTTGTATACAGGGAGTATGTTTTTGTTAGATAGATTTCACATAAACGATGAAAAATTAATTGGTAGAAACCACACTCGGTCCTGAGTTTATCAGTTCCCACTCATTTTTTTATTTTTTATGCCTCGAAACCCGCATGGAATCTAGATCTTAATTTTTCAGATGAAAAAATTGTAGTTCCAACTTTAAATTGAAAATATTCAATATGGTCGATAAAATACATTTATTTTAGTATTTTTTAGTTGTATGTTGCGTGACTGTGAACCAAATGGATAGTTTATTAGGGCAAATGATAACCAAGAGAGTTTTTGTAAAAGAAATAGGAAGTCTAGTATGCAAGTTATCAAACAGGATCAAGTTCAAGAAAAAATTATTACCATTCGTAATCAAAAAGTTATTGTTGATACTGATGTTGCTCAGTTATATGGGGTGGAAACAAAACGTGTAAACGAGGCAGTTAAGAACAATCCAGAAAAATTCCCCAATGGCTATTTATTCGAACTCAACAAACAAGAAAAGGATGAACTGGTCGAAAATTTCGACCGGTTCAAAAAGCTGAAACATTCGTCTGTGCCACTAAAAGTCTTTACTGAAAAAGGTCTCTATATGTTGGCGACCATCCTAAAGAGCCCTGAGGCTCTAGAGACCACATTAGCTATTATTGACACCTTTGCTAAGGTACGAGAGTTAGGTC
The DNA here is from genome assembly GCA_001801485.1 of Gammaproteobacteria bacterium RIFCSPHIGHO2_12_FULL_37_14. Next base: position 55,116 of record MGXV01000089.1, read on the forward strand.
GCGCTGTAAACCAAATTCAATCCCTACCTGAAAATTCGCCAAACCAAAAGACTTTGATAGAGCATACTGGCGACTTAATTGCAGATTTGATGATTCCTGAAAATGAGTTAGCAGTTACAGGAACTGAGACCACCTACGAAATGAATTTTGCCATATTCAAAATAAAAAGAACAATTAAAAAGGGCAAGTAGTATGAAGAGATTTACCAAAGCTGTTTGAGGGGATATTAATTCAGATTATGTGCTTTTGGAGATTACTCCACTCTCTTGTTAGATAGATTTCAAATAAACGGCGACAAATTAATTTGTAGAAATCACACTCGGTAGTAGTTGTATTTCTTCATCGCTCAATTCAACATATTGTCCGCGACGTAATCCGGCGGGCAGATAAATTGGGCCAAAGCGAATGCGGATCAGGCGACTAATGGTGAATCCTAAGTTTTCCCACAAGCGACGTACCAAGCGATTGCGACCCTCGGTGACAATGACATGATACCAACGGTTTGCGCCACTGCCGCCAGCATCAGTGATTTGATTAAAGTGGCCGATACCATCTTCGAGTTTGATCCCTTTTTTTAATTTTGTGATTGTTTCTGGTGTCACTTCACCGCGTACGCGTACAGCATATTCTCGTTCAATTTGCGAGCTGGGATGCATGAGACGATTAGCCAGTGTTCCGTCATTGGTAATAAGCAATAATCCGGATGTATTGAAATCTAATCGACCGACACATATCCAGCGACTATTTCGCATGAGTGGCAAACGCTCGAAGATGGTTGGTCTACCTTCTGGATCATGGCGTGTGCAAAGCTCGCCTTCTGGTTTGTAATATAACAACACTCGAGATTTTTGCTGATGACTTTTAATCAATTTAATTTCTCGACCATCCACACAAACTTTATCGTGATAAGTCATCCGGTCACCGAGCGTGGCGATTTTACCGTTTACCGATATTCTGCCGGCTTGTATCCACACTTCGATTTGCCTGCGGGAAGCAATTCCAGCATGAGCCAGGATTTTTTGAATTTTTTCAGTCATAGAATTACTGCTTACTGTTATGCGGGTACTAACATACCTTCGTCATCTTCGTCTAATAAGGCATTGCGTTCTTGCGGAATGGCTTCACTGTCATTGGGTTCGCTCTGGCTGTTTTCTAGCGCTAATTGCACTTGTATTTGGCTATCTTGTGTTTCAAAATTTTTAAAATCGGCTAAAGTAGGTAGTTCAGACAGCGATTTTAAACTAAAATGATCTAGAAAAGTTTTCGTTGTGCCAAGGATAGCAGGTTTTCCTGGTAGTTCACGATATCCTATAATTTTAACCCATTCTCTTTCGAGTAACGTTTTCATAATATTACTGCTCACTGTCACGCCACGAATTTGTTCGATTTCTGCGCGGGTGATCGGTTGTCGATAAGCAATGATCGCCAATGTTTCTAAAAAGGCTCGAGAATAGCGAGGAGCGCGTTCTTCCCACAGCCGACTAAGCCACGGGCTAAATTCTGCTTTTGCTTGTAAGCGATAACCACTGGCTACTTCTTGTAATTCAATGCCGCTATCTATGTGTCGATCGCGAATAGCAGATAAAATAGCTTTTATTTCAGTAGAAGAGGGCTGTTCCTCTTCTTTAAAAAGATTTTGGATGACTGATACTGTTAAAGGATAATCAGCTACCATAAGAGCGGCTTCGATAATCGCTTGGAACTTGTTAGTAGCCATAGTAGACACCTTGTTTAGTCATAGATATATTTTTATGCTAGCAAAAAATCGTACTTTAAAATACATTGTCGCATTATGCCAACAACTTTAATTCGCTCATTATATAACATTCAGCCGCAACATGCTGGTGGTGTCATCACGATTGGAAATTTTGATGGTGTTCATTTAGGCCATCAACATTTAATTGCTAAAGTAGTGAAAAAAGCTAGAGAATTAGCAGTGCCTTCCATTGTTATTACTTTCGAACCCCATCCTTTTGAGTTTTTTTTGGGAAAAGATTGTCAAATTGCCAGAATTACCAATCTACGTGAAAAATTTTATGCTTTAGCTAAATGTGGAGTTGATTTAGTTGTTATTTTACCATTTAATCAATTACTTGCAAGAATAAGTGCAAGTGATTTTGTCGATATGATTCACTTGTCAATGCAGCCTCAGCACCTGTGTATTGGCGATGATTTTCGTTTTGGAAATCAGCGTCAAGGCGATTTTCAGCTATTACAGACCATGGGAAGACAACGAGGTTTTACAGTTGAAAGTATCGATACAGTACTCATTGATGGTGAAAGAGTCAGCAGCACCCGCGTACGTACGGCCTTAGCAGAAGGTAAGCTTGAGATGACTAGACGCTTATTAGGTCATGCTTATTGCATGTTGGGTTGCATCAGTGGTGGTGATCAATTAGGTCGACAGTTGGGGTTCCCAACAGCGAATATCGCCTTACATCGTTGTCGCACCCCTGTGATGGGAATTTATACTGTTTATATGCATGGCATGGATAAGCGTCCCTGGCCTGGTGTTGCCAGTGTGGGTACTCGACCGACTATTGGTGGAACGCGAGCATTACTCGAGGTACACTTGTTGAATTTTCATCGAGATATTTATGGCTTAAAGGTATGTGTTGAGTTTTGTCAAAAATTACGTGATGAAATATGTTTTCCTAATTTAAACTTACTCAAAGAGCAGATCGTTAAAGACGTTGCTGCTACGAGAGAATATTTTTTAAAAAATGGTGTGATATGAAAGACTATAAAAGTACATTAAATTTGCCACAAACGGATTTTCCGATGAAAGCTAATCTTTCTCAGCGCGAGCCTGAAATTTTGCTGAAGTGGCAGAACCTTAGCATTTATGAAAAAATTCAGATTAATAACAAAGGTAAGAAAAAATTTATTTTGCATCAAGGCCCCCCATATGCCAATGGCAATATTCATTTAGGTACGGCGACGACTACCATTCTGAAAGACATGATTGTGAAATCGCATCGTTTAAGCGATTTTGATTCGCCATTTGTGCCAGGCTGGGATTGTCATGGCTTGCCAATTGAACATCATGTAGAAAAAAAAGTTGGTAAAGTAGGGCAAAAAATTAGCGCCACTGAATTTCGTCAGGCTTGTCGGGAATATGCGCTGCAATATGTTCATATTCAGCGAGAGGAATTTAAACGTTTAGGTATTATTGCCGATTGGGAACACCCGTATTTAACGATGAATTTTAAATACGAAGCCGATATTATTCGCAGTCTAGCCAAAATTATTCAGCACGGTGATTTACAAAAAGGCTATAAGCCAGTGCATTGGTGTTTAGATTGTGCTTCAGCGCTAGCAGAAGCAGAAGTAGAGTATGCAGAGAGAAATTCTCCAGCGATTGATGTGAGCTTCGCAGTTGTAGACGAGAATGATTTTTTGAAACGCATTCCCAATTTACAAAAAGGGTGCGGCAATGTTTTTGTGCCCATCTGGACGACGACACCCTGGACCTTACCAGCTAACCAAGCTGTTGCACTCAATCCTTATCTTGAGTATGTCTTAATTGAAGATGATCAAAACCGACAATTATTAATAGCTGAAACATTGCTGGCAACGACTCTTCAGCGTAATCAATTTGCCAGCCATCGTGTACTAGGTCGTGTCATCGGCGAAAAATTAGCAGGTGTTATCCTGAAACATCCCTTTTATGATCGAACAGTACCGATAATTCTTGGAGAGCATGTGACCGTGGAGTCTGGTACGGGTGCAGTACATATCGCTCCCGCGCATGGCTTGGAGGATTATGAACTAGGCAAGCAATATCACTTACCTCTCGATAATCCGATAGGAAATGATGGTTGTTACACGGCTGCTACTCCTATTTTTGCTGGCTTACATGTCAGTAAAGGGAATGATAAAGTGTTAGAAGTGTTGCAGGAATGTCATGCTCTTTTGCATCTTGAATCAGTGCGGCATAGTTATCCTCATTGTTGGCGCCATAAAACACCTTTGATTTTCCGATCGACACCACAATGGTTTATCAGTATGGATCAGAAAGATTTACGCAAGCATACATTGCATGCAATAGAGAAAGTAGAATGGATTCCGGATTGGGGAAAATCTCGGATTATCGGTATGATACAAAATCGTCCTGATTGGTGTATTTCACGTCAGCGTACGTGGGGTGTGCCGCTGGCTTTATTTGTGCATAAAGAAACAGGCGAGTTACACCCCAATCAATTGGACTTGATGGAAAAAGTCGCTCAGCAAGTCGAACAGCAGGGTATAGAAGCTTGGTATAACTTGGATAAAGCAGCGTTATTAGGTCATGAATCGGATCAATATCTTCAATCAAAAGATGTGTTAGATGTTTGGTACGATTCGGGCGTGTCGCATGAATGTGTGTTGAAGCAACGCCCTGAACTTACTTTTCCTGCTGATATTGTCTTAGAAGGCTCAGATCAACATCGCGGATGGTTTCAATCTTCCTTGTTAACATCGCTAGTCATGAATCATCAAGCTTCTTATCGAGCGGTATTAACGCATGGGTTTGTTGTTGATGGACAAGGCCGTAAGATGTCTAAATCACTGGGAAATGTGATTGCACCTGAAGAAATCATTAAAACGTTAGGCGCAGATATTCTCCGTTTATGGGTAGCATCCATTGATTATCGCTATGAAATCAGTGCTTCTAAAGAAATTTTTACACGCACCTCAGAAGCCTACCGCCGTATTCGCAATACCGCACGTTTTTTACTGGCTAATCTGCATGGCTTCGATCCAGAAATGCATTTGTTGGAACCGGATAATATGTTGATGTTAGATCGTTGGGCGGTTGATAAAACCTATCTTATTCAAGAAGAAATTCTTAAAGCTTATCGTACTTATCAATTCCATATGATTGTTCAAACATTACATCATTTTTGTGCAGTCGATATGGGTGGATTTTATTTAGATATCATCAAAGATCGCCAATATACGATGGCAACCAATAGTCGGGGTAGGCGCTCTGCGCAAACAGCTTTATATCATATTGTTCATGCTTTAGTGAGATGGATGGCGCCGATTCTGAGTTTTACTGCAGAAGAAATTTGGCAACATATTCCTGGAAAAAAAGTTGATTCAGTATTTCTTACTACCTGGTATCCATCATTATTTAAATTGACCAACGAATTAATGGATCACTCCTACTGGGAAAAGATTCGTGCCGTACGTGATGCTGTGAATAAAGAAATTGAGAATCAACGGAATGCTGGAAAAATTGGCTCAGCATTAGAAGCAGAAGTATTTTTATACTGTCATACACAATTGAAAAATCAATTGGATATTCTGGGGGATGAATTACGTTTTGTATTAATTACTTCTTTCGCTCATGTGATTCCAGATCATTCTGCTCCGTCTACGGTTGTGATGACAGATATTCCAGGACTCGCTTTAAAAATAGAAGCAACGACACATCCAAAATGTGAACGATGTTGGCATCGTCGCAGCGATGTTGGTGTGCATACGACGTATCCTGGTATTTGTGGTCGCTGTGTTGAGAATGTGGCTGGAACAGGAGAATCAAGAGAATATGCTTAAAAAGATTTTTTCATCTGGCTTGCGATGGATATGGGTAGCTATCCTTGTTCTTGCTATTGATCGTTTTGCAAAAATGTGGGCGATTCACTATCTTGTGATGGGTGAGCCATTTCGCATTCTACCTATTTTTAATTTAACTTTAGCGTTTAATACGGGCGCAGCTTTTAGTTTTTTACATTCTGCCTCCGGTTGGCAAAATATATTTCTAGGAAGTTTAGCGATTCTTGTCAGCGTGATTATTTTAATTTGGCTAGGTAAATTAACTGCTCGTGATAGCTGGTTGAGTATCGCTTTAAGTCTTGTATTAGGTGGGGCGATAGGAAATGTTTGGGATAGGATATTATATGGGCATGTGGTGGATTTTTTCGATTTTCATCTAGGAGGATGGCATTTTGCCATCTTTAATACAGCAGATAGTGCTATTTGCATTGGCGCTTTTATGATGCTATTGCATTGGCTAATTTATCCTAACTCATAATTTGAAATGCGTCTTAGTGATAAGGATGGAATTGCTCGGGTTTTTTATTGTACGATTAAGCTGTCTCTCGTCTTGAGTCTTCTGGTACTGGACGCCACTCTCCCTCTCTTGAAACACTGCTGAAATATGCGCAGGCATTAGGATATTCTGTAAAAATTAATCTTGTTCCTGCTAAAGAACATCAATCGGGAGAGAAATAATTCTTGCACATTTGGAATTATTTAACTTCGGCAATGATTGAACAAAAAGATCGCGCAATTCTGCTTCTTTAACGTGACTTCTTTATTTGTAGGTTCCTGTTGGCGGTGTTCTTATCAAAAATCCTACTAATGTTTCAAAATAAAATCACTAATTTTTTCTACCATAAAATCGAAATCAGGGTTATAAGTCAATTCGCGGCGTTTTTTACGAACTATTCCAAGATCGTAGAGAATATCAAAAAATTGTATTTCAAGACGATTATAAGCACCGAAAACATATTGGTTTGAATGTAGGCGAGAGGTATGAAAGTAATCTCCATATTCGCCATAATGCGAATTATTTGGTGCAAATGGAATAGAAACATGTGAAAAGTGATTAATATGATTTTTTTGATTTTGAATGCGACGAGTTAAAATTCTTTGATCAGGATAGCGATGATCAGATGATGTATAGAGTAATAATTTGTTATTTTGATTGGGTAAACGAGAAAAAAAATCAATAGCTTTTTGACTGGAAATCGTTTCATCTTCACGACTAGCAGCAATAAAGACAGGACAATTCACTGTATGTTGCCTCATCATTTCTTTAATTACTCGAGTTAGCATGGAAAGCTGAATAACAGGATTAAATGCAATGGAGCGGTATCTAGCATAGTCAATTTCATCTTCATAACATATCCACTGTCGTTTATTACTGATCCACTTAATGAGTTGTCGCCAATTTAATAACAAATCAATAGGCGCTTTAATTTTCAAAGCGGGTGCGAGTAAAATAATGCCAGCAATGGTTTGTTCGTCTTGTAGGGCTTGATAAATAGAAAGAGTAGCGCCGGTTGAATATCCCACAAGAAAAACTTTTTCTACTTGTTGGCGAAGCGATTCTATGCCATAGTGCAGCGTTTCTATCCAATCATGATAAGAAACTTTCAGTAAATCGCTTGGAGTCGTGCCATGGCCTGGTAATAATACAGAGCGGCATAACATTCCATTCGATTGTAAGCATTCACCGACGTCTTTCAATGAAAAGGGGCAATCAAATAATCCATGCAAGAGTAAGACCCCATATTTTAATCGCTGATCTCCGTAGTGGGGTTTGCTAGGGATGAGCTCGTAAGGACTATTTGTATCGATAATAAGCTTTGCGTTTGCATGAAAACGTTGCAAATCGCTACGATGCTCTTCAACAATCGTACGACAGCGATTGATATAATCTGAAAATGGTAATTTACTATCTGAGGTAGGATATTTTATCATAGTGCTCTTGCAGAAACGCTGTAATTTTATCAATGAATAATTGTATTATACTCAATTACCACGAAGCGAGAAACCCATGAAAGACCTTATGCTACGAATGATTGTTTTCTGCCTGTTTTCTGGGGTGACGATGGCGGCCGAGTCGACGTCTCACAATCATGAATTAGGTGCGGGCAGAGTAGCTGAGACCCTACTTGAACCAATAGGGGTGTTATCTGATTTAATTAGTACGGTATGTTTTGTCATTGGCGGCGCATTTCTATTTGCTTCTTTGATTAAATATATAGAGCATAGACGTAGCCCCTTAATGGTGCCGATTAGTACAGTAGTTTATTTGCTCATTATCGGTTTGATTCTAGTGTTGTTACCTTTCATATCACTTTTGACAGATAGTGGTATGGTTTATTCTTTATTTAAGTCTGTATGATAAAAAAAACCATCACAATCATGTTTATAGTTTGTTTAGCTGCTTGCCAAGAAAATTTATCTTATTCCTATTTGATGGAACATCCGTTTTATTTACAAAAACAACTTGTTAAATGTCAATCTAAACAAAAAAATTCAGAAAACAAACAAACACAATGCGAATCAGTTTTAACGGCGGCCGCCGATTTTGATCTTCTTCTTAGCGAACAGTGGGCTAATTCATTGCAATTTGGCCAACGAATTATGCTAGCAGAAAGGGATTGGATTAGCGCGAAGCAAGAATTAGAGCAGGCTAAAAATTTATTGGAGACGCTTCAGTCTAAAAAGCAGACTAGTCAACTGGAACTGTCGGCTGCCAGTGATCGAGTGATGCGAGCAGAAAAAACTTATCAACATCTCGCACAGGAAGTGAGGATATTGTTAGCAGTGGTGAGCGTGACCAATCATCCTGAATAATAGTAAATCAACTATCGATGGTATGGATGTTGTTGCAAAATACTCCAAGCACGATAAATTTGTTCTGCCACTATCAGTCGAACAAATGCATGAGGAAAGGTAAGTGGTGATAATGACCAACGCATGTTCGCTCGTTGGAGACACGCAGGCGAAAGCCCATCGGGTCCACCCACTAAAAGATCAATATTGTCACCTTGCTGATGCCAATTGGCGAGTTGATGAGTTAATTGTTCTGTTGACCAGAGTTTTCCCTTAATATCAAGCGCAACAATAATATGATGTGGCTTAATAGCAGCAAGTAATTTTTCGCCTTCGCGTTTAACTAGTTTGGTTAAGTCGGGTTGCAGGTTGCGTTTTTCAGCAGGAATTTCGATAAGTTCTAATGCGCAAGTAGCGGGCAAGCGATTAGCATATTCTTTGTAGCCTTCTTCTACCCAAGTAGGAACTTTATGCGTGATGGTGAGGAGACGAATTTTCATAGTTCATTCGTTACGCTAATCGAATATTTGCGAGAGCAGCCGCTAGCGCTTTTGGTGTTCGCGTAATTCTTTAACGGGTTCCCATAAATCTTCAAGGCTATACAGTGTTCGAGTCGCTGCCAACATGACATGCACAATGACATCTCCAAGATCAACCAATACCCATTCGCTTTCTTGTCCACCCTCTACACGCACGGTTGTTACTTTTTGCGCTTTCGCTTGTAATGCCACATTTTCAGCGATGGAGCTAACATGGCGCGTAGAGCGTCCGGTACAAATAATCATATAATCCGTAATGACAGTAATAGGACGTACATCAATTGTAGTGATATCAATGCCTTTCAAATCTTCTAAGGCATCAATAGCAAGGTCACGTAATTCATCTGATTTCATATTTAAACTCGACTAAGATTATAAATACCATGTTGTTTAATATAATTATACACATTATCAGGCAGTAAATACCTTGGATTTCGTCCCATTGCAATCTGTTTTCGAATATCAGTTGCTGAAATTTCTAACGATGTGATAGGACGCACAATCATTCTTCCGCCAAGAGTATCATGAATAGTGATTATTTCACTATGCAATCGTTCTTTTAATAAATCAGCAATCATGCCTGTCGAAGGAAGTTGGTACTGTGGGCGATGGGCGATAACTAAATGAGCATGATCTAAAATGTCTTGCCAGCGATGCCAACTCGTAAAACCCAAAAATGCATCAATTCCTAACAATAGACAGAGAGGCGTGTGAGGCATTTCATTGCGCATCTCTAAAATAGTGTCGATCATGTAGGAGGGAACACCATGCTGTATTTCTCGCGGATCCGCATATAATGCTGGCTCACCAGCAACAGCGCATTCAAGCATGGCTAATCGCTGGGCTGGTGAAGCAACGGGAAGTTTACGATGTACTGGCTGATAACAAGGAATAATATGAATTTTTGCTAAATCCAAGAATTCACGCAGTTCTAGCGCAAGACGCAAATGTCCAAAATGAATAGGATCGAAGGTGCCGCCGAGAATGCCTATCGCTTGATGTGCCTGATGCATTGACTGGTTCCTTTAAGAATACCCATTGCTATGGTCAGCGGGAACCGCTGATGCTTTTTATGTATTATAACGTAAATTATTCAGAAATAATCAATAATAGACAATCGACTTTTGTCTTATCAATGATCACGGGATATAGTTGGCATTTGTTTGAGTGTGACTCGATATTAAATGTTACGTTATCCTAAATTTTTATAATTTGGCGCAATTTGGTAAATCCATCCCAAGGATCTTTGCTTAGCTTTGCGAGTCGCTTGGGTAAAGTTAAAAGCGTATATTGAGTGGGATTGATTTTTGAGGATAATTCGTCCCAGTGCAGCGGGGTAGCGATGGTGGCATTTTCCCGCGCACGAGTAGAATAGGGAGCGATAACGGTAGCGCCACGTTGGTTCCGCAAATAATCAATATAAATTTTACCTGTTCTTTTTGCTTTAGTCATGAGACTAGTATAGTGATCTGGTTGCAGTGAAACGATATATTGCACAAATGTTTGAGTAAAATCTTTGATCTGTTCCCAACTATATTGAGCCTTAATAGGAACGGCGATATGTAATCCTTTTCCGCCTGTTGTGTTTATAAAACTCTGTAATTTTAATTTTTGTAATTCTTTTCGTATTAATTTTGCAGTATAAATGACAAATTTCCATTCAACATCTGGAGCGGGATCGAGATCAAATATTATTCTATCTGGCTTTTCAATATGCTTGATCGGAGATCCCCAAAGATGTATTTCAAGCACGCCTAATTGAATCAGTGCGAATAACCCTTTTTTATTCTTGATGTAGGAATATAATTTGCGGCCACTCTTTTCGCGAATAGGAATACTGTATATTGCTGGATCTGATATACCCGATAAATGCTTTTGAAAAAAGCAATTGTGATGACGACCATCAGGACATCGTAATAAAGTTAAGGGGCGATTGATAATGTAAGGTAAAATCCACTCATGAATCGCATCGTAATAGTGTGCCAGATCGAGTTTAGTAATTCCTTCTTCAGGGTATAAAATTTTATCAGGATGAGTGAGATGAGGATACGAGGCAAATTCAAATTTAGCGATAAGTTTAGGTTTTACCCGTGTAACTTGTTTAATTGCCGGTGGGCGCTTTAACGGTTGATATTGTGCTGCTAATTCATCTATCGTTAGATGACTGATAACACTTTTAATTTGCATATCTGTAATTTCAGCACCGCTTTTGGCGTAAGAATCATTAATTTTTATAAGTAACCAATTTTTAGGATTATTTTTAATTTGAATCAATTTCCATAATCCTTTCAGTTTCATTCCATCTAAATGAAAAGTTAAATTACCTTGCTGATAAGCGGTATTAACATTATCATTTTCACATTTCCAGTAACCTTTGTCCCATAACATGACGGTACCACCGCCATATTGACCTTGTGGAATAATGCCTTCAAACGATCCATATTCCAATGGATGATCTTCAACATGAACTGCAAGTCGTTTATTGTTGGGATTCAAACTCGGTCCTTTGGGAATAGCCCAGCTTTTTAAAACGCCATTCATTTCTAAGCGAAAATCGTAATGCAAGTGACTAGCAGCATGTTTTTGAATGAGATATTTTAATTTTACTGAGGATTTATTTTTTTCCCCCAATGGCTCTGGAGTTAATTTGAAGTTGCGTTTTGCATGATATTTATTTAATGACATATTTTCAACTTAAGCTGGATGCTTGGTAGTCGTATCGATTGTCGGCCTTTTTGGGGTCAATTTCAGGCAAAGCATTTGAAGTCGATTCCATGGGTTGTCAGCGATTGCACCTTTAATGCAGCGATCAATGTTGGCAATATCCAAAAGAAAACGCCAATAATCTGTTGCACTAAATTTTTTTAAAAAACTTCTTAACATTGACTGCCGGCGAATAAAAACCCGATTTTTTTTAAAAAGGTCTTCAAAAGACATACCTTGTTTGATTTGTTGTGCCATATCATTTAGTAAGCGTAATTCTCGTGCAATCGCCCAAATAATGAGAGTGGGTTCACAACTATTTAGTTTGAGAGTGCCTAAGATACGTAAGGAACGCGATACATTACCAGCAATCATGCTGTCCACTAAATCAAAAATAGTAAATTGCATGTCATCAACCATGAGGGTATCGATTAAATCTTCATCGATTATTTTTTGTGGTTGTAGTAAATAGCATTTTTCAATTGCCTGAGCAATAGCAATTAAATTGCCTTCAGCATAATTCGCTAACAAATTTGCAGCAGGCGCATTTAATTGTAATCGATATTTTTTTGCTTGGTAATGTATCCATTGCAATAATTGTTCATGTGATAAAGGCCAGATTGTTATGATTACGCCAGAATTTTCAATTGCTTGATAACAATTATTTTTACTTATTTTACTATCAATTTTTCCTGTCGTAATTAATAGCAGATGTTGTGAAGAGGGATTTTTCAGATATTCGCTGAGAATGGTGACAAGAGTTTTATGTGTTGTAAATGAAGGTAAATTAATTTCTAGCAATTGTTTTTCTGAAAACAAAGAAGGAGAATTAAGCGTACTATACAATTGTTGTTCATCCAGTCCCGTATCAATTGATAAGCGAAGTCGCCCACTGAATCCAGCATGTTTTGCTGCTTTCCGAATCATGCGGACACTATCTTGCTTTAATAAAACATCTTCACCACCGATTAAATAGACGGGAGCTAATTTTTTGGTGAGATGTGGTTCTAATTGAAAATATGTCAGTTTCATTTGGGCTTAGGATAGGATCCAGTCATTTGTTGAGTAATTTCCTTAGAGGCCAGTCGATTCATGATTGCATAAGCCAGATTGCGACGCATTTGTTGGTAAAATAAATTTGCTTCATTACTGCTTCCAAGAATTTGATTCGATTGAACAGTGATTGCTCGTGTTTCAGTCAGGGTTTGAGGATTGACTAAAGGAATTCCATTGGGATCGCTGATTTCAAATACAACCGTCACTCTTAGATTATATTGTCGTGTTTGTTGGGTGCCGCTGACACTTAATAATTCTTGTGATGATTCATCGCGAATAATGGTTAAAATAGTACTTGCTGACGCTGGAGATGAAACCAGTTGCACTTTTGATGCTTTTAAAAATTGACGCAGGTTGTTGGCAAGATGCCCGTATGGATCATTCGTTTGTAAATATAATCGATGTAAGGCAGGTGCAAGTTGCATTTCACCTTGTAAATGAAAGCCACAGGCAGTTAGAGATAAAGTAAAAAAGAAAAATAAACAACTTACTCTCCAGTTTAATTTTTTTGAAAGGGGATTGTTTGTCATTCTTCTTCCACCACTACATTCACTAATCTACCCGGTACAATAATGATTCGTTTAATTCGTTTTCCTTTGATGGCTTGCTGCACTTTAGGATCTTCTTTTACTCTGTCTTCAATGAATGGTTGATCAGCATGATGTGGAACACGCACATTGCTGCGTAATTTCCCATTAATTTGGATGACGAGTTCTATTGTATCTGCTTTGAAAACGATAGGGCTTGGTGATGGCCAAGGTGCATCAAGAATGATACCCTCATATTGTAAATCTAGCCATAATTGATGCGTCATGTGTGGTGCAATCGGTGCTAGTAAACGCAATAAAATACTGATCCCTTTATGAATAACAATATCCCTGATATCAATCAATTCTGATTGAGCAGGTTCAAGTTTAGTTAAGAGATTAAAAATTTTCATGCATCCTGAAACAATCGTATTAAATTGTTGTCGCTCATAATCAAACTTTGCTTGTTCAAGAATTTCATAAATTTGACGAAATATGTCTATTTGTTTGGGATCACTTTTTTCCCAATTAGAGGAACCAAGCAAATTTGAAGATGGTAATCGATTGTATTGTCGAATGCGTTGATGATGTTCATAGGCAAATGCCCATAAACGCTTCAAAAAGCGGTGTCCACCTTCTACGCCGCTGTCTGACCATTCCAAACTCTGTTCTGGGGGCGATGCAAACATAATAAAGAGTCTAACTGTATCCGCTCCATAGCGATCAATGAGAGCTTGTGGATCCACTACATTTCCTTTTGATTTAGACATTTTTGCACCGCGATTTAAGACCATTCCTTGTGAAAGTAACCGTAGAAAGGGTTCGTCGCTGTTCAATAAACCATGATCCCGTAACAATTTATGAAAAAAGCGAGCATATAATAAATGCAAAACAGCATGTTCGATTCCACCCACATACTGATCGACTGGCAACCAATAATTTGCACGACCATCAAGCATGGCCTTGTTGGGTGTTTTACAGGCTAGGCGAGCGTAATACCAAGAAGACTCGACAAAAGTATCGAAGGTATCAATTTCACGTTTAGCTGGTTGCCGACATTGAGGGCAGATAGTTTCATAAAATTCAGGCATCGATTGTAAGGGAGAACTGACTCCTGAAAATTCGACATTTTCAGGAAGAACGACAGGTAAATCTTTCTCAGGCACAGGAACTGTTCCACATTTCTGACAATTAATAAAGGGAATAGGAGCGCCCCAATAGCGTTGCCTGGAAACACTCCAATCGCGCAAACGATAATGAACTTTATATTCACCAAGATTTTTAGCTTTAAGATCATCAGCAATGGCTTTAAATGCTTGATTAGAATCTAATCCATTGTAGTTAGCCGAATGGATTAATTCACCATGACCCGTATACGCTTTCTTAGTAAAATCCCAGGAAGAACCTACAGGTGCGATGACTGGATGAATGGGTAAATGATATTTAACAGCAAATTCAAAATCACGTTGATCATGAGCAGGAACGGCCATTAATGCTCCGCTGCCGTATTCCATGAGCACAAAATTTGCTACCCAAATAGGAATATTTTCACCCGTGAGAGGATGACGAGCAGAACATCCGATAGACATTCCACGTTTTTCCATAGTAGCTATCTCTGCCTCAGCCACTTTGATATTTCGATTAGCATCAAGAAATTGCTTAAGCGTTGGATTCAGTAGAGCAAGCTTTTTACAGAGTGGATGCTGAGGCGCTAGTGCGATATAGGTAACGCCAAATAATGTGTCAGGACGGGTAGTGAAAATAGTGAGCTGATCGTGATCAGCAGAATGAGTATCAAGAATAAACTTTATTTCTACACCTTCTGAACGACCAATCCAATTTCGTTGCATGGTTCGAACTTGTGGAGGCCAGTGTTGTAATTGATCAATATCATTTAACAGTTCTTCAGCATAACTGGTAATTTTTAAAAACCATTGAGGAATTTCACGGCGTTCGACCATTGCGCCAGATCGCCAACCGCGACCATCAACCACTTGCTCATTCGCTAATACAGTTTGATCAATAGGATCCCAATTAACTTCCGCATTTTTTTTATAGACTAAGCCTTTCTTGTAAAGTTGTAAGAAAAACCATTGTTCCCAATGATAATAATCTGGATCACATGTTGCAAATTCACGGCTCCAATCATAAGCAAAGCCCATGCGCATCATTTGCTTGCGAATATGATTGATATTTTGTCGTGTCCATTGCGCAGGCGGAATTTTATGTTGGATGGCGGCGTTTTCTGCAGGTAAACCAAAGGCATCCCAACTCATGGGTTGTAAAACATTTTTGCCAAGCATGGTTTGGTAACGAGCGATCACATCACCAATAGTATAATTTCTAACATGACCCATGTGTAAGCTGCCGCTAGGATAAGGCATCATGGATAAACAATAAAATTTTTCTTTATTCGCATCTTCAGTGACTTGAAAGCAATTTTTTTCTTGCCAATAGGTTTGAGCATTCAATTCGATTTCTTGTGAATTATATTGTTCTTGCATGACTGTTATTCTCACTTTATGTATGTCTTCTATTATCCAAAATGGCAATAATGAGTAGAGAAATTAAAATAATTAACATAGGGTCCATGCGAAACATCATCCAGGGTGTTTTGCCAATCATCGCTTGCACCCTACCATTCAGAACATAAGATTGATATTGTGGTGCAGCTGATTCAATTTTACCGTAAGCATTAATAATAGCAGTGATACCATCATTGCTTACAAAAATAAGAGGCCTTCTTAATTCGAGCGCACGCATGGCTGCCATTTGTAAATGTTGGGCTTCAGCAGAAGATCGACCAAACCAGGCATCGTTAGTAATAGTCAGTAAGATACCAATATCACTATTGGATGTATTAATCAGTTCAGGAAAAGCAATTTCGTAACAAATTGAAGGAAGTATTTTTATATCGCCAATTTCTAATGGAGGTTGATTATTGCTACCTGGAATAAGATTTGACATGGGAATAGACATAAAATCAAAAAATTTTGAAATAATCGGAAATGTTGGAATAAATTCACCAAAAGGTACTAAGCGACGCTTGAGATAGACTTGTCTGTTTTTTCCTAACACTACAATGCTATTATAGTATCCTAATTGATTTTCAGCTTGAATTGGAATACCGAGAATAAGATAAGAATGACTGGTTTGTGCTTTATTATCCATTAATTCGATGAATGGGGCAGCATCTTCTAATGACATGGGTATGGCGGCTTCAGGCCAGATGATCATTTCTTGTTTGCCCCATAATGGTTCAGTCATCTCAGCATAGCGATCTAATGATAATTTCAAATGTTCAGGCGACCATTTGATCGCTTGGGGAATATTACCTTGTACTAAACTGACCGAAATGGGTTGTCCCTTGGGATGTGTCCATGGTAACAGGCTTAATAAGCCCCCGATTATCCAGATGAGCGTGAAAAGGAATAAATAAAAATAACCAGTTCGAAAATGATGTTGTTTTAATTGAATAATGGTCGCGACGATTAAACCACTAGAAATTAAAGTAGCTAATGAAATGCTAAATACTCCTAAGAGTGTAGCATAACCTGCAAGCGGAGAATTGGTCTGACTGTAACCA
>MGXV01000089.1:71886-81840 GCA_001801485.1 Gammaproteobacteria bacterium RIFCSPHIGHO2_12_FULL_37_14
GACCGGATAAGCTAAAATAATTTTTGTATTATTTAATACAGGGAAATAACGATTGACTATGCCGCCCACGGCAGCTGGAAAAAGTGCGAGAATAGCAATAAAAATAGTAGTAATGAAAATAGCAATGGGTGTAGGGACACCACCAAATGTATGGATGCTATGAAATACCCAATATACCCCCGTACCAAAAAATCCAAAACCAAAAATAAAACCTTGCCAAAATGCACGAGTCGGTGAAGATTGAAGCCATAAAAAAAATAATCCTACTGGCGCAAGAATGGCAAAAGGGAAAATTTCATATGGCGCAAAAGCCAATGTTAACATTGCGCCTAGCAGTAAAGGTGCAATGACATCATAAAGTAGTCTTGGGACTTGGATTTTCATAGACTGGTTTGCTATCTTTCTAAATTGATAAGACCTGTTTCTCAAGGTAAAAAGTTTACTATTTTTTTCTTGAGTTGTAAGCTTAATTTTGCTAAGGTAGCGAGCTAATCATCAAACCGGTATTACTGTATATCTAAATCCAACAAAAACAATCCTATCCATTCGCAAATCTGAAAGAGGAATCTTATGATAGCGTATAAATCTTTAACCACCTTGTTGTGTTTAATGGGTGTTATTGCGGTGCCAGCTTTTGCTAACGAATCAACCAATAGTCAGCTAAATAGCAAGCAGATTGAGAAAATTTCATCACAAACCAATGCGCTTCAACTAGAGATCAAGAACCTACAAAAAGAAATAAAATCGATCAAACAACAGCAGAATAGTCAGCCAAAATCTATTATTCATACGCATCGCAAATTAGATTCTTCTGCTGCGGCTGCTTCCAATACAGATTCATCAGCTACGCCTTTAAGTCAGCAAGATATGTCAAAATTTGTTAGCGAAGAAAGACAATATTTGCCATTTGACCTAGATGTTCCAGGACAAGCATTTGTCTCCACGGGTCCATATGTTGGCGTCCCCATTCAATATGCAGGTCATGATCTTGTTATCAATAGCCCAAGTGTGAATACCGATTTACAGTTGTTACTGATTCGAAAATCAATACGTGAACAATTGATGGCAATGGGCGGGTTAATTCCTCAAGAACCCTATCATTCGCATCTATTATTCAGTGGTGTGATAGAGACGCAAGCGAATTATACAAATATTGGAGGAAAGCCCAGTACCTCAAATATTGATGTCACGAATGCTAGTTTAGATGCCTTTATGTTGGGGCCGAGTAATTGGATATTAGGTTTCATGGAATTTTCCTATGACAATGCTCGCCCATCGGGTAATTTTTATACGGTTTCAAATTCGCGATTGTATGTTAATAAAGCATTTGTCACCTTGGGTAATCTTCATGATTCACCCTATTATGGAACATTTGGTAAATATTATGTGCCCTACGGTGCCTATTCTTCACTGATGATAACAGATGTGATGACTAAAGTTATGATGAGAACGAAAGCGAATGCGCTTACCTTGGGGGTGAAAGAACCAGGAGATAATGCACTTTTTGGTTCTCTCTATATATTTAGAGGGGATAGCCATGCTGCTTCTGTGAGCAAGATAAACAATGGCGGCGTTAACATTGCTTATAATTATAGAATTGGTCGCTCCCACGGTAACTTTGGTGCGGGTATGATTGGTAACATTGCAGATTCAGCTGGTTTCCAACTGAGTAATGGTTTTTCAAAGTACGAACAAATTTCGCATCGCGTTCCGGGATATAATATCCGTGGTGTTTTTTCACTGGGCGAACATATCGATTTTATTGGTGAATATGTTAGCGCTTCAACTGCATTTAATCCAAATGATATGAGTTTTAATGGGCGTGGTGCAAAGCCATGGGCGCTTGATACAGAATTAGCTTATACCTTTACGATATTTGATAACAAACCATCAACCATCGCCGTTGGATATCAAAAAACTAATCAAGCTTTATCGCTAGGCCTACCATTAAATCGCTATTCTTTGGTGCTCAATACGTCTTTATTGAGGAATACCTTGGAAAGTATCGAGTTGCGTCGCGATCTAAATTATGCAGCAAGTGATACCGGTAATGGGCCAACTGGCGCTGCAACAACAACAGGCCAATGCACCTCAGTGACCTGTTCTGCAACAGGTAAATATGATAATGCGGTCACAGCACAATTTGATTACTTTTTCTAATAAACCACAGGAAACGACATGGTATGCTTGGTTAATCTGTTTTGTTGGGATACTCGCACAAATCACGAATCAAACACTGGGGACAACGTGGTTTACGAGCGATGCAAATATAACGTCCATGTAGCACTAGCCAATGATGAGCATCGTGTCGATAGGATGCTGGAATGTTTTTCATTAATTGTTGCTCAATGACTAAAGGCGTGTTTCCTTTTGCTAAACCAACACGGTTAGCCACTCGGAAAATATGAGTGTCCACAGCAATGGTGGTTTCACCAAAGCAAGTGTTCAATATAACATTGGCAGTTTTTCGGCCAACGCCTGGTAACGATTCTAATGCGGCGCGTTCTCTCGGTACTCTCGAATGAAATTGATCAACTAGTAATCGACAGGTGCCAATAATATTTTTTGCTTTAGTCGTGTAAAGCCCGATGGTTTTAATATATTCTTTTAATCTCTTTTCGCCGAGTGCTAGTATTTTTTCTGGTGTAGGAGCGATTTCGAATAATTTTTCAGTAGCTTTATTGACCGATTTGTCAGTTGCCTGAGCAGACAAGATAACAGCAATTAGTAATTCAAATGAACTATGAAAGGCTAGCTCGGTAGTGGGATGTGGATTTACTTTGCGAAACCGCTTAAATATGTCGCGTATCGTATCTTGATTCATAAATAGATTTATAGCGGAAACTGATCTAGTCCGCCCTTAAATAGTTTCATCTCATTTCAGTTAATTGCGTTTTCCGCTATAACTACTAGTTTCATTGAAAGCATCATACTATAATTCCGTTGATAGTTCCTAGCGGTGGTAGAAACGAATCCTGTTATGATGAGCGGATGTAAATAAACACTAGAAATCCCGCCCGATCATAGGATGATTCTATAATTATTAATTGAGAGGTGATATGTCATTGCATCCCTATATCAGTGTTGTGATTCCTGTACACAATGAACAAGAAGTACTCGAGCAACTGTATGTTCGCTTAACTAAAGCAATGGATGCTATAGCCAAACCATATGAAATTATTTTGACCAATGATGGTAGCACAGATCATTCTACGAAAATCTTGAGAGAGCTTTATGATCGTCGACCTAATCACATTCGTATCATTGAGTTTAATGGTAACTTTGGTCAGCATATGGCAATTATGGCAGGATTTGAGCGTGTGCGCGGTGAAATCGTCATTACGATGGATGCAGATTTACAAAATCCACCGGAAGAAATTGCTAAATTAGTTTCAGCAATGGAAGCAGGACATGATGTTGTCAATACTTATCGAGAAAACCGACAAGATTCCTGGTGGCGATTGCAAGTATCAAAGTGGCATAACCAAATTCGAGCTTGGATGATGCCAAAGCTGATTATGAAAGATGAAGGATGTATGCTGCGAGCATATCATCGTCGTATTGTCGATTTGATGGTGGCGACGGGTGAAAGCACTACTTTTATACCTGCTTTAGCATTGACCTATGCTGCGAATCCAGTAGAAGTTGGCATTGCTCATTCAGAGCGCGTTGCAGGAACGTCTAGCTATAATTTTTATAAATTGATTCGATATAATTTTGATTTAATTGCTGGATTTTCAGTTTTTCCTTTGCAATTATTTACCATGTTAGGTGTGTTAATTTCATTTTGTAGTTTTATTTTCGTCATTTTTTTATTACTCAGACGTTTAATTATTGGACCTGAAGTAGAGGGAGTTTTTACTTTATTCGCAATTATGTTTTTCTTGATTGGTATTGTCTTGCTGGGTCTTGGTGTGGTCGGAGAATATATAGGTAGAATTTATCAAGAAGTTAGAAAGCGGCCACGTTTTGTTATCAGTGATGTATTAGAAATGCCAATTGAAATTCAAACAAACAAGGATGTTTATGAAGTTCATTCAACGCAAACAGTATCCTAACATATTATTAGCAGGTGTGGATGAAGCTGGTCGTGGACCACTCGCCGGGCCTGTTGTTGCTGCTGCAGTTATTCTTGATCCCGCGCATTGCATTCATGGTCTTAAAGATTCTAAGAAATTGACTGCTTTGCAACGTCGTAGCCTATTCAGCAAAATTCGAAAGCATGCATTAGCTTGGTCTGTAGCAAGTGCTAGTGTGATAGAAATTGATAATATTAATATTCTTCAAGCTACTTTTCTTGCTATGCAGCGAGCCGTTGCCAAATTAAAAATTTCACCCCAGCTTATTTTAGTGGATGGTAATCAATCCCCAAAATTTTCTTGCGAGAGTAAGGCGATTATTAAAGGAGATGATTTAGTATCCGCTATTAGTGCGGCATCGATTGTTGCGAAAGTAGTGAGAGATCGTTTGATGTCAATGTTAGATAAGCGCTATCCATTATATGGGTTCGCGCAACATAAAGGGTATACAACAGGGAAACATATTGAAGCATTACGTATACATGGGCCTTGTCGGATACATCGAAAACATTTCGCACCCGTCAAAGAGAGCGCTGATTTTAGGCAGCAGCAATAGGTGTCGCTAACGGTCGATGAGAAATATCGGCTCCGCCATAAACAATAGTAAGATCATTTTTACCATGTGTAGGGTGGATAAATTGCTGAGCTTGCCACGCGGATCCAAATGATTTATCAGAGAGATTTTTTGAAATAGGAGATTCACCAAAGCTTGATGTGGCGAGTAGAATAGTGCTGATTAACAGTAGTAACTGTTTCATTTTTTCCTCCCAATAGTACAATTCAGTACCGAATATGATTATTATACAAAAAGTTAAAGTGAACAACCAAGAGGAATATTAACATTTATAACTTAAAGCAGCCTGAGATTTAACGAAAAAACAAGACGATTTTTTGTAAGCCTATGTTTATTAAAAGGATTTTTATGAAAATGCTACCACCCCAATTGGCTTTACAATTGTATAATGGGCAAATTTCAGTGCGTATCAAATGGCAATTATTTATTCTTTATCATCATTTAGCACAATTAGAAGAATTAGAAAAAGAGTGGCAGCTAACCGATTATTATCGCTCGTTCAGTAAGGACAACATTGACACTTTAATGAGCTATGGCGCTTTGCGCTATGGTGATTTTCATGCAAAAGAAATTCATTATGCCGTGATGACGATGGATAAGTCGGACAGTGAATCGAAAGAAAAAACTTTAGTGAAGTTGAGTAAATGGAATAATGATTTAATGACTCAGATGGAAAAAACTGAGGACGAGATACGCGATTGTAATAAAATAATTACCTCTAATGATTTAATGCAAAAAATTCATGATGGAAAAAAATTATTAATAAATCATTATATACAACAGCTGCATAAAGAACGAATTGCATTAGATATAAATAATTATATAAATCAACCATCAAAACTAGCAATCAAGAATGCCGAAATTTTTTTTGTGAAACGAGCGCTTGCACGATATTTCCAAGATTATCTTCCATATGAAGAAAAAAAAATAATTCATGAGCTGCTGATTGATGTCGGTATCCTTCTTAAAAAGACAGATGACGAGCATCTTGTTAAGAAGTATGCTGATCCTCACGGCTTCGAACAAAAAAAAGAATGGTATAAGCAGAGCTACTATTATTCTATTTATGAATTACGAAAATCTTCTTCTGAAGAAAGTTCATACGCGAAAACATATCTTAAATATATTGAAAAATGGTCAGTCGAGAATAAGAATGATGATTCTATCGAAGCTGATGAGCCTTTAATTAATAAAAAAGAACGATTGCGAAAAAAGGAAAATCAAGAACGAGAGATGCAAATAAAAAAACTTCTAAATGATCAAAAAAATCGTAAGGAATCATCGAGAATATATGAAGATTTACAAGATCCTGTCGGTTATTTGAAATTAGCAAAAAATTTAGAGGAGTTATTGGTAATCGATCCTGATGAATTGAGTCAGTTTGATGAACTCACGGAAAATTTTTCGATAAACTATCGGAATACTTTTAAAGTTCCCGATAATCATAGACAAGATGCCGTAAAGAAAGCTAAAAAATATTCAAAAAAATATTTATATGAATTAATTAATAGAAGTAAAAAAGTTGATGCATTACTCAATCAAGAAAATATGCATCTTTTTACTGAAGATCAACCTTTAGTGGATTTAATCGAGTTTACACGACATATTCTACAGCAAGTCGCGCTACAGGATGTCGCCAATGAAATTGAACAGCCATTGCTAGTGAAAGAAAGGATGCAGGAAAGAGCGGTACAGGATGTCGCCAATGAAATTGAACAGCCATTGCTAGTGAAAGAAAGGATGCAGGAAAGAGCGCTACAGGATGTCGCCAATGAAATTGAACAGCCATTGCTAGTGAAAGAAGGGATGCAGGAAAGTGCGGCACAGGATGTCGCCAATGAAATTGAACAACCATTGCTAGTGAAAGAAAGGAGAAAGCAATCGAATCGTATGTTGCCATTATCTTTAAAAATATTTTTGGCAAGTTTGTTAATTGCTGGCTTAGTCGTATCTGGAATGGTGACAGGAGGACTCATTCCAAGTTTAGGTGTGGTGGTCATGACGAGTTTCGGGGCGATTGGAGTCGCAGTCAATCTAAATATTGCTATTGCGATAGGTATCAGCGCTGTGAGTGCTGTTATTGGTATGGTTGGCGGGTTGATCGGCATGATGGTGGACAAGTGTACAAAAATGAAGTGGCATAAAAATATATCCCAATCAATCATTCCAATCGAAATGAATATCGCGCGTAAGCCACTACCCCATGATATGATCACTCACAGAGATCTCAATAGCATTCAGTATAGCAAGCCATTTGTCTATAAAAGAGGATATAGCCTTGGTTCGTTTTCATTTTTAAACCATCGAAAAATTGATACTATAGTGAATATCGAAGCGAGTACCAATAGCAATAGACTTACATTTTAGAGAAGCTACGATCCAAAAGAAGACATCATGCCGACTAAATTAATTCTCCAACCTATCCATAATAGTTCAGCAGATATTTTGCAATGCTTTGCTGGTGGTAAACCATTATCGAGTGCCCAAATTCAATTTCTTGATTGGCATCAGAAACAATTAAGCAGCGCCGAATTTGATCCAGTATTGAAATATTACCTCGAGTATTATAAAAAACATCAAAAAACATTCCAAACAACTTTTTTGTTACCACATGAAGAAATTAATTTTGAAAATATTCAATTATTGAAAAAACGCATCAAATTATTTATTCTAAAAAATAAAAATCGTATAGTGATTGAATTAACACAAAAGCAGTATCTTGATTTTCGGAAATACAACATACACGAATTGATTTTTTGGCACGGCAATCAAATGTTAACTGGCGCGCCAAATATTCCTGGAGGTATTCCACCAGTTATTTTTTTTCAATGGGGAAATTTATTTGGAATTGTAAAATATCTTATTTTAGCAGATGAAAAGAGTTTAAAATCCAATATTCTGATCTATTTTGAAGATTTAGCGGATCGCGATGTTAACCAATGTGTTGCGGATTACTATCACAAGCTTGAAATGGAATTATCTCAACAGCATGAAATAATATCTGACTATAAAATAGATTCGCCAACAGCAGAGCAGTTTTTAATTAAGCCTCCTCGCATGAAAATTTGAACGGGGATAGATAAGTAGTATGAAATTAGTTGGCTCGAAGAGCATACAAGATAGATTAACGACTATGACTTTTTTGAATGCTTAGCATACTTTTAAAAATTGTATCATCAGTTATTTTATAATAGATAATTTTGGCGGATGATTTTCTTCGCCAATTTTAAATTTGAAAATATTATAATCTACATTATAGTCGAATATGTTTATTTTTTCTTTTATTTTTAAATATCTTGCTAGTAAGCATTCTGGAAATAAAAATGTAGCGGTAATGACTATCTTGAATAGGGTGACTGAGATAAAGATATGCATCAATTGCTGAGCAGGAATTTTCCAAGCCATCATCATTGGATAAGCAATTATGTTATATGCAATTTCACCTCCACAAGTAGATATTATGCTCCTTAACCAATAATGTGAACCACTCATTATAATTTTAAATTTTGAAACTAAGTAATTGTTAATATTCATTCCAACGATTGTTCCAATAATACCTGCTATAAAAATTCTAGGCATTGCTCCTAATATCAAATCAAAAGCGAATTGATTTTTGAAATCGGACGGCGAAGGAAGATGTATGAGCAAAAACGCGAAGCCAGTAAAAATTGCACTACAAATTATAAACCACCACATAAGATTACGTGCAACAGGGTATCCATAAACCTCAGTAGTTACATTACTTAAACAATATGTTAAGGGGGTTGTAAAAATACCTGCTGGAAATATTAGCGGGCCAAAAATAATGATTTTATATACAGTAAGACCGGATAGTATCGTGAGCATCATATATAGCATTACAATACCAATAAGATAATTATAAGTAAAATTATTGACTTTTGACAGACTTGTAGAATCAATTTTTTGAAATTCAAGAATGCCAAATATTTTTCGCATAAATTAATATCCTATTTTGAGTAAGTAAAATTCCATGAGGAGTGTTCATTCGTGCTATTGCTTTATCAAGCGCTTTACGATCTTTAATGATATCAAAATTTCTAATTGTAGGAGTAAATTTAAGCAGTTGTAATAATCCTTCTTCTGTATAATATGTTTGCCAATAGCCATTTTCTATCGAAACAATATTAAATATATCAAAAAATAACTCGAAATAATGGAACAAATAGCTTTTCCTTTGGTAACCAATAAATTGTCCGCGCCAACCTTTACTATCTTTTCCAAATAAGATTTTAAATTCTTTCTTATCTTCACTACCGATATGCTCAATGATAACTATCCCCCCAGGTTTTAAAACCCGAGCTATTTCTTTAATGTTCCATCTAGATAATATACAAGTAACCACATCAAATGTATTACTGGAAAATGGTAGAGTATTACTATCTCCCTGCACCAATCGAATATTATATTTTTTATTATTTTTGATTGTTTCAATTGCAGATTCGATCATATTCTTATTAATATCAAATGCAATAATTTCCTTAAAATGGGATGAAAGCGGCAGAAGTTTTTTTGCATTTCCGCAGCCAATATCTAAAAGCTTATTTCGATGATTTAAACAATATGAAATAATTTTAGCTGTGAGATCCCATGGCCTTGGGGTTTCAGGATTATCATAACCTCTTAATTCGATCGAATTAAATTGAGCATTATACAAGTAATTCATACATTTTTATCTGAATTTTTCAAAACATATATTTTTGATTGACTTTCATTTGTTTTATTAAGGGATAATTTATTTTTTTCTTCCTTTTCTGTTAGCTCATGTTCCTTCATTGATTGAAAATAAATTTTAATCACATCGTTTTTTGAAAATGATTCTAATATGTCATTTGAGCTTAATATTTCATCTGCGGAAAGAAACACGTTGAGATTTGACAAAACATCTCGTATTTCAAATAAAACAGGATTTTGATCAAAAAATATTGATAATATTTTATATTTATCGCTAATTTTTTCATTTGTAAAAAGATTTAAAATCAGATTAGCATCATTTTTCGAAAAGCCATTTAATTGGAACAAGTCATTAATTAATACCTCTGGCTTTTCTGATGCTGTAATCGATTTGCCATTGATTTGATAATGAACATGTAAATTTTTGTTGGCATGATCGCCTTCAATATGAATAATTTTGAATGCATTTTTAGGAAAATTCATTTTAAACATATTTTTAAATTTCCGTAGCATATGTAATATTCTTAATATTGCATTTGAGATTGGATTAAAACGGCAATTATTTTATCATTAGGTTCAAGTTTTATAATATTGTTATTGTGAAAGGGT
>MGXV01000090.1 GCA_001801485.1 Gammaproteobacteria bacterium RIFCSPHIGHO2_12_FULL_37_14
CAAATAATTCAGATTTATTAACGATATGATTATAAAGCGATGCCGCTTCAACCTTTAATTTTGAAGCAATTTTGCGCATGCTTAACCCTTCAAGGCCATCGCTTTCGATAAGTTGAATAGCAGCTGTACATATTGCTTGTTTGGTTAAATTTCTTTTTTGCACATGTTCACCTTTAAACTAACATCGTTAGCTTATAACTAACGATGTTAGTTTGTCAAGGTTTTATGTAAGAAACTAACTTCACATTACTTATCAGGTATACAAACTCGAATACGATGTCCATCTGGATCAAGCGCTACAAAAGTGAGTCCGAATACTGCTTCATGCAGGTCTTGTTCAATCACTACCCCGAGATTTTCCCACTGTTTGCGGAGTGTGCGCACCGTATCTTCATCCTTTACCATAAAGGCAAGTTCGCAACGATGACCAGCACCTCCTGAAACAAAGTTTTTAGCTTGTATAGACCATAAGCTGAACGTTAATCCGTTTTCAAAGAAAAAAGCCACATAGGTTGGAAATGAGGCGACAGGCTTTACAGAAAAAATCTTTTCGTAGAATAAAGCACTTGATTCCGGATTTTCTACATAAAACAGCAATAAATTAGGGACGAGCATAGTTATATTCCTTATTAGGCATAAATTGTTCTGCTATAATTGTATAGGATAATACTGACAAAAAATGGCAGTAGTAATTTTAGCTATGAATAGAACTGAACGACTTTTAAATTTACTAAAGATTTTAAGAAGTTATCGCTATCCCGTCAACGGAGAACGTCTAGTGGAACGATTAGATGTAAGTATTAGAACCTTGTATCGTGACATCGCCACCCTTCAAGCAATGGGTGCCGAAATTAGAGGAGAAGCTGGTATTGGATATATTCTTAAGCCAACCTTCTTTCTGCCACCCCTTATGTTTACGAAAACCGAGATAGAATCATTACTTTTAGGTACACAATGGGTTTCACAGTTCGGAGACGCACCCTTATCCAAAGGAGCAAGAGATGCCTTAAATAAAATATCCGATGTTCTACCTGCTAATAGGCCCATTGTGAAGCTACGTCCGATGAGCCGCCAAGTGCATAATATTTAAACTAAATATTTCTGCTATATACTCGATTAATAGTCTCCTATTTCATCCGTGCCACATATTCCATGAGACGCTGATTATTGCATACCGCTTCTCGCAAGGGGTTATCAATAGGGGTATAAATAATCACGCTTAAAAACGCATAAACCGTCGCATCGATAGAGGTAGGTTTGTCGCCAAAAAAATAGTGATTGCTGCCAAGTAAGGTTGCGATTGCATGAATGTCTTGCTTGCCAATAGAGTAAATTTCTTCGCGAGTATGACGACCTATTCCTTGTCCATGCGCTTGTTTCTTTAAATTACGGCGAATGATGGCCAAAATAAGTGGCGAAAGGAGACGCGGGAAAAATTGTTTAAACGCATCATTGATAAACTTCTTGCCAACTGGATCTATCCAGCGTGAATATAAAATAACAAAATATAAATTTTCTTCAATCATGCGTCGCACAGCGATCGCCATCGCCTGCTGTTCTGCTGTTAAATGCGCATCTAATGTGTTACCAAATTTATTTTTTAGATACTCTAAAATGAAACCGGAATCCGGAATAATCTTGTCACCATCTTTAAGCACTGGCATTTTACCTTTGGGTCCACGACGTGGGTCATTTTCAACTACTACCTTATATGGAATGCCGGTCATTTTTAAATACGTTTCAACCTTTATGCAAAACGGACTTAGGCTTGGTAACTCCCAACAACCAGGATATTGATGTAATGTAATCATATCGAAATTCCATGCAATTTACGTAAAAATTTTAAATGAATTTTTTCACTTCTAACACAAATCTGATAAAGTTTGTCTAAACAAAAATGCAAGATGCGCAGCTTAAGTTTTTTATTTTGGTAGGCACGCTTGTCTTCAGTAGTAGCCATTAACCAAGAAAAAGCTATGACTTTGTCTATTTTTTTCTGAATGAGACGCGTATTCACGTTAGCATTATTAACAAAATGTCTATCCAATAACGCCACTTGCTTAGCAGCCAACATCATCCCTTGTCCATAAATCGGGTTTATCTTACATGCTGCATCCCCTAGCACCACTACATTTCTCGGCCAAGGTTTTATTTTACTTAGATGACGATGTTTATTGTTTAAATCCGTAAACAATTTAATGTCTGAAACAGGTGTTGCCCCTATCAAATATTCAATGATCTCTGGGTTATTTAATTGCGCAAGGTGTTGCAAAAAACTTTCCTGATTTTTGCTTGGTCGTGCGTTTCCGCGCCCGATGAGTGTGACAACAACTTTATTTTCCTCTATGGGTGAAATAACGCAACCACGGTCATTTATACCTATATAGACAGGCACATAAATTTGTTTAAAAGGCGCTGAATGGTTATCAGGTAATTGATAAAATTGAGTGGCATAAGATAAATTGTTAGTAACAATTGTAGTTTGAGCGTTCTTTAAAGTAGCAATCTCAGCATTTCGCCCTCGCGCATCAACGAAAAAATCTGCGCTACTGCTTTCATCATTCATACCATATTTAAATTTAATATTAGGTATAGCTTGCAACCACTGATACATCAATTTGTCGAGCAATAACCGGCTACAATTAACTGTCACAATTCCTGAATGAAAACGTGGATACATTCCAAAAGGGCTATGCCAAACTGTATCCGCCGCCCAATCGACTTCTTTGCAACCTAAGCGACGCATTTCATCTAATATTCCAAGAAAATAGTGTTCTAAAATGTTTTGACCTTCTTTTAACAGCACGTGTAAATGAGGGGCTTGTGCAATACCCGCTGAAACATGCGAAAACTTTTCCTCAATGATGACTTGTTTAAAATGACGTGACAACATGGCGGCGCTTAGCATTCCAGCGAAACCACCGCCTAGAATAACTGCACTATCCCGCTTCAAATGCTGCCTCGCGACTCTTCATGTAAATGATGAAGCTGTTGCATACTATTGATATATTTCATCGCATCGAAGGATTTAAGCTTATCCTGTATTGCAAGCATTTTTTGCAATAGTATTTTCTGCTCTTTCAATGCGTGATTTTCACTGACCATGAGCAATTCACTCGAATAATCTTGCTCGTTGATTTCTCGATCAAAGGTAATTAGATTATTGGATATTTTTGCATAACGTTGAGCCAAAATGAATAGCTCACGCGATATACCAAGCTCATTCATGTCAAAGTTTGGTGACGCCATGATATCCATTATCCCAACCAATACAATTCCCATGTTATACGAACTATAATATTGAATCTCAGTTAGGTTTTTTAATTTAGGATATTTTCGTAATATCTCAAAATATCGGTTGCATTGGTGAAACTGCTTCAAATCAAAAACAAATAATTCACTATAGCAAGCATGGTGCGGTAAGATGGAAAGTGATTTAATCATATCCTCGCAAATATCTATCGCTAACCCAATGACTGCTTTAGAAAATTCACAATCTGTTTGTGTAATTTCATCTAAAGCACTACCCCTTGTTGGACTGCGATGAAAATAAGGCAGATCATAAAGCTTGTCCAGTAATTGCGGTTGATTAAAGTTCGGATGATCGGCAAAATCATCAAATAAAGTAATCAACATGCCTAAATGAAGCTTGGCAGACAATAGATCAGGAAAAAATTCATCAGCAACAGAGCTCAGCGTCGTTAGTTGATAACCTTTCAGTAAAAAATGATTAAATAAATATTCTTGCCGATGAGGAAAATACTCACGATACAATTTAATTTTTTTGATATAATTATCATTCATCGTTTTATAACTCGTAAGTTAATATTTCCCACAGGGTGTAATGTAACCATGGCCTGCATTTTTAATGGTTGATTATCCGGCAAAGAAAACTGATAGCGCTGGCATAATCTCGATATTGCTAATACCGCTTCCATCATTGCCATCGCATGTCCGCTGCATATTCGTTTTCCCATGCCAAATGGAAGAAATGAAAAGCGCGGCTTATCATCCAAAAAAAACCGTTCTGGCTTACAAGAGTCCGGCGAACTCCAATAGTCAGGGTGTCGTTGAATTTCGCGCACACTAAGAAAAATATTATCGCCTTTTGCAATATTTTGTTCGCAAAGCAACGTATCTGTTACCGCTTGTCGTGCCAACATCCATGCCGGTGGATATAAACGCAGCGTCTCTTTATAGACAGCCGTAGTATATGATTTTTTATCATCATCACATATTATTTTATCTTGTAGCTCAGGATATTTTGCTATCAAATATAAAGAACTTGCTAACGATGCCGCTGTTGTTTCAAATCCAGCAAACAAAAATGTCATGAGTTGATCAACGATTAATTCTGTCGCGTCATTATCTACCATGGGGATTTGCTGTCGTAGTACAGACATTAAGCTAACACCTTCTGTGTATTGCGATGTGACTAACGCCATTATTTTTGAGCGTAACGCCTGTTGAATGCCATAAATTCTGATGCTTGGTAAGCTCAGCAATGACCGCATCCTTACACCGCAGCGAGCATTCAATTCTAAAAATAATGATGAAAATGATTCAACCGTTTCGTTATTAACGTTGCCAAAAATAACAGTTAGTGCAGTTTTGAGTGTATAGCTCGTCATTAATGCCATGATATTAACTGCGTCCGCACCGTCAATTTTCTCACATTCTTTATCTAAAAAATAAATCATCATTTCCGGATAGCGCGCCATATATTGACGCTGAAAAATTTCATTCGTGATTTTTCGCATCCGCGCCCATTCATCATTTTCTAATTGTACCAGCCCCCGTCTTCCTGTGATTGGTCGGATTTTATTGAAGATCAAACGCGATTTTTGAAATTGGTCTGTTTTCATGCCTAGCATCGCTTCGGCATATTTTGGGTGGCAGGCAAAATGAATTTTTTTGATACCCAAATGCACTGTGAAAAAATCGCCTTGTTCTTTACGTTGATTAGTGATGAATGCAAGAGGATCTTGTGTAAATGATCTTAGTTGTTTGAATTGTTTTAGCATCATTAACTTAGAGAGGATATTTTTAACTGGCTAAAATCACTAGGTAGACGAAGTCACCAAAGAAAAGAGCAAAAAATAATTGCTTCATAAAAAATCCTTTCAAATTCGTTTAAATTTTAACCATCTATTAAACGTCCGTTTTCCTTACATGAGCGACAGTGACACGGGAGCGGCATTATATGTCTAGTTTTGTGTTAAATAAAACATCCAAAATTCAATGATAAGCATCTTCTTTTAAATGACGGGTTCATATACAATTCATCCACAAAATTAGCTAGGAGCAGCCATGAAAATCGGTTACGCGCGTGTTTCTACCGCCGATCAGCACCTAAGAATGCAAGAAGATGCATTGAAGAGCGCTGGGTGTGAAGAAATCTATTCTGATGTTATCAGTGGTGTTAAATCTCAACGTCCTGGATTGGAAAAAGCACTGAATTATGCTCGTGAAGGTGACACTATTGTTGTATGGAAATTGGATAGGCTAGGCCGTTCGATACAGCATCTAATTCAAACCATCACATCGTTAATAGAAAAGAAAATTGCTTTTAAAAGTTTACAAGAAAACATTGATACCTCCACCAGTGGTGGTAAGCTTATTTTCCATATTTTCAGTGCGTTAGCAGAGTTTGAACGAGATCTTATTCAAGAAAGAACTCAAGCCGGGTTA
This sequence comes from Gammaproteobacteria bacterium RIFCSPHIGHO2_12_FULL_37_14, assembly GCA_001801485.1. The sequence goes on from MGXV01000090.1 coordinate 5,692, forward strand.
AAGGCTGCAAGGGTGCGTGGAAAAATGGGTGGTAGACCGCCGTTGCTTGATACCAGGCAGATTAATCGAATGATTGAAATGTATGATGAACAGAAAAATACCGTGGCTGAGATTTGTAAAATCT
>MGXV01000091.1 GCA_001801485.1 Gammaproteobacteria bacterium RIFCSPHIGHO2_12_FULL_37_14
TTTTTAGCTTAGTGGCATTGGTCGATACCCACAAAATGGATAAGGAAATAACTCAGACGCTTTTCCAGTATAAAATGGAATGGATGCTTGAAACGATAGGTGAGGCGCAACAAATGGTAACATGGCAATTTCATTTTCCATGCAACTCACACCAAAGGGTCTATGTGGAAATCGAAATACCCATTCATGATTTACCAGAAAAACAGTATTATCCCATCCTTCATCCAGCAGTGTGATGTGAGAAATAGATAATTGAAATTGCGATTCAATTAATTTTTTCGCAAGAATGGTATCAATTTCAATTGTTTTATTCCAAAGGTGTGCCATGGTTAAATGCTCATCAGTTGACGATTTCTAATTACAAAAAACAGCATAATCACCGCGATAAGAATAAAGCTCGAGATAATAATACCAATGTTTTGAAATGATCCTACATAGAAGAAACCCGCAATTTGAAGACCGATTGCCGTAACAATTAGGCGACCACCTTGTAGAATTGCCGATGCTCTCCCTTTTGCTTGTGGGATAAAATTCAAACATATGGGATAAAGTAAGGTACTTGGAATAATTTGACCTATTACAAAAACAATAATGGCAAATGTAATCCACACAGGATTTTCACTATTTGAGATAATAAGTGCTACAAGCATAATAATACTTACAATGAAAATCCAAAGTGTGATGCTAAGCATATTTTTTAAATTGTGATTTGAATTTTTAATTATAAATCCATACAAAATACTACCGATTGCAAATATCAATGCTAATACGCCTTGATAGTACCCAAAATGCTGGAGGCTCACACCAAAGTCTTTTATGTATAGCAGTGGCGACATTCCAACAAAAATCCAATATGGTACAAAAATAAAAAGAAGCGTGGTAATCAGCAGCATTAATGGTCGTGATTGAATCAGTTGAATATATTTTTGTGGCAAAATTACTTCTTTATGTGTTGGTAATTTATAAGATGGAATAAAAAACACTGTCATTACCAACGTGATCAATCCTAAAATTAACAGTGCAGTAAAATTACCTTGCCAATGAAAATACAAAGCAATATAACTTCCGAAGACTGGTGCTGCAGCTGCGGCTGTGTTGAGCGATCCATTTAGCATTGCCATTAAGAACTGTTGCTGCTTAATAGGATAGGTATCAGCGTTAATGAGAAAGCTTAAAATGGCAGGCGCTGCAATTCCGATGCCCTGAAGAAAACGGCCAATCAACAAAAAATCGAATGATTGTTCGCACAAACAAAGGATGCTGCCAATAACGAAAGTAATAAGACCAATTAAAATAATCGGTTTGCGACCATAACGATCAGCAAGTCCGCCAACAAAAAATAAGCTGATGCAATATCCAATAAAATTCACGGATAATAATGCTTCAACCCAAAATGGCGTTAGACTAAAATGAGTTTGTAATTGCGGAAAACTGGGTACAAACAAATCGAATTCTATTCCCGTTAATAAATCCATGAGAATAACGGCTGTTAAGATCATTCCTGTTGTAATATTCTTTTTCATGTGTCAGTTCGCTATAGAAATACTTTTAATGCAAAAATGCCGAATAGAAATATAATTGCACCTGATAATCGATTAATTATTTTCAACGAAGAGGTGTTAATACGTTTATGCAGAAAAAATGTAACGGCACCGCTTAAAATCACCCACCATAATGCTGAACCTAGCACTACGCCTAGAACCATCATAGCTGCATGATTAAAATTTGGATGTGCTGTACCAATACCCAATCCCGCAAATATCGCAACAAATGATAATATCGTCATTGGATTCGTTAGTGTTAAAAAGAATGTAGTTAGGGGGTGTAAGCGCAAAACCCCGAAATTTTTGATGCTCAGTTTTTCATGGGTTAAGCCTTGGTTTTTTTCTTGCTTCGCCGCATCAGGTCCGCAATCATTTGATCGATATTGATCTTATTTTCAGCCGTGAATAGAAAATGCCCTAAAAAATTAATGTGCCGCCACGCTACTGGTGAGAATTTTTTTAGCATAGCCAACCCATCCAAATCACCCGCTGCTTCGTAGGCTTTCTTTAATTTTGACAGGATGACGGAATTGTAATAAATAATCGCATTAGCCACCAAGCGACCACATTCATTGCTAATCTCAATTTCAATATCAGTTCGACCGCCTAATTGTTTTCTACCATGCGCGCTTGAAATCTCCGCTCTTAATTGATGATATGATTCTAGCTGATTTTGCGAACGGTGAACATTTTTTTGCAATTTTGGGTCATAGAAATATTTTAATGTGTTAATGCTCCGAATCAATTTATCGTACTCAAATAGCGCCTTTTGGGTGCGATTGAGGTTCGTATAATTGCAGAGTTTTTTCACCAGCACACTTTGTGTCATTTCTTTTAATCCAAGTGTCGCGATAATTCTCAATAAATTTTGTTCTTCATCCTCAATTAATTGTCGATCAAGTTGCCCCGCTGGTTTTATTAAGCAATGTGCATATTCACCCGGATCATTACCACAAAAAAGGTGAGCGCGCTGCGCTTCAATATCGGTAAATCGTGAAAATAATTTAGCACCAAACCAGTGGGTAATGACAAAATTAGATTTGTTTATGCAATGCATATCACCCGTAATAATATCGGGAATAATATTGCTTGTATTGTTGTACCAAATATCGAAAACGTAATAACTCTCATGTTCATGTGCGCCGATCAATTCAAGTTGTAATGGGATGTGGCAACTTAGGAACGTGCACGAAATAACTCCCGCAACTTGCGTAATTACATATCGCAAATCTCCGTCGGCAATATCGTGTAATTTAGCCTCGGCAGTGAATCGCCAAATTTAATTTTCAAATGAACCATAAAATCTTTTGCAACCGTCTTTCCTTTTTCGTATGTTTTTTCATGACGCCATTCAATAAACTCTAAAAATGTACATTCCATGCCAAGCACGCTACACTTCTCGCCCTGATTGTTTTTATGGAAATGCTCATGACAACGGAAAGAAAACAAATAATTGGTTTCCCATACACCCACTCAATTGAAAGAGACATGAAGATTTTTTATGACAGCCTCAATGAAAAAGACAAGCGTCATTATGCTGCATTAGAGGCAAAGAAATTATGTTATGGAGGCATGACGTATATTTCTGATGTGCTGGGTTGTGATAGATCTACTGTTCAATCTGGATTGGAAGAATTGAAAAAAAAATAATCTTTTATCATCAGATCAAATTCGTCAAAAAGGTGCTGGTAGAAAAAACATTATTATTTCGCAGGAAAACATAGAAGAAATCTTTTTAAAGGTCATTGATAGCCATATTGCTGGCGATCCGATGAATGAAAACATTCGCTGGCTAAAATTAACTCGCGCTGAAGTCAGTGAGAAAATGCGTGAACATGGTATAAAAATCAGTCGTAATATTGTTAGAAAATTAATGAAAAAGCATAAACTCGTGAAGCGAAAAATGCAGCGCAAAAAACCAATCGGAAAAAGCACTGATCGTGAAGAGCAATTCAAAAATATTATCGCCGAAAAAGAAAAATTCATGCAGACAGATAATCCAATTATCAGTATCGATACAAAAAAGAAAGAACATGTTGGCGGAAATTTGCATCGAAATGGCTCTGTTTACTGCACAAAAGCAATTGAAGTAAGTGACCATGATTATCCCTATTTGGCGGATCTTAAAATTTCTCCGCATGGCATATACGACATGAAGAAAAATAAAGCTTACGTGAATATTGGCATTAGTTATGAAACAGCAGAATTTGTTTGTGATTCATTGCAGAATTGGTGGGAAAATTACGGGAAGAATGAATACCCAAATGCAAATGAGATTTTAATATTCTGTGATTCTGGCGGTGCTAATTCATATCGTCATAATATTTTTAAAGTGGAATTACAAAAGCTCGTTGATATTATCAATATGCCTATAAAAATAGTACATTATCCGCCATACACATCAAAATGGAATCCGATTGAACACAGAGTGTTTCCGCATATTACACGTGCCATTGAAGGTGTTCCGTTAAATACCGTCGATGAAGTAAAAAATAAAATTGAATCTGCTAAAACAAAAACTGGATTGACAGTAGTGACTGATGTCATGAAAAAAACATACGAAAAAGGAAAGGCGGTTGCAAAAAATTTTATGGATCATTTAAAAATTAAATTTGGCGATTCACTGCCGAGGCTAAATTACACGATATTGCCGACGGAGATTTGCGATATGTAATTACGCAAGTTGCGGGAGTTATTTCGTGCACGTTCCTTAGCAATGTATATGCGACAACCCCCTTTATTTTTCCGAAGTACTTTTTCGAATTACGTGCTTTCGCTGTTTCATGTTTTACAGTAAATTTTTGACCATCAACACCGCTAAAGAGCATCTCAACATCAATAGAATAATCAGGAAAAATAGGTAATTCTTTTATCGCATTACTGATCATGTCATTTGCTGCTTTTAATGTTGCTAGCCTGAAACAAGAAGCATGGACATCTTTCAAATCCTGATATGGAATATTGGAAATTTCAGCCATATTTAAATTGCCATGATTCATTGCTTGTGCAATCAATACTGCCAATTGGCTGTTTTCGAGATCGGTTTTTTTCCAGTAGCGCGGCTGCAATGGTGTCAATGCTTTTAAAAAATGACATGCGTTATGTACAAAACGCAGCACATCAGTGAGATCACATAACGGGATTTGCGCATAAAAACTTTTTTCTAATTCCTCATCCTGAGTATCGGATTTAATTTTTTTGTAATGCAATGTTTTAGTGGATTCTTCGTATCGTAGATGCGGTAATTTTCCTGTACAAAAATCATGATTAAACAAAATCCAAAGTGAATGTAGTTCAGAAAATAAAGCATCAAGTTGGCTTTTCATTGGGCTTCGCAATACGGGAATATCCATTGTTTTGAGAATATTTTGACATTGGTCAAGCGCCACCAATTCTTGATAAAAAGATCGATGATTAACGCTGTCATTTAAGTAAATCTCACCTGACTGGATGCGTTTTCTTAATTGACGATAAATCCAAAATTCATAACGATTCGCCTGTAATTTTAGGATTCCTTTCTCATCTTTCTCAAAGAAATAACGCTCAAGTCTTTTAGGGATTGTTTTTTCTGGGCAGTCATCTATATCACATTGCTCTAAACTTTTTTGTTCTGACGATAATTTTTTTATCCAAGAAACTGCTTTTAGCAGCGGAAGATCGGCTTTCTCACTCTCAAAATCAAGTACAGAAATTAACGGGCGCAAAATATTTTTTAAACGATGCGATTGTTTGTCAATCGCTTCCCATTTAAAATCAACTTGTTTTTTCGTCTTGTTCTCAGGCGCTACGCGATCACGCAGCTCATCTTCTGGCATAATCTTAAATGCTTTTTTTCGCACATTGCCAAAAGCTACTTCATCTGAAATTTTATCATCAACGTAAAACACCGCCAATTTTTTCATAACCACATTTTCATTTTGTAGTAGGCTAGAATATTTTAAAAACTCTTCCTTCCCCGTTTCCCTTGTTTCTTTATTGAGTTGATTGAGCAGAAAAGAAAATGCCTCTATAAAATTATCGTTGAACTGTTGGCACCGCTGAAAAATGTAACAAAGTAAATATAAATGTGTAAGCTCAGGCAATAATTTTTTTCGCAATTCGTAAGCGTTGTAATAAATAGCGAGACTTGAGTAGTAATGCAAATTTTGTTGCGATATATTGAACTTTGGAATGATATTTTTTGCAATATGATAAAGAGGTTTTAGTAATGCTAATTTTTCACGCTCATTGATAAGCATGTGTGGTTTAAACCCTTTTGCATCTTGTTTCAGCGCTGCCAAATTAGATAAAGTTTCATCCTTATTCAACAGCTTTCTCAGATCAAGTTTATTTTTTTCACTGAGATTTTTTTGAATGATATCAGATAAACGCTCTTTTTCTATTTGCAAAATATTGCTTATTATTGTTTGCAGAGTTGTATATTTTGGACGAATTATCTTTTCTTTTTGCAGGAATGCAAGCAGTTCCATAACGAGGTAATCTAGCGTGATATCATTGCGTGAAAGCTTTATTAAATAATCCGTCACCATTGGCCGAAAATCTTTTGACCAACGCTTATAACAAAATAATCCTGTAATAAGGCGACATTGTTCATAATATTCATAATCAGTAATTTCAAATTGTTTTAATTTTGTATTTGAAAAATACCGATCGAGTGCAAACATTAAATCAGTTTTTCCAACTTGTTTTAGTGTAAAAATAAAAAAGAATTGTTTTGCCTTGAAAAAAGCAATTTGAAAAATGCAATAAAGTTGGTTTGTGACATCAGTACGACTGAATGCCAATGCTCTTTCGCTTTCAGTCAACAGTAAATATTCATCACGCAATGCTTCATCAAATTCCGGTATATCATATAGCGCGCAGCGCATTTCTTCTGTGAAAATGGTTAATCGTTTATTGGTAGCGCGCGCCATATCTCACTCTATTTTTCCGAAGTTTCTTGATAATAAGTTATTGGTACATTTCTGTGACGCAAATATTTGTAAAGCGTGCTTTTCGAAATCGATAGTTTTTTGCAAATATCAATCACTGATAATTTTTTCTCTTTATACAGCGTTTCTGCGGCACAGGCAGTGGCTTCTGATGCTTTTGCTAATCCTTTGGGTCTACCACCACGACGACCACGCGCTCTGGCCGCACTTAATCCCGCATGTGTGCGCTCACGGATAATATCGCGCTCAAATTCAGCAAGAGATGCAAAAATATTAAAAATTAATCGACCCTGTGGATTGGTTGTGTCAATCGGGTCATTTAAACTGCACAAGCCAATATTTTTTTCCAATAATTGCTGCACCAATTCAATTAAATTTTTAAGCGAGCGACCTAAGCGATCCAGTTTCCAAATCACGAGCACATCATTGGGGCGCAGCTGTTGAATCAAATTATTTAAAATGGGGCGATCGACTTTAACGCCACTGACTTTTTCCTCATAAATTTTTTCGCAGCCGGCATTTTCAAGTGCAATGACTTGCATATCCAGATTTTGTTCGCGTGTGCTGACCCTGGCGTAACCAATTTTCATGACAAAAAACTCCTTCCTGTGACGTACAGTTCGCGATACTTAAAAATTTAATCATTCAGTAGACTTAGATAACGAAAACCAGTATCTTGTACCGAAATTAGGGCGTTAGTGTACCACTAAAATCAAATCGGGGTGGTTCAATAAAACGTTCGTTTTTTTAGACTGTCAATTAGCTGGTGTCCACCTCATGAGAGATGAGTTACACAATAATTTGCTTTTAGCTTTTTCTGCTATAAAAGACGTGAAAATGGATCTTACATACGGAGCAGCAAACAGGTTAGATTCAACTGATGTTGCAAAAAGCCAGCTATGGTATGCACGCTTCTACGCACAATTTTCTTATGCCTTTTATAGTGGATTTGGAATGTGGGCAACACCATTTGGATGGGCCAAAATACAAGCGACTTCAGGAAAAATTTATGGAGTAGGTAATTGCGGCGAGCAGGCATCAATGGCGTTTTTCTATCTCTATGAAAAACAAGTACGAAATATAGAATTAATGTCTATTCGTAATGGTGATCATGCTTTTGTCGTTCTTGGAAGAAAAGCAGATAGTAATATCAGCGACTACACTACATGGGGGGATAACGCAGTGGTGTGTGATCCCAATGCCACTAAGCTAAAAATAAGCATATTA
>MGXV01000092.1:0-2069 GCA_001801485.1 Gammaproteobacteria bacterium RIFCSPHIGHO2_12_FULL_37_14
TAATCGCTTTATATTCTTTTAAAAAAACAGCTGCTTGAAGAATAGTTTCTATATCTTGAGCAATACCAATATTTCCAGAAAAAATCACACGAAAACCTTCATTAAGTAGTTTTTCCTTAAGTAGTTTTGCCTCAACCGTATGAGAGATATCCCGTAAGGGTTGGTACAGTGCTTCTACCATCTGAGGAAAGTATCGAAGCTTATTTTCTGACACATTAAATTTTTTAATTGAATCAAAATAAGCTCTTGATGTTGTTAAAATATAGTCACAATTTTTATAAATGTAATTAACCAATTTTTCCAACCATTTTAATTCTATTCTCGATTGAATCGCTTCAACCGCGAGCACACTTTCTGGCCATAAATCTTGAACCCAAAAAAGAATTGGGGTTTTTTTTAATTTCTTATAAAAAATTGCTGGGATGCCAACAGTGATAGGAGATGGTTCAAAAACAAAAACCACATCTATTTTTTTGCATTTTAAGATACTTATAATACTCGCAAAAAACGCGAAAGATAAATAATTTAATGCAAGGCGAAATTTACTATTTTTCCCTCTTGGAATAAGGGGAGCACGAATAATATCGATAGATCTATATCGCTCACGATTTTTCTTTAAAAAACCATAACCCGGATAAAAATCGCCGGTTGGATAATTCGGTTTACCTGTTAATACAGTTACACAATGTCCGCGTTCCACAAGACTTTCTGCCAAATCATTAATTCTAAATGTTTCAGGCCAAAAGTATTGAGTTATAATTAATATATTCATGTCAGATTAATTCAATCATTTCTTTTAGCTCACTTTTAACCCATGCAACATATTCTTTCAAACCTTTTGAAAGGCTAACACGAGGCGAATAGCTAAATGCATTTTTTGCGGCAGTAATATCTGCCAAACTATGCCGCACATCGCCGGGCCGAGGAGTTTGATATTGTATAATGGGTTGAATACCAGATATACTGATTAATTCATCAATAAGTTGATTCAAAGTAATTTGAGTTCCGCTTGCGATATTAAAAGCACCAATTAATCCAGGTTTCTGTGCAGCCTTAATATTAGCTTGTACAACATCATATACATGAACAAAATCTCGTGTTTGTTCACCATCACCAAAAACTGTTAAAGGTTGGTTATTTAGCATCTTAAAAACAAAAATAGGAATTACATTTCCATATGGATCTAAACGTTGATGAGGACCATATACATTAAAATAACGCAGGCAAACAGCTTCAATACCATAAAGATCTGCATAAGCTAATGCAATTTTTTCTGCATATAATTTTGAGCTAGCATAGGGCGTACGTGGTTCAATGGGATGATCTTCTTTGATAGGTAATGTTTTTAATTCACCAAAAATTCCGGCAGAAGATGTAACAATTATTTTTTTAACGTGATGCTGTCGTGCTGCTTCCAATACACAAAGTGTACCGCGTACGTTGATATCAGCATCTAAAAAAGGGTTATCTATGGAACGCTTATTGCCAACAGAAGCAGCGAGATGATAGATCACATCCACGTTTTTCATCAATTTATCCAATAATTCACAATCTCGTATATCTCCTTCAACGAAAGAAAAAGAAGACAATGAAGAAATATTTTTTTTATAACCGGATGATAAATTATCAAGCACTATTACTTGGTTATGCTGTTGTAACAAGGTTTTTGTAAGATTAGAGCCAATAAACCCAGCACCGCCTGTGATAAGAATTTTCATAAATTTCTTCCGCTGACAGAAAATATTTAACACGATGAATTGGATAGTATCTCTTCAAGATAAACTCTTGCAAGTGGTACTCGATCAATTTTAGTATCCAAGGCCAGCTGGTAAATTGACTAACTCATAACAGGTAAGCCACTGGTTTGACCAGTGAGACTTTCTAGGCTTGGCCTTTAGATTTAGTGTTATGTTTTGAAATGCAGCAATATTGTCACCAAACCGCTTAATATGTTCAGTTTATGTTGCACCATTTTCTAAAGTAACTGATGGTATAGTTATTATTTATAAAACGAGACAATGACAGCATCCTTGTGAATTTTATCGCTAATCGATCTTTTTTGCAGGTAT
>MGXV01000092.1:2304-14627 GCA_001801485.1 Gammaproteobacteria bacterium RIFCSPHIGHO2_12_FULL_37_14
TGCACCCTCCCCAATAGTAACCTCATTGGCAACGTAAGATGTTAGGTGCTTTAGTGTGTGAAAGCAAAACCCAAGCTTTTTATAGCGATCGAATTGTTTTGCTCGAGCGAATGGGGTCTCTATGGATCCAATACCGTTTACCAATAGAGTTTTTTTTGGATGCAATTTTGAAAGGATGTTTTCATGATAAATTGGAAAATTTAATAAGTTACTACCCACCAATTGATCATTCACCTCAAGAAAACCAGCCACCAGGATGGTTGGATCTTGTATTAGTGATTCTAAAAGTACTTTTGCGTGACCACCTGCACCCAGAATATAAGTGACAATCTCACCCATCAATCAGTTCACCCATTTTGTATTCCTTTGTCGCTTTTTGTCCGATATACTGCCAATAATACATAGCTGATATTCCCGTTCCTGGACGCAGAGTATCTATATTATTTTCGGCAAATAACTCACCACGTTTAATCGTTTGCGTCGCAACCAAACTTTTTCTAGCAATATTTTTGGTATCTAATTCTTCTGCTTGTATTACCTTAGTAGAATTGCCCATCGCTCGCTCAACTGCTCTTATACTCTCTACCATATCTTTTAGCTCATTGGGCTCTAATGATGCTTGATGATCAGGCCCAGGCAACGATTTATCTAATGTGAAATGTTTTTCGATAACTGTGGCACCACGCGCAACTGCTGCAATGGGTACCACAATGCCTTGAGTATGATCAGAATACCCCACTGATAAGGAAAATGCTGATCTTAATGTGTCCATTGCGCGTAAGTTAACACTATAAAACGGCGCAGGATATGTGGAAGTGCAATGCAATAAGATCACTTTTTTGCGCAGTGCTTGCTGCCCTTCTGGAGAGCAATATGCCTGTAGCAAAGCATGGGATGTTGGCTGGTTATCTGAGTGATTTATATATCCAAAGGCTAGGACAGATAACGCATTTTCAATATCTGCTAATGTAGACATGCCAGTAGACAAAATAACGGACACATGCGATCGTGCAATGTGCAGCAGTAATGGTCCTGTTGTAATTTCGCCAGAGGGTATTTTAATACGAGTTAACTTAAGATCATCTAATAAAAAAGATGCGCTGTCCAAATCGAAGGGGCTTGACAAAAATTCAATATTTTTTTCTTCGCAATACGCTCTTAATGTTGAGTGATCTTTTTTTGATAAAGCCAATTTTTTTAACATGTCTAACTGAGATTCATTGCAATCTGTCTTGGTTTTTTGATAAGCAGCCTTTGAAGCACTGGCTGATGCCAATTTTACAGGCGAAAATATTTGAAACTTGACTGCGTCGGCCCCTGAAGAAACTGCAACATCAATTAACTGAAATGCTAGCTTTAGGTTACCATTATGATTGACACCCGCTTCAGCAATGATGTATGTGTTCATTATCTTGAGCCTTAATATCAAAAAATCATATACAGCCAAACATTCAGTAAGAATTACTGTTAAAAAATACTTTTCTTGATAGGTGTTGTAAGTTTGTATTTTTTAAAATATTGAAAATATTTTCTGATGCATTATCTGCATCATACGGAGAAACGCACTGTTGAACAACACCTTTAAATTTGCCAGATAATGCTTTTTTAATCGCACAATAAATTGCATCTTCTGAAATGACACAATCAATGACAGAATCAGCGCGTAATCTGCCCTCCTGTCTGCAGCCAATATTGACAGTCGGTATTTTCAAACTGGGGGCTTCAATAATACCACTCGATGAATTACCAATGATGACGCTTGCTAATTTCATCACGCTTAAGTAATTCAAATCACCTAAATTATCAAAGATGTGTATACGCCCCTTATGATTCTTTGCGTATGCATCAATATATTGATTGATTTTTCTACCCGCTTCATCTGCATTGGATTTTGTGACTATGATAGTGGCATCTTTAAATCTTTCTATTGCCGAAAAAAGACTATCACATTGACATTCAACATTTTCTTTAACCGCTGTTTCTGGATGAAAAGTCACTAAAAACAAGGGTTTTTTCAATAGGAACCCCAAGGTATTTTCCAACTCTTGCTGGCTTAGCAATGGCAGCCTTTTTAAACGCTCTATGCCGGGAGCGCCAACATTAAATACATTTTCTGGCCGTTCACCAAGCTGAATAACTCGTTCTCTATATGCTTTTGCTGCCGTAAAATGCAAATGTGACATTTTTGTAATGCTATGCCGAATACTGTCATCAAGCGCTCCAGCAGATAGTTCGCCACCATGAATATGTGAAATAGGTATTTTCAATAGCATTGCCGCCGTCGCTGCTGCTAACATTTCAAATCGATCACCTAACACAACTATCATATCTGGCTGTAATCGATCAAATGCATCAGCAAAACCAATTACTCCCAAGCCAACCGATTTCGCAATTCCAACCGCCGTATCACTGGAAAGCAACATTTCAACTTTTGCATCGATCTTGAAACCATCTGACTCTATATGACGGTAAGTTAGTCCAAACTCAGGGGACAAGTGCATACCAGTGACTACAAGCTGCAAAAGCAATTGATCACTTTGCTTTATGATCAACAATAATTCACGCAGCAAACCGTATTCAGCACGCGTCCCCGTGATCACTGCGATCCTGCGTTTTGCGCTATCCATCATTTGGTGGGTCATGAAGTTCCTTTTAAATCATCAAGTTGATTTCCATGTCTTAGTAATCCTGTTACTCTACTAACGTGGATTCTCAACGAATCACTCTTTTTTAGCAACCCAAAAATGAAGGATATGATGAATAGAGATAAAGATGATATGGATATGAATCTTAAAGATTTAATTGACTTAGGCATAATAGACCCTCCTTATCGAAATAAAATTGCATCAACTATATTAAAAGCAATACATGTTTTATTTTGCCCTCAAAAAATTTCTTTGTGGCTAAAAACATTCTTTTTAGATATAAAATATGGACCCTATTTAGGTAAGAGATCTTCTAACGGAAATTTTGAACGTGGGTGGTGGGGAAGCATAAATTCAAATTATGATGCTCTGGCTGCAATGTTTTCTAAGATAACGATAAGATCAAATGATGTTTTAGTAGATATTGGGTGTGGAAAGGGGCGAGTTTTTAACTTCTTTTTAAACTGCGGTTTTAAAAATAAACTCATCGGTGTAGAGGTTGATCCGGTTATTGCAAAAATTACCAAGCAACGTTTACATAAATATCGTCAAATTGAAATTGTTACCGGCGCTATTGAGAACGAGGGTGTGTTTCCAATTGAAGGAACTATTTTTTATCTTTTTAATCCATTTTCAGAAGCGATAGTAAAGAGTTTTTCTGATCAGCTTGCAAAAAAAGTTAAAGATGGACTATTTAAAGTGTCCGATCGACCTTTGATTGTTTATTATTACTGTTATTATTTAAATGTATTTGAAGAAAATCCAATTTGGAATGTTAAAAGATTAGATACGCAATTTGATTCGGCGATTATTTATCCTCGCGTAATCGCCACATGAATAATCAGAAAAAAATTTTGATGCTTTTTATAGAGCCGACACCCTATTTATTAAATTTAATTAATATTTTAGAAAAAGAATGTCCTTATCATATTGATGTTGTTTTTATTAAAAGTAACTTTACGCAACAATGGCGTCTACAAAGCAAGCATTGTGTACTTGATAAACAATCGCGCCAATTTTCTTATTTATTTCGACAATTCTTTTTTAAAAAGAAATATGATCTGATTTTTTTGGCAGGCTGGTCCCAGCCAACTACATTATTTTTTATGTTCTGTGCAAAACTGCATCGTATCCCTATAGTGGTAGATTCCGATACGAACTTCGTACCACATACTTCTTATTACAAGCGCATTATCAAAAGAATTATCTACCCTCTTTTATTCAAGCTACCCAATCATTTTTTACCAGGTGGCACACGTCAATCAAAATATCTTGAACACTATTCTGTTCCGAAACATAAAATCACCATCGAAAAAATGACTGTTGATATTGTAGGTCAGCAACAATATTATCACCAATTACCTAGTCATTTTCGAACAATGAAAAGAAGCAAATTGGGTCTTACCAATAAAGATTTTGTTTTTCTGTTTATTGGGCGTCTGATTGAACGAAAAGGCGTGCTTGATTTAATTGATTCCTTCTCTGAAATAAAACATGTAAATGCAAAATGCATTATCGCCGGAGATGGCCCATTACAGTCAACTGTAGAGGCTGCAGCGAAAAACAACCCAAATATAATTTATGCTGGATGGATGGAAAACCAAGCACTTCTTGATCTGTATTACTTAAGCGATGTTTTTGTTTTACCCGCTCACTGGGAACCATGGGGCCTAGTGATTAATGAGGCATTAGCTGCCGGAAAACCAGTGATTGTTTCTGATCAAGTTGGGTGTATTGATGATTTGGTGATACCATCTGAAACAGGAAAAATTTTTCCTGCGCTAGATGCGCACGCGCTCACACAATGTATGACCGACTTTCTCATTAACCCTAAACAATGTGAATCCTATTCTAAAAATGCCCATGCCCTGATTAGTCAGTGGACATTACAGGACCAAGCGAAACAAATGTGTGAAGTTTGGCAGAGACTTATTCAATCAGCCACATAGTACTGCCGAATTATTTTTGATACTATCCTGTTTTACATAAATTTCTTAAGGGTGAAGAAATATAATGTCATCACAAGTTGCCACTCCATGTGCTGTTCCGCTAAATGCTCCAACATTTAATGATGATGAGATCAATGCAGCAATCGCAGTCCTTCAATCAGGTCAAGTGACAATGTCAACCCGCTGCTTAGCGTTTGAGGAAAAATTTTCAAAGTATATGCATATCTCGAACGCGGTTTTTGTAAATTCCGGCTCCAGCGCCAATCTGTTGGCGTTTTTTGGTTTAATTAATCCACAATGTCCCATGATCAACAATAAACAACGCGTCACACCTGGTGATGAGGTGATTGTGCCAGCAGTGACATGGTCAACAACCATATGGCCTATCATTCAAGCAGGACTAGTACCAGTATTCGTAGATTGCGATCCACATACCTTACAAATGCGTCCAGAGTCCGTTAAAAAAGCATTATCTTCTCGCACCAAAGTGGTTTGCCCTGTTCATGTGCTTGGCAATGGCGTCAATATGGATTTTATTTTAAATTTTTCCGATGAAAACAAGTTATGGGTTGTCGAAGATACTTGCGAATCTCTGGGTACACAATACAATACACATTATTTGGGCACGCTCGGAGATATTGGAACGTATTCTTTCTTTTTTTCACATCATATCACGACTATTGAAGGTGGCATGATTGTTTCAAACCACGAAGATCTAGCTGAGCTCTTTCGCTGCCAACGTGCGCACGGCTGGATACGGCAATTAAAAAACAAAACTGCGATAGAAAACAAATATCCGGATATTGATTCTCGATTTTTATTTGTCAATACGGGATTTAATTTACGACCAACAGAAATCAATGCTGCATTTGGCTTATTGCAATTAGACAAATTAAAAATTTTCAATCTAACGCGTGCTGATATTGCCAACACGTGGACACGTGCATTTACCAATGAAATCGAGAACCAATATTTTACACCAATGCAGATAACGCCAAATATTACGGCTACTTGGTTCGGTTACCCTATTTTATGTCGTGATCAATCATTGCGTATACAATTACAAAGTCACCTTGAAAACAATGGTATAGAAACAAGACCTATTATTTGTGGAAATATAGCTCGACAGCCCGTATTTCAATCTATTACACATCGTATTCCAGATATCTTGAGCGGTGCAGACAAAATAATGAAGAATGGCTTGTTTTGGGGATCACATCCATTCATGACCAAAACGCAAATCAACCATGTTATTGAAGTCGTAAAGGGATTTTTTCAATGAAAAAAGCGCTTATTATTGGAATTACAGGACAAGACGGATCTTACCTGGCAGAATTGTTGTTAGAAAATGGATACGAAGTTCATGGCATTGTTCGCCGCTCTTCCTCTTTTAACACGGAAAGAATTGATCATATTTTTCAAGATTTGCACGAAGAAGACACACAACTTAAATTGCATTTTGGTGACTTGGCTGATGCGAATAGCCTTGAAAAATTAATTGATATGATTCAACCAAGTGAAGTTTATAACCTAGGAGCTCAAAGCCACGTGCGAGTCTCCTACGATTTACCAAACTACACAGCGGATATTGTTGCGAACGGTACAATACGCGTATTAGAAGCCATTAAAAATGTGGGCGCTATTCACCATATTCGTTATTACCAAGCATCCAGTTCAGAAATGTTTGGAAAGGTTCAAGAAACACCGCAAACTGAGCGAACCCCTTTTTATCCTCGCAGCCCCTATGCTTGTGCGAAAGTTTTTTCTTACTGGATTACAGTCAACTATCGAGAATCCTATGGATTACATGCGTCAAATGGCATTTTATTTAATCATGAAAGCCCACGTCGTGGTGAAACTTTTGTCACCAGAAAAATAACGATGGGATTGGCCCAAATACTTGCAGGAAAGAAGAAAAAATTATTTTTGGGTAATTTAGATGCAAAACGCGACTGGGGATATGCTAAAGACTACGTTGAAGCGATGTGGCTGATGCTTCAGCAACCTTCAAGTGATGACTATGTCATTGCCACTGGAAAAACGTGGTCAGTGCGTGAGTTTTTAGATCGTGCTTTTCAGTTGGGTGGACTAGATTGGCAGAAATATGTGGAAATTGATCACAGATACTTCCGACCCGCTGAAGTGGATTTATTGCTTGGAGACGCATCAAAAGCCAACAAACAATTGGGTTGGCGAGCAACAACCAATTTTGATACCCTCGTAAAAATTATGGTCGAAGCTGATCTTAAGAAACAAGGCTTAACCATTCAAACAGCAAGTGCAGCAGTCGCATGAAAATACTGATCACAGGTTCAACTGGAATGGTTGGGCGCAATTTAATTAATGCTTTCTCTGAAAGCCCACATGAACTTCTTACACCAAGTCGTCATGTGCTCAACCTTTTTGATTCTGTTGCCATTAGAAAATATCTCGATAAAACACAACCAGATTTTATTATTCACTGCGCTGGGAAAGTAGGTGGCATCCAAGCAAACTGTGAGGATCCTCTTGGTTTTTATATTGAAAATCTCGATATTAATCGCAATATCATTTTTTCTGCTTATCAAGTTGGAATTCCAAACTTTATAAATTTAGGCAGCTCATGCATGTATCCACGCGATGCTCAAAACCCACTAAAAGAAGTGCAACTATTCTCTGGAAAACTTGAGCCAACTAATGAGGGTTATGCCATCGCAAAATTATCAGCACAACGATTCTGTCATTATATTTCAGAAGCAAATACACATTTGAAATACAAAACGCTAATCCCTTGCAATCTTTACGGGCCCTATGACAAATTTGATTTAAAACGCGCGCATTTAATACCCGCCATCATTCATAAAATGGACATCGCAAAAAAAACAAATGAAAAAAATATTACCATTTGGGGGAATGGAAAATGTCGTCGCGAATTTATGTATGTGGGTAATTTGGCGGACTTTATCATTAAAAAAATTGCTTGTTTTGATCGCTGGCCAGACACGATGAATGTTGGTGTTGGTAAGGATCACACTATTTTTGACTATTACAACATTGCTAAATCAGTACTCAATTTTACTGGGGATTTCAAATACGATCTTGAAAAACCGGTTGGTATGAATCAAAAATTACTTGCTGTTACAGCACAAGAAAATTTGGGATGGTCTCCAAGCACTTCGCTTGACCAAGGTATTGAATTAACATATCAATACTTTTTAAAAAATGTTTGTATATGATTTATCCAGAAAAACCAAGAACAACGCTACTTGGCAAATTGATCACTCGTTTTGCCATATTTTCTGCACATGATAAATCCATTCGAGGACTATGGTGATACATCGGTAATTGATGCATCAGATTCCAAACAGGTCGAGCAGCAATACCTATTTCATTAAGCTGTGTCAATACCTCGTCAGGATCATTGGTTTGATTTTTATCTAAAATAATTGCGTTCAACCAATAATTGCTTTTTGCGTAGTCTGGCTCTGCCAGTACACGCACACTATCTATTTCTCTAAATGCATGAAGGTATTTTTGAAAAATAGTGCGTTTTATCTCAAGAAATTTAGGCAAATTTTTCAATTGTGCACAACCCAATGCCGCATTGATATTAGGCATACGATAATTGTATCCAATGCAGTCATGATAATATTTATAGGCGTGCGGCTGCTTAGCGGTTGTGCTGATATGTTTTGCGCGTTTAGCCAATGCAGTGTCATTCGTTACAATAGCACCTCCACCACCCGTGGTAATAATCTTATTGCCATTAAAACTCAAAGCGCCTAACAATCCATTATGACCAACATGTTTTCCTTTATAAAACGAGCCGATCGCTTCTGCCGCATCTTCTACTAAAACAAGGCGGTACTGGTTTGCAATTTCTGACAGTGCATCTAAATCCACAGGGTGTCCAAACGTGTGCATCACGCATAATACACGTATTGGTTTATTTGTGAATTTATTGTAGCAAGTATTATTTTTTATAAGGGTGATATCTTTCAAATAATCGGTAAGTTTTTTTGTATCAATACCCAGATGATTTTCCTCGGTATCAATAAAATGTGGTATTGCGCCACAATAATGAATGGCATTACACGTAGCAATAAATGTTAACGTAGGAACTAGCACTTCATCATCAGAAGAGGTTCCTGCTAATAACAGAGAAAGATGTAATGCAGCAGTACCATTGACAGTGACTATGGCGTGTTTTGCCCCTGTGTACTCAGCGAGATCTTTTTCAAAACGATCAACAAAGCTACCAACGGATGAAACCCAACCCGTATCAATACATTCTTTGATATACTGCCACTCCAATCCGGAGAATTTGGGTTCATGAAGCGGTACGGTAATCCCTTTGGGTAGTATTTTTTGCATTATTAGAACGATAGGATGTAATGATGTTGAAACATTCATACATTATAAATTCCTGATTTATAACCCGCATGACTTTGATTTTTGAGAAACCAGTCTATCGTTTCCCTCAACCCACGCTCAAACCCCGCTTTGTCAGAAAATTCAGGTCGCCAGTTCGTGAGTGTTAATGCTTTTTGATTATTAGCCCATAAGCGCTCCACCTCGCTTTTGTTTGGCCGAATACGTTTTTCATCCGTGTCAATTTCAATCTCCACATCCATTAGTTTTGCAATCAAATTTACTGTTTCAGCCATCGACACTTCAAAGTTACTACCCACATTAATCACTTCACCCACTGATTTTTCTGATTCAGCAACCGCTAAAAAGCCTTTTGCAGTATCCGTTACAAACGTAAAGTCTCGAGTTGGATGTAATGATCCCAGTTTAATTTTCCTATTCCCTGCAGTGATTTGCGTGATCACTGTTGGAATAAATGCCCGTGCTGACTGCCTTGGTCCATAAGTATTAAAAGGACGAATAATGCTAACAGGTACAGCAAAGGAAGTATAAAAAGACATTGCAATTTGATCTGCGCCAATTTTACTCGCAGAATAAGGCGATTGACCTTGCAATGGGTGGTTTTCATCGATGGGAACATATTTTGCCGTCCCATACACTTCGCTAGTAGAGGTATGAATCACTTTTTTTACACCCAATTCGCGCACTGCCTGCATAATATTTAACGTACCTTTGACATTGGTGTCAATATAACTATCTGGAGAGTGGTAAGAATAAGGAATGCCAATGAGCGCCGCTAAGTGCAAAACCATCTCACAACCTTTCATTGAACTTTTAACGCCATGTGCATCACGAATATCTCCCATCACCACTTCAATTTGATTTTTTACTTCAACAGGCAAGATATCCAACCAGCCCCAGCTGCCAAACGAGTTGTAATAGACAAGCGCACGGACTGTGTAGCCTGATAATACCGCTTGTTCAACTAAATGTGAGCCGATAAAGCCGTCGGCGCCGGTAATTAGAATTTTTTTGTTAGACATCTTAAAATCTCTTTGCCAAGTATTTTGGTTCCATTATAGTTTTTTAAATCTTGTAAATAAACTATAATCTAATGAGACTAAAAACGCTCACAAGGACGATAATGAAAATAGTCATTGTTGATTACGGAATGGGAAATATTTTTTCACTGGCTGGCGCTCTAAATTATCTTGGCATCACGCCAACCATTTCACATCAAGTGGACGATATCTATCAAGCGGATAAATTATTTCTACCCGGTGTTGGCGCTTTTAACCATGCCATGCAAAATATTAAAAATCGTGGTCTCGATAACACTCTGCGTACTGCCATTATCGAAAACAAAAAACCTATATTAGGCATTTGCCTTGGCATGCAATTAATGGGTAAATCAAGCACTGAAAATCAGCTTTGTGAAGGTCTTGATTTTATAAAAGGTGAAGTCAACAAACTGAAGGATGGGGGGGGTAAAATTCCTCATGTGGGGTTTAACCAAGTAAGCATTCCTAATAATTCACGTTTATACAAAAATCTTCAAAATATGAGTGATTTTTACTTTACTCATGGTTTTAAAATTGAAAGTGATAAAAACATTAATGCTGCCTACTGTCATTATGGAGAGGCATTTATTGCAAGTTATGAAAAGGAAAACATCGCTGGCGTACAATTTCATCCAGAACTCAGTCAAACGAATGGATTGCAACTACTCAAAAACTTTATTGAGAATTTTTGATGCTTAGAAAGCGAATTATTTTTACATTGATCTACAACGATGGCTACTTTATGCAAAGTAGAAATTTTCGATTACAGCGTGTGGGAGATATTCATTGGCTAGAAAAAAATTACCAATTCCAAAAAATAGCCTCTTCACTAGACGAACTCATTGTGCTCAACGTCACACGGAATAATAGAAATATCCATAATTTTTCAAAAACCATTACGCAAATAAGAAAAGATGTATTTATACCTGTTGCTGCAGGAGGCGGTATTCGTAGTATGAAAGATGCTGAGGTATTATTTCAGCATGGCGCAGATAAAATTGTTCTTAATTCAATCCTTTACTCGGATAAAGATTTAGTAACACAACTCGTCAATCGATACGGTTCACAAAGTATTATTGCTTCGGTCGATTATAAAATGCGTTCACATTCACCTATTATATGTATTGAAAATGGCGCAAGAGAACTTAACATATCACTTCATGATTATTTAAACAATATTCAACTATTGCGCGTGGGAGAGATTTATTTAAATTGCATAGATAAGGATGGAACAGGATTTGGTTATGATTTTGAAACCGTGCATAATATAAATTCTTATCTCTATATTCCGCTTATCTTGGCTGGCGGCGCAGGTAATGAAAAGCATTTATTGGAAGGACTAGAGATAACCACTGTTAATGCTGTTGCTACAGCGAATCTATTTAATTTTTTAGGTGATGGGTTACCGACAGCCAGAAAAAAAATAGTAGGAGCAGGATTTAATCTTGCAAATTGGAAAACGATATTAGATAAAGTATATAAATAAATCAGAGGAAGATGCATGTTTAACAAAAAAGTAATCCTGATAACGGGTGGTAGTGGTTCATTTGGTCACCAATTTGTTCGGATGATTTTGGAACGTTATCAGCCAACAAAAATTATCGTTTATTCTCGAGATGAGTTAAAACAATATGAGATGGCACAACTCTTTCCTGAATCAAAATATGGGTGTATGCGATATTTCATTGGGGATGTTCGAGACGGAAATCGCTTGGCTTTAGCGATGCGTGGAGTGGACTACGTTGTGCACGCTGCGGCTCTCAAGCAAGTGCCAGCTGCTGAATACAATCCTATGGAATGCATTAAAACAAATATTCATGGGGCCCAGAATGTAATCGATGCAGCCTTGGCTGCAGAGGTAGAAAAGGTCATCGCTCTCTCCACAGATAAAGCAGCTAATCCCACTAATCTTTATGGGGCCACTAAACTCGCTTCGGACAAGCTTTTTATAGCAGCAAATAATATTGCAGGTACACATCGTACGAGATTTTCCGTCGTTCGGTATGGAAATGTTGTGGGTTCCCGAGGATCGATTGTGCCCTATTTTAAAAAGCTGGTAGAACAGAATGTTGAGTTTTTACCCATAACGGATATTAAAATGACCCGATTCTGGATTACCTTAAAACAAAGTGTTGATTTTGTAATAAAATGTTTTGAAAGAATGACATGTGGTGAAATTTTTGTGCCTAAAATCCCCTCCGTAAAAATAACAGATGTGGCGGCTGCTATGGGGCAAGATCTACCATTCAAAGTGATAGGTATTCGACCAGGCGAGAAAATTCATGAGGTGATGTGTCCGGCGGATGACTCGCATTTGA
>MGXV01000093.1 GCA_001801485.1 Gammaproteobacteria bacterium RIFCSPHIGHO2_12_FULL_37_14
TTTAATAGTAGCCATAGTGGCGAGTAGTCGCTGGGTTGTTCTTAAGTGGGTCGATAGGGGTCGCTTTTATGCCAGGGAAAAGTAGTGGACTCCCGCCTCTTGGCGTAGCAGGGGCTTCTTCCACCGGCGCCAATCGCGTCTTTACCTTCTTTTTCTGTTTTCCTGGTTCTTGCTTACTTTCCTCCGTTGGCGCTTTCTGTTGTGCCTTCAATTCGCTTACTTGAGGGAACCTATCTGCTATTAATGTTTCAAATTTCTGCAGCTTCTTATCTGTCTCCTGCTGCTTCTTATCTGCCTCCAATTTATCTGCTGCTAATGTTTCAAATTTCTTATCTGTCTCCAATTTATCTGCTGCTAATGTTTCAAATTTCTTATCTGCCTCCAATTTATCTGCTGCTAATGTTTCAAATTTCTTATCTGCCTCCAATTTATCTGCTGCTAATGTTTCAATTTTCTTATCTGTCTCCAATTTATCTGCTGCTAATGTTTCAATTTTCTTATCTGCCTCCAATTTATCTGCTATTAATGTTTCAATTTTCTTATCTGTCTCCAGTTTATCTGCTTTAAAGGCTTTAAGTTCCTTATCTGCCTCCTGCTGCTTCTTATCTGCCTCCAATTTATCTGCTGTTAATTTGGCAATCTCCGCATTCATCTTCTCTTGCTCAGCTCTCTCCTCTCTAGATCTGCGAGACTCTTCATCTCTCGTTTCGGATTGCTGGACAATTTTCTGACAGCGTATTGATATTTGACGATGAAGTTCTTTCTGAATCCCTTGCTCTTCTTTCGCTTTGTGGATCTTACTCTCAACCGTGCCCGAGTTCGTGTGTACATTAAAATCCCGCAACGCAGCCTGTGCCTTGTGATGTAACGTCTTGTTAGAGAGTCCCAAAAAACCACTTTTTGCATTCTTTGCAATCGTCTCCCATTTCTCGACCAACTGACGCACCTCCCCTTTTGATCCATTTCTCCACAATGACTCCCAATATTCGCTTAATTCGCGACCCCGTGCTGATCGTACTGACGCACTACTCAGTATTGCGTTGAAGAATCCTTTTAAACCACTTAGCTCTTGCTCTTTAATGATGTCCTGCCCATAGTGTTTGCAAACATCTAGCATTTGCTTCAACGCTTCTTCTGCTGCTTTTCCATAAGCCAACAAAAACAAGGGTTCTAAACTATTATTATCTACTTTCATTCTTCCCATATGCTCGATGATTGCCTTAAGATGTAAAAGACGCCGCTCTTTCTTAGTTAATTCTATTGCTACCTCAATCACGGTTTTCTTTTTTCTATCACGAATTGCGATATTGGCTCCCGCTTTCAGTAAAAGATTAACAACCTCTAATTGATCATGCCCAATGGCCATATGTAATAAACTTTCGCCACTCTTTTTTTCGACAGAACTGGGATCAAAGGGATGATTCAATAATCGCTCTGTTAGTTCTTGTTCATTCATTCTTAATTGCCTCATCCAAACCAAGGGCAACTTCCCTTGCATACAACTGCTTTTCCAAGACTCTATTCGCTCTTTTTTCTGCTTTACCAAATCCTGATGGCGCTGATAATAATGGGCTTCTTGCTTTTTATGCTCCGCCATCTCTGCTTGAAAGCTCTTCATCTTGGCCTGTTGCGTGCAGTACAACTGGTTAACTTCTTCTGTGTTTGCTAGTACTGTAATCTGATAATCTTTTAATATAACTGCTTGAATCTCTTTCTGCATTTCGTTTCGAACTTGAACTAATTCTTTCCCAAAATGCGCATCCAGTTCTTCATCCTCGCTACTTAATTTCATTTTCCCATAAGCGTTCAAGCGATCTTCTAATGCATTTTTTAAATCAAACATGCTAGTTATTTTTAAATGCTCTTCACCCTGTACGTTTAATTTTCCCTTCAAATAGTTAGCTAATAAAATTGCTTGATCCTTCAATAATTCATGATTTTCCATCGCTTCTAAATACCGAGTTTGTAATGTCACTAACTTCTCTTCCAATATTTTAATTTCTTGATCATAATTCTTAAAAGAGAGTCCCTCTGTTTGATCCACATTGACGCGATAGTCTTGCGCAAACACGAGCGCTTCCAACCAGAATACTTCGCCATTTTTTACCGCTTCGAAAATCGTGTTTGTTTTCCCTGCCACAGAAAGTAACTTCTCCTCACGCCAGTTTTGCGCTTGCGCTTCACGCTGTTTCAATAAGCTAGGAATCTTTTGCATAAACACATCGTTTATCATACCATCAAGCGTTACATGAAGCAGTTCTTGGCAAGGCTTTTGCCAATCATTGGGATGGAGCGCTGGTGAATAAGCAATTTGCAAATTCTCGCGTAAAAATAACTCTGTTTGATCACTCAAGTGATTAAAACTGGCATCTACCTGTTGGACTTGCGGCAATGTGCTGAGTAATTTTTTAAATTGCTCATCGTTGAGCTCGCAACTCGCAACGTCAAGCTTCCTTAAAAAGGAAGCAGGTTTTAAATAACTCTGTAACCTTTCCAGGGTATCACGACCTAAGGTATTGCCTGATAAATTGATTTCATTAATTAAAGGGGATGTGAGAGAAAGCAAGGCATTCATCACCTCTGCACCCTCTTCGTCTGTGAGTTGATTATCTGATAAATCCAAACTCATTAAAAATGGCGCATATTCTTTTAACAAACGTTTCAACTTATCCAGTGTACCAGCACGCGATACACTATTTTTTAATTGAATGCAGCCTAATACATCCTTAAAACAAAATCCCAGAATAGGCGCGTCATTCTTTTCTTTATATGCTGTACATGCTGCTTGAATATAGAAGAAATCATCCGGATAAAGCTGATTCAATGGGATGATGCCCTTGTATTGTAGCGTATTAAATAATTGTGCTAATATTTCCTTAGTAAAAACTAATCTCACCCCGTACTGATAGTCTTCTACACACACTCCTCTATTGCAGATTGCTTGATAGAGTAGCTGATGTCGGTCCTTCCCAATTTTTTGTGGAAAGAGAGACAAAAAAGGAGAGCCCGGCTCAAAAATATTTTCAAATTCGGTTGTTTGTTTATTTTCTTGCATCTCATGATCATCGAAAACAGATTTTAGTTCATTGTATTTATGCTTATTTTTAGTTGTAGTTGTAGTTGATCTTATTTTCATCATGTTATTCCTTCATATTTATGAGTGATGACTGGATCGCCACGGCCAACCGTCTCAATGACGGTACCCGGGAGTACTATTTCATGACCATTCAATTTGGTTTTAAAAAAGATTCAGCCGAATCAAATCACGAAATGATTCCTGATCTTGATTCCCCTGACTTTTTCCATAAGAGATGTTTTATCCGAAACACTCGAATCCTGTCCCTGCCTGGAACAAGAGATAATCGCGCTATGACATTAAGCATCATGAGCTTCTTCTGTAGGAAGAGCCAATCGATGCAATCCTTGTGAGATATTAGCCATTTTTGATAGAAATGGTGAAAAATTAGGCAATAAAGAGCTTATCAAAAACAAAATTATGGGGTCAGAATGTTTTTTTAGTGCCATGTTTATGTTCTTCTTTCGTTTGTCTTGTCTCTGAGTATCTAGCAAAAAAACGAGGATCTGCCGCAAGGGTGAGCCCCACCCCCACTTCTCTCACCCACGGGCTTTCTGACAAAACGATGCCTCCAGGAAGAGAATTTTGTTCAGTAAGTATTGGTCTATCGAGTAAATCAGATAATGATACTTTTGTACGCTTAGTCATGCTGCCCTCATTAAGTTTTTAAATTTTAAAACAATTATTTATAACCATATTACACCGATAATGCTAGCAAGTTTTTGATTACTCGCCTAATGAAGCTATCAAATCAGCTGTATATTCGTGTGCCAACGCATCAATAATAGGCGTTAGCTCACCCTCCATAATTTGCGGTAATTGATATACCGTCAAATTAATACGGTGATCAGTCAACCGTCCCTGTGGAAAATTATAAGTACGAATACGCTCTGATCGATCGCCAGTACCCACTAAATTACGTCGTTTTTCTGCTTGTTGTTGTCGTTGCTTGGTTTGTTCTGCATCTAGAATTTTTGACTTCAACAATGACATAGCACGCGCACGATTTTTATGTTGAGAGCGTTCATCTTGGCATTCGACAACTGTTCCTGTTGGCAAATGAGTAATACGTATCGCTGAATCGGTTTTTTGTACATGCTGACCACCAGCACCTGAAGCACGAAAGGTATCCACGCGTAAATCGGCAGGATTAATTTCAATATCTTCAATTTCTGCTAATTCAGGTAATACAGCAATCGTACAAGTTGAAGTATGCACACGACCTTGAGCTTCTGTTTCAGGTACACGTTGCACGCGATGTACTCCCGATTCGAATTTAAAACGCGAATATGCACCTTTGCCAATAATCCGCATAATAATTTCTTTATATCCACCGCGCTCACTCATGCTTTCACTAATTACTTCTACTTTCCAGCGTTGCGATTCAGCATAGCGCATATACATACGACACAAATCACCAGCAAAAATAGCTGCTTCATCACCCCCGGCACCGGCACGAATTTCTAAAAAAATATTATTTTCGTCATGCGGATCACGAGGTAGCAAAGCTAACAAGAGCTCCTCTTCTGATTTAGTCATTTGTTCTTCGATTTGTTTAATCTCTTGTTTAGCTAATTGCTGCAACTCAACATCTTCTTCATTTAATAAAACTTTTGCTTCATCCAATTGCTGAACATATGCTTGATATTGCAAATACTGCTGAACGAGTGGCTCAAGTTGCGCATATTCTTTGGATAACTCACGATAACGATTAAGATCATTAGTGATATGTGGATCGGATAAGGATTGTTTTAATTCTTCATACCGATGCACAAAAGATTGTAATTTAGCTTGAATAGGTGGTCTCATAGAGATTCAGCTTTAGATTCAGGTATAGCGAATAATTGCCTAGCTAAACTCAATAATTCCACTCGTTTTTCCATTCCAGCTTGTCTTAATTGTACACTGGGGACATGTAACAATTTTTTAGTGAAAGCACGAGCAAATTCATCGAGGACTTGGGAAGGATCTATTCCTCTTTGTAATTGTTGTTTTGCTTTGACTAATTCTGTTTGGCAAAGATCTTCAATTTGCCCACGATAAACTTGGATAGTCTGTTTAATATTCTCAATTGACTGTAATTCCTTCATGCATTCAATACTTTTTTCATGAATCATTTCCCGTACTTTATTTGCAGCATGTTCTCGACCTTGTCGATTGTTTTCAATAATGACTTTCAAATCATCCACACAATACAGTTGCACATTCTCAAGATCCCCCACAGAAGATTCAATATCACGCGGGACGGCAATATCAATGAGAACTAAAGAATGATTCATGCGAGCATTCATTACCGCTGAGATCATTGCTTGTGTAACAATAGGTGTCGCGCTACCAGTAGCAGAAAATACAAGATCAGCATTAGCAAGCGTTGATTCCAGTTGTTCTAATTTAGCTACTTTACCATTTATTTCTTCTAGTAAAGATAATGTTTTCTCTGTACGATTCACGAGTGTTACGGAACCAACCGATTGACCTTTGAGATAGCGAAGCAACAATTCGGACATGCTGCCTGCACCAATTAATACAATATTCGCTTGAGAAAATTCAGATATTTTATGTTTAGCAAAATGAATTGCGGCAGAAGCGACAGAAACTGGGCAAGCTCCTATGCTAGTAGTGGTACGAATTTCTTTTGCGACCGAAAAGACTTGCTGAAATAAACGATGAAACAAAGTACCAACCGCACCTGCAGTACAACTCTCTGAAAAAGCTTCTTTGATTTGACCAAAAATTTGTGATTCGCCTAAAATCATAGAATCCAAACCACACGCTACCTGCATAATATGAGCTATTGCATCTTCATTTTGATAGGAGTATATCAACGGTTCTAGTATGGAACGCGCCAATGTTGTTTGCGTACAAAACCATTCTCTCGCTATATCCAGATCATCAGCATCACAATAGAGTTCTGAGCGATTACATGTTGAAAGTAATATTGCTTCATGTATGCCTGAGCAAGATAATACATCACGCAAGTAAAGTCCCTGCTTATCTAATGCAAAATAAACTCGCTCACGTACGTTCACAGGCGCAGTTTTATAATTGATGCCAATAACAAAAATCGTCATATCAATACTGATCACTCTTTATTTTGCATTTTAATTCTTCATGAGAGATGATGTTTACTCAAAATTGGCATTATTTTATGCTTAAAGTTCCAGGGAAACAAAGGAAATCTAAATTATGGATACCAGAGTCCAAAGACAAATTTGGTATAGTACCCTTCTCATCATCATCTGCCTATCTGCTTGTACTACCATGCCACCTACTTCTGCGCCTCCGTTATCTCCTGAACTATCTTGGCACGATAGACAAATTATTCTATCTCGTATACAAAATTGGCAATTAAATGGCAAAGTCGCTGTGCAAACAGCACAAGATTCTGGCAGTGCCAGTGTAAATTGGGTTCAAAATAATAAACAATATACGATATCTTTATTAGGCCCACTAGGTACTGGTGGATTTAAATTAACTAGACAACTGACAGGCGTCAGCTTAGAAACTTCGGATGGCAAGCATTATACAGCCAATAATCCTGAGCAATTATTAGCAGAGCAATGGGGCTTTCATCTACCTATTTCATCGCTTAGGTATTGGATACGCGGATTACCTGTCTCGGGTATTTCTTATACTAAACAGCTAGACATTCATCATCGCTTGATGACATTAACCCAACAAGGGTGGCAAATTCAATTTTTAAGTTATAGTAAGGTGGGTGTGATTGATTTGCCAAACAAAATGGTTATTGCTTCGCCTCTGCTCAAAGCAAAATTGATTATTTATCGATGGAATGTTTGAAATTTATCATTCCCATTGACACTCAATACATCTCTCAGCAAAATAGCCCTTCTTGATTGGGGTGTAGCCAAGCGGTAAGGCACCGGGTTTTGATCCCGGCATTCCTAGGTTCGAATCCTAGCACCCCAGAATAAAAATAATGACTCACGATTCAGATAATTTTTTTGCATCCAGTTGCTGTTTTTTTCAGCAAGCTTGGTATACTCGCATTTGTATATAAAAAATACTAACTTAAGGATGCTCTTGTGCCAGAAATAATGATTTTCAGAGGCAATGCCAATCAATTATTAGCTCAACGAGTCGCCGAAAACTTAAATCTACCGATTGGGAAAGCACTAGTCGGTAGTTTTAGTGATGGCGAAACCATGGTTGAAATTCAGGAAAACGTACGTGGTAGAGATGTATTTATTATTCAATCCATTTGTGCTCCTTCCAATGATAGTTTAATGGAGCTAATTCTCCTTGCTGATGCACTACGTCGCGCTTCAGCTGCAAAAATTACCGCCGTTGTCCCGTATTTTGGTTATGCTCGTCAAGATCGACGCGTTCGTTCAGCGCGTGTGCCTATTACGGCAAAAATTGTAGCAGATGTCATGGCAGCCGTCGGCATTAGCCGATTAGTAACGGTTGATCTACATGCAGATCAAATCCAAGGATTTTTTTATATGCCTGTCGATAACCTTTATAGCACTCCCATCATGCTAGATGATATTCATCAAAAATCTTACCAAAATATTATGATTGTCTCTCCTGACGTAGGCGGCGTGATTCGTGCACGCGCTATTGCTAAGCGAGTTGCCGGAGCTGATCTGGCCATCATTGATAAAAGACGTCCTCGACAAAACGAAGCCCAAGTCATGCATATCATTGGTGATGTCAAAGATCGAGATTGTATTATTGTTGATGACATTGTTGATACGGCAAGCACGCTTTGCCGTGCAGTAGAAGCCTTAAAAGAACATGGCGCTTCTAAAGTAGCGGCTTATATTACGCATCCTGTCTTGTCTGGTAAGGCTATTGAAAACATTAATAATTCTCTTTTAGATGAAATTGTTGTCACTGATACTATCCCGCTCAGCGAAGAAGCCAAACAATGTTCCCGTATTCGCGGTCTGAGCTTAAGTCATATGGTAGCAGAAGCGATGCGACGAATTAGTGGAGCAGGTTCCTTGAGTCGGATGTTTTTGGACTAGCCACACAGAATATCGCTTCCATCTCAGCAAAATCTGTGTAAAATATGCCATCCTCCTCCTGGTCGCGGGTGGAGGAGTTGTCTTATTAAACTTAACCTAAAGTGGGGTAAAAACAATGGCATTAACCAATAAGTTTGAAGTTGAAGCTACTGTTCGCCAGAGTCAACACATAGGGAAAGGTGCGAGCCGCCGCCTACGCCGGAATGAAAAACTTCCTGGTATTGTTTATGGTGGTGGTAAGACTCCTGTTTCTCTAACATTTGAACATAATAAAGTAGCTAAAGTGCTTGAAAATGAGGCCTTTTATTCACACATTATCACACTGAAAATTGATTCCGAGTCTGAACGCGTTATTTTAAAAGATATTCAACGACACTCTTATAAACCCCGCTTATTACATATTGATTTTCTACGTGTAAGAGCCGATGAAAAATTGCATATGCACGTTCCTTTGCACTTTTTGGGTGGAGAAAAAGCACCTGGTATGAAAGATGCTGGTGGTCTTATCTCTCATATTATGAGTGATGCTGAAGTATCTTGTTTCCCAGATGACTTACCTGAATACCTTGAACTTGATATTTCTAACATGCAATTAAATCAAATTTTGCATTTATCTGATATTCCTTTGCCTAAAGGCGTAGAGTTAGTGGATCTTTTACACGATAATAATAAGCCTGTTGTATCCATTCACATGCCACGTATTGAAAAAGAACCTGAGCTAACGGAAGCGCCAATTTCAGCTGAAGTTCCTGCAATTGAGCAAAAAGCTGAGGGTGAGGAAGAAGAGAAGAAAGACGAGAAATAAGTGTAGGGAGTGAACATTTGCATGACATCTCCCATACAACTCATTGTAGGATTAGCTAATCCGGGGAAAGAATACGCAGAAACCCGCCATAATGCAGGTGCATGGTTTGTTGAAAATATTGCAAAGGGTTCTGGTACTACTTTGCGTCTGGAAACCAAATGTCATGGTTTGCATGGTCTCGCGCATTTCTCAAACCATATTTGTCATTTGCTCATTCCATCCACTTTCATGAATCGCAGTGGCCAAGCTGTGCAAGCCTGTGCGCATTATCACAAAATCATACCGGAATCGATTTTGATTGTGCATGATGATATTGATTTGCCTGTAGGTAGCATCAAATTAAAATTTGATGGTGGCGATGGTGGTCATAATGGTTTAAAAGACATTATATCCCATTTAAACACGAAACAATTTTATCGCTTAAGAATTGGTATTGGTCATCCTGGAAATAGTAAAGATGTTGAAGAGTATGTTTTAAATAAACCATCTAAATCAGATCAACAAAGTATTCGTCAGGTTTTATTACAAGCAGAAGACATTTTACCTTTATTATTCAGCGGTGAAATTTCTAAAGCCATGCAAACATTACATACCGTAACAAAAGACATTTAACTTAAATTCGGCAGGAGTACAAAATGGCTTTACAATGTGGCATTGTTGGCTTACCGAATGTTGGTAAATCAACGTTATTTAATTGTCTGACTAAAGCACAAGTATCGGCTGCTAATTATCCTTTTTGCACAATTGAGCCAAATGTTGGTGTCGTTGCCGTACCTGATCCACGTCTCGATAAAATTGCTGCTATTGTCAAACCTCAAAGAATTTTGCCAACTACTGTTGAGTTTGTCGATATTGCCGGATTGGTAAAAGGCGCCGCTCAAGGTGAAGGGCTGGGTAATAAATTTTTAGCTCATATTCGTGAAACGAATGCTATTATTCATGTGGTCCGATGTTTTGAAGACGATAATGTGACTCATGTGTCTGGCAAAATTTCTCCTATGCAAGATATCGATACGATCAACACCGAACTAGCCCTTGCTGATTTAGAAACAGTTGATCGTGCTTTACTACGTTCGAATAAAACAGGAAGGTCTGGCGATAAAGCAGCGATCATAGAGTCTGCATTGCTTGAACGCGTAAAAAATCAACTCAATCAAGGTAAACCTGCGCGCACACTTGAATTGACTAAAGAAGAAAAAATTTTAGTAGACTCTCTACATCTTTTAACCTTGAAACCCACTTTATATGCAGCAAATGTATCAGAAAAAGGTTTTACTCAAAATCCTTTGCTTGATGAAGTGAGAAAAATTGCTGCGGCTGAAAAAGCTGAAGTAATTGTTATCTGCGCTGCAATCGAAGCTGAAATCGCTGAGTTAGATGATAATGAAAAACAAATCTTCCTTGATGAATTAAATTTACAAGAACCTGGTCTTGATCGCCTAATCCATACTGGATATAAATTATTAAATCTGGAAACTTATTTTACTGCTGGAGAAAAAGAAGTACGCGCTTGGACGATTCCAGTCCATGCTACTGCTCCTCAAGCCGCTGGGGTGATTCATACTGATTTTGAAAAAGGGTTTATTCGAGCTGAAGTAATTTCATATGAAGACTTTATTCGATATAAGGGCGAAGCCGGTGCAAAAGAAGCAGGAAAGTGGCGCTTAGAAGGGAAAGATTATATCGTCCAAGATGGTGATATTATACATTTTAGATTTAATGTATAATCACCAATCAATATATCGCTTAATTGCGCTGCCTAATTACTTCAAATAAAAAAATTCCGCTTGCAACAGAAACATTGAGACTAGAAACGCTACCTTGCATGGGAATTTTGATGAGCACATCACAATGTTCGCGTGTCAATCGACGCAAGCCTGTTCCTTCTGCACCCAGTACAATGGCAACTGGGCCAGATAAATCCGTTTGAAAAAGCGTTTTTGGCGCTTCTGCATCTGCACCATAAATCCATATTCCAAGCTCTTTTAATATTTCGATCGCTCGCACTAAATTCGTTACTTGCACAAAAGGTATCGTTTCAGTCGCACCACTTGCTACTTTACTGACTACGGAAGTTAATCCTACCGATTTATCTTTAGGCGCAATAATCGCGTGTACGCCAGCAGCATCTGCCGAACGGAAACATGCACCTAGATTATGTGGATCTTGCACGCCATCTAATACCAACACCAATGGTGGAACAGTTAAATTTTCTAATAAATGTTTTAAATCGCGTTCTGTATAAGTTTGAGCCTGTTTACAAGAAGCAATGATGCCTTGATGATTCACTTCTTCCAGCAGGTTATCAATTTCTTGTCGAGAAAGATATTCAAGGGGAATATGGTTCATTTTAGCTAATTGAATAATAGATTCTATTCTTTGATCGCGTCGATCTTTTTGTACATATAAATGCGTAATACTTTCTGCTCTATGTTTGAGTAATGATTCGACCGGATGAAAGCCGAAAATAAATGGTTGTTTATTAGAAAACTTCATGTGCTTCTTAATATTGATGGCAAATGGAATATCAAACTTCGAATAAATATTCGTTATTCTGTATGATTATACATTTGCGAGAAAAAGACAATACTTGTAGAATAAGAAAATAGATGGAAGGATAAAAATCATGGCAAAAAAAAATCATAGCAAAATTAATCTGGTTGTTGCCATTCAAGATTTATTACAAAAAAAGATGGTAAGAACCCAAGATGAAATCAAAAAAATCCTACAAAAACAAGGATTTCAAGTTAATCAAGTCAAGATCTCGCGGATATTGCATAAATTAGGTGC
The DNA here is from genome assembly GCA_001801485.1 of Gammaproteobacteria bacterium RIFCSPHIGHO2_12_FULL_37_14. The sequence continues at coordinate 11,666 of MGXV01000093.1, forward strand.
CATTAAGATGAGTGAGGGAAATCAAATTGTCTACCGTTTACCTACTGAGCTCATTGCCATTACTCCTCAAGATCAATTAAAACAACTCGTGTTAAATATTACTCATAATGAAACGCTCATTATCATTCAAACTTCACCTGGTTCGGCACAATTGGTTGCACGCTTACTCGATCAAAAAAATGTTTCGGGTATGCTTGGAACAATTGCGGGTGATGATACAATATTTATCGCTCCAGAAAAAACTAAGCAAATTAATAAGCTTTATCAAGCTATTCGCGAAATATTCTGAAA
>MGXV01000094.1:0-907 GCA_001801485.1 Gammaproteobacteria bacterium RIFCSPHIGHO2_12_FULL_37_14
GGAATTATATCATTATTGGCGATGGTACATTCAAAACAAAGTATGAACAATTGGCATTTTCGCTTGGTTTGAAAGATAAGGTTAAATTTGTTGGATTTTGCACGCACGAAGAAGTATATCGTTATCTATTAAAATCTGACATTTTTTGTTTACCTTCTTTTCCAGAAGCTTTTGGAGTTGCGCATCTTGAGGCAATGGCGTTTGGTTTGCTTACAATCGGCACTCGAGGTCAAGGCCCATCAATGTTTATTAAACATGAAGAAACGGGGCTGTTAGTTGAAAGGGACAGCGTCTTTTCACTGAAAAGCGTGTTGCAGATGATATTTAATAATCCTGAAAAAATGAAACTAATCGCTTTAAATGGAAAAAAACATGTTCACGAGAATTTCACATGGGAACAGCATGCTAAAAAATTATCTGCTATATATCAAGAAGTTTAATCAGATGGTATTCATATTAGGATGAAAACAGGATGACTCTTAATATTCTAATGGTGATTGAAAAAAATAGCTGGGTTGAGTCTCACATTGTGCGCGCACTTGAATTGATGGGAAACCGTGTATCTCGTTTTTATCTCGATAATTATGTCGGAGAATTTTATGGATATCATCGTCGCGATGAGCAAATAAAAAAGAATAGGATGTTGGTTGAGAGGGCCAAACAGCTTTGTTCCGAAAAACAGCTTGATTTGATTTTTTGTTATGTTTATGACGATTTTTTAATGTCAAAATATGCCAAACAACTTTCAGCGCTCGGCGTACCCATGATTAATTATAACGTTGACATGCCTACGCAATGGTACCGGCAAATTCGAACCGCTGAATATTTTAATTACATGCTATGTGCACAACCGGATTATATGGACAATTTGAGTAGATATGCGCAAAAGGTATTGTATTTTCCGATG
>MGXV01000094.1:934-11952 GCA_001801485.1 Gammaproteobacteria bacterium RIFCSPHIGHO2_12_FULL_37_14
TTTGAAACATTTAATAAACAACATGAAGTCACTTTTTTAGGCACTGCGCTTCCTTATCGTCGTCGTTTACTGTGTGAGCTCGCCAAATTTCAGATACCGTTCACGGTTTACGGAAAATACTGGGATACAGACAAAACGAATACATGCATAAGGTCATTTGAAAAAACAGCGTTGGATATTGTACGTTACGGTTGGCCGCGTGTCAGAACTGAGGGAATTAAGAAAGCATTGGAAAGCTTATCTTCACGCATTTTTACAAACACCCATGATAATGATAGGGTCATTCCTCCCGAATATATAAAGGGGCAACTAGAAACACATGAATTACCTTTATTATTTCAGCAATCCAAAATTAATATTGGTTTAACACGGTATGCAGAAAACGATCCAAATAAAGTAGGCAGATGTCAAATGAAGTTACGCGATTTTGAAGTACCGATGGCTGGTGGATTTTACTTGGTAGAAAAATCGCCAGGGTATGATGCGGCTTTTATTGATGGCGAGGAAGTGGTTATGTGGCAAACAGTGCAGGAATTGATAGAAAAAATACAGTATTATTTAGCTCATGAAGATGAGCGTAGAGCAATCGCATTAAAAGGGCAGAAAAGGGCAATCAGTGAGCATACGTGGCAACATCGATTTAATACATTATTCCAGGCATTAGGCATTGATTATGCGCATTCGTAGACGCTCATTTTTTGAAATTTTGTTACCACTCTTATTTGTGTTTTTTCTTGGCGCAGGCACAACATTTATTAATCCACTACAACCAAAATTGCTGAAGTGGCTCATATTTTTTGTATTATTCGGATATCTTTTTTTAAACAAAAAATTATTAATTTATATTAATAGAAGCTGGCTTGTATTGTTAGCATTATATCTCATATGGTGCCTATCAACGAATTTTTGGTCTGAAGTCCCTGTAATGAGTGTTATTAAGAGCATACCGTTTATTTTAATAATTATAACAATGCTATCAGCAGGTAGCCTTTGGGTTGTTCGCTTCGGATATGAAAAAGCCACTGATTTCTCATTTTTAATTATGTTAATTGCAATCATATCCAATTTGGCAGGATTGAATTCCAATGCATACATGGCTGCTGGTATTGAAATATCTGGTGGATTGTCTGGCAATGCAAATAATTTTGGGTTTTTGCAAGTCATAGCATGTCCAATTATTCTTTGGTATTTATATAAAACATGGGGAAATAAATGGTATTCATTGCTTTGGGGATTGTTGTTTCTGATTGATATGCGCGGACTGCTTATGTCTTATTCAAGAAGTGCAACTGCAGCATTTCTTTGTATCATTTATTTTTTTCTAATCAGCTTATCTGGTTATAAAAAAATGGTGGTCATTTTTTCAGCGTTATTTGCCATGCTTATAAGTATTATATTCATTCCTATGGTGATGGTGACATTTGAAAAAAATATCTTGGCACATGTACTAAAAGGAACGATTGAAAGGAGTATTGACACCCAGACAATGCTTTTCTCCCGAAGTAAGCTTTGGGAAAAATCCTATCAGCAAGCAGTGCAAGGCGGATTGTCAGGAGGGGGTTTTTACGTGACAATAGGTGACCATGATTTTAGTCTTTTGCATCCGGAACGTTATGGCAGAGAAAAGGGAAATTCCCAATTAGCTGTGGTAGAAGAAACGGGCATTATTGGATTTTCTTTATATTTATTAATAATCATCAGCTTTTATTGGTATGCTTTGAAATACTATCGATCTTTGAAACCTATTAGAAAAAAAGTAGCAATGGGTCTTGTTTTAGGCGTGATTTCCGGTTTGTTAGCTGAATCTCTTGTAGAGGCTTGGTGGGATTCGCTTGCCCCAGAAGTGATTTGCTTTTGGGCTTTTATAGGTGTTGTTTTTGGTATGATTTACTTAGAAAGAAGAGAGCGCTTAGTAAAGGATTAACATAATGAGATCATTGGCATGGAAGCGACGAATTGCGCAATACTATTCACCATTTATAAAAACTGATTTGTCTCGAAAAATCATCCTGATTTATCATGCCATTGGTTATAGTCCCTGGGCAATATCTGAACCCACATTTAGGCAGCAAATGGCATGGCTTTCTCAACACTGCCATATTGTTACCCTAAATAACTTATTAAATCCGCATAATGAGTACAACAAAACAGCAGTCGCAATTTCCTTTGATGATGGGTACGCCTGTATACACGATATTGTTGCGCCAATTCTACAAGATTATCGTGCCTCAGCAACCGTTTACCTTAACACAGGATGGATTAGCGAAGACAGCATACATAAAAATTCTGATGCAAATTTAGGCCATTATCCGAATGAGGCATTTCTAACCTGGCATGAGGTAAAAACTTTAGCCAAAAATGGCTGGGAAATTGGATCGCATGGTGTAGATCATATTGATTTAACTGCTCGCGCAGAAAATATCATTCAAGATGAATTAATTCACTCGAAAAATATGATTGAAACAATACTAAAAAACCCTTGTAAACATTTTGCATACACTTGGGGTAGGTATCATTCCTTGCTGCAGAAAAAAGTTAAAGAGGCAGGATATTGTAGCGCTGTGTCTGGTATACACGGCACAGTTACATGTAAAAGCGATTTATGCGCACTACCAAGGATCAATGTTGCACTAGAGTATGAAATGCATGATTTCATTGCCATGGTAAAAGGTCACTGGGATTATTTAAGGTATATACAGTTATTGAAGAGAAAATCTAATAGGACTCAAGCTTATGAAGTTAGCAATTAATGCGTTTAATATTCAAATTGGTGGCGGTGTGACACATTTGGTGGAGTTGTTGTCTGCTGCTGATCCCTACAGATATGGTTTTACTGAAGTTGCTATTTGGTCAAACGAGAAAACATTGGCATTATTGCCAGATCGCCCATGGCTTAAAAAAATAAGTATAAAAGCGCTTAATAAAAAGCTATGGCATAAATTATGGTGGAATTTCCGTTATTTTTCTAAAGAAGTCAAACAATACGATATTTCCTATGTGCCTGGTGGAACTTACCTTGGTCGGCATTCTCCCTTTGTTAATTTTTTTCAAAATGCATTGCCATTTGAACCAAAAGAAAAAAGACGATTTTTGTTAACATCGCCTGCCTATTATATAAAGTTGAATTTATTGCGTCTCACACAAGGGTTAACATTTAAAAAAGCAACGGCAGTGATATTTCCGTCACACTACTTAGAATCACTTGTATTTCAAAATATTAGGCATACAAATTGCCGATTTTCTCGTGTCATTCCGCATGGAATAAATCCAATTTTTTTTAATAAGCCTATGGATGAAAATCAGTTACTTGCCCATAAAAAAGAAATTCGATTGATATATGTATCAAGAGTCGATTTTTATAAACATCAGTGGCATGTTGTTGAGGCGGCTGGCTTGCTGCGCAAAATGAATATTCCAGTACAATTAGATTTAACGGGGTATGTTGGTAGCAAGAAGGCATTAAAAAAGCTAAAACATTCGATGAATCGAGTTGATCCAACAGGCGAATTTATTCGGTATCATGGTCATTTGCCTTATACAGATTTACCAAAGTGGTATAAAGAAATTGACATTTTTATATTTGCATCTAGTTGCGAGAGCATTTCTAGTATTTTATTAGAAGCAATGGCGTCGGGATTAGCCATCGCTTGCTCCAATATATCTGTAACACATGAAATATTAAAGGATGCTGGTATTTATTTTGATCCGGAAAATCCAGAAGATATTAAAAATGCAGTTCATCAATTAATTAATGATACGAAACTAAGAGATTCATGCCGAAAAAAAGCGTACCTGCATGCACAACAGTATCGCTGGAATCATTGTGCAGATCAAACCTTTTCCTTTTTAAGCGACATAGCGAAATTGCAATAAAGGGGTTGTCAATGGGTGCTGATGTTGTTGTTGAAAAGCCATTCATGAAAAGAGAGAATTTACTTGGTTCGACGGTATTAGTTTCTATTAACAGAATTATTTCTTTGAGTTTTGGCTATACAAGAGACATGATTTGGGCCTGTGTATTTGGCTCCAGTTTAGCATTCGATGCATTTGTTATCGCATTTCATCTCCCATCATTTTTTAGTTATATCATCTCGGAAGCTGGTATCAGACAAGTATTTATACCACTGTTGTCGGAAAAACAAATTCAATCTACTGATGCTGATGTCAAAACATTTATTTCCGACATTAGTCTTATATTGCTTATTGTATTAGTTGTTGTTGTGATTATTTCGATTGGGATGGCGCCAGTCATTATAAAAATGTTTGCACCAGGATTATGCAAGGTTGAAAAAAGCTTTATTCTTGCAGTTTCACTATTTCGTATTATGGCAGTCGGTATATTATTTACCTCACTGTCAGAGCTGTTTGGCGCAATTTTAAACACATTTGGCAGTTATGGCATCCCATCATCCACACCAATCATATTCAATGTGGTTGCCATATTGTCGACAAGTTATTTTACAGATTATTTTAAGATCCCAATTTACGCACTGGCCTTTGGTATTTTGGCCAGTGGTATTTTTCAGGGTTTAATACAGATTCCATTTTTGAAAAGAAAAAATTTATTAGTAAAACCGAGCCCGCGTATTAATGTGGTGCTAATAAGAAAAGTATTTAAAATGGTTATACCTACTCTAGCCGGCGTTTCTATTATGCAACTGGGTGTGTTAATTGATTTCATATTTTCGTCGTACTTACCTAAGGGGAGTATTACCTGGTTGTATTATTCCACGAGATTAATGGAGATTCCTGTTGGTATTTTTTCTATTGCAATTGCTGCGGTAGCACTTCCCAATTTGGGGCGATACTATGCAAAGAAAGATATGGACTCATATAACCAGGTGTTAGATGGGTCAATTCGTAACACGCTTTTTTTTGGCATGCCTGCAAGTGCTGGGTTATTTGTATTATCTGGCCCAATTATTGCGACATTATTTAAACACGGAATTTTTAGTAGTAATGATGTCATTATGGCAACATCAAGTACAAAAGCATTTGCAATTGGCATTTGTGGATTTATGTTAATAAAAGCCTGCGCAGTTGCTTCGTATGCAAGACAGGATGCAAAACTTCCAGCAAAAATAGCTGCTATAGGCTTACTATGTAATATTGTTTTTAATTTTATTTTTTTTAAGCAATTGATGCATGCTGGTTTGGCGCTAGCCACATCTCTCGCGGGTATTGTTAATGCTGGAATATTATTCTCGTGCCTGATCACAAAAAAATATTATCAACCAGAGGCCGGATTTTGGCTGTATACTATAAAGTTAATGATAGCTACGCTTACAATGTTGCTTGTTTTGCTTCACATGACGCCAACGTTAAGTGCTTGGTTAAATGCGGGGACTATATGGCGTATATTGCATTTGTCAATGCTTATTTTGTTGGGTGCAATGACCTACATTTTGAGTATGGATTTATTGGGATGTCGAATAAAAAAATTCTCATTAGGTCTAAAAATGGAATAACTTGAGGTCATGGGAACTATTTTTAATTTTATTTTTTTACGTAACCTCAATTATTACAATTTCTTTATACCAGCATCAATAAAATGCAGTGGCGAATGAATCTATTGTTCATTTAGTGTTCTTCCATAAGAATCTTCAAAACGCACAATATCATCTTCTCCCAAATAACTTCCTAATTGTACCTCGATAATTTCAATATTATTTTCTGTCAAATTAGCAAGGCGATGTTTAATTGTCATAGGAATATAGGTGGACTCATTTTCGAAAACCATAAAAACATCTTCCCCTCGTGTTACTTGAGCTATACCATTAACAACAATCCAATGTTCAGAACGATGATAATGCATTTGCAGTGACAAACAGCAATTTGGTTTTATCACTATGCGTTTTACTTGAAAACACTTTCCTTGATATAAGATCTCATAAAATCCCCAAGGCCGACAAACCTTTCTATGTAAATCAATCTCTGACCGCTTGTTTTGTTTAAGGCGAGATACAATATTTTTTATTGACTGACTTTTGTCTTTACTCACAACTAACACTGCATCAGATGTTTCTACTATAATATGATCACTGACACCTACCGCAGCTACCATACGACTTTCCGCACGTAAATAGGAATTTTTTACATCCTCAATTATTATATCTCCTTGTAAAGTGTTCCCATTTTGATCTATTTTTTGAACATCACATAAAGCTTTCCATGAGCCAATGTCACTCCAAAACGTATCAAGCGGTATCAATATTGCTTTATTAGTTTTTTCCATGACTGCGTAATCAATAGAATTACTAGGAGTGGCTGCGAAAAGGGTCTTATCTAACCTAATAAAGTCTAAATCTTTGGTGATTGATGACATGGTTCGTTGACATGTCTTTAAAATAGTAGGGGCATATCGTTTTAATTCGGATAAATATTGAGAAGCTTTAAACATAAACATACCGCTATTCCAATAATATTGGCCAGAATTAAGATATAATTTTGCCATTTCAATATCAGGTTTCTCAATGAATTTCTCGACAATGTATGCACGGTCATTTTTCAAACTTTGGGAGGCCTTTATATAACCATATCCTGTTTCAGGTATGGTTGGTATAACCCCAAAGGTAATAAGCCAACCGTCTTGAGCATAAGCTATTGCGCTTTCCACTAATTTTGCATAATGTTGACTATCCTCAATTAGATGGTCAGCTGGCAAAATCAATAAAATGGGATCTTGTTCTTTCAAATATAAAGCAGCAATTGCTGTAGCAGGAGCCGTATTTTTTCCTATCGGTTCAAGAATAATCTTTGCATTTTTAATATTTATGCTTTGCAATTGCTCTGCAACAAAAAAACGATGTTCTTGATTGCAAATTACTATGGGTGGAGAAACGTCAGGGATAGATTGTGTACGTAATATAGTTTCTTGTAATAAAGTTTTATTACTTACTAAAGGTAATAATTGTTTTGGGTAAGCACTACGTGATAATGGCCATAAACGACTTCCAGTGCCGCCCGCTAAAATAATTGGAACAATCATTATTGCCAACCTAGCAAAATCTTAATGTTGTAGATAGAATAAATATAACCATAATATAGAATTCATCTAATAAAATATATTTAAAATAAAACATAGAATACATATCAAGCTATGGACTATAGCATGATTAATTTTGTCTAACCAATTTTAATTCTGCTTGATCGGTATAGATACCGTGATTACTTATAATAGAAATTTAGACAAATAATATCTTGTACAACTGGTGTTACTCAAGCATATGCATTTACCTGCACAGGTTTTTCTTTCAGATAAAGTATCGAAAAAATAATCATGGTAACCCAATATAACGAGTAGCTCACCGCAAAGGCCATGGCACAACCAATCAATCCTTCATAGTGAACAAATATTACGGTAAGTAATACATGAGTTGCGGTGAAAGTCAGTTCCATCGCAAGACAGCCCTTCACCATGGCGCGAGCAACCAGAATATTATTAAGTATCCATGTATTTGCTCTTGCGAAATCACCCAATAGCTGGAATTTAAATAATGGTAAAACTGGCAAAAAACTTGTACTGTACATTAAAACAATGATTTTTTCCTTCAACAGAAAAACTAGTACAACTGCGATCAAAATAAGTGGCGATAAGTAATAGTGACTCTTAATCACTTCAGTGCGCAACGCTTGCCTTGTTTTTAAGGATGAAAATTTTGGGATAAAATAAAAACCGAAGACCATTGTCATCAATGTCAAATAACTATTTGAAAGCCGCGTAATGGCTTGCCAATATCCCGCATCAGTCCAAGAAAGCGTATCAACTAAATATCGATTAATGATCATTAATGCAATTGGTTCGACTAATGCGGCCGAAAATGGAATACATGAATAGGTTAATAATCGTTTTATTCCAGCGAAATTTATCTTAGACAAAAATAACTGAATAGAAAACCAACGAGACTTAATAACCAAATAAGTCGTTAAAAGACCAACAAAGGTTTGATTTAATGCAAAGCCAATTAAACCACCAATCAAACCAAAATATGTAATCAAACCAGCTGTTGTTAAAAAATTACAGACTGTATTAGCTATCATGCAAATCGCGTATTTTTTTGCGTCCATTTCTGCATTTAGTATAGATAGACCGAGATTATTTAGAATAAATAACCCGATACCTACGCCAACTAAAATAATCATTCCCGGGTGCACTGTTGATTGAAAGACAGAATGAGAAATTATCCTGCTAAAAAACACTAACAAAATAAGTGCGATAACAAAAAAAGCGATATTGATCGCGAAAGCATTACTTAATATCCATGCCTTTTTTTCGAAATTTTCTTTATACTCTGAAACATATTTTACAACGCCTTCATTAATACCCGTCGGTATTGCAACACGTGATACTTGAATAAAGTTTTGAAATTGTTCAATAATCGCAATGCCTTTTGGGCCAACACTCACTGCAATGATTTTCCACATCACATACGTTAGAATCCCCTTAACTAAGGTAATAACGCTCATCAAGAAGGAGATTTTTAAAAAAGTCATGAACAATCCTTGTAATTTTATTTATCAGGTTGTCTTTCGGAAATTCTCCAAAGATACGCCTTTGTACGGAAGGACTTTAGCATCACTAAGATCGGAAACAAAATTGGTCACGGTTTTTTGATCAAAAAATATTGTTTGGGGCACATTCAATCTATCAAAAACTTTAAGAAGATTTCTATAAAATGATAATTTCCTAAGATTTTGAAAATACTCAAAAAAATGCAGCATTTTAATAGATAATAAATAAATTGTATCCTACATTCCTAGACCCTCAAAACAATTTTTTTGAATTAACCTAAGAAATAGGTTAATTTGCATCAAATCAACCGCTTGAAATCATAGAAATACAATTAGGTTCCTATTTAGGCGAAGATGATATTTAATGGCGTATAACATAATGGATGAGTCGTGAATGGCAAAAGTACTTGTCACAGGTGCAACAGGATTTATTGGCCGATTTTTGGTTTCCCATCTATTAAAGCAATCTGTTTCTGTTCGCATACTGGTAAGAAATCATCTTCGCGATGATTTTCCTGCAACTGTTCAACAATTTATAGGTGATTTGGCAGAGCCAAATGGACTAATTGATGCCATGAAAGGGATTGATATTGTCTTTCATTTAGCAGGTTATGCGCATGCATGGAAAGATAATCAAGAAAGTGCAGCAAAACATCATCAAACAAATTTAATCGGTACGAAAAATTGCTTAGAGGCGAGTGTCCTTGTTGGAGTAAAAAAATTTATTTTTTTTAGTACGATCAAAGCGGTTGGTGATTCAGATCATTGTATCGATGAAAAATGGAATGCGCCACCTGATACACCGTATGGCAAAGCGAAAAGAGCAGCAGAAGCGCAGATGTTAGAAAACGCTTTGGCAAACGATATGCATGTTTGTGTATTGAGATTGGCACTGGTTTATGGTCCACATCTCAAGGGTAATTTATATCAGATGTTACGTGCAATTGATAAAGGTTATTTTTTACCGGTCCCACCCGTAAAAAATCATCATTCACTCATCAGTGTTTACGATGTTTGTCAAGCGGCATGGCTCGCAGCCAATTGTGAGGTAGCAAATGGAAAAATTTATTTTTTGGCAGAGCAGAAAAGCTATTCAACTTATCAAATTTATTCTTTAATGCGAAAAGCGCTAGGCTATTCAACCCCTACTTGGTCAATCCCATTATGGGTTTTTAGGCAATTAGCAATGATAGGAGATCACGCTGAACGTTTGATTAAAAGTCGTTTACCTTTTAACAGCCAAGCATATCACAAATTATTCGGCTCATCGTATTGTAGTGCGAATGCTATTCAACATGAATTGGGATTTTGTACGCAATATGCACTAGCGGACTTATTACCTCAAATTATTACAACTTATCGAGCAGGTAAAACATGATATCAATGTGGATCCTGCTTCCGATGATTTTTTTTATTTCTGTCATATTTACGGGATTAATTCGGCTTTATGTCATTCATAAAAACATGTTCGATATTCCAAATAACCGCAGTTCGCATGATGAGCCAACTCCACGAGGAGGAGGGGTATCGATTGTTTTGTTATTTACTTGCTCGACAATATGGCTATATTTGCAAAATCTAATTTCTTTATCTCTTTTTTATGCTTTAAATGGGGGTTTCATCATCGCCATCATTGGGTGGTTAGATGATATCTTTATTATTCACCCACTATGGCGTGGTGTTGTGCACATATTGGTTGCCATATGGGCTGTCTATTGGATAGGTGGATTAGCCAATTTTCCGTTCAGCATAGGCTATCCTTTAGCAATGATCAGTATCATTTGGTGTATCAATTTGTATAATTTTATGGATGGCATTGATGGTTTGGCTGCAACAGAAGGTTTATGTATGAGTATAGTGGTCGCATTTATATTAAGTTTATATGGTTTCTCAAACATGAGTTTGCTTTGTTTGTTGCTAGCCGCTTCCATTGCAGGATTTTTGGTGTGGAATTGGCCGCCAGCAAAAATATTTATGGGGGACGTCGGAAGTGGGTATTTAGGTTACGTGTTTGCTGTCCTTGCCCTCTCAACTGCCAATACACATCTGTTACCACTCACATTTTGGATGACAATTTCTGCTCTATTTTTATGTGACGCGACATGGACAGTTTTGTTTCGATTATGGAGAGGTGAACGATTGTATGAAGCGCATCGAGAACATGCATATCAACGTTTGGTGCAAAATGGGATAAGCCATTTTAACGTCACAATCAGTGCAGCGATGATTAATATATTTGTATTATTCCCTATTGCAATCCTTATGCTTTATTATCCTTCGTTACAATTTCAATTATTGAGTTTTTTATTGGCGATGTTATTTGTGGTATGGAATTCAATAAGAAAAACAAGAGCATAAGACCCCTTGCTACTGGTTATCAATAAGTCACTGTTAGCATCTTCGCTTAACTGTACGCTTTTATTATCAGCTGCCATTGCTTCTTTACTTTGGCCACGACAGGGTGGTCGTGCACCAATCAGGAACTTGGTGTTGATTCAACACAAGAA
>MGXV01000094.1:12007-12553 GCA_001801485.1 Gammaproteobacteria bacterium RIFCSPHIGHO2_12_FULL_37_14
GCATACCAAACTATGTGTTTAGTCGATAAAATTTATCGTGCTGATAAAACTTGAATAGGAAATTCGACATATTATGAAAAGCTATAATAAAAAAAGGGCTGTAGTCACCGGTGGTACGCGAGGCATTGGTTTAGCAATTGCAGAAAAATTGAAAACAAATAATATTGATGTATTGGTAACAGGAACAAAATCAACGCAAGTAAAAGAGCAGAGGTTTCAATATCACGCAGTTGATTTTTCTTCGCTTGATGCTATTGATCATTTTTCAGAATTTTTGAGTTCTTTTGCTCCTGACATACTCATAAATAATGCAGGAATAAATAAAATAGATGAATTTAGCAAAGTAACAACAGAAGATTTTATAAAAATACAACAAATTAATACAGTTGCACCTTTTCATTTATGCCAAGCAGTATTATCGACTATGAAAAAAAAGAAATGGGGCAGAATTATTAATATTACTTCTATTTGGAGCACAATAAGTAAAGCAGGTAGAGCTTCTTACTCTGCTAGCAAATTCGCGTTAGATGGAATGGTAGCAGCCTT
>MGXV01000095.1 GCA_001801485.1 Gammaproteobacteria bacterium RIFCSPHIGHO2_12_FULL_37_14
AAATCCAGGAGTCCCTAAGTGGCATTTTCTTGATGAATCACCTGTTATCGGTAACGTGACTATTTTTCAGAAAAAAAAGGGACGCCGCCATTATCTTATTGGGGAAACAGGATCAGAAGAGAAAGTTATCAGCCGTGCTGCATTCTTGGCTATTCAAAAAAATCAGCTTAAACGATGTTCAGAGATGAAAACATCTCTAGAAACAATCAAACGGGAAAGTATACAAAAAAGAATAGAAGAATTTTTATCTCCTGCACGAATATTTTACTTTGATGGAGGAGAAGAGAAAATTGACATAGAAAAGTGTAGATCAAGTATTACCTTACAAAGAAGTAGTTTCTATCTGAATGGCCGGTTATTAGCTGCCGGGAAGAAGGTATATAAATACAATCTCGAGCGGATAATTACTGAGCATGATCATTGGTACTATCATAAGTATTTATCACGTCATCTTTTATTTCAAGAGATATTACAAAAAGCACGAGTTCCAGATGGGGTGGCACTTTATTCCAAATGCAAGATAAATTCCAAGACAGATGGAAAATATAAAAAATATTGTGTGCTTGATGGAAAAAATGGTACCCAGCATAAAGTTCTGTCCGAGAAAACATTCAAAGATGAATATGGTAGAGCATCTTATAATAAATTATGTTACTCAGATGAAAAGAAATATCTCCCAAAAGATGCAAAAATAAATAATTTTTTAAAGAACGCTGAATGCCTATATAATAACAAAACATGGAATCGTATCGATAAATCTACTTTGACTCCAGAGCAGATAGAAATACGTCACTCACGCTTTTTTTTCTCAGATAGTTCTAATTTTTTTATGCTAGTTCCCGAAGAAAGTAAAATTGAGACAAAAAATGATGCTTGTAGTGCCAGTAAAACAAATCGGAAAAGAAAGAAAATTGATAACCACGGTATCAGCAAAAATGAAAATAATGAAAATGGGGACCAGCTAGATATAGAAATGGAAGAGGTATCACCTCAAGACACTTATCAAGATATTTCTACAAATGAGGGATTACAAACGCAGTCGACATTAGCGATAGATTATCTCAATGATAACAGTTTCATCGACTTTGAAGATGCAGAACTTCATGGATTTTTCTCAAATCTTCAGCAAAGCTCTACTATTCAAGAGGAGCCTACTCAAGAAACAGTGCTACCTCCAGATAGTTCTACAATGACAGAAGAAGCTAGCTTAAAAAAAGATTCTTACTTTGGGAGTCCTAGTAGTCCAGGATTTTTTCTACCATCCAGTCCAACAAACGAAGATTTCAATGAGTTTTTTAAGAGCTTAGAAGATAAAAACAAACTTGAATTTTAAATGATAAAAATCTTAAGCTAAGCATATTTTAAGGCCGCTCATCCACTTCTTTGGGTGGCGGTATCAGGTGGTGACGATCAAGCCCTAAACTGATAGTCAATGAACCAGCAACATAAATTGACGAGTACGTACCGACAACAATTCCTATAATTAATGCTAATGAAAAACCATGTAATAAACTGCCGCCCAAAAAGAATAAAGCCAAAACGACCGTTAACGTTAATACCGATGTCATAATCGTACGCGAAAGCGTTTGATTGATTGACTCATTCATTATTTCTAACGCATCTGCTTTACGCATTTTACGAAAATTTTCACGAACTCGATCAAAAATGACAATGGTGTCATTTAAAGAATACCCAATCACTGTTAAAATTGCTGCAAGTGCAATAAGATTAAATTCAATCTGTAGAAAAGAAAAAATCCCCAAAATAATAATGGGGTCATGCACCAATGCTACCGTTGAACCAATAGCAAAACGCATATCAAAACGAAAAGCAATATAGACCATCGTCCCTAATAAAGCAAAAAGAATTGCCAGCGTGCTCTTGCTCGTCATTTCCTTGCCTACTTGTGGGCCAATATAATTTACTTGTTCGATTTTTGCAGTGGGCAAGGCTTGCATCACCTGTTTTACTATCTCCATTTGCGCTTGATTATCCATCATGGCTGCATTTTTATCTTTCGACACTAAGGTGACTAATACATCTTTAGACGTACCGTAGCTCATAACAACTGCTTCAGGGAAACCAATCGTTTCTAATTGAGAACGAATTTCAGTTAAATTTGCTTCTACAGGAAAACTCAGTTGAATTTGCGTACCACCCGTAAAATCAAGTCCCCAATTTAATCCATAAAAACCTAAAGAGACAATCGAAAATAAAAAAAGAATCACAGAAAAAATGGCGGCCCATTTGCGTTGAGCCATAAAATTGATATTAGTATTGTGCTTAAAAAATTCCACGACTCTAAATTCCTATCGATATGCGTTGTAAGGGACGACCGCCATAGAGCAAATTAACGATTGCTCGTGTGCCAGTGATGGCTGTAAACATCGAGGTAATCAAACCAACGGTGACTGTAATCGCTAAACCTTTTACCACTCCTGATCCTAAACTAAATAAAATTAACATGACAATGAGAGTCGTTAAGTTAGCATCTAAAATAGTGACGAAAGCACGCTCATATCCCGCATGAATACTCGCTTGTACACCCATGCCACGTCGCAATTCTTCACGAATACGCTCAAATATTAAAACATTCGCATCGACTGCCATACCCAAGGTCAATACGATTCCTGCAATTCCTGGCAATGTGAGTGTTGCGCCTAATAATGATAAAATCGCCACGATAAGTACTAAATTCATCACCAGCGCCACATCAGCAATCAAACCCATTAACCCATAATAAAACACCATAAATATCACTACCAAAGCCGTACCTACTTCTATTGAAAGCATGCCCATATGAATATTTTGCTTGCCTAAACTTGGACCAACCTGGCGTTCTTCAATAATCGATACTGGTGCTGGTAAAGCGCCTGCTCGTAATAACAATGCCAAGGTGCGTGCCTCATTTTGTCCACTTAACCCGGTTATTTGGAAATTACTTCCCAAAGCGCTTTGAACAGTTGCCACACTAATGACTCGTCTATCCGTTTGATAGACTACCGTTTTTTGATTATTTTCAATTTTAGTGATCGGTTTTATTTCTACAAAAACAACGGCCATCGGTTTACCAACATTTTCTGCTGTCGTTTTGGTAAATAAACTATCACCGGCACCCCCTAAACGAACCTGAACATCCGGTCGACCATCTTCTCCCATTCCTGAGGTAGCACTAACAATCGAGGAACCACGTAAAATAATTTGGTTCTTTAACAGAATGGGTTGATTCTGATAAGAATACAATCGAGAATCTGTGCTAATAGCATTTCCTTGTGCAACTGATAACGCATTCTGTTCAACATCTACTAAATGAAATTCTAACGTGGCTGTTTTACCTAAAATATTTTTCGCTTCTGCTGTATCTTGTATGCCTGGCAAATCAACCGATACGCGACTCTCGCCTTGTTGTTGAACAATCGCTTCGGAAACTCCTAATTCATTCACTCGATTACGCAAGGTATTCATCGCCTGCTCTAAAATTTCTTGTTTCGCTTGAAATAAGGCAGCAGGTGATAATATTCCTTGTAATATAAAGTTGCCGTTAGTCTTTTGCTTATCCCAAGCAAATTCAGTATAACGACGATTCACTAAACTATACGCCGTATCGAGCGCTTCTTGATTACGAAATTGCACGGCAATTTGATTATCAGATTGTCGATTGATAGCCGAATAACGGATGTGCTCATCACGCAGTGCTTGCCCGACTCCACGTAAATCGCCTTCAATACGTTGTTGGATGACCGTATTGACTTCAACTTGCAGTAAAAAATGCACGCCACCTCGTAAATCTAATCCTAGTTTCATCGGTACAGCACCAAATGATTTCAACCATTTGGGTGTACCTGGGGAAAGATTTAACGCTACCAAATAATTATCACCTAAAATTTGCTGAATAATTTCTTTAGCTTTGAATTGCGTATCTGTAGAAGAAAAGCGAAATAATAATGTATGATCTTGAAAAAGAATATCTTGATAAGCAATACCAGCACTGTGTAAGGCATTTTTAACTTGTTCGGCAACCTGTGCATCAATAGTGGTTGAATTTGTTCCCATCATCTGCACAGCCGGATATTCACGATATAAATTAGGTGCAGCATAAAGAAATGCTACAACAATAATTAAACATATAAGAATATATTTCCAAATCGGGTAACGATTAATGAGAGTAGCCATGAAAGATAAAATCCAGATATTTTATTCTAGCGTTTTTAATGTGCCTTTAGGCAATAAGCTAGCAACAGACGTTTTTTGCATCACTACTTCGACATTGTTAGCTATCGATAAAGTGACATAGGGATCGGCAATTTTCGTGATACGTCCCAACAATCCTCCTGCCATCACGACCTCATCACCTTTTGCTAAGGATTTCAATAAATTTTGTTGCTCTTTTACGCGCTTATTTTGTGGTCGCCAAATAGCAAAATAAATAAAAAGGAAAAAAATAACGATCATAATGATAAAAGACATGCCTCCTCCCTGCTGGCTACCAGCAGTAAAAGGTGAGGTAGATTCAGCATAAGCATCCGATATTATAAAATTGGTGAGTAGATTTAACATACATCTCCTTTATTTAGTCGCTATGTTGTCATCCACGGCCCTGAGTTCGTCGAAGGGTGCACGAGATGACTCGGAAAAACCCGAAAGCTTGCTTTCGGGTTTAAATTATAAACTGTTTTTTAATCCCGTCAAACGTGAATCTCCTAACTCATGCCATTTCTCCAATTAAGGAAAAATCATCATGGCATCGCCATAACTATAAAAACGATACGATTTTTCGGTAGCTAATCGATAAGCGCGCATCACATTTTCATATCCACCAAATGCACAGACTAGCATCAATAAAGTCGAACTCGGTAGATGTAGATTGGTAATCAATGCCTCTACACAACGAAATTGGTAGCCAGGATAAATAAAAATACTTGTATCTCCCTGGTAAGGCTCTATATTTCCATTTTGTGTTGCTGTCTCAAGCGCACGTAGACTGGTCGTACCAACAGCAATGACTCGTCTACCTTCGGATTTTGCTCGTGCAACTTGATTACATAAATCGAGCGACACTTCGAATCTTTCCGCATGCATTTTATGTTCTTGAATATTTTCAACTCGAACAGGTGTAAAGGTACCTGAGCCAATATGAAGAGTTAAAAAACCAAATTCAACTTGTTTATGACGTAAAGCCTGTAATAACTCTTCATCAAAATGAAATCCTGCCGTAGGAGCTGCCACCGCGCCTTTATGTTTTGCGTAAATTGTTTGATATCGCTCGTTATCACTTTTTTCTGGCGCTCGTTGCATATAATGAGGCAGTGGTATTTGACCCATTTCTTCAACTATCTCAAGAATCGTTTTATCCGTTTGACGATAACAAAGCTCATAAAATTGATGAAATTTATTCGTGATATCAAGATACGTATCATCAGAAAAAATCAAACGATCGCCTATTCGTGGCGGCTTGCTAACACGAATTTGAGCTAACATGCATTGATCATCCAGAATACGTTCAACGAATACTTCCGCTTTACCTCCCGTCACTTTATATCCATGAAGCCTTGCTGGAATCACTTTGGTGTCATTAAAAATTAATAAATCTCCTTTTTTAAATAAAGCAATAATTTGGTCAAAACGCCGATGATTAATTTCCCCTGTTAACCTATTTAAACACATCAGACGACTTTCGCTCCGATTAGGTAATGGATGGCGAGCAATGAGTTTTTGCGGTAATTCAAAGTGAAAATCATTTAAATGCATACTTTTACCTATGATCAACGATTAAATTGTGAGCAATTTCTTAATCGTTAAACCGATTTTAGCTGATACCTCTTTAGCAATAACTTGTGTAAATTTTGCTTATAGAGTGAGCAGCTTTTATTGAGATCTGGAAATTGACCTATTCCGATTAAAATACCAATGTTAGCTTAGAACTTTTAATGTCAACGCTAACATGACTCTAAGTATAGAAATATTATATAATTTCTATCTAAAATGGATTTTATCTGAGCGTAGTTATCTTTTTTAGTTTGTAGTTTAATCCAAGGAAGGAATATGCAAAAGGAAAATGTTATTGATTTATTGGCTTATCGCCAACAGCTAAATACAGAAAATGAATTAGCGCCAAAAGCGACTACTATTAGTAAAGATCTTGAAGCTGCAATACAACACTTAATTTTACAATTACGTGAATTTGGGCCGATCAAGATGTGAGGCTAGTGCCTAAACTTGACATCCACAAGCTATCTGTTCGTCCTAAATGTGCGAAGCACATCTCAATACGAACAGATATATACCCATAAAAATATGATGTACAAGCAAGAAAAAATAATTAAGCTTTCACTAGTTTTGCCATGACTAACCCTGCAAAAAACCAACCAATTAATAGATCTGCTAGGTTGATTAATGTGTAGTGCACATTAAATCCCCACCAATTCCAATAAGGCACATTGGCTATTATTCCTGCAGTAAGCGCAAATATAAGAATAAAACCAACACGGCCAAAGTAGGTTTGACCCGCTGTTTTAGTTAACATCCAGGCAACCAAAATAGCAGCAATGATTTGAGTCGTTAAACCAATTAACATTGGCTTAGCCATGGAAGGACTCATGCCTTGTAAATTTACAGAAGCAAAAACTTGCGGCATCTGTTGGGTAGTTGCTCCTGGTTGAGTCTCCATTTGCTTAAGAGGTAAAATATAAATTCCCGACCCAGAAGTATTAGAAACAATGGCTTGTGTGATAGCTGTTTCATCACTAAAGCTATTTAATGTAGTCATATGCCATGGTAATACCATCCAGGATATCGCACTCCAGATAAACAAAATAATACCGCCAATTATTCCATTTTTTATACAATTTGAGCAGGTAGACATCCGAGAACTCCCTATCGTTAAAAATACTACTAATACCCCAATTCTAATGAAGGAGCAATAGAATCCTGATCAAAGATTATTCTAAGGAGTCATATTCTGATTTGCTAAATGCTGATTATCTCTAGCCAGCATCCAGAAAACTAAAAAGGTAATGAGTTTGAACCCTAATCTATCCATATGGCCGTGCTCAAAATCATATTGAATAAATATTTCATCCGCTAAGATAAAAAGCGCTTCAATAGAAAAACAGGCAAGAAAAGCAACATAACATTTCTGCAGATAACTCACTTTATCAACCTGATAAGCAAATAATGCTCGCCAAAACAACCATGCGATTACCCATGTCCAGATAACAATTAAAAAAAACAATGTGAGAGGCAATAGACTACCCGGAGTAGCATAAACATTTACACTTTTAGCGACTAAAGCATAATTATTTGAACTAAAAGCCCATTCTGTTGGCAACCACCTTAAGGCTTGAAAAAAATTAATCGTATCAGTCAGCGCAACCAAAGAAGACCACAAAGTCCAAAATAGGATGATCCCTAATGTTAAAATCGTGGTTTGTTTTACAAATTTATCTCTTTCCAACATTGAAATATCCTTTTATTGATACCCTAGTATCTTAGAAGTGATTGAATCCTCGTCTCTTTTTTTTCTCAATTCTAGCTCTTTTATATTAAAATCATATCGTTTCTTCTGCGAAGCAAAGAACCCTATTTGCGGTAGCAATATAGCTTTATGACTTTCCCCAAGTTTTGTTAACTCTTCTTGTAATTGATTCTTTTTTTGAAGGACATTTAAATATTCCGTTTCGATTGATTTAACGTTATCCACTAATAATTCATCCTGGCCTGGTGTTGACAAAGATTTAAGATGATCATTAATTTGATTTATTTTATCATTTAACGCTTGGCTTTTCTTTTTTAAATTATTTTTTAATTCTTGAAAAAGCAATTGATATTTACTTTTGGATTGCTGACATTCCGCTTTTAAAGCTACACTCTTATTTTCCATACTGCTTAATTCTACTGCTAATTTATCAATTTCTGAATCCCTTTTAACATTCGCAGGTGATGCCATTGCAGTGAACTGCAAGTCATCTACATCTTCAATATCACATTCAGTATCTGTACTTGAATCAGATAATCTCAATAATTTTTCAGTTGCCCTTTTTTCCTCCCATAATTGTTGCAAGTTAGAATTAACTTCTGTCAAAAGAAAGTTATTATTATTATAATTATTAAAAATTTGCATATCATTTATTTGATTCTTTTGTAACTCTTCATTCTTTTGTAACTCTTCTATGTATCCAAGTTTTTTTATGAGGCTCCCGATTGCTGAGCCAGCGATAATAACCGTACCAACATCTGCAGAAGTCTTCCCATCCGAAGATAAGCTTTTCACCACTTTATCTCCTTCAACAGAACTCGGCTTCCTCCTTGTATGCGTAAAATATCCATGTTGATCAACAACCATTATCCTCGCTGCATTGGTATGCGTGCCATGTAAATAAAATAATCCCTTCTTTGTTGAGTTACTGACGAGCAATTTTCTAATGATGTCCCCATGCTCCATTTTTTCCTCATTGGTTCCCGTCGATGTAATGAGTAAGGGGGGATAAATTAATTTTCCCTGCGCATCTAATGTATCTAAAAAATTTACTTTTCTGTCAGCTTTGATGTTGATTTTTTTTTCTATTGGAAGAGCGTTCAAGTAATTTTTTACTGCTGTTTTAATGATGTTAAAATCGTTTTGATTTTTGGTAAGCGCCTTGAGAAAAATGTCCGGAGTCTGATGTAGTTGTGATGCGGTTTCTGTTTTAGCACGTTTTGCTGGAGGATGATTATCATTTAAACTCTCTACCGAAAGATCGTCAAAAATATTTAGATTTGGACCCTCTTTTCGTTTGTTACCTAGATTTTCTTCTTGATTTTTCATTTTTCCCTCATTCGGTATGTTAATGTTTCATGCAAGCAATCCATGACATCCTGATTCAACTGAACGGTTGAACTAGGGCTGCTTTAACTTTTTTTTCCGGACATTACTGTCCCATCTACTATTGCACGAACTCCGAGTTTTTTTTCTTTCATCTCTTTTATTTTCTGTTGAAGAAGGGTATTTTGATCCCGACAAAATATTCCATTGGATCGTAATGACGATTTATATTCGCTTTTTCTTTGAGCCAACTCCTCGATCAACTGTTCGTGTGCTTTGAGTGTTTCAGAATATTCTTTTTCCTCTGCCTCAAATTCATGCTCCACATTAGTGTCGTTTTTAATGGATTCTGGATTTTTGATATTTGGTTCCTTAAAAAGATTTGTGTGTGATTCCTTTAATTTCTTTAGCTGATTTCTTAACTCTGCATTTCTTTCTTGTAATTTACATTTTCTATTATTTAATTCCAATGTGATTTCATTTCGACATTGTTTCATTTCATTCTCTAAAGCCTGATTTCGATTGACCCAGTCTTTCAATTCACTCTCTAATTTTTCCGTTTCAGAATCGCTACTAGCCATAGTAGAAGAAGTATTTGCATCTTGACTGATTGAATTCATGCGTATGGGTGCATTGGTAAAAGTAGAATCTGCTGCGTAAATTGAAAATTCGTCAATGTCGTCTTGCTCAACTTCATCATTCTCACTATTTGAAGAACTGGTAAATAATTGCATTAACACTTGTGAAGCCTCATTTTCTTTTATTCCCCTCGATAAAGTTTCATCATTATCATTTGAAATGAGTTCCATGTTTTTCTTATTTTGTAAACTAGGATCATTTTCTAATTGTTCGATTTTATTAAGTTTCTTGATCAGGCTGCCAATCGTTGAGCCTACCACAAGAACAGTACCGACATCCATGTTGTCAAGCTGAGGTAGCTTATTGATAACGGCTTTCCTTTTAACACATGAAGATGGTGGAAAAGTACTTGGCCCATCAGCAATTAAAATTTTATAATTATTTGGTGCATATCCGCTCAACCCTAACCCGAATACTCCATTCATAGGATGATCTATCGAGTTTGATCGAGAAGTAGTAGGACAGTGCAATAGAAACATTTTTATCATTTTTCCCCATTCGTTTTTGTCTTGATTGCTATCGATGTTTGTCGGTGAAATACGTAGTGGTGAATAAACATATTTATTATTTGTATCAAGAGCATCTAACATGTTTACATGCTTTGATCGAAGCACCTCCTTTAATACTTTTGGATTTGGAAAGGCTTTCTTATAATCCGTTACTGCATTTTTAATAGCAGTAAAATGCTCTGAATGTGTTTTTACTGCCTCAAGCAAACAAGCATCTTTAAAGTTGGAAGATGATATTCTGTCTTGAGATTTATTCTTAGATTTCTTAGCTTTCTTTTTTGGCTTTCCATACTCCTGGTCCGATAAAGAATCGTAAAGCAAAGGATCGTAATAAAAATCAAACTTACTATCTTGATTATTTTTTCTCTTTTTACTTATCTCACTTGTCTCTTGCTCGTTGATCATTTTTTGCCTCATTATAGTGTGTTTATTTAATGGCAATATACTGTGTGAAGCTTAAAGAAATATTAACCTAACTTTTCATTTTTTGACCAACTTTCATCAAAATGCAACCGTGCTGCATGAATTACCGAAGTTCGAACATTTCCTCTCCACAAGCAGTATTAACATTCTGTTGGATCCAATAATAGCGAAGCCACACCTGTCTCCTACCAGTGATTTTTTTCAACGATATAGGATGATTTCCCTAGATGACAGCTGTGACGATTGCTCAAAAAGGTATCTAAAAATTTACTTGGTTAGACAAAATCTTGTGGGAACAGTTATCATTCATTATTATTCAAAAATGACACATAAAAACGAGCGAGTATGTCGAATTACCATCAACACATGATTGATTTAATGAAGTCATTAGGTTATCAAATAAATGACAACGGCATGTGCCATGGTATTGTCATGATGGGTGTGCAGGCATTTCTTTCTCATGAATTACCGAAGTTCGAACAACGTCTTAAATTTATTGAAGAGCATCGGCATGCTCTTCTCAAGCAACTAAACGAGTTAAAAACAAGATTAGCTACATTAGCTGCCGATAATAAACAGCGTGAGCAACTACATTTACTACCACAGCCTATCTTATTCACCTCCGATGAAGAATCATTCATCGATACCTGGGCTTTTCTTGAAGGCGTTGCTTTATATTTTGATCCTACAATTTATCCTCAACAATTTGGTGAATTATTGCATCAAAATGATACGGAAAAAATTTCTGCCTTAACGTCTTCTTTATCACTCGATAAGCTGGGGGGCTTAAAAAAAATTGCTGCTTGGCCTGGTATGTATAAAAAAGATGAATTATCTCATTACCTTTTCTTACTCGATCAATACATACGAGCTGGTAACCAAGATATTGCTCTCACCTTTGCAAGTGAAAATCACAGCATTGCATTTGCTTATGATGCAAACACACAGCAATGGTTACTAATAGATTCTAATGAATTACCTCCGCCTGTTATTTCAGTTGAGAAATGGGCAGAGATAGTTGCTACAAAATTTCATGAATCTAACATTATAGGTTTTGAAACA